>JBEKBM010000021.1:0-53010 GCA_050015395.1 Bathyarchaeia archaeon
AAGGAGCTTTTCCCAGACTTCGTATATCCAGCAAGCGAAATAGTCAAGAAGCCAAGCTCCGTTCGCCTCTCTCGATGAAGCACCCTTTTTTCCCTGATTTTTGTGAGCTTTTTTAGGATTGTTTGGACTTGCCTTTTTATGGCGTCTCTGTAAACGTCTGCTTCGTAGGCTCCAAGACCCATAAAGCCAGGCTGCTCGCTTCCTTTGGCTAATCTTACTTTTTCCTTGGCGTGCCTGAGTTCGTTTCGCACAGTTGCCAGTTGAATCTGAAGTTGGGCTTCTGTTGTGGTGGCTCTTCTATTGAAGATTTCAAGTATGAGTTGGAAGCGATCGATGACTTCTACGTGGGTTGCTTTTGCTAGATTGTATGTTTGGCGAGTTTTTAGTTGGTTGTCAAAAATTACTTTTCCAGCACCAGTTTCCTGCACCATCTGGGCGAGTTCTTCTACTTTTCCAGCGCCTATTTGATACCGTGCATCAGGCGGTCTGGTTTGTTCTAGTGTGGCTACAACAGTGTATCCGGCTGATTCTGCTAATCTTTTAAGTTCATCTAAACTTGACTCTTCACGGTTCAGCCTACGCTGAACTATGACGGCTTTCGTTCTGTGGCCGCCTCCCCGCCTTGCTTATCTAACTTAATAAGGTCTCCCAAAGTCAATTCTTGATTGGCGGACTGAGGAATTTGAGGGACTTTTTCTTCTGAGATGGGAACAAGCAACTTGATTTTTAACATGTGTTCAAGCTTTGCGGCAAGCTGGTTGTTTGGCGCCATTTTGCCAGCTTCAAGGTTTCTTAAAACTGAAGCTTTCTCGTTTATTTTTTTGCCCAGTTCCTCATGGGTAAGCGCTAATTTTTCCCGCGCCGCTCTTATTTTATTTGAATAGTCTTCGGCAGGTTCTTGAGTGATTTCCACTTTAGCAACAATTGGTTTCCTTTGAACCATTGTAACAGGAGCCTGCGGTTTTTTGAGGTTTTTTGGGGGAAGGGCTACCTCTTCTTCATGTATTATTTTACCATGCTTTGAACATTCAACGCAGACGGTTAGTTTGGCTCCTTCAATTACTGCCGTTATTGGTTCATCATGAATTTTGTGTCCGCAGACTTCACATCTCAATGTAAACTTTCACCTTTCACTGTCTTTATTATCTTGTTATGTTTATACTTGTCGAAAACAAAAAGCTAATCGATGGTGAAAACGTGGATAACGAACTTGGCAAAGTGAGGGCTATTGCTGACTACCAGTTTGGAAAAGGCGTGGGCGAAAAGCTTTTTCCTGAAAATATTGAAATACAGTTTTCTCCCAGAACAGGCAGAATACGCTTCATTAACCTAAACGGCGAAAGATTAGCTACCCTCCGCCCAACCGACAGCTTGTTTTCTTTAAGCATTAAAGCAGCCAAGTTTACGGCTGAAAATTTACCTTTTGCCAAATGTTTTGTTACAGTGCAAAACGACGTTTCAAAGTTCATTGCTGATGGCGGGGACGTTTTTGCTGTTCACGTAGTCAAGGTTGATGATGAGATTCGCGCCAAAGATGAGGTCATCGTCAAGGATGAGGCAGGGAATGTTTTGGCGGTTGGGCGGGCTTTGCTTTCAAGCGTGGAGATGACTGCTTTTAAAACAGGCGTAGCAGTTAAGGTGCGGCATGGCTGCAAGGAAAGTTAAGTTTATGAAGTTCTACAGCAGAATACTTGGTGGAAGTGAAGTCTACGCATAAACGCATGAACCCTCGAGAGCAAAAACGTTTGATGCAACGTATGGGCATGAACATGGATTCTGTACCCGACGTTCAACAAGTCATAATTAGAACAAGCGGCAAAGACATAGTTATCGATGAGCCGGAAGTGGCAATTCTAGAAGTGCAAGGGCAAAAAATGTACCAGGTTATCGGCGGTCAAGTTTCAGAGCAAGCCCCATCCCAACGCCAAACCGCTAAGGCTACGCAGCCAACGTTCTCTGAAGAAGACATGAGACTGGTGGCAGACCAAACTGGCAAAAGCTTAGAGAAAGCAAAAGAAGCCCTTGAGGAATGCCAGGGTGATTTGGCGAAAGCTATACTGCTGCTTCAATCTTAATTCTTAATCCTTATTTATATCTCTTGGATGTCCTATTAGTCATGAAGGGAGTTGGGCAGTGATTCAAAACGTAGATGTAGCAGTTATTGGTCACTTCTCAATCGACACAATTCTATTACCCAGCAGAACTGCCCCATTTGTTGTTTTAGGCGGCGCTGTAACCTACACGTCATTTGCCGCTAAACGTTTGGAAGCAACAGCTTCTGTAATCTCCAAAGTAGGCGGGAATTTTCCAGAAGCCTACCTGTGGTGGCTAAGGCAAGAAGGCATCGACGTTTCAGGCGTAATTAAACTTACAAATGAGCCGACCACATGTTTTGAGCTGGGTTACAATGCAGATTTGTCTGATAGAACCCTGAAATTGAAAAGTAAAGGAGCACCAATAAACTTAGCTGACTTACCAGCTGATTTGCATGCTAAGGCAGTTCATATTGCGCCCATTGCCAACGAAGTATCATTCGAAGTAGTTGAGCATCTGAAGCATTGCGCAGATATACTGTCGCTTGACCCTCAGGGTTTACTTCGAAGCTTCGACGAAGCAGGAAACGTAACAGAAAACGCTTCGGTTGACAAACGAATACTTGGTTTAATCAACATTTACAAGTCATCCCAAAACGAGATCTACGCGTTAACTGGCCAGTCTGAACTTAAACCTGCAATAAGAGCAATTCACGATTTCGGAGTTGAAACCGTCATCGTCACCATGGGCACCAAAGGCTCAGTGCTCTCAGTCGAGGGAGCACAATACAATATTGCAGCATGCCCTTCACAAGTTGTAGTTGACCCGACGGGCGCAGGAGACGTTTTCGTAGGCGGCTTCTTAACCGAGTACCTACGCCAAAAAGAATCAGTATGGTGTGCTTGTGTCGGTTCAGCTGCGGCTTCGGTAGTCGTCGAAGGAATTGGCCCGACTTATTTCGGCACGAAAGAAGAAATTTATCTGAGAGCCAATTCTTTGTATGAAAAGGAACTTAAGCAATAGCGTATATTTACGTAGTAAACTAATATGCATGAGGCTTTGACTGTGGGACGCATAGAAAAGGGAGTTAAATGCAATGTGTCAGGCTGCGGTAGAGAAGCTGCCCGTTCAATATCAGTTGACAAAGTCAAGGCTGTTTTAAATGTTAGCAGCAGGGAAAAGCGTGCTTACATTTGCAAAGAGCATTATAAAGAATATAAGAAAAAGACGAAAAAAGATAAAACGCTTGATAAGTGGCGTTACGGTCACTAAGAAGAGTGAAGTGCCATGCGAATACTCCAGTTACACTCTAACTTTATAGTTTTCAAACCAGTCCAAAAAGAAATCGCTATTGCTGAGGAAGCGGAGCAAAAAGAAAATCGCATAGAAGAAGTCGTAGTATTATTCATCGCCATAGAGCAAGATGACAACACTCAGATAGCGCAGAAAGCCATCGACGACATCCGAGCTTTTCTAGGTAAACAGAAAACGAACCGCATCCTAATTTACCCCTTTGCACATTTGAGCAGCAACCTCAGTAACCCAAGCGAAGCCCTCAAAATTATAAAAGCCATGGAAGCCTACGCTAAAGACAAAGGAATCGAAACCTACCGCGCTCCATTTGGCTGGAACAAGCAATTCACCATCTCAATTAAAGGTTACCCGCTTGCTGAGCAGGCACGCTCTTATGCACCTGCGATAGAAGCTAAGGCTGAAGGTGGAGCGAAAAAAGAAGAAGAACCTGTTTCTGCAGCACTAAAAGCCGAGGACAAGATGGAGTCTTTCTGGCACATTATCCTGCCCGATGGCTCATTGGTGCCGGTTGAAGAATTCAAGTTTAAGGGGCATGTTAACCTGCAAAAGTTCTCTCAGTATGAAATTAAGAAGGCTAGGGCAGTCACTCAGATGCCGCCTCATGTTACGTTGATGAAGAGGCTGGAAATCGCAGATTATGAAGCAGGCAGTGATCCAGGCAACATCCGCTGGTACCCAAAGGGGCGCATGATAAAATCATTGCTTGAACAGTATGTCAATCTTCGCATGAGTCAGTACGGCGCCATGGAAGTTGAAACCCCAATCATGTATGACTTTAACCACCCAAGCCTCAAAAGTTACTTAAACCGTTTCCCTGCACGCCAATACGTATTGAAGTCCGAGGACAAGGAGCTTTTCTTGCGGTTTGCCGCGTGCTTTGGTCAGTTCCTTATGGCTCATGATGCCCAGTTTAGCTACAAGCAGATGCCAATGAAACTATACGAGTTAACACGTTACAGTTTTAGGCGTGAAAAAAGCGGTGAAGTCGTCGGCTTAAAACGTCTGCGAGCTTTCACGATGCCTGATTGCCACGCTTTCTGCACTGACCTTGAGCAGGCGAAGAAAGAGTTCTTGACGCGGTTTAACATGAGTATGGAAGTGTTAAGCAACATAGGCTTAACAAAAGACGATTACGAAGTAGCCATGCGCTTCACCAAGGGCTTCTACGATGAACATAAGGAGTTCATTGCTGAATTAGCGAAAAATTTCGACAAACCCATGCTGGCTGAAGTGTGGAACGAGCGGTTCTTCTATTTCATCCTCAAATGGGACATCAACTTCGTTGACAACCAAGACAAAGCCGCAGCACTCAGCACAGACCAAATCGACGTGGAAAACGCTAAACGCTATGAAATAACCTACGTTGACGAGAAAGGCGAAAAACAGTACCCGCTGATTCTGCACTGTTCCCCAAGCGGCGCCATCGAACGAGACATCTACGCGTTACTTGAGAAAGCTTACCGTGAGCAGATGGCTGGTAGGGCGCCGATGCTTCCGCTTTGGCTTTCGCCAACTCAGGTGCGGCTTATTCCAATATCTGACAAGTTTATGGATAAAGTGGATGAGCTTGCAGGGCAAATCGCTTCCCACTGCATACGCGTAGACATCGACGATAGTGCATCGACACTACAGAAGAAAATCCGCGAAGCCGAGCAGGAATGGGTACCATACATCATCGTTGTCGGCGAAAAAGAAGTTGAATCAGAAACCCTCTCTGTCCGAGACCGGGAGCTTAAGGGTCAACAGCAAAAAATGACCACTGAACAATTAATAACAAAAGTATCTGAGAAAATCGCTGGCAAACCCTTCAAACCTTTGCCGTTGCCGCTTTACCTTTCCAAGAGACCGCAATTCCACGGTTGATAAACGAATTATAGGTATCATTGGCGTAAACTATATCAAATAATCGAATAATATGAAACAGTTAGTGACGAAGTGAGAACAGTATGAGTGAATTGGTAGTTTACGTTGACGGTGCATATTATCCTAAATCAGAGGCTAAAATATCCGTCTTTGACCATGGACTCTTGTATGGTGACGGCGTTTTTGAGGGAATTCGCGAGTACAACTGCATTGTCTTTAAACTTAAAGAGCACATTGACCGCCTGTACCGTTCAGCACATGTGATAACGTTGAAAATTCCCTTAACCAAGGAGGAAATGACCCAAGCCGTCGTTGAAACCCTGCGGAGAAACAAGTTGAAGAACTCATACATTCGCTTGGTAGTTACCCGAGGAGTAGGCGACCTTGGATTAGACCCACGTAAATGCCCCAAACCCTCAGTAATAATCATAACTGACAAAATTATGCTGCATGCAGACGGAGCGAAAGAGAACGGAATCACCACAATGTTCTCTTGGGTGAGACGAAACCCCGTGGATGCAACCTCACATGAAATAAAATCACTCAACTACCTCAACAGCGTCCTTGCAAAAATTGAAGCAAACGCAAACGGCGTTGACGAAGCCATCTGCCTTGAAAGCAACGGTTACGTAGCTGAAGGCGTAGGCGAAAACATTTTTATCGTGAAAAACGGCGAATTATTAACTCCGCCCACTTCAACAGGCGCCCTTGCAGGCATCACCGCTGAAGTCACAGAGAAACTTGCCGCTAAACTCGGCATAAAACTAACAGTGACCAATCTAACGCCGTTCATGGTGTTCACCGCTGACGAAGCTTTCTTCACCGGAACAGCCATGGAAATGGTGCCCATACGCGAAGTTAACAAGCGCCAAATCGGCACAGGCAAACCCGGACACATAACAAAGAAGTTGATGGCTGAATTCCAAAAAGTAATCGAAGACCCAACACAGGGCACAAAAATCTAATTTTCTTTCTTGCTTCAACTTATGATTTCTTTCATTTTTACTCGTTTCATTTTGATTCGTAATGTTGTCTCCCTAACATTGGTACTTGGAGTAATCACAGTTATAGGTTTATTTCCCATAGACTCAAACCGAAACAAATTATGTTTTTTCAAACTGTTCCAATTCGAGACCTGACAGCAACCATTCAAAAAAGAGCAACAGGTTCTGCTGCTAATATCTTGGTCTTATTTGCAAAAACTATCTTTGGAATATTTAAACAATGGAAACTGAGCCAGAGTTCTGTGGTGTAGGCGGTGGGTTTGTCATTTTAGTTTTCAATCTCTTTCGAAACATTAAGAAAACCACTGTGGCAACAATTACGACCGCAACTATCCCCCCGATTACAATGGATAGAGTGTTAAACGACTTAGTTGAAGGAGACGCATGAGAAGTTCTTAAAGCAATAACGTTGTTACCGCCGCCGACGTAGACTACGCCGTTGACAACAGCAGGAGACGACTCATCAAAGCCATTGTTGTAATTCCAGAGTTTTGCGCCGCTTGTAGCGTTCAAAGCATAAACGTTACCATTCAACGAGCCTACGTAAACTACACCGCCGACAATAGCAGGAGACGAAGAAACAATGCTGCCGGCAGTGTAATTCCAGAGTTGGATGCCGTTGGTAGCGTTCAAAGCGTAAACGTTATTGTCATATGAGCCTACGTAGACTACGCCGTTGAGAACAGCAGGAGATGAAGTAACCGAGTCGATGGTGGGGTAGTTCCAGATTTTGGCGCCGTTTGTAACGTTCAAAGCATAAACATTATGGTCATTGGAGCCTATGTAGACTACGCCGTTGACAACAGCAGGAGACGAAGTAACCGGGCTGCCGGTTGTGTAGTTCCAGAGTTTGTCGCCTTTTGTAGCGTTCAAAGCGTAAACGTTATTGTCATATGAGCCTACGTAGACTACGCCGTTGACAACAGCAGGAGACGACTCGACATTGCCACCAGTGGTGTAACTCCAGATATAAGCGCCGTTAGCAGCATTCAAAGCATAAACTTTAGCATCACCCGAGCCTATATAGACTACACCGTTGACAACAGCAGGAGACGAAAAAACCCCGCCGCTGGTAGGATAATTCCAGAGTTTTGCGCCGTTTGTAGCGTTCAAAGCATAAACGTTACCGTCGTCGGAGCCTATGTAAACTATGCCGCCGACAACAGCAGGAGACGACTCAAACCCAAGGCCACCTGTAGTATAATTCCATAGTTTGGCGCCGTTGGTAGCGTTCAAAGCATAAACGGCGCCCGCTGTTATGCTAGCGGATGTTGATTGTTCAACAGGCACTGCACCCACAGCGGAGCCTATGTAGACTACGCCGTTGACAACTGCAGGAGACGAATCAACCAGGCCACCGGTAGCCGAATTAGCGATGATGGATTTCCAGAGTAGCGTGGGAGCAAGCACTGGATTGCCTGTTCCTGCGCCGCTGTGAGACGGGTTCGCGCGGAACATTGGCCAGTCTGCGGAAGACTGTTGAGCATTCACCTTTGGCGCATATGCTGAGAACATAGATAAACACAAAATGGCAATAAATGTAATTGCTAATGTTCCCTTCAAGCTTACTTCTCCTTATGAAGTAAACAGTTACCCACTTATTGAAATTTACCTTATGGCATTTGCATTAAAACGGCTTTGACAAAAGTGAAAAAGTATACCTCTATGGGTTAGGTCAACTCAGTAGAGGGAGGAGGGACTACTTTTTAACTAGTTAAACAACGCTTAAAAAGTAGGCAGGGTAGAGGGTAGGTCATTTTTGTTGGTGGATTTCTATTTCAAAAATGAGGGATGGGTAGGTAGAAGCAGCTTTGCAAACAAGCTTTGTATGCTCTTACGGTTTCTTTCTTTTGCTTTTCTTCATAAACTGCTCCAACGCGTTGAACGCTTCATCCAACTCTTCAATCGGCGGCAGGAAAACTATTCTCGCGTGACCTTTGCCGTAAACAGGGTCGAAGCCTGAGCCGTTAACGATGAGCACGCCGGTTTCTTTGAGCAGTTGGACTACGAAGTCCATGTCGGTTTTCCATCTTGAGCCGATGTCGTGGATTTTGGGGAAGATGTAAAATGCGCCTTCAGGTTTGGTGGTGCTTATGCCTTCGATTTCGTTTAGTCGTTTCCAGGAGAAGTCGCGGCGCTGCTTGAGGCGGTCAACGATATCTTTCACCATTTCCTGGGGCCCATTGAGCGCTTCTGTTGCTGCTATTTGCACGGGCGTATTGGCGCAAATGCGTATGCGGCATTCCTTCTCAACACCTTCCTTGAGTTCGTCGAGTTGTTTGCCTTCGCCTTTAAAGTACATGTAGCCTAAACGTAAGCCAGTCATTTGGTAAACTTTGGAGAAGCCGTTTAACCCAACAATTGGCACATCCTTAGAAAGGTACGCTGCACTGACGAATTCTTTCTCGTAAGTTAATTGGTCGTAAATTTCATCAGACAGCACCGGCAGGTCATGTTCTCCTGCAATGTCAAGAATCTCTTTAATCGTTTTTCCATCGTAAACTGAACCTGTCGGATTGTTAGGGTTAATGATTACAATGGCACGTGTTTTCTTGGTTATTTTGCTTCTTAAGTCATCGATGTTCGGATGCCAACCTTCGTCTTCTATAGTTTCATACGCAACAGGTGTGCCATCAAAAAACCTCGTATAAGAAATGTATGGCGGGTAAGTAGGGCCTGGAAAGAGAATTTCATCGCCTTTTTCAACTAGGGCGCCAAGAATCATCTGTATTCCTTCAGAAATACCCTCAGTTATCAGCACTTTATCTGCTGTAATGTCAACGTTGTTGACTTTTTTCTCTTTTCTAACGATTGCTTCTCTGAGGTCCAGTCTTCCTTCTGAAGGCGAATAGTAATTATCATCCTTTTGTACTGCCTTACATAAGGCATCTTTAACATTTTGCGGTGTTTTAAAATCAAATGCCGCTGGGTCACCGATGTTTAGGTAGTAGATTTTCTTGCCATCTTCCACTAGCTGTGTAGTGTACGCTATGACATCTCGTATCGCATACTCAATGTTTGATGCTCTGCTGGTTACTTTGATGCTCAAGTTTTGTTACCTGTAACCCAAACACTTGCTAACCAAAAAAATAAATCTTCCTAAAATTAGATACTGTTAAGTTATTTGTCATGACCTTTTTGATTTTTTGAGAGCTGATGATTTAGGGTTCTGGTTTTGTTAACTATGAGTTTTAATTTTTGGATAGTTTTTATAAATCCACGATGCAATAGGGTGTCTCAGAGCGATACCTTTGGGGGGGAAACGGTTGGTGCTGGAAAAGGAACATGGATCTGGTGGAAAACCGAATCACCGACGACGTTATAAGAGAGAAACTAATATAATAGCTGAGGGGGGTTAGAGTGGCTTTAGAAGAAGAAATCATAAAAACGCTGAAAAACGCATCTACAATTGGCGTTACAAAAAAGCAACTCGCAGGAACCCTCAGAGAGAACGAAGAAATAATTGCCAAACATCTCGATACACTCTCAGAAAAAGAACAAGTGAACTGCATCGGACGCGGATTATGGATTCTGCGAGACTACAAAGATATAGCCAAAGTAATTGAGTTTACAATACCTGAATATTACACTCAACTATTCAAACAAGACTATCCAAACGTTTCTTTTGCCCGATTCAATCATGGAATAACATTTACTCATAATGAGGATAAATCTGTCCATAGATGGTCGCCTTATGTGCAAGGTTTCTCATCCACCTTCGTTGACGCAGTACTATCAAAATACAAACTCCCAAAAGGAAGCATGGTCGCAGACTGCTATTCAGGAAGCGGAACGGTACTCGTGTGTGCAAAAATGAAGCAACTCAACTCAGTCGGAGTAGAATTAAGTTCGCTTCTAACATTCATGGCTAAAGTTAAAACCCGATGGGAACCCGACCAAATCAACGTTACGACCGTAAAGCAAGAAGCAGAACGAATAAGCAAACTATGGAAAAGTCTCAAGGGCAACGTACCAATGCCCTTCCTAAAAGAAACCACCGCGCACTTCAGCGATAACATACTTCATGCTCTTTCCGTTCTGAAAGAGTCAATACTAACAGTTGAAGATTCTAATGTGCAATCATTATTCTTGTTGGCTTTTGCAAGTATATTAGTGGCTTCAAGCAACTTGAAACGTTCACCTTGTCTCGGTTATGCAAAAAAGAAGATACTAACCCCAGATGCACCTTTCCAGTACTTCCAAGAAAAAGTTGCGCAGATGATAAATGACCTACAAGCTTTACAAACGCAAAGAAGTGAATGGGCAAACGTTGAAATCGTGACAGGTGACTCTCGTACACATACCTATGAACCAAATAGTCTAAAATTAGTGATTACAAGTCCACCTTACGCGAATGGACTAGATTATGTCACTAACTACAAGCTTGAACTGGCTTGGCTTGGCAAAGCATCTAGCTATGAAGATCTGAGAAAATTACGTGACCAGATGGTTGCTTGCGACAACATATCAAGAACCGCCATACGAGAATTTGCAAAAGAAGCAACTCTTTTTGAAGATGAATGGCTCAGCAAGATTATAGAAAATGTACGGCTAAGAGTACAAAATAAGGGGACATTCAGAAGAAACGACATGCACTTAGTCATCAAGAAGTACTTTAACGATTTATACCAAACGTTTGATAAGGTTTACAGAGGCTTAGATGATGATGGTCGCTTTGTGGTTGTCATTGGTGATTCGCTGATTGCTGGAACCTATCTTCCAACAGACTTGCTTTTGGCGAAAGTCGGCAAAGCAGTCGGATTTAACGTTGAGGATATACAGCTTGCTCGAATTAGGCGTTCAGGTCAACGGCGAAGTTTTGAGCTAAGAGAAACCATCGTCACTCTGACAAAAGGTACAGTACAGAAAACCATCAACTTAGACAATTTTGTTTATGGAACGAACTAATGCTCTTGCGAGAACATACCATGACTGATAATAGCCAATTTCATTAAACTCTATTTCTTTTCCTCTTGTTCTAAATTTGAGTATTCCAAATTTGTGGGTGACGTTAGGTCTTTCAACAGATTTTAAATTTTCATTGCGCCTTAAGTTGCTGTCAAAGCGGGACGATACACCCTGATCGACAGAAATTAGTAAACCATGTTCTACATTGGCAGTTACGCAGTAACCGAGTAGTTGAGCATAATCGTTAAGAGTTAACGTTTTTATTTTTATTTCACAGATAATTCGTGTGCTTCTTTTTATTTCACCTTCTGGACATACTGAACCTACAATGTCAACGAACAAATCTTGGGTGAATTGGTCGCGTTGATTAGGTATGTACTCTGTTTGAGTTATAGACTTGTGAATCTGTTGAAGCCCCCAAAGCATGTCTTTTGTGCCACATTTCTGAAAATGTACATTATACTCTCCAAGTGGCGTTAAGACGCGAGACATATTTTCCTGTAAGACTGCACAAATTTCATCATAGTAACTGCTTTCAGTTCTAATAGCCGAGTCTTTTGTGTTGTGCATCTAACCATGCTCTCGGTGCGTAGGGGCAACCTTGCGCATTGCATATATCTGTGAAGTGGATGAAGTGTCCTCTAACTTGAGGTGGTAGTTCAAGTGAATTTTCGTCTCTATGGTGAACTTTTGGTCTTCCAAGTTTGTATCCTCGGTTAGGTCTTGGACATAATTCTCCTGTGCTGATTTCTCCGCGTGCATGTTGTTCTTTTTCGAGCAGTTTCTCAAGACCGATGCGTTTACAGTCTAAGCCATAGCCTATTTGTCTAAAATCGCCAGCTTTAACCCGTATTTTGTGACCCTTCTTCCAATAACCCGTTGGGTTGCTTCCTGAGTGCATGTTAGGGTGATTGTATTCTATTTGGTCAACTGGAACTTTCAGCGAGTATAATAGGTGACAGAGTTGCATAGGCATTTTCCAGTTTTTGCCCAATACCTCAAAGGAAATAATTGTGGATTCTAAGGTTCTGTGTCGGTGACTTGCTCTGCAACTGCCTATGACGTCTGCTAGTCCTTGGATGAATCTTTTTCTGCATTCAGCATCCATAGCTGGGGCGAGAACCTCAAGGGAAGCATGTTCTCTTAGTTTTCCTATAGGTCTGATGCCGTAGATTTGCAATGTTTGACTTAGAAGTTGTGGAATTGGTTCTATTTTGATGTAGAAGTGCGGTGTGTGATTAGTGATGTATCGAGGCGTAGCTCTAGCGTTGATTAGAGTCTGCACAAGTGGAGCTATTTTAGACACTGAATCGTTAAACCATTCTGGTGATATGCGGTAGTCTTCATGTGCCCAGCGTTTATATGGAAAATCAATTGTTATAGAGTTTGAGTCAAATTCTCCGCCACCTATGAGTAAACCAAGAAAATAGGCAAGGTCGGGATTGTCAAGACTTGAAGGGTTAGCCATCATCGGTCACAATTAATTACGTCTTGAAGTTGGGATAAAACTTTTGGTTAAAAGAACCAACCAAATATCCAGCAGAAAGTTTACATGAATGTCCAAACAGACGATTGTTTATTCCGATTCTTCTTCGTCAACATCAGGTTCGGTTGAAGAGTTGGCTTGAGCTAATGATAAGGTACGGGTTATGTATCCAGCAATCTGATTTCTAACTCGCGTGGTTGTTCCCTGCGTTAAAGAGTCAACTGAACACTTGTTTTCATCAAATTTGGTGGTAAATTTAGTTGGAAAACGTTCCATAAGTGTTTTTCCTGTTCGTTTAACCTGGTCAGTCTTAACTTTTCCCAAATTTCAATTCCTCGAGTCATCAATGTTTAGTGTCCGACGCTTAAAAAACGTAGGAGCAATTCTCAATAGATGATACACTTAATTTAAGTTTGCCATTTTAACTGACAGATAAATAACCTCAGAAAGTCACCATCTTAGTTCTAAATTTCATGACAAATAACTTAACAGTATACTAAAATTAAGCAGCATGAATAGACTTGTATTTACGAATGGAAGAGTAAAACTGTTGCTTCTCAGCATATTTTTATTCCCGATTCTTCTTTGAATACAGACGGTTTTGGTGAACAAAGATGTTTGGCTGGACTGGTACTTTCCTAAATATAGATTTAACCAAACGTAAGGCTGTTCCAGAAAAATATGATGAAGCTTTAGCGTTAAATTTTTTGGGCGGCAGAGGCTTCGCAGCCAAAATCCTCTGGGACACCCTTAAACAGGGAACTGACCCATTATCACCTGAAAACAAACTGATTTTTGCCACTGGACCGTTGACAGCCATTGGTTTACCAAACAGCGGCAAACTTGTTGTTGCCTCGAAAAGCCCTTTAACTGGCGGTTATGGTGACGGAAACATGGGAACATTAGCGGCTGTGAATATGCGCAGGGCTGGTTACGATGCACTAATCATCGAGGGCAAAGCGCAAACGCCAGTCATTCTCCATATCAAAGATAAAGACTGCGAGTTTGTGGATGCTAAGGATTTTTGGGGCTTGAATTCCTTTGAAACCCATGAGCAGCTGGTAAAGAAATATTCGCGCACCGTGGGCATCGTCTCTATTGGTCCAGCTGGAGAGAACCAAGTCAAGTTTGCAACTGTTGTTTCGCAAGAGGGACGTGCGGGCGGGCGACCTGGAATGGGCGCTGTCATGGGCTCCAAAAATTTGAAAGCCATAGTAATTGAAGGCACAGCGCAAATCCCGCTTGCAGACCCAGACGAAATGAAGAAGCTGACTGCCGATGGTTACCGAGAAGTCCTAGCTAAACCGCTCTACGCTTTTTGGAAAAGGCAAGGAACCATGTCAACAGTAGAATGGTCACAAGAGAACAGTGCTCTTCCAACCTTCAATTACAGGCAAGGAGTTTTCGATAAAGCGGAAGAAATTGGCGGATTTTCCATGGAAAAAATCAAAGTCTCGAACCGTGGGTGCCCACAGTGCAATATGACATGCGGCAATGTTGTTAAAAACAGCGAAGGAAAAGATTCAGAGTTGGATTATGAGAACGTGATTATGTTGGGTTCTAACATTGGTTTGGGGAATCTTGCGCAAGTAGCTACTTTGAATCGCATGGCAGACGAGCTTGGGTTTGATGCTATCTCTCTTGGGAACGTGCTTGGCTTTGCCATGGAAGCCTCCGAGAAAGGATTGATAGCAGAGAAGATTCGGTGGGGGCAGTTTGAAGAGATTAAAGCGTTGATTAAGGATATTGCTTACAGGCGAGGTTTGGGCGCGGTCTTAGCTGAAGGAGTCCGAGCCGCTTCCAAAGTCATTGGTAATGGGTCGAGCGAGTGGGCAATGCATGTTAAGGGCTTGGAGGTTTCCGCTTATGATTGCCATGCTGCGCCCGGTATGGCTTTAGCCTATGGTACCAGCTCCATTGGCGCCCACCATAAAGACGCTTGGGTTATAACGTGGGAGATTAAAGCGGGCAGAGGAAATTATGACGAAGGAAAAATTGATTATCTCATTGAAACCCAGCTTATCCGTGGCGGAGTATTCGAAGCATTAACCGTGTGTCGTTTCCCTTACAACTCGCTTGGCTTTGAGCTTGAATGGTACCAAAAATACTTGCGGGCAGCAACTGGAAAGGAGTTTTCTTTAGAGCAGTTAAACCAAATCAGCGATAGAATACTCAATTTAATTCGGGCATTTTGGGTGCGAGAGTACAGGGAAAAATGGACGCGCAGCTTGGATTTTCCGCCCATGAGGTGGTTTAAAGAACCCTTAGCAGAAGGCGCATTAAAAGGTTCTATGCTTGATTACGAAAAATACAACGGTATGCTGAGCACTTACTATGAGAAAAGAGGCTGGGATGAGCAGGGAATACCTAAGAAGTCTACCTTGGCACGGCTAGGTTTACATGATGCAGCTGAACAGCTCGAGGCATACGTTAAATTGGAGGAGTAGCCAGCTTTCGATTAGTATGCTCTTGCAAAATACACCATTTCTTTAACTTTTTGCCCGCAGTAAACGCAGTTCGTCGTCGGTTCTTCTTTCTGGAAGGGTCGAACTCTGATGGTTGCGCCTGTTTCATCCTTAATCTTTGCTTCACAGTCCGCGCTGCCGCACCATGCTGCCTTGACAAAGCCGCCTTTGTCACAGATGACTTTTTTGAATTCTTCATAGCTCTGCACAGTGCTGGTTTTTTCTTCAAGTAGGGCTTTGGCTTTTGCAAACAGGTTATCCTGAATTTCCTGCAGAAGCTTCTCAACAGTAGCTGGAATGTCTTTTTCTTTAACTGCCGTTTTTTGGCCGGTATCTCGTCTTACCATTACCACTTGCTCTTGCTTGAGGTCTCGTGGACCGATTTCTATTCTGATGGGGACTCCTTTGAGTTCCCACTGGTTAAACTTCCATCCTGGCGTGTACTCTTCTCGGTCATCTAAAACAACGCTTACGCCTTTAGCCTTGAGAGTTTCAGCGATTTCTTTTGCTTTAGCGGCTATTGCGGCTGGTTCTGCGCCCTTGTAAGGAATAGGAACAATGACAATTTGTATAGGCGCCACTTTGGGAGGAATAATTAAGCCTTTGTCGTCGCCGTGAACCATAACCATAGCGCCGATAAGCCGAGTGGTGATGCCCCAGCTGGTTTGCCAAACATAATGGTCCATTTTGTCTTCACCAATAAATTTGACATCGAAGACTTTGCCGAAGTTCTGGCCAAGGTTGTGGCTTGTTCCCATCTGCAACGCTTTACCATCAGGCATAATCGCCTCTAACGCCGTAGTATAGAGGGCTCCAGCAAATTTTTCGCTATCACTTTTTGTGCCCACAAGCACTGGAATTGCAAGGTAATTTTCCATTATGTCCTTGTACTCGTTTAGCGCGTACATGACTTCTGCCTCTGCTTCCTCACATGTGGCGTGAGCTGTGTGACCTTCTTGCCAAAGAAACTCTCTTGTGCGCAGAAACAGTTTGGTGGCTTTTGTTTCCCATCGCACAATGTTGCACCATTGATTAATCTTGAGGGGTAAGTCTCGCCAGCTGCGAATCCACTTGCTAAAGGTAGCGTACATTATGGTTTCGCTGGTCGGTCGGACAGCCAACTTCTCTTCCAGCGGGGTGTCTCCGCCCATAGTGATCCATGCCACTTCAGGCGTGAAACCGGCGAAGTGTTCTGCTTCTTTTGTAAGTAAGCTTTCAGGGATAAACATGGGAAAATACACGTTTCGGTGTCCTGTGGCTTTGATTTTTTTGTTTAGGATTTCTTGGATTTTCTCCCATATAGCGTAAGCGTCTTCACGGATTATCATGCAGCCTTTTACAGGGGCGTAATCTGCAAGTCCAGCTTTCAAAACAACTTCTACGTACCATTCGGAGAAGTCAACATTTTTCTTTACGGTTACTCCAGTATCAGACATAGCTCTTTCTCTTCTTTCCAGTTCTACGCGTGCAACATATAAAACCGTAACGGGGATAGTTGCTGAAAACAGCCGTCAATAAAGCAAGTAAAAACGGTTTTAGCCTTCAATCTTCAATTTAAGGACTAATATCAAAGAAAAAGAAGAAAAATGTTCACTTCAGTCTCCTGAAGAGCCCCTTTTTAGGGAAGTCTTTGCATTCGTAGATTCGCAGTTGCCTTTGAGGCTCGATGCGGCATCTCTTGCGCGCGTTCTTGCGCTTTATTAGTGGGGCAAGTTGAAAGAAAGGGCATTTAGAGCAGAGGGTACTCAAGTTTTCTTACCAGCTTCTCCTACCTTGTCATCATCCTTCTAAATAACGGAACCGCAATTGCAATCATGATTACACCGAACGCTATCAGGATTATCAGGTCCATAGAGATGTCGCCTACTCCTGCACCTAGCACCATGACTTTTCGCAGAGCATCAGCAGCATACGTCAACGGAAGGAATTTGGCTATGTCTTGCATGTACCAAGGCATCGACTGTATCGGGAACATCACACCGCTGAGGAACATCATTGGAAACATTAACGTCATCATCATCATCTGCGCCGTCTCCTGATCCTTAGCGAAAGACGTCATCACGATGCCTAAGCCGACGAATGAGAATACGCCTAGCAGGAGCAAAGCGAACACGAGCAGAAGGCTTCCGTGGATTGCTATACCGAACAGTCCTACAGCCAATACCAATATTATGAAGCCTTGGAGTAAGCCACGAGCGGTCTGACCCAAAGATTTTCCCAGAATGATGGATAACCGGTTGATTGGCGCAACCATCATGCCGTCCATAGTGCCAACTTCCTTCTCCTGAGATATCGCCACAGGCAGCCCAGTCATGACGCTCATCATAACCGTCAACATCATTATTCCAGGGGCAATGAAGTTAAAGTAACTTGGATTTCCAGAAACAACACCTTCCGACTTAACAACGTAAGGCTGAACGATAGCCAAAGAGTCATTCGCAGTTACAGCTGAAGATAGACGTTGAACTTTTTCCTGCGCAAGCAGCGTGTTCATCTCCCCAAATACCCCGGTCAAAGCCCCCTGCAACTCAGCTGATATTGTCGGGTTGGATTGGTCAGTAATGATAATCAGTGTTCCCTGTTCTCCGTTCATGATGCAGTCGGAGAAATTGATGGGAATGATTATGCCGCCGTCAATCTTGCTATTTTGAATCTCGTTCTTGATGTCAGCCATACTTGTAGCGTTGGAAAGCTTCAACATGTGCGTTTGAGTGTTGATTTGCTGTAACCCCGTGAGGAAGGCTTGGCTTGGAAGTGTGATGTTGTTAAAGCCTGAATCTTGATTCACCACCCCGACAGGCATGTTGCTTATCGTGGTGTTGCCTGATGGATAGATAAAACCAATCATAGCCATCATGAACAAGGGCATAAGAATAAGCAGAACTACCCCCAAACGGTTCCTGAATAGTTCTGTTAGATCTTTCCAAGCGATGCGCACGGAGTGTGAAAGTAAGGATTTTGCGCCCATTTTATCTCACCTTATCCTATTCGGCGCAGCCCTGTGATGCCTATGCTCTTCCATAGGTATTTTCTGGTCCGCGCTGTCTCTTACTTGGTGACCCGTTATGTGCAGGAACACGTCCTCAAGTGTGGGTTGCAGGTTTTCCATGGAATTTATTTTTCCGTCCGCAGTTCTTATCGCGTCAATTACATTGTCGAAGGCTTCTTGACCGTGGCTAATGACTCTTAAATGCAACGAGTTTTCCTGAGAAACATTGTCCACGCATTTGCAATCTTGAACTACCTGAATAATTTTAGGTGATAGATTTCCGATCTCAAGTTTCAATATTGTTGTATCCGCTCCTGAAATCGTTTTTTTCAAGTTCGTCGAAGTATCCAGCGCCACTATTTTGGCGTGATCCATTATGCCGATTCGATCGCACAGCAGATCTGCATCCACCATCATATGGGTCGTTATGATTATGGAGGTGCCGTTTTCCCTGTTGAGTTTTTTGATGAATTCGCGAATCTCAACGGAAGACTGAGGGTCCAAACCCAGAGTCGGCTCATCGAGAAAGAGCACTTGTGGCATGTTCAGCAGCGCCCGTATCACGTTCATCCTCTGCCTCATGCCTGTCGAAAACGTGCCCACTTGAGCGTTCTTCCATTTGGTAAGTTGAACCAGCTCAAGCAACTCGTCTATTCTTTTGTTTAAGGCATCTTTGGGAAGGTTGAAGAGACTTCCGAAAAATACCAGGTTTTCCCTAGCCGTCAAACGATTGTACATTATCATTTTTTCGGAAACTATACCTATCAGTTTCCTGACTTCTGTACCATCTTTCACTATGTCGTAGCCACCAATCGTCGCGGTTCCCTTGGTCGGCGCGGCCAACGTGGATAGCACTCGTAGGGTTGTGCTCTTGCCAGCTCCGTTGGGACCGAGCAGACCGAAAATCTCGCCCTTTTTGACGTCGAACGAGATGTTGTCAACCGCTACGAAGTCGTTGAACATTTTCGTAAGGTTCTTAACTTCGATTATCGAATCATTAGTCATTTTAATAACCTCATTTTGCAATATTATTCATTGCAATATATTGCGGTAAGATATAAGTATTACCCAAATACAATATAGATTTGAAACACTCATGACAACTGAAACTGAAGAGAAGACAACAGCAAACTGGCTAAAAGAAGCGCAAAAAGGCATTATACGCATGGGAGTCCTCATACTTCTAAACAAGAAACCCTCCCACGGCTACGAAATCATGAAAGAAATCAACAACCGAACCAAGGGCTTCTGGAAACCCACCGCAGGCGGCGTCTACCCAATCCTGCGCGACCTAGAAAAATCAGGGTATATCAATGGCGAATGGCAAATCCAGAAAAACCGCAAGCTAAAAGTTTACAAAATCACCCGATCAGGAGAACTCATCCTTAGACGAGCCATCGTAAAACAAGCTGAAATCTCCAATAACATCGGCAACCTTTTCCGAGAATTCGCCAGAGACGTCCTCAACATCGAGACTGCCACGGCTGTGCCGAACATGCCTTCCTTTTTCACTCCCTTTCTTGAAGAGACACCAGACAGCGAAGCAAATCTCGAACACCTCGAACACGAGCGAAAGCATACGTATGAAACAGTCAAAATGATGCAGGAAAAACTAAAACAGATCGACAAGAGAATCAGAGAAATCAAGAAACAAGCACACAGTGATTCTCCTCAAGCAACAGAGTAGCGAACATGCGAAACTGTTATTTCGGCAACCGCCTCTAATACTCTTTCAAGGAGAGAAGCCCATGGCAAGTGAACGCTGTGCTTTCATCTTAACGATTGGTGAGGAATATTGGAGCCGATTGTGCCAACGTAACAATGCTAATATTGGAATACATGTTTTTATCCGTAAAAATCAAGTTGCACCCAAACATGCTCAGCTTTTACTATTTTATGTTACTATAAAAAAGCAGGTTTTGGGTACAGCAGATTTTCTTGAACGCTTAACTGGCAATTACGAGGAATTATGGGAAAAGTTTGGCAGTGAAAGCTGTTTTAAATCGTTTGAAGAATACAAAAGCTTCGCTGGCGGCAGAGAAATGATGACTTTCATAAGGTTCAACAATCTTAGGGAAATCGATAATCCCAAATCTAAAGAGGAAGTGTCCAAGGTTCTCGGGTCTTTGCGGGGCTTCGGAGCAGGAAATTACCTTGATAATGAAACAGTCATGCAATTAGTGTAAAGAATTAAATCTGTGACTGAATATTTGCTAAATTAGAAGTGAATCCCGAATGTTCCGCGTGAGAGTAAACAAAATTGAGTCCACCCGTGATTTAGACGGCAACCTTGGAAAACGAATCGAGCTGCTTGAAGAGCAAGAAGTCAACCCCTACGTGCTAAGACCACAATCAGATGAAGCCAAAATGGCACAAGACATCATGCAAGCACTCCAACAGCAAATGCCCTTCCTGCCGCAAAAAACCCAACTTGCCACACCAAAAATAATCCTATTTTTAACCGAGCAGGAATACGACAATTTAGGCATTAGCTTTGATGTAAACCAGATTTACGAAGTGATATTGGAAAACCAAGCAATCCGTTTCAGGAAAGTTTAAGGATTTCCTTTCTCATCTGCCTCAGCGCAGCATGCTTAGGATGAAAAGACAAAACAAACATCATACTCCTCAACGCTGAACATATTCCCTCTAAATCAGACATTTTGCCTTCATCACAGTATAGCGGAATAGGCTCATCGCCATCGCTTTCTTCATAGTAAACGTAAATCGGAGAACCTACCCCATCGAATTTTACCATCTCAAAGTTTAAATTTAATCGTTTAGCCGTTTCCTGTGTGGCAGTTCTAACCGACGCCAACCGTTTCCTGCCTGGAGCACCAGTTGACGCGTAAACCATCAGTTTCCCACTGTTCCCTTTGAACATGACGCACTCACCAACACGCAGTATGCGAAAAACCTCTTTTAAAACAAGCCATGAAACGACTCTTTCAAGCAGGGGAGGGGTGACTGAAAGTGAAACCCTCTTAAACCGCCAAAACAAGATTTAACCCATGAAAACCAGAGCACACGTGTTTGTAAGCGGCATGGTTCAAGGCGTTTTCTTTAGGCAAAAAACTAAGCGGCAAGCCGAGAGCTTTGGAATTGCAGGTTGGGTGAGAAATTTGCCTGATGGCAGAGTTGAAGCAGTTTTTGAAGGTGAAGAAGAAGCTGTTAGGGCACTTGTGGAATATTGCCATCATGGCCCTTCTTATGCAAGAGTAACAAACGTTGATGTTGCGTGGGAACCTTATCGTGGAGAATTTAGCGACTTTGAGACGCGATAGGCAAGTTACGCTTTTTTCTTTGGCACCCGAAAATGTGAATCTTTTCCGGCGCTGATATATTCTCCGCCCATGCCTCTCACTGCGGAAGCAATTTTTGCAAAGTTTTCTGAACCCAAAAACTGCTTCGGTTTAATTATCATGTAATCGCCCTTCTCCTCAAAGCTTAATCGGGCCTCAAGCTCCTCAGGAAATGACATGCGAATTTCATCAAGCGACCTCTGTTTTGCACCAGCCTCAGGCGGTGTAGGCGCTTGAGTAGCTGTCGGCTGGGTAATTTGACCCCCCGCGAGAGATTTCATTGATGATGAAACGGAACGCATTTCTTCTGAAATGTCGCTTAAAGATTTAAGAAT
Organism: Bathyarchaeia archaeon; assembly: GCA_050015395.1. Lineage (GTDB taxonomy): Archaea > Thermoproteota > Bathyarchaeia > Bathyarchaeales > Bathycorpusculaceae > Bathycorpusculum. The sequence continues at coordinate 21,701 of JBEKBM010000021.1, forward strand.
TTTATCAACCTTTCCGACTAGCTCATTGAGCTTTTCTTTGTCAGTGCTCATACAAACGCTCCCTTAAACTTCTAAATAATCCAAGATGCTTATTAATTATTTGCAATAACACAATAACTTAAGTCTGGGAGAAAATAGGGCATGATTGAAATCGACGGAAGCCAAAAAAGCGGAAGCGGCACAATACTTCGCCTTTCCGTAGCCTTGGCAGCCATCATAAAACAGCCACTACATATATGCAACATTAGACAGAGCCGCCCGCAACCAGGCTTAAAACCTCAGCATTTGGAAGCAGTGCTGACAGCGGCCAAACTCTGCAACGCCAAAGTACAAGGCGCAGCTTTAGGCTCAAGGGAACTTTGGTTCATGCCCCAGCAAATAAAAGGCGGTAACATTGAAGCAGAAATCGAAACCGCTGGAAGCATCCCGATGCTGCTACTTGCAACTTTACCTGTTTGTTTGTTCGCCGATAATCCTGTGCACTTGCATGTAGCCAAAGGCGGAACAGACACAACCCATGCGCCTACAATCAACTACATGTGTTATGTTCTTTTGCCAGCGCTGAAACAGATGGGAACTGACTCTAACATAACCGTGCAAAAATACGGTTATTACCCGAAAGGAATGGGTGAAGCAACAATGACCGTCAAGCCTAACCGCACGCTAAAACCGGTTCAGCTTCACAATTTTGGCAAGGTCAAAGGCATTAAGGGTGTTTCAGTCTGCACTTTTTTGGCTGATAGGCAAGTGGCAGAGCGGCAAGCAAAAGCAGCAGAAGACTGCCTCTCACAAAAAGGCTATAATGCGTCTATCGAGGTTGTAAACGACCAGTCTAACCCTTTTCAAAAAGGTAGTTCAATTGTTCTGTGGGCTGAAACCGACACAGGCGTAATAATAGGCGCTGACGCAATAGGTGAACTCCGTAAAATGAGTGAAGCCGTTGGAAAAGAAGCCGCTGAAAAGCTTTTAACCGAGTTAACTGTTGAGCCAACGGTTGATGTTTACTTGGCAGATATGCTCATTCCCTACATGGCGCTGGCACAGGGCAAATCAGCCTTTTTGGTTAGAACAATTTCAGAGCATATTGAAGCTAACATTTGGCTGATGGAAAAAATGTTAAACGTCCAATTCACCACTCAAAAAGTAAACAACCTCTACAGGATAGAAAAAAGCAGCTGATTGCATGCCCAAATCAACCATTTGCATAAAAGTTCCAAAAAAACAAGGCGAGAGAGCAATAGCATTAGCCAATAAACTTGAACTTATCGATAAGTCATTGGAAATTCAGCGGGATGAAGGCAACCTCTGCATCCCCTTACTTAGGCAACCAGATGAGAATGAGTTGATAACGCTAAAAAGCGAAGTGTCCGAAACGCAATTATCAACTAGCATTTTCGCTGAAAAGAGACCTCCCGCGGATTCCCTCCTGCATGTTCTCGAAAAAGATTTTCCGCCACATTTGCTGGCGAGTTTGCCTCAAGCGTTAGACGTAATAGGAGACATAGGCATCATCGAAATTCCGCTGGAATTGAAAGCGTACGAAAATCTTATCGGCGAGGCAATCCTAAAAACGCACAGAAACATCATAACTGTGCTTGCTAAAGCAGGCGCAATAGGCGGAACTTACCGGTTGCGCGAGTTCACTTTTATCGCCGGAGAACACAAAACGCAAACTGTTCACAGGGAATTTGGATGCCAGTACCATGTTGATGTAGCTAAAGCATATTTTTCGCCTCGGCTTTCACATGAACACCATCGTGTGACATCACTCGTGCAAACTGGTGAAACTGTGGTGGATTTATTTGCTGGAGTTGGACCCTTCTCAGTGCTAATTGCCAAAAAAAATCCAAACGTTAGGGTTTACGCTGTTGATATTAATCCTGACGCCGTTGAGTTGCTTAAAGTAAATGCAAGGGTAAACAGGGTTGAAAACCGAGTTTTCCCCATCCTCGGAGATGCAAGGCAAATTACCGCAAACAAGCTTAAGGGTTCAGCTGACCGGGTTATAATGAATTTGCCTGAAACAGCAATCGAGTTTGTTGATGCCGCTTGCCAAGCAATCAAGCCTCAGGGTGGAATAATCCATTTTTATGCTTTCGTTCGTTCACCTGATTCAATAGAGAACCTCAAGCTCAGCTTTTGCCAAGCTGTAGAGTCAACGGGCAGAAAAGTGGAAGCGTTTCTTTACGCGAAGAGCATTCGTGAAACTGCACCCTACGAGTCACAGATTGTTTTAGATGCTAAAGTTGCTTAACCACGAATGACAAGGGTAATGTTAACTTTCTGTTTAGGATTTTTTAATATCTCTCTAAGTTCTCTTGGTAAATCATTTGCTGATTTGTCAGCGTGAATTGCCAGAGTTCGGTCTGAGATGTAATCGCTTTTTCTAATCACTATGTCAGTTGGGTGAGTTAAAATCAATTTTGGAGAGCCGAAGGCGTTAATTTGCTCAGTTAAGCCTCCAGCCTCGATAATGATAGTTAGTTTAGCGTTTGGTCTTTTCAATTTCTCTTTGAATTCTTGGTTTAAGTCCGCTACTGCTTTATCCGCAACTACTCCGACTACGCAATCGCCAGTTTTTGACAAGCGCTTTTCCCTTGTAAACATTAAAGTTGAAGGGTGAATGGCTTGAATGTTTTCATGCCCGAATGCCACGATGTTTTCTCTTGTTTCTTTAGCGCTCAATTACTCGTTAACCTCAATGGAATCCACTTTGCCGTCCCCGTCTAGATCAAACCCGTGAATCACAACTGCGAAGGTGTCCTCGCCCTTGTATTTCTCTAGTGTTTTCTTCCAAAAGTTGGTTAAGGCTAAAACGCATGCTTTTGTTCCTACGGCTTTGTTTCCTGCTAAAACCACGATGCGTTTGGTTTTATCCCATGGATTCACGATTTTAGCAATTAATCCTGAAACATCCGAAGTGTAAACCTGCAAAGTCTTTTTTGATGATAAACCGCCCAGCAAGAACCCTTGCTCTGAAGATTGCATTATGAATTTGATGGGTAAATACTCGTTTATTTCCTGTGTAAGAAGGTTTGTGCCTGGACCCCCAACAAGGATTAAATTGTTTTTTTCCTCTTTCTCCACTTTCACGTCAACATCGAGTTTCACGGCGAATTCTGTTGGCATTTTTGCAAATTGCCCAATGAAAAGCGCCAAGTGCGCTGCGTAGTGTCCGTCTCTGGCGCTGGTTTTAAACGGACCATGCGGCTGCGGGCTGCCTACAACTATTTTTCCGTCAAAAACGCCGTTGCTAATGAATTCTTTGAAGAAATCTTGAAGCTGCTTGTCGATGCTTAAGAGGCAAAAGTTTTGGATTGCTTTATAGCCGTCCGGAAACTCGATGCCGAAAGCTGGTGACACTGTTTTGTAATATTTTGCTGTCGCGCCTTTCTTTTTTTCCTCACGCTCAACGGCTATGGCTCCTGCTTGGGCTAGTTTTCTTATGTGATAGTAGACTTTTTGCTCATGCATACCGAGCTGCCGCGCGATTTCTAAGGGGTACATTTCCTTTTTTGATAACATTGTTAGGATTTTCCAGCTTAAGCCGCCGAGTATCATTTTTAGTTTTTGTGAATCGTTCATTATGCTGATTTCTTTTACTTCTTGGGTGTTGCCGTTGTCTTGGAGAAGCAGTTTTTTATCCATGTGCAATCGAAGGTAGATAACATGGAGGTACTATAAAAAATTTATTTATAATGGTTCAAAAAATTTAGGCTCAAGTCGGCTTGAAGCTTTCACTTGCATGAATAAAGGGTAAGACACACTAAAAATTTTTTTTGAGTAGTGAGACTGAAATCTTAAAAATCCTTATTAGCGAATCGCAGACTCCATAAGCTTATACCATTGTGAAAAGCGAAGGCTTCTGAAATGTGTGGAATATTCGGTTGTGTTTTAAAGGAAGAAAACGCCGCTCCCCTAATTCACTCATCACTTAAACGGCTTGAATATCGCGGCTACGACTCAGTAGGCATAGCAACAATATCTAATGGAAAAATTTTCCTAAAAAAGGACCAAGGGAAAATTGATGAGGTTCACAAAATCCTAAATCTTGACGATTTACCAGGCAGCATAGGTATTGGTCACACACGCTGGGCAACGCATGGTGCACCCTTAAAAGTGAACGCTCACCCTCATGCCGATTGCACGGGCGAAATAATGGTTGTTCATAACGGAATCATCGAGAATTTCATGGAGCTTAGAACAGAACTGCAAAATCTTGATCACACGTTTGTTTCCAAAACAGACACAGAAGTAATCCCACACCTTATTGAGCAAACCCTCAAACAGAACCCTAAACTCTCCTTTGCCGAGGCAGTTCAAGAAAGCCTCAAACGCCTTGAAGGCTCCTATGCCCTTGCCATAATCTCCACAAAAGAGCCTGACAAGATTATCTGCGCCAGAAATGAGAGCCCCTTGGTTTTAGGCATCAATGACAACGGTGTTTTCTGCGCTTCTGATATTCCAGCGTTTCTGCCAGTCACCAACAAGGCAGTCATGGTGAATGATGGTGAACTGGTTATTCTGTCAACGCAAGGTTATGAGATTAAGAAAATTCAGGATCTCAGCCCTGTCAGTCGGGAACCAGAAACTATTGAGTGGACAGCTGAAATGGCTATTAAACAAGGCTATCCACACTTTATGATCAAAGAGATTCATGAGCAGCCTGAAACTCTTCGCAACACGCTAAGACTGCAGGAGCATTATCTGGATTTGCTTACAACTTTTCTGGATCGTGCGAACGATGTTTTTCTTGTTGCTTGTGGAACAAGCTACCATGCATGTTTGGCGGCTTCATACATGTTCTCTAAGCTTGCGTTCTTGCCCACTTACCCTGTTTACGCTTCAGAATTTATAGAACAACATGGCAAATCAGTAAACATTGACAGCACCATTTTAGCGGTTAGTCAGTCAGGCGAAACAGCTGACACCATAGCAGCCGTTACCTGCGCCCAGCAACGTGCAGCCACGATTCTAAGCTTAACTAATGTTATCGGCTCTACTTTGACACGTATTTCCCGAGTTTATATTGACACGCAAGCTGGTCCAGAGATTGGAGTTGCAGCTACGAAGACTTTTACGTCTCAGCTTTCCGTGTTGGCGCAACTTGCGCTTAGATTGGCAAAGAAAAGAGGCAAAGTTTCTCAGGATGAAATGGACAGACTTGAAGAGAATTTGGTTAAATTACCTGAAATTGCTGATACAATAGTTAAGACGCAAGAGGAAAAAGTTAAGCAAATCGCCAAGAAATACAAGGATTCTAAAGTGTTCTTTTTCTTAGGCAGAGGAATCAGCACCGCCACTGCTTATGAAGGCAGACTTAAACTAATGGAAATCGCTTATATTCCATCGATAGCGTTCCCAGCAGGCGAAAGCAAGCATGGCCCAATTAGTCTAGTTGAAAACGGCTTCCCAGCAGTTTTCATTTGCCCCAAGGATGACTGCCACAAGACGCTGATCGGTAACATCATGGAAATGAAAGCCAGAGACGCCCACATAATTGCTATTATCGAGGAAGGAGATGAAGAGATTAAGGCGTTGGCGGATGATTACATTGAGGTCCCGAAGGGCATTCCTGGTGTTCTGTCGCCGATTCCTTTTGTAGTGCCCCTGCAGCTTTTAGCGTATTATGTTGCTCTTGAGAAAGGATACGACCCTGATATGCCAAGGAACTTGGCGAAGTGTGTTACTGTAAAGTAAGAATACTGTAATTCTTAATACTAAATTGGGTATAGTTAGAATTATTAACCATGCTAGGCTTTCCCCCGCACTTCTTAAAGTGAGAAACTTAGCACTTTTAGACCTTGAAAGTTAGAGACCTAAGAGAAACAGAAATAGTCTTTAGCCTTAAGTTATTTTTCCTTTTTCTCTGAGAAAAGATACTTTGCAGAAATAGCAAGAGCCACTAAGCCAATGCAAGATATTGATATTCCGTATAGAAATTTTACGTCATGACCAAACTCATCATAAACGACCTGAATAAAAAAAGCGATAAATATTCCCCAAACAACTAGCCATACTTCTCTTACTCTTTCTCGCCTTATTTTATTCATGTTGGTCTATTTCTAAGCTATTCAGATTTAAGATTTTTCTATATCTGTTCTTTTCGGTACATATTCGATAAATACGCTAAGTTTCTACTTTCCCCAAAACTAGCCTAGTATCGTTGCAACCTTTTAATGGTTTATTCTTATAGAAATGTCAATAGGTTAGAAATGTTAGGTTAAAAGATAAAGGGAATTTCCCCTATTTTACTAAGTTTCTAACTGCTTAAAACATTTAGTAAAATTTCGTTGGTAGGTATTTCTAACCCTTGAATGTACTCGGTAATAGCCCTAACCATTTTAATGTACTCTATCAATATAGCAAAGTTTCTAATCTCTGAATGGTCGTAGTAACCCACGAACAACTAATATGTTACCTTTATTCAGTCGTTTCATGACGGTATTTTTTTTTCAGAGTCATGTTTTCTAAAAGCTAAATTCTCAGGTTGGTACTGAGTAACTGCCTAACTGCAATTTTTGGATTTGACCTGTATCTGCTCGTATCACTGCGCTGAAATATGGATTTAACAGTGTGTTTCCTTCTAAGGGATAGGTTACATTTCCGTTCAGTTGCCAGCATGGAACTAAAGTACCCGTTTCTCCGTAAGTTATGTTTCCGATTGGTTGGAAGCTTAAAGTGTAAGTTACCGAATTTTCATTTATAGTTGTCCCTGAAATGCCGATTGTTCCACCATCCCATCCAACACTCTGAATAGATTGCACTTCTTGGTTTGCTATTTGTAGTGCTTGCTCTTGGCTGATTTTCACTGAAGAAGAGATAATTACAAAACTATTCATTTTGTCTTCAAAGGAGTTAAACGTGTCATTATTGAAAATCAAGGTCAATGTATCAAAACTATTCGGTATGTTGTCAACTGCTCTGCTCCATGTTATGTTTTCAATTCCGTATGCAGAATGCATATCCAGACGTAAATCGCCTATTTGCTGAGAAGTGTTAGCTACGGCTGAATAGCTATTGAGGGAATTGCGAAAGTTTTGAATGTAGGGAGCGTTATAAGCGGTTTGGTATCTTTCAAGAATATCCATTGTTTGGTTGATTACGTTTTCAGTATCATCACGATATGAAATCAAACCGTTCAGCGTTGAAATCATAAAGGAAATGCTGGTGTGGTTTATGTCTATGTAACTTATGACAAGCATTTGTTGATATTTTTCGTAATTCGTTAGTTCTGTGCTGTTCTTATAATTAATCAAGTATTGAAAAGTAGCAGGATTCTCAGGGTTTGGAAGGTCACCAGCCTTTCCGTAATATTTGGTATAATCAAGTTGGAGTATATTTTTGATGAAGTTTAGTGTTTCACTTTCCAGTTGCTGAGATTTAACATTAGCTGTATAATCGTACCAATTGTTACCTGTAGCGTATTCTATAACAATGACTGAGGCAATTGAGATAGTAACGACAAGCAGAATAACAATAGCTAAAGTAACGGTCTTTTTCATGTTACCAATACCTAAATTCTTACTGAACAGAGGATGCTTAAAATATTATCCGTCAACATTCCTTGACTAAGCTATTGATTCATAGGTCAAAGTTTCTTGACTAAGAATTAGCCTATTTCTACGCTTTATAGATTTAAGACTTATCAAAAAGTCAAAAAACTCAGGAAGGTAGGGTTACTGTCATTGAACCTTGTGCTGTGTTAGTTTGGATTGTAATTTCAACTGTTGCACCTGAAACCCAAGGACTCCCAACTCCTTGTGGTAAATTAATTTCAATAACATTAGGTCCAGCCCCCCCAATGACCACCGCACTAATTGTCATCTGCGAAATACTATCCATATTGACATCAAAAAGTTGAGGAGCAAAATTTCCGTAGTTATTACCTAACACCCCCATTGTATAAAATATTGGCACTTGAAATTGTAATATCTACAGGTGAATTAGTACCACAATTCAAACCAACTCGAAATACTGTTCCACCATTTAAAACCCCATAATACGGACTTAAAAAAATTGTATACGTAGTTGGCGTAATTTCAGGTGTTGGTGTTGGTATTGATATATAATTGGGTGTTGCTGTTGGCGTTAAAGAAGTCACTATATTTTTTACAATTTGTTCTTGATGCCAAGCCCAATACGCACCGATTCCAATGATTGAACCAACTACAATAATAACTACAAGAATTATTCCTATAATAAGATGCCTAACAAATCTTGCTGTTTTTTCAACTTCTGATTCTTTTGTCAATTTTTTGGCTCAATTGTATTCCTATGCTTTACAGATTTAAGACTTATCTTTCAAGTTCTTTTGCGTCTCAATCGAATATGGCCAAAACTAACCTTTAACCGAACCATTTTTCCAGCGTCATTTTTCCCTTCTGCTTCTTGGAGCCTTCAAGCATTTTGTCTAAGGATTTTCTGACTCTGTCTTCTGAGAAATCCCTTTGCCTGCATAAGAAGTCAATGACTCCTTCAACGTTTGGTTCTCTCCATTCTAGCTTATAGTTATCTGTCACCTGCGGATGCAAAAATACTTCTCGTATACAATTTGGCTCAACTGGGAAACTAGCGTTTTTTACGTAAGGCAGCGCGTTCTCTAATGTTCCATACTGTTTGATTAATTTCAAAGCGGTTTTTGGTCCAAGCCCTTTTATGCCATTTGGGTTGAAGTCTGTGCCAATCAGTATGCCAACATCGATTAATTGTTCATAGGTTAAGCCGCACTGGTCTAGCGTTTTGGAAAGCTCAATCACCTCAGGAACAACATCAATGTAGATGTTTTTGCTGGGGAGCTTCCGTCGGCCAGAAATGGTTACGTTTCTTAGCAGTTTGGGTGCCCCAAAAAGCAAGCTGTCATAGTCTTGGCTTGCACAGTAATCTGCGTCTCCGCGTTTGGTCATCTGCGCGGCTTGGGCTTCACCTTCGCTTGGCGCCTGAATCCACGGCAACCCCATAAGCTCCAAAAGTTTTCGGCTGTCATCTTGCATGTAATCTTTCATGCTTGCTGTGGCTTGAGCGAACATCCGCATCTTGGCTATGTCACCTGTTGCCGCTGCTTTCTCATAGTGCACGGCTGCTTCCACCTTGACTTGCCTGCGCCGCTCAATCTCAGCCGCCTTCAAAGTCGGCGGAATACCATCGAAAACGTAGATGGGCTTTATCCCCATTTCTACAAGGTTACTTGTACGATAGAATAAGCCGCTCAGGTGGCTGGTGACTTTTCCAGTGCTGTCTTTTAGCGGCGTACCATCGGGCTGGCGAATAATGGAGAGAAACTGGTAAATCGCGTTATAAGCATCGATGGCAATGACTTTGCCACCTAAATCTTCCAGCTTAACTGGAGTTTTCGGAACAAGGTCCTTGAAATCTACGCCCAAAACTTATCACAATAAAAATAGGCAAGAAACCTTCTTAATAAACTTGCGAATGCCTCTTAAGGTGAAAATTCTCTCTATAAGTCGTGATAAGAAAATGATTCAAGAGGAAAGAAAAGTCGATTCAAAAGGGCAAGTCGTTATTCCAAGGGCAATGCGAAAAGCCCTGAAAATAGAATCTGGCTCCAAGGTCTTATTCAAACTGGAGGGTGACAAGATAATTCTAAAAAGGTATTTTGACGCTGTAGCTGTGTTTGAAAGAATAGCTAAGAGTGGCAAATCAGTTTCCAAAATAGACCCTCACGCAGCATACGAGGAAGAACTTGAAGAGAGATACAAACGTGCTCTATCTGGACGCTAACGTTTTCATTTTCACCTCACCTAAAAAGACGCAACACTAAAGGGCCTAAAGACTCCTCATTTTAAGCATAGCAGATATAAGGAAGACTTACAATTAGAAGCGCAAGAGATGTAGATTATGACAGAAAGAGCAACAACACTGTCCTTGGTTACCTGTACAAGCTGCGGCAAACCAATTCCGCCAGGCAGCGACGCCACAAAATTCCTCTGCCCCAACTGCGGAGAAATCCAGATTAAACGTGATGGAAAATGCCGCAAATTCGGCCGCTTATACAAGTGCCCAAAATGCGGATTCACAGGACCATAAAAGGCGATTTAACATGGGAAGCGTTTTAGTAACATACAAGGTTTTTCCAGAAGACATAGTGGAAAACTTTGATGACCTCAAAAATAAAATCCAAAGCATCGCGCCTGAATTCTCAGCAATCGAAGGTTACGGAGAAGAACCCATAGCTTTTGGACTTAAAGCGCTGCTTGTTCAAGTTAAGTTCCCAGAGGACAAAACAGGCATAGTTGACGAGTTCGAAGAAAAACTCGCTAAAATTCCAGGGGTCAGCCAAGCGCAAGCTTTCATGGTGCGTAGAACCAGCAGATAAAACGCTTACGGCTGTTTTGACAAAAGCCCATCAATCTTCACTATTGAGCACCTGAAAGTCTCAACCGTTACGCTTTAAAGTTTATATAGTCATAAAGGTTCTTTCAAACATGTATCTTTAGCATCAGATTATTTGGAGGATTCTGTTTGAGCGAAGTTCAATTACGTGTCGGAGACGCAAGGCAAAGAGATGTGGGCAGAGGAATCGCCCGCATAGACCAGCGAACTATGCAAAAACTAGGCATAAGCGCTGGAGACGTAATAGAAATTATAAACAAACGCACAACGTCAGCCATTGCTTGGCCAGCCTACAGTGAAGACCAAAACCGTGATATCATCCGCATCGACGGTTTCACACGCAAAAACTCTGGCGTAGCCATAAACGAATACGTTGTCGTGAAACCAGCAAAAGTCAAAACAGCCTTGAGTATAACGCTTGCTCCAGTTGATATGCGGCTAAATGTTGACGAAGACTTCACTAACTTTGTTAAAAACCGCCTCATGGAACGTACCCTCGTGGAGGGCGATACAACCCTGGTAATGATGCTGGGACACGCCATTCCATTTACAGTCTCAAAAAACCGACCCCACGGCATAATAAAAGTAACAGCCGAAACGCGCTTAACCATTCTAAACGAGCCAGCACCTGAAGGCAAAGGCTTACCTAGAACTACGTATGAAGACATCGGCGGCTTACATGAAGAAATTCAACGTGTTCGCGAAATGGTCGAACTGCCACTCCGTCACCCAGAACTCTTCCAACGCTTAGGAATAGAACCGCCAAAAGGTGTACTGCTTCATGGCCCACCAGGCTGCGGCAAAACACTATTAGCCCGAGCGGTCGCTAACGAGTCAGAAGCTAACTTCTACTCCATTAACGGTCCAGAAATCATGAGCAAATTCTACGGAGAATCTGAAGCTCGTTTGCGAGAGATTTTCCAGCAAGCCCAGCAGAACGCTCCGAGCATAATATTCGTCGATGAGCTTGACGCCATAGCGCCTAAACGGGAGGAGGTTACAGGCGAAGTTGAAAGGCGCGTAGTTGCACAACTCCTCGCGTTAATGGATGGTTTAAGCGGAAGAGGAAACGTCATAGTCATCGGTGCAACCAACCGTCCAGGCGCACTTGACCCTGCACTGCGCAGACCCGGACGATTCGACCGAGAAATAGAAATCGGCGTACCTGACAGAAAGGGAAGATACGAAGTCCTCCAAATACACACAAGAGGAATGCCCCTAGTCCCCTACAAAGAAGGAGAAAAAGGCGAAGGAGTCAACCTTGACCGCCTCGCCGACATGACACACGGTTATACAGGAGCCGACTTATCCGCACTGGGCAGAGAAACAGCCATGAAAGCGTTACGCAGATACCTACCGCAGATTAACCTTGAAGAAGAACGCATTCCACCAGCCGTGCTTGAAAAGATGGAAGTGCAAATGAGTGATTTTGACAACGCGTACAAAGAAATTACACCAACAGCCATGCGAGAGGTGTACATTGAAGTTCCCACTGTCCATTGGGACGACGTAGGCGGACTTGAAAACGTAAAACAGCACCTCATAGAAGCCGTGGAGTGGCCATTGAAGACCCCAGAAGTGTTCACTAAGCTTGGAATTAGACCGCCAAAAGGCATACTTCTTTATGGTCCTCCAGGCTGCGGCAAAACACTGTTAGCCAGAGCGGTCGCGACAGAAAGCGAAGCCAACTTCATATCAATTAAAGGGCCTGAAGTCTTCTCTAAATGGGTTGGAGAATCAGAAAAAGCTATACGTGAAATATTCCGCAAAGCCCGTATGGCAGCGCCTTCAGTGGTATTCTTAGATGAAATCGACTCGATTACGCCTAGACGTGGTATGGGGATGTCTGACAGCGGTGTTTCAGAACGAGTCATAAGTCAACTTCTAACAGAAATGGATGGCATAGTAACATTACAAGACATTGTTATTATAGCTGCCACCAACCGTCCTGACATGGTGGATCCCGCCGTTCTGCGCCCTGGAAGATTTGACAGATTAATTTATGTGCCTGAACCAGATGATAAGGGTCGCTTGCAAATACTCAAAATCTACACGAAAGGGATGCCAATCAGCAAAGATGTTGATTTAAACCAGTTGACAATAATGACTAAGTACTATGGCGGCGCTGACATAGAATCCTTATGCAGAGAAGCCGCAATGCACGCTTTGAGAATAGACGTGAAAGCCGGCGAAGTCACCATGAAAGATTTCCAGGATGCGTTGAAAGAAATGGGTCCATCAGTAACTCCTGACATGGAGAAATGGTACAAGAGCTTCATGCAGCAAATCCGACAAGTACAAAAACCAGCAACACCAGTTGCTTAGAAGGAAAACGTATGCCTCAGATAAAAACTTGGAAAACCCGCCCAGCTTACTTCTTTATGTTGGAAGTTCTCACTAAAAAGGGCGACTTGACCGATGATGAGCTCTTTGGACAGTTGAAAGGAGAGTTTGACGATTTAGGCTACAAAGACTTCAATGATTTGCTACTAAAGCTGGAGGTAAGCGGTAAAATCCGCACTTCTTCAATGGCGCGTGGAAAACGCCGAATTGAACTAGTCCATTAACATAATGATGATGAAGCACACAGTGCAACCAACAGGCAATACTCCAGATGCCATAATTATCGGAGGCGGACCTGCTGGTTCATATGCCGCATTAAACTTGGCTAAACTAGGCGTTAAAGTCACCGTTTTTGAAGAGCACCCTGAAATTGGGTTACCTTCCCATTGCGCGGGGCACCTGAGCATTCGAAGCTTAAGCACCATGGGTTTGTATCCGCTTCCAGAGGGGATTGTTGAAAACACTTTTAGCATCGCCAACTTTTATTCGCCCGCTGGCACCAAGTTTTCACTTCACCTTTCCCGTCCAGTAACTGCTGCTGTGAACAGGTCACGTTTTGACCAGTACTTGGCGGGGCAAGCAGAAACGGCTGGTGCACGTTTCGTCTTAAACGCCCGTGTCCAATCCTTGATTATATCGGATGGCTATGTCGAAGGTGTAAATATCCAAAGAAACGGTGTAAAAGAAGAGAAAGCTTATTCTAAAATTACCTTGGATGCGGAAGGCGTCTCTTCTAGGCTTTTGAGGCAAGCAGGTTTAACGGCGCTTAAGCCAAAAAGGCTCGTCTATGCGGTTGAAGCTGAAGTAGAAAACGTACAAGACGTTGAGCGTGATGCGGTTGAAGTTTACTTAGGCAAGAATTACGCGCCTGGCTTTTACGGATGGCTTATTCCAAGGCTTGATGGAACTGCAAAGGTTGGGTTGGCAACAAACAAGGGAAACCCCCGTGAATTCCTGCATCAGCTAATGTCTAAGCATCCAGTTGCGGCTAAACAGCTTGGCAAAGCCAAAATAACACAAATCAACTATCACGCCATATCTTTGGGCGGTCCAATCAACAGGGCTTATGCGAACGGGTTTCTTGCTGTAGGCGACTGCGCTTCACAAGTTAAACCGACCACTGGCGGCGGAGTAATTTTCGGGTTAACATGCGCCAAAATCGCGGCGGAAACTGCTAGCGAAGCCATAAAGCAAGGTGATGTTTCCTCTGGTTTTTTGCGGATTTATCAGAAGCGCTGTTCTGACTTGTTGAGTTTTGATTTTAGTGTTATGCTTAGACTTAGACGGTTTCTTGATTCTCTGTCAGACGATAAAGTGGATGAGGTCTTGCGGATCTGCAGAAAGTTGGGCGTGGATAAAGCATTAAGCGATGTGGATGAAATCGACTTTCAAGGAAAGCTCATGCTTAAAGTTTTAGGGAAACCTTCAATGCTGGCAGCTATGGCTTACTTTGTTATGCTTTACTTGTCTGCAAACACTTAAAATCTTGGATGCTAAACATAGAGGCGGGATAAAAGAGAATGGGCGAATTTGAATACAAGCAGGTTCTCGTGTTTCGCACGGATTTGAAGATGGGTAAAGGCAAAATTGCAGCGCAAGCTGGGCACGCGGCGGTTTCAGCTGCTCAAGATGCTTATACGCATCATAAGAAGTGGTGGGAAGCTTGGCTTTACGAGGGGCAACGGAAAATCGCTGTTAAGGTTCCAAGTGAAAAGGAGCTTCATGAATTGGAAGAGGCTGCAGGCCAGTTGGGTTTGCCGCATGCATTGATTGTTGATAGGGGTTTAACGCAGATTCCTGAGGGCACGGTGACATGTTTAGGGATTGGTCCTGCCCCAGCGGGAATGGTTGATAGGTTAACTGGTAAGCTTAAGTTATTCTAGGCGAGTGGTTTTGCCTGTGTCGGCGCTCGATAAACAGCTAGGCATCGAAGTTTACGCTAGCAGAAGCTTGGGTATCGGGGGCGTCATCCGTGAAGATGTTGACGACTTTGTGGTGGAAGAAGTTCTTGTTGACGGCTCAAAAGCATCTGTGAACGGGGCTGTTGCAGGCAGGATTTTAGGTTCTACTCTTCAAAAGCAAAGGTATTTGCTGTGCGTTTTGGTGAAGCGCAACTGGGACACGTTCATAGCCGTCAAAAACGTTGCTAAACAACTTGGCGTTGACCAGAGGCGCGTCCAGATTGCGGGCATTAAAGACGCAAAAGCCGTGACAGCTCAGCACTTGACGATTGAGGATGGCTTGATAGAGGATGCTTCAAAAGTTAATGTTAAAGATATCCAAATCTACCCTGTAGGCTATCTTCGTGAGGCTCTTTCATTATTTTACCTGCTTGGCAACATCTTCACAATAAAAATCAAAGCCATAAAATTCAGGGAAACAACCGTTGAAACAAGAATTTCTCAAACCCTTGAGGAGCTTGAAGCTTTAGGTGGCATTCCAAACTTTTTTGGGCATCAGCGCTTCGGAACTACCCGTCCCATAACACATTTGGTTGGAAAAGCTCTGGTTAGAGGCAGTTTTGAGGAGGCAGCAATGCTTTTTTTGGCTAAACCAAGCGTTCACGAGCATCCAGCCTCAAGACAAGCACGCCAAGAACTCCAATCAACAAAAAATTTCAAACAAGCACTGGAAAATTTTCCTAAGCAACTCCGTTTTGAAAGGTTAATGCTGAATCACTTAGCCGATAAACCAGATGATTTCATTGGCGCTTTTCAAAGGTTGCCTGTTAAGCTTCAAGAACTTTTTGTTCAAGCGCATCAGTCTTACATTTTTAATCGTTTCCTCAGCGAGCGGATTAAGCATGGTTACTCTTTGAACAAGGCTGAGGTTGGCGATTTCGTGGTTGCTGTTGAGCGTTCTGGATTGCCCTTGACTAGCATGGCAAAAAATGTAACCGCGGAAACCCTTGATAGTGTTAATGAGCAGATTAAGGTTGGAAAACTGCGGGTTGCTTTACCTATTGTTGGATTAAGGCAGAAGCTCTCTCAAGGGGTCATGGGGCAAATAGAAAAAAAGGTTCTTGAGGAAGAAGAAATCAATTTTGGGAACCTGCGAATTAACGCGTTATCAAGAATTGGCGGCAAAGGCGGCTTGCGAACGGCAGTTACTCCAATCAGAGATTTTAAGCTGCAAAATGTTTTAGCAAATGCAGGGGGCAAAGACTGCCAAGCTGAGTTAAGCTTCATGCTGCTCAGAGGTTCCTATGCAACAGTGGTTCTCAGGGAAATAATGAAACCAAAAAGTCCCATAACTGCGGGTTTCTGAGGGACAGCAAAAACGCTGATAAGGAAGCGTTAGTTCACTATTTTTAGGAAGCTCATTTTCCATGGAAGATAAGCCTCAACAGCAATGCGTCATACCAATTCATAAACCGAGTCTTAGAGAATTAATCTTCTTTTTCTTATCTGGAATCCTAGTGAGTATTCCGTTTGCTTTGTTTTTTTCGAACTTTTACCCGCTTTTTCCCGGAGCTTTAGCGGTTATTTTAGTAGCTCCTTTCGTAGAGGAGTTAGCGAAAGTTTTCCCATTATTCTATAGGCATGGGGAAACCGAAAGGTCACTTGTAACTTTAGGTATTCTGATTGGGTTAGGTTTCGGTATTTCCGAATTCTTTTTGTATGTTTTCATTTATGATGTACCTTGGATTGTTAGAATCCCAGGCGTTATTTTTCATGCTTCAAGCGCGGCTATAACTGCTTACGGTATCGCTAAGAAAAAACCTCTACCCTACTACCTGACGTCTGTACTGCTTCATGCTACAAACAACTTTTTTGCTTTGGAAGCTGCGGTGAATTTTGGTGTATTAGCTGAATTGATAGTTTTAATCACTGTTTATCTTCTTGCTTGGCACTTTTATCATCAGGCTTCAAACGAAAAAATGGTCGTTTAAGAAACCCTGTCTGTTCTAGCTAAATCTCTAAGCCTGTTAACCCCATCTATCTCATTAATGAATTCAGCGACGCTTTTAGGAACAAGATCCGTCCAGCTGTCATCTTGGAGCATTTTTTCTCTAATGATAGTTGACACGTATTGTTTCCTATCAAAGAATGGAATGTTTTTGACTTGATAACCTGCTTCCATGAAAAGCCTTCGTGTCAACGGCTCATTAGAATAACAAACATTAAACTTTGGAGTGTAACCTTCCAACGCGCTAACCCATAACATATGCAAGTGGACATCTGGAACTGGAACAATCCAAAGCTTAGAATAATCCACTTTAGCCTCTTGCAAAGTACGGCGAATCATAACTAATCTTTCGCCCGCTGTAAACGGGTTATTGGAGTTATGGCTGTACTGAGCGCTACCAATAACTATGACGAGTTCATCAACTTCTTTTAAAACTGCCTTGATAGCGCCAAGGTGACCTAAATGGAAAGGCTGAAATCTACCAACGTAAAGACCTCGATTAACCAACGGTGCTTCCTCGCCTTTGAGGTTAAGTTCGCATGCTTTTATGATTTGCGTTAAAGGGTTCTGTGAAGTCTTCGGTTGAAATAGGGTTCATGTGAAATTTCGGTTGATTATTTGTAGAATACATGCTAATAAGTCTTTTATTGTAAGAAAATGCGTGTTTCTAACTAAGTCAAGAAATCTTGTGCCAAGAAATTTTTACAAGAACCCTTTTATCGTCAAACCGTCTCTAAGACTAAGTATGGGTAGTATCAGCAAGAGTTTCTCATTAGTTCTTATTGTTCTCTTAGCCGTATCAAGTTTAATGATGGCTAAACCAGCATTTGCTCAGACACCGCCCACTCCGGTTTTTAATGTAAGCACTATCACCGGCTCTTATACGGTGCCTACAACTTATTCGACTAACCCGTACACTGGCGCAAAAGTTACCACGCAGGGCTATACCGTCACTTACTTCAACATTACCTTTACTATTCAAAATCCACCATTCTTTACTGTTCAAAATCCGCCAATCACTTCATCTTACATGTCATATTATTATGTGTTGGAGTACAAAGGTCACTACACTTCACAGTGGACTCCTCTCGTGGAAGTTGATTCCAACATAACTATATTTGCGTCCTCTGGGTCTCAAACAGTTTTAACGCTCTCGGGTAACCCTAGTTCTAACTCAATAACACTGCAATATGTTAATGCTCCATATCCTAATGCTGATAGTGGGTTAATAATCGTTCCCTTAGGCGGTAAAGTAGATTTTCGATTGCAGGCAGTAAGCAGCAATGGTGCGTTTATACCCAATTATTCTTACTTAGTGCAAGGTAATGTAAGTGCTTTCAGTGCGGTGCAAACTGTGACGATACCCAATAATTTTACCTCCACATCAGCTTCACCAAGCCCAACTTCTACCTCAACACCAACGCCTACCGTTCCAGAATTTCCAACATGGATAATTCTGCCACTGTTTGCAGTAATAATACTACTATCAACTGTATTTTTCAGAAAGAGAATACCTAAAAAAATAGCTTCTTAGATTCAAGATTTTTTGCTTGCATTTTCTGTCAGAGTTTTCCATTTGTTTTGTCCTTCTATGGTTATTCCGCATGCTTCGCTTGGATTTTTTCCGTCTACAAAAAAAGTCTGGTTAAGCCAAATTTCTTAGAACGTATTCAACAGGGAATATCTGAAGCTGACGCCCATTGACTTCTAATTCTTTTGAAGTTGAGAATCCTCTTTTCTCCCTGCCTAAGAGCTCGAGTTTAACTTTCAAGCCTCCACCATAACCGCCAAGCGTAAAATCAGATTTAACAACTCTGTGGCAGGGAACGATTGGTGCAAAAGGATTAGCCGCCATAACGTTTCCCACAGCCCTTGGTCCACCACCTACCGCTTTGGCAACTGAGCCGTAAGAAGCCACATAACCGAGAGGAATCTCGACAGCTGTTTTAAGCACTTTTTGCGTGTAAATTGGCAAACGAGTCAAAGCTAACGAGAAGCCTGCGTTAACATTTTGTCCATCATAAATGCTCT
Organism: Bathyarchaeia archaeon; assembly: GCA_050015395.1. GTDB lineage: Archaea > Thermoproteota > Bathyarchaeia > Bathyarchaeales > Bathycorpusculaceae > Bathycorpusculum. The sequence goes on from JBEKBM010000021.1 coordinate 40,337, forward strand.
TTATATAAGCGAGAATGTTTTTGGCGAAAGCTGAGGGCTCATGGAAAACCTGAAAGGGCACATTGAACGGTATATTTCCTAAAATGTTGCTTAATGTTAATTGTTGGCTTACATCAAAGGATGATGCTACAATCTGTTCTTGAGCATAGGCTACTCCGAACCAAACGCCGCCAATGTTTTGAGTATAAATTTCTATCATTTGCCTTCCTTTCACAACTTACATAGAGACAGAGTCCAAGAGGGTCTACTCCCTAATTAGCATAGTTAGAAAGCAGGGGTATGTTAAAAGTTTCTGCGGTAAAAAGCTTATTTTGCCTTTGCATTCCATGCAAACAATCACTATCTTAACATTCCTAATGCTTGCTGGAAATTCAGGAAGCCTTTTGCAAACACGGTTATGTAACCGATTAGTTTTCCGCATTTATGCACCTTCCAGAGGTTAGACTCGGTCATATTTAGTCGCCTTGCCTGTCATAGAATGGTTATAAGTAAGCTTAATAGATTGTTTTGTGTATATCATCGGGAAAAGGCGAAATTTATGGAAGGATACGGACCACAATTACCGCAAATACCACAAATCCCACAAATGCCACAGATGCAAGATCCATCACAACAAGCTCAGCAAGGCGGCTACGGCTGGATTCCAGGCGCCACTACAGTTGGCGTTGTCTTCTCAGACGGAGTACTCTTAGCTGCTGAAAAAAGAGTAACATACGGTTATTTCATTATGAGTAAAGGCGGGAAAAAAGTGTTCAAAGTAACCGACCGAATCGGCGTTGCCTGTGCAGGGCTTGTTGGGGATATGCAAATTCTCGCTAAAGAAATGGAAGCGCAAGCTAATCTTTTCAGCATGGACACTGGCAGAAAAATCAGCGTGCGCTCAGCAGCAAAACTTATGGCAAATGTCCTATTCAACCGTCGATACGCGCCATTAATTACTCAAACTATTGTCGGCGGTTTAGATGAAGAAGGTCCATCGCTTTTCGTGCTTGATGTTTTAGGCTCGCTTATACCTGATAAATACGCAGTGGTGGGTTCGGGCACAGAAATTGCTATAGGTGTTTTGGAAGAAGGCTACAAAGAGACCATGAACGCAAAAGAAGCGAAAGAACTCGTGATGCGTTCTATAAAGTCAGCAATAAGCAGAGATTCAATGAGCGGCGATGGCATTGACTTCCTTATTATAACTAAGGAAGGCGTAACTGAAGAATCTGTAAAGTTTTAAACCAATTTTTCTTCAAATTTATCTTTCACTGGAAGAGGGATTCAGCGGCCTATGTGCATGTTACTGAGGAAAGGGAAGCGTTATGTCGTTTGAACTAAGCTTAGAAGAAGGAAAATTCTTAATCCAACTTGCTCGAAGCGCAGTAAACGAAAAATTGGAGAAAGGCAAAACCATTCAACCTCCAAAAGAGACTCCCAAGAAGCTCTTTGAGCAATGCGGCGTATTCGTAACTATAAATAGTCTAAGGAACGGGGAGAAGGAGCTTCGCGGCTGTATAGGTTACCCTTACCCGACAAGTCCGCTGGTTGAAGCAGTGATTGATTCTGCCATTAATGCTGCAACACAAGACCCACGGTTTTATCCATTAACCTTAAAGGAATTGAGCAAAGTTGTTTTTGAAGTAAGCGTGCTAACGCCTCCAGAGCCTGTGGAAGTTAAGAATCCGAAGGAGTACTTGAGTAAAATTAAGGTTGGCGAAGACGGCTTAATTGTTGAAAGGGGCTTCTATCGGGGTTTGCTTTTGCCACAAGTGCCTATTGAATGGGGATGGTGTGAAGAAGAATTTCTTTGCCAATGCTGCGTCAAAGCAGGGCTTTCCCCGGACAGTTGGCTAACGAAAGATGCTAAAATATACAAGTTTAAAGCTATCATTTTTGAGGAAGAAGCGCCACTGGGCGAAGTTAAACGTGTAAACCTTGGCAAATAGCAATCGGCGTTAATCTAGTAGGGTTTCTATGATTGTAACTGCCCTGTCTAACCCTTTAAACTTGTTAGAGAACTCGTTGAGCGCCAGCATGTTTCTGTCGAAGGATTCTTGCTCCTTTTCCATTTTCGCAACCGCCTTTTGTAATTGGCCTTTGTTTTTAATAGTTATTGAGCAGCCTAAGTCTTGAAGTTTGGCAGCGTTGCCCAACTGTTCAGGTTGTGTTGGAATGCAGATGCTTGGTTTTGAATATTTGATGGTTTCAAAGCATGTTGCGTGTCCACCGCTAAAGATTACGAATTTAGCGTTTTTCATACATTCCTGCCGTTCGTGTGGAGATAGCCAAGTGTGAAGTTCGCAATTTCCAATTTTGGCGGTAACTTTCTTTCCCGGCGTTCCTAAGCTGATGACGCATTTAGTTTTGAGTTTTTCAAGGACTGGAAGGAGGGTTTTCATTATTTTTGCTCTTGTGCCTGGTGGTCCGCTTATGGGTGCAAAAATGTGTTCTTGTGAGCCTTTAGCGTGTGTTGTGTCAACGAAGCTTCCTATGAATTCAGCTTTCCCGTTTAATCCTATATTATCCAAGTTTCCAATACTATACTCAGATATAGTGTACGGTGGAGGATTATCTGGGATTATTATTTTTGAGCACCGCTTTACATATCGTTCAATCAGTCGTTCGCCTGGATTAAGGAAAGCAGAGAAGCCGTAGCTTGGCCTTATCATGTTAGCGATGTAAACTGAGGGAAACCCCCATTTCTGCGCAAGCCTAAGCGCGTTTATGTCACCATCGGCGATAAGAACGTCAGGCGCAATATCACGAATATTTTCTCTAAGGTCATAGTAACGATGTATAGTTTCCATTGTACTGGAATTTTTTATTTCAAACTTGTTTTTTTCGATGTTAAACAGTGGAAGAGGAAATAAAACGTTGATTAGCGAGGCAGAAGTGATTATGCCATAGGCGTTCTCATACCAAGATACTGGCGTGCATTTGTAAACATTTCTAAATTCTTTCTGGAGCATCTGGTAAGCTTTGCCGCCTGAGAAAAAGAACAATTCATGACCATTTTTCTCCAGTTTCTTTCCTAAGGGTATGATACGGGAAACATGGCCTAAGCCAAGCTCTGAACAGCTTAACAGCAATCGCATATGAACACAAGATAGGTCGACGATTTATTTTAACTATCCCGTATTCTGCTTGAAAAAAGCAAGCAATTTAAGGGTTAAACGCAACAGTACAAGATATGTTTGTTCCACGAAAAATTCTGGAAGAAAAGCTCAGGCAAATACTTGCGGAAGACATTGGGCAAGGCGATGTAACAGCGCAAGCAATTATTCCGCCAAATTTAACTGTTAAGGCAATAGTTATAGCTAAAGAAGAAGGCATAGCTGCAGGAATTGAAGAAGCAATCATTCTCGCTGAGTATTTAGGATTAAAAGTTAAAGCTAAAGTTGCTGACGGAGAAAAAATAAAAAATAAACAAGTATTAATGGAAATCTCAGGAGATGCCCAAACCATTCTCTGCGCTGAAAGAACAATGCTAAATCTTCTTTCTCGAATGAGCGGTATCGCAACTGCCACACGAACGTTAACAAATAAACTTGAAAAAGCAGGTGCTAAAGCGAAAATCGCTGCGACACGTAAATCGGCGCCGGGATTGCTTTATTTTGATAAAAAAGCAGTAACCATAGGAAGCGGAGATCCACATAGGCTTCATTTGGATGATATGGTTTTGATTAAAGACAATCATTTAGTAATAGTTGGAAGCGTTGAGGGTGCAGTTAAAAAAGCAAAAGCGAACGCTTCTTTTAGCAAAAAAATTGAGGTGGAAGTTACAAAAGCTGAGGATGCAATGCAGGCGGCTAAGGCAGGAGCAGACATTATTATGCTGGACAATTTTTCGCCTAAACAGGCTAAGGATGCAGGTGAAATGTTAAAGAAAGCTGGTTTTGCCAATGTGCTGTTGGAAGTAAGCGGTAAAATTACAGGCGAGAACCTTTTGGAGTACGCGGCGGCGCAAGTTGACATTATAAGTATGGGAGAGCTTACTCATAGCGTTAAAGCCTTAGATATAAGTTTAGAAATAATGAAAGATTAAAAAGAAAAGGGTTATCTGCCAATTTTGGTTTTAGCCTAATACGGCTATTAGCCACACTTCTATTATTGCACTTACGATCAGTATGGCAGCACAGATTCCTATTAGCATTGCAGTGTTTTTTAGTTCAAGCCATCGCCGTTGCATTAGTCTGCGGGTCAGCCAAATGCCTTCTGCCATTGCAGTTGAATAAGCAGCGAATTCTAGCCAGAACACGGGTGTTAACACTAAGCTTAGCAGTTCTATCCATACAGGATAGCCTTGTACGGAAGATATAGCCCCAAGGGCAAGACCAGTATTACCCATTACTAAAAATCCCCATATAAGCCCAATTATGGGAACGAACATTGGCAAGCAAACTTCGAAAAAATTGTTGAAGAAAATGAATTCTGTTCGGCTGCCAAAGGACTTGTGTGCATTAAGAGTCGCGTTTACACCGTTACTTAATGTCTGTGCGTCTTGATGGCTGAGGGGTATATAGCTTCCGATAACCGTAATTATGAATGCAAGTATGAAAATTATTATGATTGAATAGATTCTCTTGCGTTTTGATGAAGCATTCGTCCAAAAGGACAAATCAAGTTTCATTGTATACCTTCTTTTAGTTTGTGAGCTTAATTTTTAAGGCGCGGAATCCTCGCGCACAAGGGTTTAGCGTTTCTATCATTTTAACCTTTGTTAAAACTCTTTCAACATCAACAGCGTAGCCACGTACGTCATGCTCAGCCGCTATAAGCGAGTAAAGGTACACGCGGTCTTCTTGCACTATTGGTTGACACATTAAAGGTAAACCCAGCAAAACAGGCTCTTTTTGATCCACCACTTTTTTGCAAGCATACAAAATTGCTTCTGCACCAGCCGTTAACTCCGCAATACGGACGGGAACACTTTCTTTACCAATAGCCAACATGTCCACATCATGGATCCGTTTGATTTCGCCAGCAATTTTCCGTAGCCTAGGCAAAATCTTCAAAATGTTTTGTCTTCCGGTTCTTGATGCGCGCAAGTTTGAAAGCTCAACTGGCGATAACTCCTCAATGGAGACACCACCAAGCGACAAATCCAAATGCACAACATCAGCCTTCATTTTATCAAGCAAACTTCTGCAAAGCTCAGCTTCATGCACTATCACTTCAAAGCCGCTTTCAACTTCTCTAAAAATTGGTTCAGCCAACCGGAAAGACGGTTCCCTGTACGGTGGATCAACCAGCACTGAAACAGAAGCAACAAGGCACAGTGGCTTAAACTGCTGGTCTAATATTGCCGCCGCAGAATCCGCCGATATAACTCTCAAGCCTTACACCTAACAATAATAGTAGTTGAGCAGAAGAAATTAGGTTTCCTGTTCACAGTTACCCTTCGATTTTAAGCCTAAGGCCAAAAGGTACATTTCAGAGCTTTTAGCCCGGCTCGCCTGAGGCTTCACTATCTTGACAGTATCAAAGAGATCTTTTACCTTCAGGATAAAGTCGTTGAACATTTCGCCTTCGAAGAGTTTTACAAAAAAGTTTCCTTTGGGCTTAAGTAGGCATTGGGCTATTTCTAATGCTTTGGTTGCTAAGTCGATTTGTCTTGCATGGTCAACTTCCCAAACTCCAGTAATGTTTGGTGCAGCATCAGAGATTACCGCGTCCGCTTCGCGAGGCAGAAAAGAGCGTATTTCCTCGACTATGCCTGGCTCAGTAAAGTCTGCAATTATTGTTCTGATGTATTCTTGAGTGAAGGGTTCGATTGGTTTTAAATCGACGCCTAGAACGAAGCCGTTTTTTCCAGTCATTTTTCTTGCGGCTTGAATCCAGCCGCCTGGCGCAGCGCCTAAATCGACTACTACGTCGTCTCTTTGTATGAAACCATATTTCGCGTTGGCTTGAACTAGCTTGTATGTGGCTCTGGAGCGGTAGTTTTCTTCTTTGGCTTTTTTGTAGTAGTATTCTCGTTTTCTATCTTGGATCCAAGCTTTCGGCAAGTGAATCATCCTCTTGTGTGCTTGGCGCGCTTGGACCCGCAGGAGTGGTGGCGGCTTCTTTTCCTAAGGCAAGTATCCAATCGGTAAGTTTTGGGCAGCTTTTAGGCGAGAGCGCAGTTGTGGGGTCACACCTTTCATTGTCTGGGCAGAGTAAGCATGGGCAGTCAACGATGGTTTCTATCGATGCTGGAAGCCTTTTTGGGTAAAGCCGATATGTCCATCTGCCTTCTTGCAGTTCTTTTTCTCTGCGGATTAAGCCTTTTTCTTCTAGTTTTATGGAGACACGTGAGCCTTCTCGACTGCTTGCGCCTAGTTCACGCCATAAATCAGATTGAAGCACGCCTTGATAGCCAGTGTTTACCACATAATGAAGTGCTTTCTGTTCAAGGTCATTACGTTTAGGCATCTGATATCAATTCCAAATGATGCAATTAGAATATAAGCGTTGAATCCAGATAAAAATATGTTTCCGTAGCTGTAGCTGTAGATAATACATCAATTGACCCAGAATTCATAAAATCTTTAAGTTTTGAGGGGGTGACTGTCTACGAGTGACTTTACGGAAAAAAATGAGAAATGGATTCTCAAATTCGAGTCGGGTCGCAATTGGGTTGCTAAACTCAAGAAAAAAAGATACTACTACTGATTTTCCGACCACACATTCCGATTTCCTTTTGAGCGACAAGAAGTGTCTAGGAAAAAGACGTTTTTTGCCGATAGCGGCTCAGGTCTTGTTGAGCCGACGCCATTAGAACCGATTCTTTAAACGGTTTGATTAACTGCTGGAATCGTGCGGAAAACTCTGGCAAAATAGTTCATAATCCAATCCTTCAAAATTGCCGAAAAACTTAGGGTATGTACATACGGTAGAGTCTTACCAAATCCCACGGGACTCCCGTGCCATTTGCACCCTAGAGCGATTTGAATTGTCGCAAGTCCGCCCATAACTGAAGTAATGGGGGGTAGTGGATTCTAGCTAGAATTTTTTTCAAAAATATTTGCAAAGAGCGAATAGAAAATTCAGCTTCATTAAGACGGTTTTGCGGAAAAGTTATATCTGAACCGAACTATACTGCCTTGTTTGGCTATTGATAGGTGTCTTGGGAATGCGAAAATCTTATGGAAAAATAAGTCCGACCGCTAAACTAGTGGCTTACCTACGAACTTTTACAGATATTCCTTACGCCAAAGAAATAGCGTTGGAGAGTGGAGCAAAGAAAACCTTCCAAGAATTAGCTGGGGAAAGCGAAGAATCAATGGTTCGATTCTTTCCTTTTTCGGAAGCACGATACAAGGTTACTGACCGAATTCTAGCAGAACACGACATGACTCAGGTTCTAGAAATTGCCGCTGGGCTTTCTCCTCGTGGGTTGGAAATGACTAGAAATCCAGATGTCGTTTATGTTGTAACTGATTTACCAGAGATGCTAGAGGTGGAAGAGACGATTGCAGAGACAATACTCACTAAGTCAAATAGTCACCGTTCAAATCTTCATTTCCAAGTCGCAAATTGTCTTGATATGGAAAGTTTATCAAAAGCGGCTATGGCTTTCAAATTTGATAGACCTTTAGCGATTATTACTGAAGGATTAATTCCGTATCTCAATCGTAGAGAAACGGGAGTCTTGGCTGGCAATATTCATGAGGTTCTCGAAAAATATGGTGGACTATGGATTGCAACAGAAGTCCACACTAAGGGATACTGGCAAGAAATCTCTCAATTAGACGAAAAACTAATACGGAAACGATTATCAGCTATTTCTAGTAGCACGGGGAGCGATTTTGAGAGCAACGCTTTTGCTGACAAGAACGATGTGGAACAATTTTTTGGGAAAGCTGGATTTAAGATAGAAGAATACTCACATTCAAAGGTTCTTGAAGATTTGTCTTCAGTAAAACTATTGAATCTCAATCAGGAAGAGAAACAGAAGATAAGACGAGGGCTTGAAATATTCAAAACCTTAATTTTAACTCCTCGCAATACTTAGAGCCAGTTTTGGGTTTTACGGAAAAGCCGTTAATTAACGTGAGGGTTTTCTCTTGAAGTTAGCTCTCGGATAGTTTCTGTTTGGCTTTTGTTATCAGTTCAAATTCTTCATTAAGTGCTTGATAGTGCTTTCTGATTCTAAGGTTGAGCATACGGAAAGCTCCGCTGTTTCTTTCACCGCTTTTGAGAAATTCTGTTAATAGTTCCCTCTCTTTGTCGCTTAGGATATGTTCGTGCATATGTCACTAATACAGTAACGTTTACATCTAGTTATCGTCACTACATTAGTGACAAGGTGACTAAACATGAACGAAGAAACAGTAACCAGAGAACAAGCGCAAGAAATGATAGAGCTATTAAAGCAAATCCGTGACAAGCTCGATACCTTAGTCGCTTTTGCTGGGATGCACTAAAATGACTAACCAAAACCAAAAGAGAATTATCTACAGTTGCAGAAGTAGATACAAATATGTATCCCTTAAAAAACGTGGAATCCATGAAAAACATGCAGAGCAAGCAGCGAAAAGATGAAAATTACTGTTTAGGCATAGAATCCTCAGCAGACGATTTCGGCGTTGGAATAGCCGCCTTCAACGGAGAAATACTCGCCAACAAATCAGACAGTTACATACCGGCGGAAGGCGGAATCCACCCTAGAGAAGCAGCAAGGCACCACTCCGAAGTGGCTGATAAAGTGCTAAGTGACGCCTTAACGGCGGCGGGCGTGAAGTCAAGTGACTTGTCGGTTATCGCGTTTTCTCAGGGTCCAGGTTTAGGACCATGCTTGCGCACAGGTGCTACTGTTGCCAGAGCTTTAGCTTCGTACCTTGAGGTTCCGCTTGTTGGTGTTAACCATTCTGTGGCGCATATTGAGATTGGGAAACTGAAGACTGGCGTTGTTGACCCAGTGACCCTTTACGCTTCAGGCGGCAACACTATGGTGACGGCTTTTGAGGCTGGGCGCTACAGAGTTTTCGGTGAAACCTTAGATATTGCGCTTGGGAACTGTTTGGATGTTTTTGCTCGGGAAGCTGGTCTTAAGCATCGGAAGGGTTTGCCGCTTGGGGCTGCCGTGGAGCGGTTGGCAGCTAATGGGAAAAGGCTGGTTTCTTTGCCGTATGTTGTGAAGGGCATGGACTTATCTCTTAGCGGCTTGTTGACTGCGGCAACAGCTCTTCTGCACAGGGGCGATTGCTGCTTGGAGGATTTGTGTTATAGTCTGCAGGAGAACGCTTTTTCGATGGTTACTGAAGTTACCGAACGAGCGTTAGCGCATACGGAGAAGAAGGAAGTTTTGCTGACAGGCGGGGTAGCAGCCAATAAACGGTTGCAATCCATGCTTGCTGTTATCGCGGAGGAGCATGATGCACGGTTCAGTGTGGTTCCGCTTGAGTTTGCAACTGACAACGGCGCCATGATTGCTTGGACTGGCGTTTTAGCTTACAGGCACGGGTTGGTTACGCCTTTGGATGAAAGTTATGTGAAGCTTCGGTGGCGGGTGGATAAGGTGGATGTGCCATGGATACAGTAGCCGAGCAAACGCTGTTTAAGAAGGGCGCTGAAGCTAGCCTCTATCTTGCCGATTGGCATGGGCGAAGGGTGGTCGTCAAGGTGCGAATCCCAAAAAGGTACCGTCCCGAGGCGTTGGATGAGCAGATTCGAAGTTACCGCACAGTGCATGAGCCGCAGTTGATGCATGAAGCGAAAGCTGCTGGCGTGCCGACTCCGCTGATTTACATGGTTAACATTCCTGAAGCTTCGATTACGATGGAGTTTGTGGAAGGACAACAGATTAAGCAACTACTGAACAAGGTTCAACAGGACAAACGGCAGGAATTATGCGTTAGAATCGGCGAATTAATCGGAAAACTACACAGGCAAGGCTTAATCCACGGCGACCTAACAACATCAAACATGATTCTGAGCCCTGAGGACAAAATCTTTTTTGTTGACTTCGGTTTAGGCGAAAAAAATAGCGAGTTAGAGGCAGAGGGCGTAGATTTGCATTTGATGAAGCGGGCGCTGCAGAGTACGCATTACCAGTTCTGGGAAGAATGCTTCAGAAATGTGTTGTGCGGTTACTCGTCGGTTCTGGGCTCGGAAGCAGCGGAAAAGGTTTATGAGAAAATCAAAGAGATAGAGAGGCGTGGCCGCTATGTCGAAGAAAGAAAACAATAACCAAAGCTGCAACCTCAACGGCAAGGTTGTCTTTTTTGCCACAGGCAACATTAACAAGTTCAGTGAGGCACGTAGCATCCTAAGCAGTTACGGCTTTGCGGTCGCAATGCTGCGCGTGAAGGGAGAAGAGATCCAAAGCGACAGCCTGAAAGAAATCGCCCAAACAAGCGCCGTAAACGCGTTTAAGCGAAGCCGCTTGCCAATTTTCGTGGAAGATGCAGGTTTATTTATTGATGCCCTGAGCGGTTTTCCGGGTCCTTATGCTGCTTACGTGTACAAGACAATTCACAACAGCGGCATACTACGGTTGATGGAGAACATGGCGAATAGGCATGCGAGATTCCATTCAGTTATAGCCTACTGCGACGAAACCCTTTGCGAACCAAAGTGTTTTGACGGTGAATCCAATGGCGAAATAACCACAACCGAACGCAAACCGCAGGGAAAATCAGCTTTCGGCTTTGACCCGATTTTTCAGCCCGTTGGAAGCAGTAAGTCGTTTGCGGAAATGACTATTGAAGAGAAGAATGGTTACTCGCATAGGGCGATGGCTATACGGAAATTTGCTGAATGGTACAAACAAAGCTTATTCTCAAAAAAGTGATTTATAGACCTTAAGGCTAATACTAGCTTTATGAAAGAGTTGACTTTCTACGTTACTGATGCTGAAAAAATAAACAAAAAATACAGTGGAAAACACATTGCGATAGTTGATGACAAAGTAGTAGCAAGTGGAAGCGACCCAAAGGAAGTCTGGGAGAAAGCCAAAAAGAAATATCCAAACAAACAGCCGGTTTTGGCTTTCGTACCTAAAGAAGACGCATTGGTGCTCATGATTGGTTGAGTTTACCTATCGAAATCGCATAATATTTTTTACTTTCTTACCTTAAAAAGATACTCATATGATGCGTAATTCAAAGGTTTCTATCATTTGAATCCCATAAGCAAAATATTTCTCTTGGCAATACTGAAAATTTTAGAGCCCGCCCTTTGAAGAATTTTCGGTTTTTTCCTTATTAAGGGGATTACTTTTAAGTAAACTAAACCGTAAACATGGACTATCCCTGAGTAGTCCGTTTCTGTAGCAACGGAGTTTGCGTTTTCCATTTTAGTTCACCGAAAGAAGGCAGTCTCTTCAGCCATATGTGACCTTCGGCATTTTTCTGCTAATTGCTCAGGTACTATTAGAACCTTAAGCGCGCATGCCTGTTGCGTTTAGGAACAATGCTTCGTCCACTGAGTTCTAGCAAAAAATTAAAAACACAAACCTCTGTAACTCAGATATTGGTGTCTGAAATATGGGTGAAGATGAAGATTTGAAAGAGTTGAAAGAGTTAGCTAGAGAAATAGTCTTTACGTACAAGATAATGTGGGATGAAGTAGAACGCCAATTTCCAGAATTATCCGTTGAGGATCGCCATCGAATCTTTTCCCTCATATCGCCTTGCATAAACAACATGTTCGCCATGGCGATGAATGAAGGTGCAATGGAAGACTTTGCTAAAACCCAAGATAAAAGCAAGATGAAAAGGAGGTAAGTGTCGGCTCTATGTCCGATCGACCCCAACCTAGAGTGAGCTTCAGAGACAGACTCGTCAACGGGGACTTCTTGACTTTAACTGTTTGGGCGGGCAAGTCTGATCCAAAGGCAGAGGTAATTACGGTGCAAATACGTCACCTTAATGGCGACGTTTGGGAGACCATTGGAAGGCTGGCAGCTTACAGGACAGCCGATGGAATCTACTCACAACTTCCAGAACGCAGAATACAGAAACAGGACAACGGAAATCCCAAATCAGAAACTTGAGATTCCTACCATTAAAAACGATAACCAACCAAAACGATTCAGCTTATTTCCTGCGTTTAGCCCGCAAACTTACGGGTTTTCCGAAATTTAGTTTAAACCTTCACCGATTAAGAGTAAGTTGTTCAGCCATAAATGGCCTTCGTCTTTTACCAACATATTTCAACACATAATATCGGGACAAGGCAGCGCGCTTGTGTTAAGTCAAGTTTCTAACGTTACATCTTTTTATCCTTAGTAGATACATAATTGGTTGTCTGGTGATGGTGTGAGGTTATCTCCTGACATTAGGGGAGCCTTCAGAAAGCTTGCCAAGACGGATTTAACAGTCACCAGCATCGCACAAATGTTTAACACTACCAGGCAAACCGTGTAGAGGTGGCTAAGAAGAGGCAAGCATCGTGGATTGGAAACCTTCAAAGACAAGCCCAGACAGCCTAAAGAGTGCAAAGTCACAGCTGAAGTTGAGCTGTCCATTTTAAAACTGAGAACTACCTTCAAATGGGGAACCGCACGCATACAACAAGGCCTCTGCAACTTGCCACCCTTCATGCTGGATTCTGTACAGTGCGTTCAAGGAGTAGTGCTCTCCAGAGAAACTATAAACAACGTACTGTCAAGGAACAATCAAAACGGGTATCAGCGTGAGTTTAAGCGATGGAAGTTCTTTAGGGCACAGGCGCCTGATGAGCTGTGGCAGATAGACTTTAAG
>JBEKBM010000022.1:0-52779 GCA_050015395.1 Bathyarchaeia archaeon
GAGCTGGAGAAATCTCAACCGAAGTAAACGTAACATACTTCTCAAGACTGCAAACTGAAACCGAGGAAGTTCATGCTAACTGTGACGAAGGCAGAGTTAGGCGTCCACTCATAATTGTTGAGAATGGAGCGTCAAAACTTCAGCCTAAACATTTTGAAAAGATTGGTTTAGGCGAGTGGACTTGGGAAGACGTAGTCAAGAACGGTTTAATTGAGTATTTGGACGCTGAAGAAGAAGAAAACGCTTACATCGCCTTAACGTTCGACGAAATTAAACCAGAAAACACTCATGTGGAAATAGCTACTTACACGATTCTTGGAATTTGCGCCTCAACAATCCCGTATCCAGAACACAACCAGTCGCCTCGTAACTCATACCAGGCAGCTATGGCTAAACAAGCGCTGGGCGTTTATTGCACCAACTTCCACCACCGCGTTGACTCACGTTCACACATACTTCACTACCCGCAAGTGCCGATGGTTGAAACGGAACTAATGGAAGTCATGGGTTACAAGCAACGCCCCACAGGACAAAACTGCGTTGTCGCCGTGCTCAGCTTCGAAGGCTACAACATGGAAGACGCCTTAATCTTCAACAAAGCATCTATAGAACGTGGCTTAGCCAGATCCACTTTCTACCGAATTTATGAAGCTGAATGCCGCCAATACTTGGGCGGATTAAAAGACAAGTTCACGGTTCCAGAGCCTGGAACTCGTGGTTACCGCGGCGAACAATATTACAGGCTTTTGGAACCTGACGGGATAATCAGTTTAGAATCTCAAGTTGTCGGCGGGGACGTATTAATCGGAAGAATTAGCCCGCCCAGATTCTTGGAAGAATACAAAGAATTTGAGGTTAAAGGTCCATCAATGCGTGATACATCAGTTGACATGCGTCCCTCTGAAACAGGAATCGTGGACGGCATATTCATAACGATGTCAGGCGAAGGCAGCCAACTTGTAAAAGTAAGAGTGCGTGATCAGCGAGTCCCGGAGCTCGGCGACAAATTTGCTTCACGCCACGGACAAAAAGGAGTTATAGGCTTAATTGTTCCGCAAGAGGACTTGCCCTTTACTGATGACGGTATGGTGCCTGACCTAATAATCAACCCGCATGCTATACCTTCAAGAATGACCATCGGCCAATTCATCGAATCCCTAGCTGGAAAAGCTGCATCGGCACGAGGAAGACCAGCAAATGGCACACCATTCTCAAACGAAGGGCCCACTGAGGTGCGTAAGAGCCTGGTAAAGCTTGGTTACAGCCATACTGGAAGCGAAGTCTTTTACAATGGCACCACAGGCGAAAAGTTCGTTGCAGACGTCTTCGTCGGCGTAGTCTATTATCAGAAACTTCACCACATGGTTGCTGACAAAATACACGCCAGAGCCCGCGGTCAAGTCCAGATGTTAACAAGGCAACCCACTGAAGGCAGAGCCAGAGGCGGGGGTCTCAGATTCGGAGAAATGGAACGAGACTGTCTCATCGGACACGGCGCAGCAATGCTGCTCAGGGACAGATTGCTGGAAGAGTCAGACAAGTACACGCTCTACATCTGTGAGAACTGCGGTCAAATCGCTTACTTCGACATGAAACAAAGACGCTATGTCTGCAGGATATGTGACGAAAAAGCAAAGATTTCACCCGTAATCGTCTCGTACGCTTTCAAGCTTCTATTACAGGAGCTTCAAAGCCTATGCATTACACCAAAATTAAGACTTAAGGAGAAGGCGTAACATGTCAACGGAAGAATTAATCCATAAAATAGTTGATGAAATCTCATTCGGTTTAATTTCACCCAAAGACCTCCGTAAACAATCAGTCGTTGAAATCCAAACCCCAGACACCTACGACGAAGACGGCGCACCCATCACCGCCGGCTTAATGGATGGCAGACTAGGCACACTTGAGCCAAGGCAAAGGTGCAGAACATGCGGCAACACAGCTATTCGCTGCCCGGGACACTTTGGACACATCGAACTAGCCGTACCAATCGTACATATAGAATTCACAAAAATTATCTTCGACCTTTTGAAAGCCACCTGCCGCAGCTGCGGTCGCATACTCTTACCTGAAGGTTCCGAAGGTCCTGCAAAAGACACAAGCCTTGATGGAAGGATGACCGTTAAAAAGGCGCATGCCCGAATCGAACGGTACAACGAGCTCTTAGGCACAATTCCAGATGAAGTTTACAAGGAAATAATGACTGAAATAAAAGCTAAACAATGCCCCTACTGTGCCTCCGCTCAGTACAAGATTACATTTGAAAAGCCAACAAAGTTTATTGAGCAGACTGAAGCAGGCTCCGAGCCATTGACACCCAGCATGATTCGTGAAAGGCTTGAACGCGTTTCAGACGAAGACCTTGAAATCTTGGGTTTCAACCCGAAAGTTGCACGCCCAGAATGGATGGTCCTGCAGGTTTTGCCTGTACCCCCAGTTTACGTTCGCCCATCAATCACTTTAGAATCAGGCATCCGCTCTGAAGACGATTTAACCCATAAACTAGTGGACATCATTCGCATTAATCAGCGTCTGAAAGAGAACATGGAAGCAGGTGCACCTACGCTTATCATTCAAGACCTTTCTGAGCTTTTGCAGTACCATGTTACCACGTACTTTAACAATGAAGCCTCAGGCATTCCGCCGGCAAGGCACCGCAGTGGCAGAGCATTAAAGACTCTCTCGCAAAGGCTTAAGGGAAAGGAAGGTCGCTTTAGAAGCAACCTTTCAGGCAAACGAGTTGACTTTTCAGCCCGTACCGTTATCTCTCCTGACCCGAACCTTGACATTAACGAGGTTGGCGTACCAGTAGATGTTGCCATGCGGTTATCTATTCCAGAAAAAGTCACAGCATGGAACATTGACGAACTGAAGAAACTCGTAATTAACGGTCCAGAAAACTATCCTGGCGCATTATACATTATTAGGCCAGATGGCAAGCGCATTAGGCTAGAATTCGTTGTTGACCGAACCAAAATCTCTGAAGCTGTAGAGTTAGGATTCGTAGTTGAACGGCACCTCAAGAACGGTGACATTGCAATCTTTAATCGGCAGCCTTCACTTCACCGCATGTCAATTATGGCTCATTACGTGCGGGTTTTGCCGTACAAGACCTTCCGCCTCCACCTCTGCGTTTGCCCACCTTACAACGCTGACTTTGACGGCGACGAAATGAACCTTCATGTTCCACAAAGCGAAGAAGCACGAACCGAAGCACTTCTGCTAATGCAGGTTCAAGACCAAATCCTCTCACCTAGATTCGGCGGACCCATCATCGGTGCAATAAGGGACTTTATTACAAGCGCTTACTACTTCACTCGAAAAGGAAACTACCTGACCAGAGGCGAAGTTAACAGGCTACTTACCACAACAGAATACGTTGGGGAACTACCAGAACCAGAAATTAAGGAGCCGCAACCCATGTGGTCAGGCAAACAAATATTCAGCCTGTTCCTGCCAAAAACGTTGAATTACGTTCTTAAAGCTAACATTTGCCAAGGCTGTACAAAATGTGAAGAGGAAGCATGCAAGCACGACGCTTATGTAGTGGTCAGAAATGGCCAGTTAGTCTCAGGCGTTATCGACCGGCGCTCTATAGGTGCTGAGCAATCTGAAAGTCTCCTTCACAGAATAATCAAAGACTATGGCACCCAAGCAGGACGAGAATTCCTCAACAATATAACTCATCTGCTAAAACTATACATTTCAATGCGAGGATTCAGCTACACCTACGATCAACTTGTTCTCTCGCCGAGAGCCCGCAATCGCATGGCAAAGACCATGGAACGTATCCAAAAGAAAATCGATGAACACATTGAAAACTTCCGAAACGGAACCCTCCCGCGCTTGCCAGGACAAACCTTAGAGGAATCCTTCGAAATCTACGTCATGCATGAACTTGCCACAGCCAGAGACGAATCAGGCAAAATAGCAGACGAAGACTTCACACTAGAAAACGCGGGTATCGTCATGACCCGAACAGGCGCAAGAGGTTCAAGCTTAAACATTGGCCAAATGGCTGCTTGTGTTGGGCAACAATCAGTGCGAGGCAAACGTATCATGCGAGGCTACGCTGGACGAGCGCTGCCCCACTTTGTTGATGGCGATCCAAGTCCACGAGCAAGAGGCTTCGTTTATAACTCTTACCAGACAGGTTTGGACGCCATTGAATTCTTCTTCCATGCTATGGGTGGCAGGGAAGGTCTAGTTGACACTGCCGTTCGCACTCAACAGAGCGGTTACATGCAGCGCAGGCTAATCAATGCTCTAGAGCATATTCGTTTGGAATACGACAGCACGGTACGTGATTCAGCCGGCGACATCATTCAGTTTAGGTATGGTGAAGACGGTGTTGACCCTGCTAAAAGTGACCATGGCAAAGCGGTAAACGTAAGCCGACTCATTGACCAAATAAAAATCGGTGAAGAAAAAGGTGAAGCAGCATCTGCTGAGGAAATTAAGAAGCAGTTGAAACGCGTTGACGGTCAGCTTACGCCGATTTTGATGACTCAGCTTAAACAAAACTTCGCGAAGAACAAGCTTACCAAGAAAAGTGTTGAAAAAGCCACAACCTCGACTGCTGAGCAATACAAGCGTGCTTTGATGGAGCCTGGTGAAGCAGTAGGAATTGTTGCTGCTCAATCAATAGGTGAACCGGGTACACAGATGACTCTTAGAACCTTCCACTATGCTGGTGTCAAAGAACAAAACGTTACCTTAGGCTTACCAAGGCTTATCGAAATCGTGGATGCACGTAGGATTCCGTCTACGCCAATCATGACCGTCTACTTAAAGGGTGAAGCTGCGAAGAGCAAAGAGGGCGCTGTTGAAGTCGCAAGGAACATAATTTACACTTCAGTTGAAAACTTGGCTTCAGCAATCTACGAAGACCCTGTGCGCGAAGAAATCGTTATTGAATTAAGCAAGTCAATGATGGATGACAGAAATATAACAATGGATGAGCTGAAAGAGCGGTTGGAATTGCAAAATGCAACAGTTACAATTACTGATTATACAGTGCAGATTAAGCCGAAAAAAGCTGAGCAACTGAAGAGGATGTTAACAAAGATTCCAGGTTTTCAAGTTAAAGGTGTACCGGACATTAAACGTGTGCTGGTTACTGAAGAAAGAGGAGAATGGGTAATACGCACTGACGGCTCAAACTTGTCTAAAGTCTTAGAAGTTCATGGTGTGGACACTTCACGAACAAGCACCAACAACATTCACGAAATAGCTAACACTCTCGGTGTGGAAGCATCAAGAAACGCGTTAGTCAACGAGGCAAAAGGCGTCTTGGAAGACCAAGGCTTAGATGTTGATGTACGCCACGTTATGCTCGTAGCAGACATGATGACTACAACTGGCGATGTGCAGCAAATCGGCAGGCATGGCATTAGCGGCAAGAAAGCAAGTGTTTTAGCCAGAGCAGCATTCGAAATTACAGTGCCTAACATTGTTGAGGCGGCTGTGAAAGGTGAAATTGACCCGTTGGCAGGTGTAACAGAAAACGTTATAGTCGGGCAGTCGATACCAATCGGTACAGGCTTAGTTGAATTGTACATGTCAACATTTGATAAACAAGCTAAACAAGGAGGAAAAACAGAAGCATGATAGATATAGATAAAGCGTTAGCGACAGCAGTGAAAACTGGCAAAGTGTCCTTTGGAGCCAACGTTGCATTGCAGAACGCTAAAACTGGCAAGGCTAAGATGATAGTTTTAGCCTCTAACTGTCCAAAAGACATAAAAGAACAGATAGAGTACTATGGAGAAATCTCTAAAGTCCCTGTGATGACGTACAAAGGTGGCTCAATGGATTTAGCGGAAGTCTGCAAGAAACTCTTTATTATATCAGCCTTAAGCATTAGAGAAACTGGGGACTCAGAAATTCTCAAAATAACCGAAGAAGTTAAAGAATAAAAAATGGAGGAAAAAAACTGACAACCGGCATAAAAATCACCTGCGACGAAATGCGTTACATAGCATTGTTTGAAAGCGTAAGCGGCGCCAGCGTGAAAGACTGCATAATCGACGAGGAACAGGAACGAGCAATATTCATCGTCAACCAAGGCCAAGTGGGCGTTGCCATAGGAAAAGGCGGCAGAAACATCCACACTCTCGAGCGAATGACGGGCAAAAAACATGAAATCATCGAGTACAGCGAAGACCCAGTTCAATTTATAAAAAACGCCCTCAAACCAGCAGCAGTCAGAGAAGTACGCGTCACGGAACGAACTGATGGCAAAAAGATGGCAGTCATCACCGTCAACCCGAAAGATAAGGGCGTCGCAATAGGCAAGAACGGCAAGAACGCCGAGCGTCTACGCTTTTTAGCAAAACGCTATTTCGACATTCAGAACGTAAGCATCACCTAAGCAGTCCAATACAGGTTGACTAGGCGATGAAACGTCGCTGAATCAAGTCTTGTATTCCTCAGTCTAATTAGTAAACAGCATAACTTATGCCTGAACATCGAAGGCATTTACCCACTAATGTATGACAAGCTTTTATTGTCACTTCGTTGATGTTTTATCAGGGATGGTAAGGTTGAAGTTCGTAGTTATTGTCGAAAAGGATGACGAGGCTACTATGTTGCCTCTGTTCCTGAGCTTTCTGGGTGTCACACGCAAGCAAAAACTCTTGATGAGTTAATGGTGCGAGTTAAGGAAGCTATTGAGGCGTATCTAGAAGCTGAAGGGTACGAACCAAAAGAGGGCGTTGAACTAGTTGGCCTTCAGTCCGTCGAAGTATCTGCAGAGTGAGTTTAACGCCTTTACCTGATAAAAAAGTGCTGAAGAGTGTGTATTTAGGGTTTTAGTCCGAGTAGTTGTTGTTATGCTTTTAGCATTCTTATTTCAATAGTAAATAGCACCCGTCCTCCCCTTTCTGGAAGAGCTTGTTTTGGATTGCTTTTTTGAATTTAAGCTTGAACCGTTTGCAGGTTGAGTCAATAAAAGTGTAAAAAAGTGCAGAAAAGTTGTTTAGAGGGGCGCTTAGTCCGCTCATAAACATTGAAGTTTTAGGCTACTCGTTTTCTTGTTCTTCTTCTTCCGAGGATTCTTCCTGTGGTTCAGCGGTTTCTGCTTTTTGCGCGTCACTTGAGAGTAGCATGTTGATTAGCGCTTTCTGGTCAACTTCTGCCCTTGTTCTCCAATCTAGAAACATTTGTCCATTATCATCTTGTCCTAGGTAGCCGTAGCGAATGTACCTTTCGATGTTTAAGCCAACTTTCCAGTTTGGCATTTTCTCGGCAAGGAGTTTTTCAACGTCTTTTCGTGCTGCTTGCCCTTTCTTGCTGATTATATAAGAGATTGTTATGGCTAAGCCTGCTAAGTCGTCAATGCGCCAACCCATCAACTTATCCTTTGTAGCCAAGTCTCCTCGTAAAGTGACATAGAATCTTGCTTTGTCAAGCTCCTCTAAGGTTGGCTTTTCTGGAGTTTTCTCCTCTTCAAAAATCGTTTTTACCTGCAGATTCAGCGGTTTTAGGTAATCGTCAAGTAAATCAAGCACTTTAGGGTAATCTGAACCTAACGCTTTACGCAGTTCCCAACCTTTAACGCCTGGTTTCTGGTGGCGCTTGTAGAAGAGCATCTGCGTTGCTTTCTTGATTTTGCTGCCGTAAACGCCTTTTCTCTTGCTCAATCCAATTCGCCTCTTTTCCATTTCTGCCAATCTTCACATGAGACGGCGATGGCAACCGATGTTGATTGTTGAGTTAAAATCTCCGTTTTCGGTTTGTCGAAGGGTTTTATGAAAACTAGCTCTTCTAACCTGTCAATCTCCAGCGTTGCGTAACCGTAAGTAACAAGAAAACTCGTTAAGAAAGCTCTTTGAACTGTTTCTTCGTAAGTGTCAGCTCCAATAAAATCCCAATAATTGATTTTTCCATCCTGTCCTTTCTTAACAACGCACTCTCTGAGTTCTTGCCAGTAACAATTCAGTTCCTCAGAAAATTCCCTGTCACCTAAGACTCCCTGCTTAATCAGTTCGTCCCTGCTTGCAAAACCCATCGAAACCTCAGCGGCATCAAGGTCTTTCCATCTTTCACTAAGAGGAGCCAACGCTTCCCAATAGAGCAATCCCTGTGCTAAAGTGTTGAGGCTGATTTGTTCAAACTCGATTAGTGGATTCCAAGCTTTAAGAAAAACGTTAACCATCTCTTGCTTGCCAATTTGCAGGATTTTCTCTTCCAACAAAAACGGGTCAGTATAAAGCGAAGTTGACCGTTGCTTAACCCATTCACTCTGCAATTTAATAACCGAAGCTAAGTGGTGAAGTGTTTCAGCGTCTAGTTTTAACTCGTCAGGGTGTTCCCAATGCGGGAAATACTCTCTAACTATTTTGATTATTTCGTCAATATTTAGTGTGAAGGGGTCTGCTGTGTGGTTTTCGATGGCGATGCACATTTCAATTATGCGTTCAAGCTTTTCTTTGCCTAGCGCCTTTTGTTGTTTTATTGACTGCATTAAGTGGCTACCTCGCGCACGACTGATTTTCCTTCTATATTTTGAACCGTAATCACGTTAGCGTCTTGCTGGGCAAAGGTGATTTGGCTTGGAGTGATTACCACGTATTGAGCGTTCGCGTCTTTAATAATGGAAAGAAGGATTTTCGCTATCATCTCGCGGTTTTTAGGGTCCATGTGAATGTCATATTCGTCTACTGCTCGGAATGGTGAGCGTACATGCTGCTGCAAGGCTAAGAGAAAACTCATGGTTGCCGTGGTTCGCTCGCCGCCGCTTTGCGTGTAAGCGTCTAGCGCCACTGGTTTTCCACCTTTGAACCCAACGAGGATGTCTAACCCAGCGGTTTCAATATCCTGCGGATTCGACAGTTGCACTTCGCCTGTTGCTGAAGTTTGGCTCATGATTTTCTGGTATTCCAAGTTGACGCGGTCAAGGAGGTTCTGCATGACTGTTCGCCATGTTTGCATTCTGGTTTTGACTTCTTCAAGGGTTTTCTCGCGGTTTTCGGCTACGAGTTGCGCTTTCTCTTTCAGCTCCAAGTAAAGTTTCGAGTAGGATTCATACTGACGTTCTATGTCCTCTGACACGTCAGCGAGAGCTGCTATATGCCCTTCTGTTAAGCTGATTTCATCTTGGATTTCAGAGGCGTTTTTTAGGACTGCTATTCGTTCACCTGACTGCTGAGCCTTAAGAATTGTTGCCTTTAGGTTTTCTTCGGCCTCCTTTAGTGACTTTTCAATGTCTTTTAGGTTGACAATTGCGTTTGCACGCTTAAACTCAAGCAGGGCAAGGTTTACTCGTTTCTCTAACACTTCGCCTGTAACCTTGTCAGCTGACTCTTCCAGATTGAGCATTTTTGCTTGGTTTTCTTTAACTTGCTCGTTTGCCCTGATGATTTGCTGCTGTGAGTTTTTCAGCATTTCTTTGAGGTTTTCGCTTCTGAGCAGCTTAAGTTGGCTTTTGCTGTTCTGGATTGCTTGCGCCAGCGTTTGTGTTTCTTCAAGCAGTTGTGCAATTAGTGATTGTGTGGATTGGTTTTGGGCGATTTGGTGTTCGAGGCTTAATCGTTCATCAAAAGCTGTCCTTGTTTCTTTTTTTAGCGCTTCCTGCTGGTTCTGCTGACTGTTTAGCTGGTTGGTTATTGCTTGCTTTTCCCCTTCGACTTTGCTTAGCGCGTCTTGGTTTTTGTAGAGGTTTGATTGTAAGCTTTTAACTATGCCTTCCCGTCTTTCAACTTCTGCCCAAGTTAATTCTCGATCCAAAAATCTGCGTTTAATCTGAAGTTGCTTTTTCTCTTGATATTTTTCGTATTGTTCACGCCAGTAATTGAGCGTTTGCTGGGCTGACTCTAAAAGTTTGCTTACGGATTCTTCTTGCGTGAGAATTCGCATAAGTTTTGTTTTTGCTTGCAGGACATTTTCGCGGAAAGGTTCTAAGCCGACTGCTTCTTCAACCATGCGCAGTTTTTCTGTGTTGCTCAGCACGGTGAATTGTTCAACCATGCTCTGATGCATGATGATAAGCATGTTGTCGGGGTTAACGCCGAACCTGCCGAGTAACCGTTCAACATCTTGCTTGCCGACGGCTCGGTTTTCAAGTTCAAACCCGTATTTGCCATCACGGCGCAAAACGCGGGTTAAGAAAAGTTGGTCTTTTTGGTATTTTGGTACTGGGCGCTTGTTTCCTTGTTTGCTGTTATCTAAAATAAGCGTTACCCGCGCCTGGTCTTGTCCCCACCTGATTAAATCGCTGAGTTTTCTTGAGCGTTCAGTATATGATTGCCCCAAGCCAACAGATATTGCCAGCAGCAGAGAGGATTTTCCTGCCCCGTTGGGTCCACCAATTACGTTTACGCCTTGTTTAAACGGTACCCTAGCGTACTCGTAACTCATGAAGTTTTCAAGTATGACTTCTTGGATTAGCATTAAAGTTTCTTTGCCTCTAAATTGAGCGTTCGTATCTAAGGAAAAGCGTCTTATTAAAACAATTTGACATCTTTATGGTGATTGTTCTCGTGAACATGAATGATCAAATCTTTCTAGTGTTTGCTGTTTTAATAATGCAAACAAAGCCAGCATTATTTGTAAGAGCTTGTACGCCTTGTTTACCTTTTTTTGATGGCAAGAAAAGGGTTCTGTTACTTCTTCGGTTGTATAACTGTTGCTTTTTGGTTGATAACCTACTATGTACATCCTAAGAGGACATACAAACGAATATGCTGAAGAGAACTATTATTTCAGTAATAGCGGTGGAGGAGTTCGACCGCTCAGAGCCACTTTACCCACATATTTGTTCAAGGGGCTGACATTCCCCTTTTTCTCCTAATTTCGGGTCAAGCGGTTCTGTAACCTTCATCTCAAATTTTCCATCAAGAGTTAACCATAATATTGTAGGAAACTTAACTTAATTTTATGCCTAAATTATTTTTCTCTTGAGGTTGATTGAGTTTGAGTTATCGAAGGCATTCCAAAGGTTCTTACGGAATTAGAAAACTCCAGCGTTTTTATTTCAAAACTGCGTGATGGTCAGTTTTGTGGCTTTAAATTAAGCGAAGTCAAAGTAGGAATCTACGAAGACAACGGTCAAGTATCAGACGCATAAATGCTAAGCGGTTAACACAGCAACATAACACTTCAGATCTTCATTATCAACAAAAGAAACTATCTTCAAACCAGAGCTTTCAAGAACATCCATGAATGCATTGAGCGAAAAGGCCTTTTTCAACCCAGTCACGACAACCCTGCCGCCTAGCTTGGTTACCCTTTTGAATTCGTTTAATGTTTCTGGGGGTTTTGGCATGTTTTGAAGCACCGTATACGCGAAAACAGCATCAAAAAATGCTTCTCTAAAAGGTAAGTGGTCAGCGTCAGCCTGCAAAACCAAAACATTCTGAAAAGCATGCGCTTGTTCTTTAGCTTTAAGCAAGAGTTTGCGTGAAATGTCAACGCCCACGAGTACCTTTGCCTTTGCTGCCGCATGGCTGAAAAACAAGCCTGAGCCACATCCAACATCCAAAACAGCGCAGTCTGCTACGATAACGTTTTCCAATGCTGCCCCGTATTTTACTTCCTGTTCTTGGGCATATCGCTCTTCATACATTTCAGCCGTCAAATCATAACGTTGCATTACCTTGCGCTTGTCTTTCCAGCCTGTCACTTCTGTGTTCCTTCAAGAAATCTTATGTACCCAAGGAGTAACTAAAATACTTGGCTGAAAACAAAATTGCAGGAACCAAACAAAATCTCTGTCCTTACAGAACCAACACTTGCGGAAGCTGCCAAGCTAATCGAGAAAGCCTTCGCCCAAAGAAGAACCCTCATCATCGCAGGTACATGCCAAGTAAACTATGCTGGCAGGGCAAGTTCAACTCTTGAACCTGGCGAACGCATCTTAATAATCAAAGCTGACGGCTCGCTTCTTGTTCACCGCCCAGTCGGCTATGAACCAGTCAACTGGCAACCTTCAGGAAGCATCTTCCACGTCAAAGCCAGCGAGACCAATCTTGAAGTTCACGCTGTGAGGCAGAAACCAAGAGAAAACGTCAAAATCACATTTAGCAACTTGCTTATGGTTTCAGCCTTAAACTTGGACGATTCGGGAGAGTTTCTGCTTTACGCAAGCGAAAAAGACATGCACCAGGCGATTCTGCTCAAGCCGTCGCTTTTAGAGGAAGGTTTCAAACCAATCAGTTACGAGAAAAAAGTGGAGCCGGGTTTTGTGGACGTTTACGGAGTGGATAAGGATGGGAAACTGGTTGTTGTTGAGGTTAAGCGGAAAACGGCTGGAAAAGAAGCTGTGTTGCAGCTTGCACGGTACATGGATGCGATTAAGGAGAAAGCGAACCGTGAACTCCGCGGAGTGCTCGTAGCGCCCAGCTTGGGCAAGGATGTGCAAAGGTTGCTGGTGACCATGGGCTTGGAGTTTAAGGCGTTAGACCCTAAAGAATGTGCAGAAGTGCTAAAGAGAGCGGAGAATGCAAAGTTAGAATCCTTCTTTAAAGAAAAAACCTAGCGCCTGTTCATGGTTTAAGGAGGCTTAAATTTCAGTTACGATGGATAATCAAAAGTACTAGCGTGCCTGCCAGACAACAGTGCAGTGCTGGATATGACTATTAGAAGTCAAACAAAAACACAACCAATAGGCATTAGGTAAAAATAATATTTTAGCATTCAAGCCGAAGACTATGCGG
The DNA here is from genome assembly GCA_050015395.1 of Bathyarchaeia archaeon. Classification (GTDB taxonomy): domain Archaea; phylum Thermoproteota; class Bathyarchaeia; order Bathyarchaeales; family Bathycorpusculaceae; genus Bathycorpusculum. Next base: position 12,660 of record JBEKBM010000022.1, read on the forward strand.
TTAAAGCTTCAAGTATTTCAAGTGTTTTATCTTTTTGCGCCTGTTTTCTGACAGCGATAATATTCAATTTGGTGAAGGCTAAAATTGCCTTAATATCTTCTTTATCTTTACTTGCGCGTTCAGGCGGTAGGGTTGCCTTAATCATTCTGAGTTTTGCCGCAATCAAGCCTTCAGGCGACTGGAAAAAAGTTTGTAGGTTACCTATCTTTCCTGATTTTTTGTCTAGTTCGGCTTCCGAGAGTATAATGTCAACGGTGTACGGTGTTATTTTGTCTTTGAATGTCACTATTTTGTAACCTGAGGTTAATGCCGTCTCGATTTTTCTTTCATTTGCTTCTAAATTTGCCTGTTTTAATGCAGCGGTAATCTTTTTTTTCAAGTCTGTTTCGCCAGCAACTGCTATTATTACATCTACGTCAATAGTGGTTCGGGGAACGCCGTAAAAACTCGCTGCCAACGCACCAGTGAATGCATAATCTAACTTTGCACTTTCAAAAGCATTAACAAGTTTCTTCACAAAACCGTAGTATGCTTCCAATCTAACTTCACCTCAACGGTTGTGCTTGGACCATTCGAACCGCTCACGCAATTTCACAATCAACTCTTCCTCGGTAATGCTTGGAAACTGGTTCCTGATACCGTCAGCACATATTTGGGCGCATCCGTCAGTCATGTCGATGCATAACAGCACTTTTTCTTCAGGTTTGAGGCGCCCTAAACGTTCCCAGTCCTTATCCATAAACGATACACACGCATGCAAGAATTATTGCAGTAGTGCCTAAAATAACCTTACATCACAAGGACGCCCAGCATCAAACGAACCCATCATGTAAAAATGATTGGATTAAGGCGCTATGTTTTTTGCCCCGTTCCTGTGAGACTTATGAACTAGCCAGCATTTCTGGCAGTACACGGGACGGTCTGCATGGGGTTGAAATGGTACTTTGCATTCGCAGCCGCAGTCGCTACAAACTGCGGTGTAAACTGGTTCTTGGTGAAATTGGCTAAACAAATGGTAGTTCTTGAGGCGTGGCCAACCTGTCTTGGCGTAACGTAGCATTTCAGGTTTGTCTTTTAGCCAGCGCATCATGTGGAAGAAGCTTTTGCCTCTTTTTTCTTCACGTTCAGCTAATGGTTCGTAGCCTAAGTTGCGGATTTCGTCTAGGTAAGCGATTTCTGTTAACCTCTGCGCTTCGCCGACGACTCTGACGCGTTTAACGCGGTCTTCGCCGTAAACTTTACGGAGCTCCTCAGCGGCTACGTCAAAGATGCAGCCTTGGCAAATGTGAATTGCCTCGTCTGGTTTAAGGTTAAACCATGCGACAAGTTTGGAGACGATGCGTGAGGATTCTTGCAGGTACTCTTTTTCGCGGAAGATTTCTTGGTAGAACCTTACGTCGATCATGTCGTATTTGAATTCGCCTGTTTCTTCTCGGTAAGCGCCGACTACTACGCCGAAAAGTAAGTCGCCGCTGCCTGCATCGTCAACAATAAGTGTCAAATTATCTGTGCCCTCACTTCTTTCAACGCAATGCTTAATTCATGTATAAAAATAGTCCTCCCAAAAAGAAATAGAACTGATGGAGTTTATCTAACTGTTGCTGGTGCTAACTGCTGCTTAATACTTCAGCAGGGCTTTGTAATGTGCTGATAACTCCTTTTTTTCCAAGGCGCAGTTGCTTCTCGCCTCTAAAAACGCATATATGTGAATTCTTTATTTCAATGTTATCTCCGACAGCGACTGTGTTTATTTGTCCTTCCCATAGGCAGAGTTTGATTTTTCCTGTTTCGTCTCCAACCAAAGCGTTAACTACCCTGACAGTATTGCCAAATTGCGTGTGAACCTGCACTGGCTTAGGAATCTCAAGAACCTCAGCCTTAACGTTAACCCTTTTCATACAAGCTCTCAAATCGTGAATCGTAGTGAAAACTGATTCTATATTTTGTTTAGCGATTTTTTTGCATATTTTATCAGTTGTCATCCAGCTTTCGAAAGGATTATCCTTTCTCAACAGAAATTGTTCATCAACTCTGAACTGAGCCACAGCGTTATTGTCTTTTTTTATTAGAAAAATTATTTCATCTTTCACCTTACCACGGTATTCAACTGTAAGGTTGCCGCAGACAGCTTTTTCGTTGTCTTTTGCTTTAATAAGTGCTTGGAAGACTTCAGAGGGGTAAATGTTGTGTTTTACTGAAAGAAGAGCAATGTGCTCTCCTAAGGTTGATTTTTTCTGTCTCAAATTTCTTCTCCCATGTGTCATGTCAGAGTTAAGAGAAAAAGCAAAGCACAAATGGTTCCACACTTTCTCTCAATATTTTGAATGCCTACAATATAACGAAGCGTACCTATATTAGCTTGAATGTACAAAAAAGCCATTTTTCCTGAATTTTTGAGGAAATTTCAAACCTTAAGTTATCATAATGAAAAAACGTTCAAAATACTCTTCTCTATTTATCTTCTGTAGTTTAAAAAAATAATTTAATGTTTAATCTAAAAATAATAAGCATTTAAGCATTCAATTTATAAGCATGGAAAACACGTTAAAGGTGTGCAAGAAGCAATTTTTGCACAGCAAATGTAGTAGGAGTTGAAATAGCGAATGTATAATAACAGAGAAATGCACAAGGCAACCTGCGCTGACTGCGGAAAAGAATGTGACGTTCCTTTCAAGCCAGACGGCTCAAGGCCAGTTTATTGCCGTGAGTGCTACGCAAAACGAAGACCACCACGAAGATATTAAGCTCATCAGCTGAACATCTTTTATTTCGTCTTTATTATTTTCTTTTTATTTTTTATCATTTTATGTTGCTGGAAACCACAATTGTTATAATTCACGTGTCAAATAATAACGCTAAATGTTAAGGGAGTTAACTGAAGTGAAACAGTTCCTCATTACACCATCGGCAGGAAAACGCTTAATCGCCAAAGCATTAGCAAATCACCCGACAATTTTAAGTGCCCTTAAAAATGGCACGCTTGTAATTGTAGCTGGAACAACAAACGGCTACATCGCGGAAGAAATACTAAAAACCCAAAAAATTTCAAACGATTTCTCTAGAAAACACTTTTTCCGCGGAATAATTCTACCTCCGAACAAAACCCTAACTGTAGAAGGGCGAATAGCTGACGAAAGCAGATTTCCCGGAGACGTAGTGATAACCAAAGGTGCCTGGCAAAAAGGCAAAACAATATCCGACGTGGTTGACTCTCTCAAAGAAGGCGACGTTATCTTAAAAGGCGCAAATGCTTTGGATTTAGAGCATAAACAAGCAGCTATCCTGATTGGTCACCCGAAAGCTGGAACCATAGGTTTAGCATTGCCCGCCGTTCTGGGGCGCCGGGTAAAACTGATAATACCGGTAGGCTTGGAAAAGCGCATAAACGGCGATTTGTACGCTTTAGCCGAAAAACTAAATGAGCCCGGTGCAGGTGGCTATCGCTTGTTACCTGTTCCAGGACAAGTGTTTACTGAGTTGGATGCGGTGAACTTTTTGACTGGAGCCAATGCTGAATTGTTTTCCGCTGGCGGCGTCTGTGGCGCAGAAGGGTCATGCTGGCTGGCTGTTACTGGCACAAAAGAGCAAGAGGATGCTGCCGAAAAAATCTTTGCCTCTGTGGCTTATGAACAACCATTTAATCTCGATAACCTCTAGGACCGCAACTGGAATCTAACGCTTCTTTTAGCCGCGCATGCTTCCTCTTTTTGTTGTTGGATTTTGCCACAAATAGCAGGGTATCCTATCGGGTAAAGCTAAAAGTGTGTGCGCTACAGCCTACCCTCGGAGGTCAAAAATATATACGGTTTTCATATACGTTTGTATATACGCTCCAACATGAATCAACATCGATGTGCAACGAATGAATACGCGCACTTTGCATGCAGAATACGTTGATTTTGATTGTCTCCAGAGGTTAAATCTTGAAAAAACTTGTCTTTCAATTTCTTGTCCAGGGGCAAGCCTGACTCGTAAATGTAGACTTCTTCGACTTGGGCGCCCGGATGGGAAACCCTTTCCCGTAGGGGTTCGCAGGTTCCAGCTCCTGCCCGCAGCACCAATCCATCCTTGCCTTTTGCCTAATAGATGGCTAGAATGTTCCTCTTAGCGCTCCCAGTACCGTGCTAACGCTGTTAAGGCTTCTTCAAACAAGTAGTCTTGGGGCATCACATCAACATTTATGCCCATTTCCCTCAGAGCTTCAGCAGTTGTAGGTCCAATAGCAACAGTTGTAACTTTACTATTTATTAGGGCCCGTAGCGTTTCCATGGAGGCTTTTTCGCTAAGCATTTTGAAAATATTCTTGGCGCTTAATCCGCTGCCGAAAACGATTGCGTCAATTTTTCCAGAGGTTAAATCTTGAAAAAACTTGTCTTTCAATTTCTTGTCCACGGGCAAGCCTGACTCGTAAACGTAGACTTCTTCGACTTGGGCGCCCGAATGGGAAATCCTTTCTCCTATGGGTTCGCAGGTTCTATCAAAAAAAGTGAGTCTAGCTGCATAGTTTGAGGATTTTTCTAAATAGATAAAAGTTGATACGGCAAACTGAATTAAACTTGCACAATTCTTAAGTATTTAGATGTATAAAATAATGAGCGGAATGTATAAAAAAATGAGCGATAATCGCAGCATTATTAATGGTAAAAAGCGTCTAAAGACCTATGCATATAGCAACATTAACGATGATGTGTCTGAAAAGTTGCATTTTCTGACGCCGAAGGTTTTGGCTGTACTGGAGTTTTTCTTATTCGACCCGTTGAATGAATATTATGAAAGAGAAGTAGCGGGAAAAACTAATGTGAGCAGGGGTTCTGCGCACAAGATACTAGTAATGCTGGCGAATGTAGACTTTTTGACAAGGAAAGAGAGAGGCAGAATGCTAATGTACAGACTTAACATGAAAGAACCCACTGTAAAACAGCTAAAAATCGCTATCAACACCTTCGCCCTGAAGAAGTTGGTGGATGACCTAAAAAGTTATTCCAGAAGGGTTATCCTTTTCGGTAGTTGCTCTCAAGGTACAGACACAAAAGAAAGCGATGTTGACTTACTGATTGTCGCGATGGAGAAGGAGCCTATAGGAAAATTACTCAGTGACGTCAATAGAAAGAACGAAAGGAAAATAGCTCCCATAGTGGTTGACATGAACGAGTTCATTCGCCTAAAAAAGGAAGACAAGCCCTTATATGAAAACATAGAAAGAGGCATAATACTGTGGGAACAAGAGTAAGTTCTGAAATCGCTAGACTGCTGGCTGAAAGAAAACTAATGAAAGCGCAAATAGGCAAAGAAATGATTCTTAAAGAGATTGAAGCTGCTCAAACGGATTTGCGGGATGCACAGGATTCTCGTCAAAATAATAAGTTCAAATGGGCAACAATACAGGGTTACTATTCGATGTTTCACAGTGCAAGAGCATTGCTTTTTAGTAAAGGATTCAGGGAGAAGAGTCATTATGCACTAATGCTTGCAATTAGAATTCTTTTTTCAAATGAACTTGAAAGTTCTTTGGTACGCCAATTCGAAGAGGGCATGGCATTGAGACAAGAGGCTGATTATGGCCTTAAGTTTTCTGAGAGAGGCGCGTTAGAAACAATCAGCGGAGCAGAAAAACTGCTTTCAAAAGCAAAGGAAATTCTTAAAATAAAATAACTTTGCTTGAACAGTTAACGGTGTGGCTGTTTGTCTCAAAATGCCCAAAAGGCGCACAAAATTGCGTTCCACTAAGGACTCAAGATCAATCATTTGGCCTGTAATGGGCCTCTATATGGGAAATTCTTTCCCGCAGGAGTTCGCAGGTTCGAATCCTGCCCGCAGCACCAAATACCTTATTTTGGACCTATTTTACAATTTTAAGCTCAAATTGAGCATTATACGTGCGCGTGCGAAGGCATAGTGAGGCGTGATAGAAGGAACGCTTAGGTTTGTAAACTCGCTCTATAGACTCCGGTTTAAATCCCACCCTTCTCCATTATGTTGTTATTTCTTGGTTAGCTCAAAAGCGAACCTTGTTGTTAAGCGAGCTTCTACTACTCTTGAATCGTTGTAGAAATCACAAGTCCAATCTTTGACGTCAAAGTGCAGTTTTGTATTCGTGCGTGCTATAGTCACTAGAGTTTTGTCTATCCCCCTTGCATATCCTAGTTCAAAATAGACATTTGGTTTTTCGTGAGTAAGATCCGCAACGATTATTTTAGCCGCGCAAATCAGTTCAATTATTTTATCCGTAATTTTATAATCTCCTTGAACATCTTTGACACGTTCTGCTGTTAGCCCATTTTTCTCCGCAGCTGCTTTTATGCCTTCGAATATTGGGTCCATATCCGGTAAAAAAGACATTATCACAAACACCAAATTTGATGGGTAATTAGCTGCATTGGATGTTGGTTTACGAATGCCTTTTGGATCAGACTTCAAAATCTCAGCTACTTCAATTGCTACCGCCTTTGCAAGACCATTGACATCAACAAGTTGGTCAGGAGACTTAGCTATCTTGCTTGGATGTTTTTTCAAAGCGATTATTTCTGATAATCCCTTTTCATAATCTTTTGAGAGATCAACCCATGCAATATCGTCTATCCATCCAGCATATTTGAAAAAAGGTGAAATTCGGTCTTTGTCCACTTTCTCTATTATAACAGGTATTATTCGAGTCTTTGCCAAGCTCGGGTTTTTCGAAACTGCCAGACTAATTTCCTTGTTCACCCCGTAGGACTGAAGGCTATTAGGTGAAATGAGTACGAGTAAATATTGTGTATTCTCTAAACCGCTAGTAACTTTATCAATAATAGAATCACCGACATGAATATCCCATTCACTGAAAAAAACCCTGAATCCTCTTTCTGTAAGATCCCGTGCAATTTTACTTGCTATTTGCTTGTCTTTTGAAGAGTAACTAAGAAAAAAATCAAAGACAAATTTTTTAGAGGACATTTTATCGCCATCCTTAGTAAATTACAGTGTATCCATTTATATTGCTTGCCAGAGAAAGACGTAAACGTCAATCAGGTTAAGATGGGATATAATGGGCTATTTATTGGAATTGCCAATTCAATCGCTTTAGCAATATTCACAAATCACACACTTTTCCAATTAGCAAAACAAACGAGCCTTTTCGCGTAATTCTAATAATTTTTTTGATATTGTTCAAACATCAACAGTAAAGCGCTCAGAACTAGTTAACTCTCAATCAATTGTTAAAAAAGGGAATGAGGCATAGATTGTAAACATTAAAAGTTATATGGAAAATCCACTCTTTCAGGGTTCGCAAGTTCGAATCCTGCCCGCAACACCAAAAATTTGCAGGTGCTTATTTTGATATTAGAAAAAATAAGGTTGATGATTGCCAATTCTTGCCAGCATTTCTTTTAGCTCATTACCGGGAATCAATCTAACACCAACATTTTCAGCTGCTTTTCTAGCGGCTTGGCTAAAGTTCGCATTGGTAACCAGCCAACCCTCAACTTTTTTAGTTGGCGTTGCTCGTTTGACAGCTTCAACATACCCACATAGCTGATAAACAGAACTATTCAGAATGCTATTGCCGGCTGTTCTTGCCTTTACTTCTACTACAATAACTTCATTTTTTCTGGAGAGCAGTAAATCAGCCATCAATGAGGTACCAGCTATAATCGGGTTTAGGATGACATGATATCCTTGTCTATTCATTAGCATTGCAAGTTTCTTTGTTAGATCTGTCTCAGTAACATAGGGCTTGCTCTTTCCGAATTCTTTTGCAAGGAAGTTCATTGTGTCGTCGCTGGTTGTCTTTACGTCAATTTTATCAAATGAAAAGCTTGGATGCATTTCATTAAAAAGTAGTTTTGAGAAATATATGGCAGACTCGACATCTTCTTTTCTTGGAACAAAAGTCCCTGCATGGTAAAGTGAGTTTCGTATATCATGAAAAGCGACGAATTGATTCTTATTATTTTCAATTGACTCCAAATCGTTTACGCAAGCATCCAGTAGTTGTGGAAAAAACATTTTCTCTATTTGCCCCCAAGACATGTTCTTTTTGAATCGCATATGTTCTTTCAACATTATCTCGACGGCATTGTCAACATGGACTAAAGCAATAAGAAGATCTTTTTCCGTGCCTTTTTCTAAATGTTCTGAAGAATGCTCGATAAGCTCTTTCGCATGTCGAGCTATTGGCAAGAGTGGTTGACGAGAGTAAGGTCCCATGGTTGCTTATTTAGCCCTCTTGCTTTAAAAGATTTATGAGCTTATGTTATTGCTAGCCACTTTCTACGAAATATCTTCCGTCTGCCTGTTAAACCATTGTTATGGTTAATAAGTTCAAAAATATCGTATTTAGACACCTATTTTTTATAACTGTCAGCAAGAGCCTGTTGCATTTCATCGATTTCATTTTCTATTTTTTTAATTGCTTCCTTTTCGTTACGGCTTGTCAGAAGGTGCCACGCGATGGATATTGTTGGCTCAGGCAGACCTCCCTGATACCTTTTAAGTAAATCTTTGGGAACCCATTGTTGTGCACTTTCTGCTGCTTCTATCATAAACGATTCTGCAGCAAAACTAGCAATGGGTACAGTTCCTTTCTTAACATGTTTGTACTTTTGGTATACTTCCATGACTTTAATGAGCTGCTCTTTCAGCCTAACTTGTAACATAGTCTCCATGTACTTAGATGCGCTCTCATTATCCATTTGAGAAGTAGATGCAAGAACTTCTGCGAGATTATAGGTAAAGAGTTTGAGAGCAGTATCCATATAACCCCAAGCTTGCTCTTCTTCTTCAGAGAACTGGATTCCAGGTGTTGCCTTCAGAAGATCATACATTTCTTTTTCAGTGAGATTGCCGTAAAAGGGTTTCTGAGATACAAGGCGATAGTAAGTTTTGGATAGCTTGGAATGGGTACTAGACTCTTCATTTTTAACGACGACGCCTTCGTCGGTAAATTGCTTAAGGTACTTTGCCAACGTCGCTGTGCTTATCCCAGTTGGTCTAGATGCTTTTTTGAGAGCACCCCAACTTTGCGGTTCCTCTGAAAGTATGTTATAAACGGATTTCTTAGATTCTTCTTCTTTTTGAATTGATGTTCGCGTGTCTCCTATTCGCCCAGGCACTCTAATCACTAAACTAGTTTAAAGCACTAAACTAATTTAAGTCTTTAGCATTAACTAACAATATGGTTAACCAAAAGAAAGAATCAGAGCGCTGTCGAACCAATCGCACGAGGCAAAACATTGCAACGTCGAAATATGACAGCCTTCTGTTTCTTTTGAATGGAAGCCAATTTAGGCATTGGAGAAATCGTCTATGGATACTAGAATAGAAGCACTGATAAAAGAAGCGGACAGAAAAAGTTTCGCAGGTCGGCTAAATAGATTGAGGTTCCTCTTGGACAATTTAGGAGAAAATTACCCTCCTTTTCCTAGAATTGTCTTTGAGTATTTTGAAGAGACGAAACTTTGCTTTTACGAGGGAGCGTTTGTAGCGACCATTATTATGGCCTCAGCAACGTTTGAAGAGCTCTTTCGACAAATCTACAGAGATGCAAATGAGATGGAAAAGGCAGAAACCAAAGGCATGGCAAATCTCGTAGAATATGCAGTCGAAGATGGTTTAATCTCATTGGAAGAAGCAGAAAAACTCACCGAACTAAGAAAATTACGAAACAAGTTTACCCATATCAACATTGGTTTTGGCGAGGGTAGTTTCAAGAACAAACAAACGTTCTTAGACCACATGCTTTTGTGGGGTGACCCTAGAAAAGAGTCTCTACTAGTTGAGGACCTTAGTAGAAGTGCCATAATAATATTGAAACTTTTGCCAGAACTATGCAGTCGTTTCTGAGGCCTTGACAAACATGACCTAAAAATTACGTTTGACCTGCCAATGCAGGCTTGAGGGTCGATACTTTGACTTGATCGCCCCCGAATGAGAAACCCTTTCCCGGGTTCGCAGGTTCGAATCCTGCCCGCAGCACCAATCCATTCTTGCCTTTTGCCTGATAGATGGCTAGAATGTTCCTCTTAGCGCTCCCAGTACCGTGCTAACGCTGTTAAGGCTTCTTCAAACAAGTAGTCCTGCGGCATCACGTCAACTTTTATGCCCATTTCTCTTAAGGCTTCAGCAGTTGTAGGTCCAATAGCAACAGTTGTAACTTTACTATTTATTAGGGCCCGTAGCGTTTCCATGGAGGCTTTTTCGCTAAGCATTTTGAAAATATTCTTGGCGCTTAATCCGCTGCCGAAAACGATTGCGTCAATTTTTCCAGAGGTTAAATCTTGAAAAAAATTGTCTTTCAATTTCTTGTCCACGGGCAAGCCTGACTCGTAAACGTAGACTTCTTCGACTTGGCCGCCCAATTCCTTGAGCTTCTCAGTTAAAGTCGGTGTTGCTCCAGTAGTTCTTGGAATGCGTATAGTTTTGCCTGAAATTTCTTTGTCTTGCAAGCACTCGATTAATCCTTCAGAACTGTACTTCAACGGGACTAAGCTCACATGCACCTGGTATTCTTCTTCCAGCGCCTGAGAAGTTCTCGGGCCAACAGCAATAACAAACGTCTTAGCCAATCCTTCCTTCAATTGGCTGGATTGCTTCAGGGTTTCAGCAGCGCTGAAAAGGTATTTCACGCCGTTAGTGCTCATAAAAATAACATAGTCAACTTGCCCCTTTAGCAGTTCACCGACAAATTTTTTCACTGGCGAAAAATTGGTTAAACCTTTGATTTCTATGGCAGGTATAAAGTAGGGTGTTCCGCCTTTTTCCTCGATTAGTTTGCCCGCTTCTTCCGCCTGACCGGTGGGGCGTGTTATGGCAACTGTTTTTCCTTTCAGGCTAAAGGCTTTTTGAACCATGCGAGTTTCCTGCCCAAGTTTGCAACTTCACCTATAACTATAACTGCCGGCGGCTTGACCTGTTTTTCTTCTGCTTCTTTTGCGATTGTGCCTATTTTGCCAATGATTGTTCTCTGATTCTTTAGGGTACCTGATTCAATGATGGCTGCAGGCGTTTCTGGGTTTAAGCCGCCCTCAATTAGTTTTTCCGTTATGGCCTGAAGCGATTCCACACCCATCAAAATAACCATCGTATCCACGGCGTCGGCTATTTTTGCCCAGTTGATTACTTGTTCCGCGTCGCCTGCCTTGTGCCCCGTGATAATTGCCACTGAAGAAGCGTAATCTCTATGCGTCAACGGTATGCCAGCGTATTCAGGAGCCACAATTGCTGAACTGACTCCGGGTACAACTTCAAATTCGATGCCGTTTTCCACAAGGGCTTCAGCTTCTTCGCCGCCTCTGCCGAAAATAAACGGGTCGCCGCCCTTGAGCCTCACCACTTTGCCGCCGAGTTGGGCTTTCTCAATTATCAACTCAGTAATCTTGTCCTGTGGAACCTCATGTTTGCCGGTTCTTTTTCCAACATAAATCTTCTCTGCTTTTTCTGGGGCTAAGCTGAGGATTGATTCGCCAACTAGCCTATCATATATTACAACGTCAGCTTCTTTTAGCAATTCGACCGCTCTAACTGTAAGCAGTTTGGGGTCGCCCGGACCAGCGCCTACAAGGTAAACTTTACCATGCACCATACTTTTCTCTCCATTCTTTCTCGAAGTCTTTAGCTCCTTGTTTTATGAGGTCTTCACCGACTTTTCTGCCTAGCATTTCAGCTTCAGCTAACGTGCCTTGTGCGGATGCGCTGATTTTCTTTCGGTCGTTAAGTGAGAAAATGCAGCCGAAAAGCGACAGGTCGTTGCCATTTGCTCGTCCTACCGCGCCTATTGGCACTCGGCAGCCGCCTTCCAATTGAAGCACAAGGCTTCGCTCAGCCGTAATCTCAGCCCTTGTCGCTTTATCTTCAACAGACCGCAAAAGCGCTATTACATTTTCGTTGCCCTCTTTGGCGACTACCGCTAAAGCCCCCTGTCCCGCTGCTGACGGGAACCGGTCAAGTGGTAAGCGCTCGGTTACTTCGTTTATTAAATTCATTCTTTCAAGTCCTGCTTCAGCAATGACAACGCCTGCAAACTCGCCTTTCCTAACCTTATTGATTCTGGTGTCCACGTTGCCTCTGATTGGCTGCACGTCTAAGTCTGGATGATTGTACTTGATTTCAGCCATTCTTCTCAGGCTGCCTGTTCCAACAACTGAGCCTTTGGCTAACTCGTTTAGCGGCACTTTGCCCTTTGAGATGAACACGTCGTTTTGCGAGTCCCTTTTGGGGATTGCGGCTAAGACCGTGCCAGTTTGTCGTTCAACAATGGGCACATCTTTTAGGCTGTGAACGGCAAAGTCGATTTCACCTTTGATTACTTGCTGGTCGATTTCTTTTTCAAAAATGCCTTTGCAGTCAATGGCGAATAGAGGCTTGCCTTGTTCTTTGTCGCCTAAGGTCTTGATGATTTTTAGGTTAAACTCCACATGTGGATGTGCCTGTTTGACCTGTTTGAGAACTCCTTCTGTTTGGGCAAGCGCGAGTATGCTTCCTCTAGTGCCAACATTTATAATCATTTTAACCTGTTTTCTCCTTTGCTGCCTTGCTGAGTGCCTTGTCGAAAGCGCTTATTGTATGCTTCAAATCATCTTCCAAATGAGCGGTTGATAAGAAGCAGGTTTCAAACTGTGATGGCGGGATAAACACGCCTTGCCGTAATAGCTCATGGAAGTACACAGTAAACATTTGTGTGTCAGATTGTTTGGCGCAGGCGTAGTCGGTGACTGGCGCCTTTGTGAAGAAGATTTGGTACATTGAAGCGATATTGTAGACTTGCGCTTGCACCTTATGAGCTTGAGCTAAGTCAGTTAGGGCTTTCTTTAGTTCAACGCAGTTTTTCTCAAGTTTCGGATAAATTTCTTTTTTCTTTTTATTCAGAATATTTAGGATGGTGAAGCCTGCTGTTGCTGAAACTGGGTTGCCGCTGAAGGTTCCAGCCTGATATACTTTGCCGACTGGTGATATGTTTTGCATGATTTCTTTTTTTCCGCCGAAGGCTGCCAGTGGGAAGCCTCCGCCAAGTACCTTGCCAAGCGTTGCCATGTCCGGTTTCACGTTGAAGTATTCTTGTGCGCCGCCTAAAGCTAAGCGAAACCCCGTTATAATCTCGTCAAAAATTAAAACTGTGCCATACTCACTTGTTATTTTTCTTAAGTAACTCAAATAATTGTTCTTGGGCAAAATAAGCCCAACATTCGCCAAAACAGGCTCAACAATCACAGCGGCAATATCGCTGCCCTCACGCTTCATTGTTGTTTCTAAAGCTTCAAAATCATTATACGGCACAACAATCGTGTTTTGAGTTGTCTCCTCTGGAATCCCAAGCGAGTTCGGTGCACTAAAAGTTGTGGCACCTGACCCTGCCTTAACCAAAACGCTGTCGTGAGACCCGTGGAAGCAGCCCTCGAACTTGATAATCTTTTTTCTTCCAGTATAGCCCCTTGCAGCTCTGATAGCATGCATGGTTGCTTCAGTGCCTGAGTTTACAAGTCGTAGCATTTCCATGCAAGGTGACGATTTCTGGATTAACTCGGCAAATTCAACTTCCCTCTCGGTTGGTACGCCATAAAGTGAGCCTTTGGCTAATTGATTCTTCACGGCTTCCACGATGTCTAGGTAAGCATGTCCCAGAAGCAAAGCACCATACGCCATGCAATAGTCGATGTACGTGGTATCGTCTACACTGTACATTTTTGCGCCTTGGGCGTGTTCCACAAAGAATGGGTAAGGCTCAAAGGCTCGGACTGGACTGTTTACGCCGCCGGGCAATACTTTTTTGGCTCTTTCAAAAAGCGTTTGTGATTTGGTTTCATTCACGTTTGATTCAACCATGATTTAATGTCCTTGGCAAAGTAGGTTATGATTAGGTCGGCGCCTGCACGTTTAATGCCTGTTAAGATTTCGCGGATTACGGTTTTTTCGTCTATCCACCCGTTTTGGGCTGAAGCTTTTACCATCGAGTATTCGCCGCTGACGTTGTACGCGACAATGGGCACGTTAAAGTTTGCTTTCGCAAGACTAATAATGTCCAAGTAAGCTAAAGCGGGTTTAACCATAATCATGTCTGCGCCCTCGTTAAGGTCTAACTCCATCTCACGCAAAGCCTCCTCTGAGCTTCCGTAACTCATCTGGTAACTTTTGCGGTTCCCAAACTTCGGCGTAGATTCCGCTGCCTCCCTGAATGGACCGTAAAAGGCTGAAGCGTACTTTGCTGAGTAAGCCATAATCGGCACTTGCTCAAAACCAGCATCATCTAATGCTTCTCGTAAAGCGCCGACTTGACCGTCCATCATGGCTGAAGGCGCCACAATATCCATGCCCGCTTCTGCTTGGCTAACAGCAACTTTACCGAGAACATCAAGGGTCTGATCGTTTAAGACTTCGCTGCCTTTAATTAAGCCGCAGTGCCCATGGCTCATGTACTCGCATAGGCAGACATCACCGATAACCACAAGTTCTTCTCCGAAAGCCTTTTTTAATTCGCGAGTTGCCTTTTGAACAACCCCCTCTTTAGCAAAAGCGCTTGTACCTACTTCATCTTTTTTTGCTGGAATGCCAAAGAGAAGCACGCTTTTGACGCCCTGCGCTAACGCTTGCTTTCCCTCATCTACGACTTGAGCAATTGGCAGTTTGCTGTATCCCGGCATTGCCTCGATGGGCACGGGTTTTTTGATGTTCTCATCAACGAAGATTGGGTAGATTAGGTTGCTTGGCTGCAGGTTAACTTGGTTTAGCATGTCTCGCATGGCTGCAGTCCTGCGTAGTCTTCTCATTCTAACTGTTGGAAAACTCAACTTAATGTGCCTCCTTTTTTTGTAAGAGTTTCATGGCTATTTCTTGAGCCTCAAGAAGCTTTCCTTCTTTTAAAACTTGTTTAATGTTATCGTTATTAAGTATCTCGTATAACATTTTGCTTCTAACCTTCGGATCAGGTACCTGCTCTTTGAGGAACCTGCGTACATGTGCTTGCAGTTGAATTTCAAGTAAATCCTCAGGAGTTATCATTTGCTCTATCCTTTCTCTTAGCACCCTAGCCATGGCTGGACTTTTTCCCGAAGTGGAAACTGCAATCTTTACCTCACCAACTCGCGCGACAGCAGGCAATATGAAATCGCTCAAGGTCGGGTTATCAACTGAGTAAACCATGCACCCCGCAGACTTTGCTGCTTTAACTAGCTCAAGGTTAAGTTTAGGCTCGTTCGTAACTGCCAAAAGTATATCTGGCTTAGGATTCAGGCTGTTAACGAAAGCCTCTGCATCTTGAATTTCAGTCTTAACCAAAGCAACTTTTTTTGCTTCATTTAATTTTTGGATGCCGCTTGAGAAGGCTTTACTTATAACCCAGATTTTTGCGCCTGAATCAACAAAGCTTTGGGTTTTTCGGTAGCCCTCCGAGCCTCCGCCGACTACTATAATGGTTTTTCCGTCAAGTTTGAGGTCTATGAGCAATTTTGTGTTTTGCCACCTTCGGAAGCGTTAAGCTTATAGTTGGTTAGTAAATTTTTGAATTTTTCCATAAATGCTCCATAATCAATTTGGTTTAGCTTTGGAGCGTCTGCAATTCTTATTAGAGCATCCAAGTTTATGTATTGTTCTACTGCTTCGATAGCTTGGGCTCCGAACTCTTCATATTTTATCTCGATCTCCGGTATCATGCCTCTTCCTTCCACCTCCATTCGCGGCACAATACCTAGCAGTTCTACGCCTGCGTTTTCGAAGGCGCGTTTCATGGTCAGCTTGATTTCGTCGGTTAGGTAGCTTATGCGCGCTTTGTTTAGAATTACACCGGTTATTTTTACTCCGAGGCTTCTGAGAATATTCACGTAATTAAGCGTGTTAATCAATGCGCCTTCTATGCCCTCTTTATCACAGCTAACCACAACAATGGTGGATGCGCCTAGAGCCGCTGCAACTTCAACTGTTGACGTAGGTCGCACAACTTTATCATTTAACAGTCCTGTGAAAGCACTCATAGCTCCTTCAACAAGGAGAAAATCATGATTTTGGCTGGCTTCCCCCACTGCTTCAGCTAAAGGTTTCCAGCCGCTTTCCCCAATTTTAATCGACGAGTAACCCTTAATCGGCTCTTTAATGAGGTAAAGTGCAGGCACGGCATCTCGTATATCTCCGCCAACTTTAATGACTCCAACTTTGAAGCCTCTCTTTTTTAATGCACCAGCGATTCCCGCTACGAGAAAAGTTTTTCCTGAACCACTGCCTGTCGCCGTCACCAACAGTAAACGTGGCGTTTTTTGGTTGACTGTGCCTTGCTGATGGATGTTGGTTGAGATTCCGACTTCGCATTTAATTCGCTCCAAAAGTTTAGCGTTTGCACTTCGAACTGCTTCGAGCTCGACTTCGTTGATGTTTAACGATTTAGTGATGCTTTGGATGATAGTTGGATTCTGGTCCAGTAGTGCATGTATGAAGACGCCTACCACGTTGCCTTCTTTGTTGGCTACTCCTGAAACCAAATCTTGGGGGTCGTTATGGTAGTTGACGCGTTTTGCGTGTGAAACAAGTATTGTTTTCGTGTCTTTGTGAAGTATGATTTTGCCGTATGTGTGGCAGTGGAAGCCTGAAACTTCTTTGCCAATTTCGCCTGTGATGAAACTTTTATCAGTTATAGTGGCGCTCACTCGGTCAGTGCAGATTAATGGCTTAAACTCTGCGTCTAACAGGCCTAATCCTTCTTTAGTTATGGGGACTGTTGATAGGCGTCCTACGTCGGTTTCTTTTGCAAGTATTTGGAAGCCTGAGCAGATTCCAAGCACGAATTTGCCGCTATCAGCCATTTTCATTATTTCCCCTGCTACTTTCTTGTTAATGCTTTGTGATTCAACGAGGCTTCCGCCTGGGATAATTATCATGTCCAAAATTTCAGAAGCGGGCTTGCCATCCACAAGCGCATCAGAGCAAACTAGGTCGGTTGGCAAGTTTCCGAAGTCTTCGAAGCATGGAAGCGCCCCTGGAACGTAAACCAAACCGATTCTGCGTCGTAAAATCGTCCCAAGTTGCCCCCATCGCGTATTTAGGTAAAGCTTATATTTAAGCCGCATGGTTTATCCAACCATGCATTCCTCGGCGAAGATAGACCACGTCATCAACGTTAGAATAACGTATAAAACAGCCCACGTGCCGTTAATGGAGGCTGTAGCGTTTAAAGACAAGGAAAAGGCGCTTGCCGAGATTCGTTCCATTGAAAACGTGGAAGAATGCTTAATCCTTCAGACATGTAACCGCATCGAAATCTATGCTGTTACTGAAGATGGAAAAAATACCCTTAATTTGGTTAAGGATTATTGGGTGAAAAGAGCCATGGCGCACGCTGAGGAAGCATCTAACGCCATGGAAACTTCAATGGACAACGAGGCTTTCAATCACCTCTTACGAGTTACTTCAGGCTTAGAATCAATGGTTATAGGCGAAGATCAAGTTCTCAATCAAGTCTGGAACGCTTACTTAGAAGCGGAAAACGCCAAAACAGTCGGTCCAATCCTAAAGCACCTGTTTAATCGTGCAATGACCGTTGGCAGGCGCGTCAGAAACGAAACAGGCATCAACAAAGGCGCCGTGTCAATTGGTTCAGCAGCAGTTGAATTAGCCGTCACTTTACTGGGCAATTTGGAAGATAAGAAAATATTGGTTATGGGCGCTGGAGAAATAGGAACCCTTGTCGCCAAAGCCTTAGCCCGACGCTGCCTAAGTCCAATCTTTATTGCTAATAGAACCCATGACCGGGCGGTAAAATTAGCTGAAGACCTCTCGGGAAAAGCAGTAAAGTTCGATCAGTTTGAAGAAGTGCTCGTTGACGCTGACGTAGTAATTTGCTCAACTGCAGCACCGCATTACTTGTTAACCAAAGAAATGGTCTCAAGATTAATGAAACAACGCACAAACAACAATGACCTTGTAATAATTGATATCTCAAATCCGCGCAACGTTGAAAAAACCGTGCAGGAAGTTGCAAGAACAAAACTCTACAATATTGATGATTTGCAGTTAATCGCCGACAAGAACAAGCAAGAACGAGAAAAAAGCATTGAGAAAGCAGTTAAAATCTTAGATAAGGAAATTGTTATTCTTAATCAGGATATGAAAAGCTTCTCGGTTCGCCTGATCGTTTCTTCGTTGCTTTCCCATGCTGAAGAAGTCCGACAAAAAGAACTTGCAACCGCTCTAAGCATGATAGGTGATGTGGATGAGAGAGAGCGGGAAATTCTTGATGATTTAACTTCTATTTTGCTGAAACAAACATTTGTGCCGATTGTTGAAAACTTGCGGTTAGCCGCCAAAAACGGTGACGCACAACTAATCGATTTGGCAGTTAAATTGTTTGAAAAAACGGAGAAAAACTGATTTGGCAAAGGTAGCGTTGGATAAAGTTGGTTTAATTCTGATCGGGCATGGAAGCAGACTGCCCCATAACCGAGAAAACCTCGAAAAGTTAGCTGAAATCTTGCGTAAACGATCTGAGTTTAAGATTGTGGAAATAGCCTTTATGATTAGGAACACGCCAACCATACCTCAAGCAATAGATACACTTGCTAAGAAGGGTGTATCACAAATCGTATTGGTCCCCGTGTTCCTCGCAGCTGGCGTGCATACTACACAAGAGATTCCTGAACTCATAGACGTGAAAGACAAGGAATCCCAGCTCTCTGCAACGGGAATCCAACTGTTTTATGGAGAACCCATAGGTCCAGACGAATGCATTGCAGTAATTCTGGCTGAAAAAGCGCTAAAGGCGCTAGGTCAAAAAGGCGCAGAACACCAACACGCCTCCTTTAGCACAAACGCAAATGTAAAGCCAAAGGCGCCTGCCAGCTCAAACAAGATATATGACGCCAGCATGAAACTTATCCGTCCCGAAATCAAGGACACTTTAGCAAAAGCACCCAAAAATCACGTCCCAATAATCGAACGCGTCGTTCACACTACCGCTGACCCTGAATTTGCCAAGCTTTTGGTCATAAGTGACAAAGCCGTCGATGCAGGAATAGCCGCCATTAAAGCAGGCGCAAAAATAGTCACCGACGTAAAAATGATTAAAGCTGGCATAAACGAGGCAAGAGTGAAAAGGTATGGTGGAGAAATCCTCACCTACATAGACGATGCCCGAGCTACCGAAATGGCTAACGATGAGTCGATTACAAGGTCCACTGCGGCTATGCGTCTAGCTGTTGAAGACGGATTAGACGGTGCCATAATCTTGATTGGAAATGCGCCTACAGCCGCGTTTGAGTTGGCAAGAGCAGTGGAGGCGGGAAAGGCGAAGCCGGCATTAATCGTAGCCACCGAAGTAGGTTACGTCGGCGCAGCAGAATCAAAAGAAGTAATCGCGAAACTGCCAATACCATTCATCACGGTGAAGGGTCGCAAAGGCGGCAGCACGATTGCAGTAGCAATCTTCAACGCTTTGCTTTCTATGGCTGAAGCCAAGCCTTAACGGTGGCATCTTTATGGCAAGGTTTTTGAAGTACGGCATAACAACAGGCGCATCCGCGGCAGCAGCGTCAAAAGCTGCTTTGATAGCCTTGCTTGAGAAGCCTGTTGACCGAGTGGTTATTCCTACTCCTATTGGTCTGCGTTTTGAAGTGCCTGTGAAATCCAGCAGGAAACTCGCCGCTGACACGGCAGAGGCTGTAGTCGTAAAGGATGCTGGCGAAGACATTGATGCCACCGACAAAATGGAAATAACTGCAACAGTGAAACTAACTGGCGACGGCAAAGTCACAATTAAAAGCGGCAAAGGCATTGGAAAAGTTACAAAGCCAGGGTTGCAAGTGCCAATCGGCGAGTTAGCGATTAACCCAGTGCCAAGAAGCATGATAACCGCAGCAGTCAAAGAAGTATTGCCCGCTGGGAGAGGCGTTGAAGTAACAATTACTGCGCCTGAAGGAGAAAAAATCGCCAAGAAAACAATGAATGCAAAGCTGGGTATTGTTGGCGGAGTATCCATTTTGGGCACAACAGGCGTGGTAAAACCGCTGTCTTTGGAAGCGTGCAGGCGCTCGCTGGTTCCCCAAATTGATGTCGCCTTAGCATGTGGCTACAAGCGAATTTTCTTTGTCCCGGGGAACATTGGAGAAAGAATTGCTAAGCAGCAGTTTAATGCGCCTGAGGATGCGATAGTTCAAACTGGCGACTTTGTCGGTTATATGCTTGATAAAGCCGTGGAAAAAGGTGTTAAAGAAATCATTGTTCTGGGTCACTCTGGGAAATTGGTGAAGTTGGCGGCTAATATTTTCAATACGCACCATAAAGTAGGGGATGCACGCAACGAAGTTATCGCTTCTTACGCCGGCGCTGTTGGAGCCGACACCAAGACTATTAACGCTTTATTGCAGGCTAACACTTCCGATGAAAGTTCAGAAATCTTAAAGCAAGCCAACCTGTTGGAAGCTACTTATGACAGGATTGCCCGACGGGTTAGTCAGCGAGTAAGCGACAGAGTAGAAAATAAAATTAAGATAAGCGTGGTAATTGTTTCTATGGATGGCAAAGTCCTTGGAATGGACGAGAACGCTAGGTGCAACAAACCTTGGCTAAACTTAACATAGTCGGCGTCGGACCAGGTTCACCTGATTACGTGACGCCTGCAGCAAGAAAAACCGTGCAGCAAGCTAAGGTTGTTATTGGCGCCCAAAGAAGCCTAAACCTATTCACGGCGGACATTAAAGGCGAAACGATGGTTTTAACCGCTAAAAACTTAAACAACGCTCTCAAGTTTGCGGTTGAATCAGCCGAGAAAGGCAAGAACGTTGCTTTACTGTCTACGGGCGACCCAGGCTTCTCAGGGCTTCTGGGGACAGTTTTAAAGAGTAATTTGGTCAAAGCCGTGGAAATCAACGTTGTTCCAGGCGTAAGCTCAATTCAAACCTGCGCTGCCAGATTAGGCATAAGCTGGGATGACGCGTGCTTGTTTACTTTCCATGAAGGCAACGTAAGCACCGAGGAAAAAAACAAGTTATTATCATGCCTTAAAAAAGGAAGAGAAGCTATACTCCTTCCAGATTCACGAGCGTTTCCCCCAAGCGAAATCGCAAGTTTCCTCCTTAAAGCTGGATTAGATAAGGAAACGCCTGTTTTTGTCTGTGAGAATTTAACGTTGGATGATGAGAGAGTTACTTCCAGCAGTTTAAAGCAAGTTTCTGAGCAAGCTTTCGAGTCTTTATGCGTAATGGTTATCAAAGCAAACCGCAAAGTAAAAGGATAAGTTGATGTGAATGGATAAAATTTGGGCTTATAAGACTCCGGGCATACCAGACGAACTGTTTAACCAAAACGATGAGGTACCTGGGCCAACCAAAGAGGAAATTCGGGTTCTAACCATTTCTAAAGCTCGCTTATGCGAAGGCTCCATTGTTATCGATGTTGGTTGTGGCACAGGTGGCTTAACGGTTGAGGCTGCTCTTCAAGTGGCGCCAAAGGGTAAAGTCTATGCCATTGATGAGGACCCGGCAGCTATTACGTTAACTGAGAGTAATGTAGAAAAGTTCGGGGTTCAAGATAACGTTATGATTGTACGTGGTAGCGCGCCAGAAGCGCTGCTGAGCCTTCCAAAGGCGGATGCTGTCCTGATAGGGGGGAGTGTTTCCTTGAGGGAAGTACTGCGTGCATCTAAGGATAAGCTGAAGGCAAACGGCAGAATAGTCATAAACGCAATACTGCTGGAGACGGCTTACACGGCAGTTGATGAACTGAAAAAGTTGGGCTTCAAAGACGTTGATGTCGCGCTGGTTTCAGTGGCAAAGGGAAAGCAAATAAACTCCGGCACCATGATGATGGCAAGAAATCCAATAACTATAGTGTCAGCTTCAAAACCATGAGGGAGAGAATTTGGCGGGCAGATTCATTGGGATTGGCGTAGGTCCAGGCGACCCAGAACTAATCACGCTAAAAGCGGTAAAAGCCTTGCAATCGGCAGATATAGTTTGTATTCCAAAATCTCATGCTAACAAGCCAAGTTTAGCCTATACAATGGTTAAGGGTATTTTAGAGGAGCGCAAGAAAGCGCCTGAGATTCTTGAGTTAATTTTCCCCATGACTAAAGATGAGCTTGGTAACAAGGCGTTATGGATTAAAAACGCTGGCATAATAGCCGACAAAGCGGCAGGTGGCAAAGTGGTTGCTTTCATAACTTTGGGCGACCCCATGTTTTACAGCACTTTCATTTACCTTTATCAAAGCCTAAAGGAAGAATACCCGAAGCTCACTCTTGAAATAATTCCGGGCGTAACATCAATGACGGCTTGTGCTGCAAGCGCTAAGATACCGCTCGCTGAGAAAGAGGAAGTTGTCTCTGTTATCGCCTCAGACCTTGACCCTAAAGCAGTCGAAGAAACCGCTAAACACGCGGATAACTTGGTTTTCATAAAATGTGCCCATCGACTGAAAGAGTTGATTCCCATAGTTGAGCGGTCAGGTTTCAACGCAAACTCCACAATCGCTCTAGTGCGAAGATGCACCATGCCTGAAGAAGAAGTCCTAATCGGCAAACTCAGTGATGTGCAAAACTGGGATATATGCGACGACTACTTTTCCGTAGCGATAATTAAAAAGCGCGTGTTCAAAAGTGATAAGACATGAGTAAAGTAGTTTTTATCGGCGCAGGCCCCGGAGACCCCGAGCTCATTACTCTCAAAGGTAAACGGTACTTAGAACAAGCTGACGTGGTAATTTACGCTGGTTCACTGTTGAACCCCAAAATCCTCAATTACGCTAAGCCAAGCGCCCGGCTTTATGACAGCGCCAAAATGAGCCTGCCAGAAGCCCTAAAAGTCATGATTGAAGCTGCTAAGGCAGGTAAGCTGGTTGCAAGAGTACATGACGGCGACCCAAGCTTCTACGGAGCCATCCAAGAACAAATGGACGCTCTAGACAAGGAAAAAATAGAGTACTTCCGAATTCCAGGCGTAAGCTGCTTGCAAGGCGGCGCCGGAGCACTAAACCGCGAATTAACCCTGCCTAACATTACCCAAACCGTTATTATAACACGACCCGAAGGCAGAACTCCAGTGCCAGAAGCCGAAACCATCAGCAAACTCGCTGCGCACCAAGCAACAATGGTCATATTCTTGGGCACTCCGCATATAGCTCGTGTTGTGGAGGAGCTTGTGAAGGGCGGTTACCCGAAAGACACTCCGGCATCAGTGGTGTATAAGGCGACGTGGCCTGAGCAAAAAATCGTGAAGGGCACATTAAACGACATAGTCGCAAAGGTTAAAGCGGCTGGCATAACCGAGACAGCGTTGATTTTTGTCGGAAAAGTTCTCAACCCGCAAGCGTATGATTTATCAAAGCTTTATGACCCAAAGTTTACTACGAGTTTCCGTAAAGGCGAAGAGTGAATGTACGCTAAGGGAATTGCTGTTGTTGCTATTACGAGGCGTGGAATAGAAACTGCTCTTAAAATTAAAGAAGCATTAGATAATGCAGGCTTATCGTGCATTGTTTATGCGCCTAAAAAGTATAATCAAAACGGCGTAATCCCCCTAGACAAAAAAATAGCTGAATTCATCAAGGACACCTACAGTACAGTGGACGCTTTAGTTGCGGTTATGGCAACAGGCATAATTATCCGCGCGGTCGCGCCATATCTTGAAAGTAAACTAATCGATCCAGCAGTTATAGGCGTTGACGCCACAGGAAAATTTGTTATCAGTCTGTTGTCGGGACATTATGGCGGAGCAAATGAATTAGCAAAAATAATCGCCCAAGGCATAGGTGGCACAGCGGTGATTACTACGGCGTCTGACGTTACTGGCAAACAGAGCGTTGATGAACTTGCAAGAACTCTGCATTTGACCATACAGAACCCTGAAAGCCTTGTGGCAGTTAACTCTGCAATCGTCAACGGCGACCACTTGGTCGTAGTATTAATTGGCGATGTAGAAATCCCAACTAACCAGATTGGCTGCTATGAAATTAAGAAGTCGGAAAAAGGCACTCAAGCCTTAGAAATAATTAACAACTATGATGCTGGCGTAATAATTACAAGTGAGCCTTTATCTGTTGAGCTTTTGTCAATTGATAAAGTTGTTAAGCCCTTCACAATACTGAAAACTAAACGTATAGTCGTCGGGTTAGGGGCAAGGAAAGACTCAAGCGAAGACAGCATGATTAAAGCCGTTGACACTGCTTTGGAACAAGCCCATGTACCCTTAGCCAGTGTTAACCGTTTCGCCACAGTTGACATTAAACGGAACTCTCCGGCCATGGTAAAAGCTGTGGAACAGTTAGGTAAGCCGCTTGAGTTTTTAAGCGTCGATACGCTTCGTTCTCTAAGTCACCAGGACCTTTCGCCTGATTCAAAGATGGTTCAAGAAAAGATTGGTGTTGGAGGAGTATGCGAACGAGCAGCTTTACTAGCAGCGGGAAAAAACCCAAAGTTAATACTGAAAAAGACCAAGTTCAACGGGGTAACAGTAGCCATAGCCGAGGGCGAATAAGCGTAGTCGGCATTGGACCCGGCAGCTTGGAGCATTTAACGCCTAAAGCTAGAAACGAAATTGAAAACGCCGATGTCATAGTCGGTTACGGCACATACATAAAGTTAATCCAATCAATCATCAAACCAGATGCTGAAGTAGTTTCTGGAACGATGGGTCGAGAGGTTGAACGAGCCAAAATCGCTGTTTCAAAAGCTTTAGAGAACCACTGCGTCGTGATGGTTAGCAGCGGTGACCCAGGCGTTTACGGCATGGCAGGAATAGTTCTTGAAGTCGCCGCAATGGAAAAAGCAAATGTGCCAGTTGAGATTGTTCCCGGCGTTACTGCTGCTACGGCTGCTGCATCAAAGCTTGGAGCGCCACTGGTGAGCGATTTTGCCGTGATTAGCCTTAGTGATTTGTTGACTCCTTGGGAAAAAATTGAGCGCAGACTAGAAGCTGCTGCAGCGGCTGACTTTGCCATTGTGCTGTATAATCCTAAAAGTGAGGGGCGGATTGAGCCGTTAGCCAAAGCCTACGAAATATTTCTCAAGCACATGCGTCCTGAAACTCCCGTGGGCATTGTTAAGCAAGCTGGACGAGACGGGGAAGAAGTCATTATAACCACGCTCGAAGAGATGTTGGCGGCTGAAATTGACATGGTCACAACGATAATTGTTGGTAATTCGGCAACCAAGGTTGTTAACGGAAAGATGATTACTGCTCGGGGCTATGACCTTTTGAGTTAAAATCAATGCTTGTTGTTTGCTTCCAATAACTCAACGATTTCTTTTCTTGCTTCTCCAATCGTTAATGGGAACTGCTTATCTGTTGAAAGCTGATTTCTCTTGGCTAAAATTTCAAACAGGTGAGTTATTCTTGGAAGTCGCAAGTCCACTTTTCTTATCAATTCTGTTTCTGCAAAGACTTCTTTGGGCGGTCCTTGCAGAACGATTTGTCCCTTGTTGAGGATGCAGATTTTATCTGCGAAAAGCGGAACTAAATCCACATCATGCGTCGCAATAATCAATGTTAAACCTAAATCCTTGTTCAGCTGAAGTAGTAACTTTAGGATCTTGCTTGCTGTTCGCGGGTCAAGGTTAGCCATAGGCTCATCTAGGACCATTATTTCAGGTTTCATGGCTAACACACCAGCTATGGCTGCTCGTTTTTTCTGTCCTGTGCTAAGGTTTTGAGGAGGCTTGTTTTCTAACTCTGTTATTTCCGTAGCTTCTAAAGCCCATTTTACTCGAGCCTTAACCTCGTCAGGTGGTAACCCCAAGTTTACAGGTCCAAAGGCAACGTCCTGACCCACAGTACGCGCAAACAACTGATCATCAGGATCCTGAAATACCAAACCAACTTTTTGCCTAACCCAGTCAAGGTCTGCAGTAGCAACCTCCTTTTCTAGGACAAGAACTTTGCCAGAAGTAGGCATCAATAACCCATTGAAATGATGCAGTAACGTGGACTTCCCCGCTCCATTCGGACCCAGAATCGCCATGTTCTCGCCTTTCTCAACTGAGAAATTCATTTCAGACAAAGCTTTTGTTCCGTCGTGATATGTGTAGCACAGATTGATTGTTTCAATTGACTTCAACTTATTTTCTCTCCAAATTATCTTATTCAACATTTAAAAGAATATTCCAAAGTGAACGCCTCGAAGCGCAAATGCGTCCACCAGAACCATGCTGATACTGGCAATTATTATCAGTGAACCTACAAAGGTATCTTTTTTAGGTAATTTCTTTTTCTCTATAGTGAAAAGATTGTACTTTCCAGTATATCCCCTTGAGACCATGGCATTCCCAACCTTAACAGACCGTTCAAACGCTCTTACCAAAAGTGCACCTGCAATATTGCCATAATTAGCTAGCTTTTTGAAGTAACCTACCGATTTGGAATGGCCGCAACGTGAAGCTTGCGCTCGATACATCCGTGTGCTTTCCTCAGACAGAATACCGATGTACCTAAACATTAACAACATAGTGTCAATGATTACCGATGGCATCCGGAACCACGCTAATGAATCCATGACCGTCGTTATCGGAGTTACAAGGATAAGCACGTTCAGAACTGAAACCGCGGAAATACAACGCGTAAACACAAGAACACCAAAGTAAATGCCTTGTGAATAAATAGGAATCGTTAGCAAGGGAACTCTAGCTATTATCGTTGACCCATAAGTAAAAGGCATAATTACGCCAATAAATGCGATAAGAGAAATCGGTATCAGAAGCCTTTTACAATAGATTTTCAGCGACGCTCTCGAGTAGATGACCAGCCCAAAACAAACCGCGAAGAAAAGTAGGGGCATATACCAGTGGGTCAAGAAAACAATACAGAAAATTGAGATTATGGCGCATAAGAGTTTGATTCTAGCATCTAACCTGTGCAGTGCCGAATGTCCTTCAGTGTACTCTTCAAGGTTCACATACTCCATTTATTTCAGCTCTGGCTTTTGCGTTTCATTTGTCTAAGTTTTACTGCACGGCCGACAATAAGAAACGTGAAGAAACCTACTGTTGTCAGTATTCCGACTAATGGGTCTCCAGCTAGCCATACGGGGATCATTTAGATTTTCCTCCTCGGCAAGATGTTACTTTTGAATACTGTTGGGAAGATGTAGCCAACTACAAACCCTCCGGCGCATCCAGCTGAAAAGAAACCCACATATTCGCCGTGAACTCCCCAGTGTTCTATCGTGAAAGGATTATAGTATGTGTCGCCGTTGCCTCCGGCTGCATCGTTTACTTTGTCGTCAGTTGCAGAGTTGCCTCCAACCTTGTAACCGATATACGCACTAGCCAACATGACCAACACGATTGCGACCATTACAATTAAGGCGTATTTTACAAATCTATCCATTTATTTCACCAACCACCACTTTAATAGTTCAGGTCTATGATTTGCAATATATTGAATTGCGGCTGCTGTGAAGCCAAACTCCAAGATTGCCAGCGGAATCTGTGTCGGTAAGTATCCAAGCATGAATATGCCCCACCACGTATACATGTTCGACGGATGAATTGAGATTGCTAGTTCAAAAGCTGCTGTTACGTAGGTCATGAGGTCGCCCACTACTCCGCCCATGCCGGCTGAAAGCCAGATTGAGGCACCAGCTTTTCTAAATGCCCAGAATGTTCCGAATCCTGTAAGTGTTCCCACGATTCCCATTGAGAATGTGTTTGCGCCGATTGTTGTTATTCCGCCGTGTCCGATGAACGTTTGGAAGAATAGGGCGATTGCTGATATTACGATAGTTGGTCCTGGGCCGATTATCATTGCGGCCATGGGGGTTCCGACTGGGTGGGAGCATGAGCCCGTGACTGGTACGGGTATGTGCCAAACTGAAATTACGAAGACGGCTGCGCCTAAGAGTCCGACCAGGGACATGTATGATGGGTTAAGTTTGCGTCTAGCCGATAACTGTCTTGCTCCTACGAACACAAAAACTGCTGCTACTAGATACCAAATTAAGCACCAATACCATGTGAGTATTCCATCTGCAATATGCATCTTGTTTTGTCCTCTCCCTGTTGGATGATTCATCCAACTAATCTAATTAACGTTTGCTTAACTAAAGTTGATGTTAGGTTGAATAACTTTGCCGAAGAAAAACCAAAACCTCCCTTGCAAAACAAAGGCGAATTCACCAAATTCCAAATCCTCCTCGAAATCATGCGCAACCAACCTCACATACCTATGCTATTTCCCTTTTCATGTTATTCAAAAAAAGAGAAAAGGTTAGGTTTAGTTTCCAACGCTTTTAGCGGTTTCCAACGCTTTTAGCGGTTAAGGTTTAGCTAGTTTGGAAGAGCGAAGCGGCTAGTTTGGGATTTACAGAGATGTTATAGATCGTGATACTGCTGGTAACGCCTGCGCTGGTTGAAGTGTATGTGTAAGTAGTTCCTTTGCCATTCCAGTTGCCAAGAGCGGTCACCTCGCCTGTCCACCTTGCGCCCCATGACGACAAGTCAGTTGCCCAAACGTCAGAAGTCCACGTGGTGCCACTATTAAGACTGCTCGAAGCTTTTTGTGTGCCATAGTTCAAAATAAAACTCATGTTATAAGCCGGATAGTCGATTCGTACAATTAGGTTTGATGTTCCGATATTTTCTCCTGCGAAATTGAGAGTTGTCGTTGTCCCTGCACTAGTGGCATTAACAGCGAACTGTAAACTAGTTGCTTTTGCAACGCTCACAGTCACAGTCTTAGCTGGTGCCTTATAAGTTAACGCTATTGCGGCTGCTGCAACAACAATGATAACAACCAAAACCGCAACAATAATGTATATTGTCTTCTTATTCATTGAATCACCGAATTTTTCTGTCTATCTTATTAAAATAAAAGTTAATATAAGCTTTTCTAAGCACTTTAAAGCTTGAAAAGAAAAAATTCGGAAATCACGACTTTTTCCAGAGGTATTTATCCTTTATATAGATTTTTTTCGAGCGCGGGGGTCTTTTACTGTTCAATTGAGATTTTGCTAACTCCAGCCTCTTTTTCAAGAATTACCACATGGTCAGCTTTTGATGCGAATGCTTCGCTGTGCGTAACAGCAATGATTTGTTCAATTGCTTTGAATCGGCTTATAGCTTCTGCCAAGCGCTCTATGCTGCCATCTTCGCTTCCCAAGTTCTCGGTGGGTTCATCAAGCACAAGTATGCTTAAGCCGTGACCAGTGCGTGATTGCATAATCAGCTGTCCTAAACCTAAACGGTAAGCAAACGCCAAAAGCGTACGTTCTCCCCCCGAAAGGTTAGAGACTTCACGGTCAACGCCTGTTTCGCTTTTCACGTAAGGCGTGTAAGTTTCATCAATAACAACGTTTAGCATTGGTGCTTCCTCGCCGACTAAGCCATCAAGCACCTGCTGAACAAAATTACGCAAAACCTTCACAAACTCACTTCGCAGTTTAGGCTGAATACCACGGTAAGCGTCACGAATGGCACCTAAAACTTCTACGGTTTTACGGATTTTCTCCATGCGTTCAAGCTTTTCCTGAGCAAAATTAATCCGCTCTTTAGTTTCGTCTAAGCGTTTGAAAAGGTCTTTTTTGCCGTTTTCTTTAGTGCACAAATCGGAGTTTAACATGTAATATTGTCGAAAAGCCTGTTCACGCTGCGCTCGGGCAGCATCGAGTTCTGATAAATCAAATCTGCTGATTTCAAACTGAACCTGCTCCAGCTGCAAACGCAAATCAGTTTCAAGCTTCTGCTTCTCCTCAAATTCGGTTGATAGGTTATTTAGGTTGTTTTCTTCTTCACTTAAGCGGTTTTTTAACTCTTCAACTCTTGTCAAACAAGTTTGCAGGTTCGAGTACGCTTCAGCGGCTACAGTTCTTGTTTTCTGCAGGTTATCAATTTCAATTTTTAATTGATTAATGTTTTTTTCCCGCTCAAAATTTTCTTGCTGGATCCTTGAAAGCAGATTGCTTTTGTATTCGCCCTCTAATGGTTGCACACAAAGCGGGCACTTACTTTCTTGTGCTAAAGACACAACTCTCTTCTTGTCTGTTTGCAGGTTTCTTGATGTCGCTTCTTGATCAGCCCTTAAACTGCTGATTTTATCATCAAACGCTGCCAAAGAAGAATGCAGTGTTTCAACAGGCTGATTAATCGGCAAACCTGCTTGCTCAAGTTTATCTAAGCACACTTTAGCTTGGGCATCAATTGAGTTTTGGCGCTGATGCAAATTATTCAAGATTGTTTTTTTGCCTTCGATTCGTTGAGTTAGGTTAGCCAAAGTGTTAGCCATGTTAACATTATCAGCATGGAGTCTTGCTTCTTTTCGCTTAAGGTCTTCAATAGCTTGCTTTTTCTCTTCTAGCTTTTTCAGTTTGGAATCTGCTTCATTCAATGCTTTCTTGGCAACCGTTAACTTTTGCGTTGAGTTCTCAAGATCCATTTCTAAAAGTGCGTATTCTTCACTTGCCCTATTGTATTCGTTGCTTAGCTTTTCAAGCCCAGTAACGTCTGGGTCTTTCTCGTAAACCCGCTTTTCAGTTTCATAGTCCCGCTGATACTGAGCAATATTGCTCCACGCGACCTCATAGTCGGACAAACCGAATAGTTCATCCAAACGCCTTTGCCTGTCACGCGGCGCAGCATCCAGTAGCTCTTTGAGGTGTTCTTGCCTAAACCATACTATTTCTCGGTAAAGGTCCTTGTCTAAACCTGTGATAGCTTTAAACTGTTCAGTGATGGCGTCTGTTTTCATGCTGGCAACAAGCTTCTCATCCTCATAGAGTTTGAGTTCTTCAAAATTTTGGGTAATGCTTTTCCCCTTTCTTTTTAATCCGCGTATAAGCTTGTAGGTGCTTCCGTTTTGTGTAAACTGTACAGTGACCTTGCCTGAATCCGCGCCTTCACGCAGCAGATATTCAAAACTTCTGCCTATTGAGTCACCGAACAAGGCGAAGTCAACCGCGTATAAAACGCTGGATTTTCCGCAGCCTAAACCACCAACAAGACAGTTAAAGCCCCGTGTAAATGGCACGGTGGATTTAATGTGGCTGCGAATGTTTTCCAGCTGAACTATTTCAATTTTCATTTTGTCAGCTCCTCAATGGTTTGCTTGACTTTCTCGTCTTGTTTTCTTGTTAAGGGCTCTATGAGGCGAAGTGCTGAACGTGCGATTTTGTCAGCTTCTTCGTGGCTATAACGTTCGGAGAAAATCTGCAGAAAATACTCGAAAGCTTTGGTCTTCAAATCTTTAAATTCGCTCTCAAAAATGGACCGTGCGATTTCGTCTGAAACAGCGGTTTCTTTTAGCAGTACGATTGGGTGAACAAGCAATGCTTTCTCGCCAGCGCTTCGGATTTTACCTATGTCGATTTCTGCTCGGCTTGCTTCAGCCGGTAAGGTGCCCTTCAAAACAGGAATTATTACTGCTCCTTCAAAGTCAGCGCCTTTTACAAGTTGAGTGGCTAACTCCGTGATCTTCCCTGACGCCATACCCGTGAAATCTTGCTCAAAAATAACGAATTTACGAGTGGAAGCTAATTCTATAGATTCTGGATTTACTTCTCCTTTCTCGTTTACATTGATGTGGAAGAAGCCTTTTTGATACTTGGCTTCTCTGTAATCTGCTGTTTCAGTGCAGCCGCTATACACTAGGGTGCCTGTTTTGAACTTGCCTAAGTATCGTTCATGCACGTGACCAGCAGCATAGTAGTCGAAGCCGCCTGGCAGTTGTTCGGGTGAAATTTCTGCTTCAATGTATGGTGGCTTAACGCTTGGCAAATCCACTGCTCCGTGAAAAACAAAAATGTTGCAAACCTTGCCATCGGGCGTTGGAGGGTTTTCCTCCATGAACTTTGGTAGTGCCTCTTCAGTTTTATGCTTATTGTGAAAGTTTGGTATGCCATAGACGTAGCAGCAGTCTGGTTTGCGCCAGCATGCGCCGCTGTGTCTTGGCAAATGGTGGATTAATCCTGCGCTGTCCAATGGGTAGAGGATTGTACCCGTTACTATGTTTGGCGCGGAATCGTGTGAGCCGTCAACCGTTAAAACTGGGATGTCGGCGTCTTTGAGCCGCTTAAAACTTCGAATAGTGTTTTCCAGAGTAACGTTTGATGGTCTCGCTTGATGGAACAAGTCGCCCGCGATTATCATAAAGTCAGGTTTTAACTCTATTGTTTTATCCACTACTTCTTTGAATGCGTTGTCGAAGTCTTGCCTTCTAGCTTCGAGTCCATACTGTGCATAGCCTAAATGCAAGTCTGAAGCGTGAACAAAGCTAAACGGCTTCAAGTTGACCTGACTCCCTTTTATTCCCCTTTCACTTTGATTAGTGTCTACCTATTTTAAAGCGTTGTTGCATGTTCAAAATTTAGATGATTTTTGTTCTTTGGAGGGGAAAAATTTAAACCACTATGTGTATGTTAATGTGAAAGGCGCCTTAATTAGATGAAATGCCAAGTATGCAATCAAGAAACTCTTCTTCCGTTTCGCTGTCCATTTTGTGGTGGACAGTTTTGTAGTGTTCACCGTTTACCAGAGAACCATGCATGCCCAAGAATTGATTTTGCTCGTTCACAAAGACGAGAACAAGTGATTACACCCCAATCGTACAATTCCTATCAGTACAGCTATAATCTCGGTCAGCAACCGAGGCGTAAGAGACAGGTTTCCTCTAGTCCTAAAGAGCTAAAACACATAAGCGTTGCAACGCTGCTCGTTATCAGTATTGGTTTCTCCATCGGATTGTACGGAAACTATTTTGGAGGCTTCTTACCCAAATGGACCTGGGATGCAATAGCTGTTTTCGCCGTTATCATGACTGCGTCTTTTTTGGTGCATGAAATAGCGCATAAAATCACGGCTCAAAAAAATGGGTTATGGGCTGAATTCCGCTTAACAACTTGGGGAGCAGTCTTAACATTAGTTTGCGTATTTCTGCCTTTCAAAATGATTTCACCCGGTGCAATGATGATCGCTGGTACACCTAATGGTGATGAGATAGTCAAGATTTCCCTTGCTGGACCAGTCACTAACATCATTTTCTCAAGTGCACTTCTTGGATTAGCGTTTGCTTTACCATCAAGTTCGTATGTTGGCATGCTGTTTTTTGCCGCTTACATCAACGCTTTCATGGCAATCTTTAATCTGATTCCATTCGGAATTTTGGATGGCTACAAAATTTTCAGTTTTAACAAGAAGGCTTGGGCTTTAGCTTTCATTCTAAGCCTTGTTCTCACAATAATTACAGTCATTATTATCTTTTAAAAAAACAAGAATCAAGATTTTTTAACGAAAACCAAGATTTAAAAAAGATTTTTGGTGTGTATTTAGCTGGTGCTTTTAGTCCACGTAATTATTGTGTTATGCTTTTAGCATTCTTATTTCGATAGTAAATAGTACTCTCCCTCCCCTTTCTGGAAGAGCTTGTTTTGGATTGCTTTTTTGGTTTAGGGTTTGAATTAGCGTTAGGCTGCAGTATTTTTGGTAAATTTGGTATATAAAGGGGAAAAAGGCATTGAAGAGTGCTTGCTTGTGAGCCTGCAATGTTTAAAACCAAATTGCAAACAGGTAAATCGAGCTGTCCTAAATACACATAAATTTTAGAACTCTTAAACGGGAAAAGTGGTTAAAACTTTAATTTTAGATGAGTTCAATTGTCACGTGGACTTCTTCGGGCACACGGATGCGCATGATTCTACGCATAACTCGCTCTTCCGAGTCAATGTCGATTAATCGTTTGTGAATGCGCATTTCCCACCTGTCCCACGTGGCGGTTCCTTCACCTGATGGTGCTTTTAGAACTGGCACTCGCAATCGTTTTGTAGGCAATGGTACTGGACCGTTGATTTTCACGCCTGTCTTCTGTGCTATGCTCTTCAGTTCTCCGCATACCTCTTCAAGTTTGCCGTAATCTGTGCTTGTGAGGCGTATTCGCGCTTTTCTTACCATTTTGGTCCATCAATCCAATGTTTTGCCGTTTAATATATGTTGGTGACTCCTTAGATTTAAGCGGAACATAAAAACCTATCGACGCACAAAAAAAGGTATAGCGGAAATTCTACGTTTATAGCTTGTAATTCACTCTCAAATGTAATTTATAACTTTGCGCTTCTGAGGGCACCTATCTTTTTTGACGCAAATTTACTAACAAAAAAGCCTACCCTACTCCCTACCCGCACTTTACAATAGTTTTCACTGGCTAAAGTGCGCCTATCTCCCTATCCTCTTTTTGCTACCCAAACGACCCGACAAAAATAGTCCCCATATCCCATAGTTACTGAAAGAATAATCTTGGTCTCTTTATCGACTTAAGAAAACAAACATTAAGTGCTGATTCGTTTTCTAATTGCTTCGTACTGTTCGGGCGTGAACACTTCTTCTTCACATGCGGGACATCTAAGTGCCTTTACGTTATGCAGTATAACACCGTCAAGTTCAAAGTCAAACTCGACTTCGACGTATTCAACGCAACATGTCGGACAAAGTAAAGCACTTGCCCTAATGCTTCTCGGTTTATTCGGTGAATTTTTTTCCAAGCTCTTCTGCCCAAGCCTCTACCTTAGCCAAGTCCGTGTTGTCTGACACGGTTTTGCCGAGGATTTTTATGCGTCCGCCGAAGGCTTCCGTAGCTACTGCGTTAATGTTTGGATATTTAGATAGGGTGTTTTCTACAAATTTGATTTTTGCTTTTTCGTAGCTTCCAGGCGTCCCAGCCTCAGCCGAGGAAACAAAAAAAGCCACCCGTTTACCGCTGAGGTCGCTTTCAAGAAACTTTAACGTTTTATCGTAAACTTTGCCAACTCTTACGCCTCCACCGATAACTACGCTCTGATATTGTGCTATGTCGGGGACTTTTTGCTCTTTGAGGTCAACCAAGTCAACTTCTAACTGATATTTGGAACGCAAGACGTCGGCAATTTTTCTCGCTGCCTCTTCAGTAGCTCCACCCTTAGTCTCATACGCTATAAGAGTCTTGTTTCCATCCATTTTTTAAGCACTTCCATGCGACTCTTCAATCGGCGCAATTCTAGTGCCGCAGTTATTGCAGAAAACTGAGCCATTAGGATTCTTTGTGCTGCACTTCGGGCAAGCAACAGTTTCTGGCGCCGCAGGTTTTTGCTGTAGGTTCTCTTTTGCTTTCTGGATGGCCGAGTGCGTTTCTCGCGCGGCAATATTGAATGCTTTCTCAAGCTCTACTCCCACACTATAAAAAGCATCCCGCAACTCGTCAGAAGGATAAACAGCGTTTGCAGCTCTACCTTTCGCGGTCTTAAGGCCGCATTTTGGGCAAAAATATGCGTCATCAGCTATTTTTTCGCCACAGTTAGAACAGTTAGCCAAACTCATTCACCATAAATATCCATGTTGTATTGCAAATTTAAGCCTTTACTGATTTATGCAATTAGATAAAAAAAAGGTATACGAAAAAAGTTAGGTAAGAAGGGCTGAGAAGGCTCTGAATGAAATGAATAGACATTTGCATTTTTTTCTCCTAAATCGAATGCTTAATAAATGCCCAAGGCTTCAGCAAACCTTCTTTTGTGCAAATAAGAAAGCAGTTGCTACCATTTTTCAGATCAGAATGTTGATATATACTGTTGTGGCGTTGGCCACCTGTCGGGGATTTTCCTTGCGCTTGCCTCGATTTTTGTTACACCGCAAATTCTGGCGATTTGATCTTGGATGCCGAATGAGTGCGCCATATCTCTTATCATCGCTGACAATTGCAGATCATAATCACCGATAGTTTTAATAATTATGATTACGTCAGGTATTTTCGCAAGTGACTCGACTACTGTATCAGGCAAGCCGTTGGAAGTCGTAAAAGCTATGTTGAAGTCTAATATCGAGGTATATCCAATTTTATTTGGGTTTATTTGGATTGAAACCTTTATTGCGCCCTTTTCCCTGAGTTTATGATACCTTTTTACGACCGTGTCGGTTGATAATCCTATTTCTTTGGCAATTTTAGTAAACGAGACACGCCCGTTCAACGTGAGTTTTCCTACTATTTGCTTGTCTAAGTCGTCAATTGTAATTTCATCGGCCGGCATACGGATTGCCTTCTTTGAATTCGGTTGATTGCTTTTGTTGGCGTCTTTCAGAGTGCCCGTGAGGTTCAAGTTTTCAGGGATGTTTCTAACGCCAGTCCAAATATAAGTTTTTAAACCCATAGTGGGAAGCTTTCGTTTAATTACCTGCTTCACATGATCCAATTCATTTAGGTCCCTTAAAGTTGCAATCGCTCTAACATTGTAAACACTGTTATACTGCCCGTAAGCACGCACCTCAGTTATTTTTCCTATAAATTCCATAACCTGTTCCATCTGCTGAGCCTCAACACTGATAAGCAGAGTTGCAAGCGCATCATAGCCGAAGTGACCAAAATTCATCTGGATAGTTGCCCCTTTAATTATGCCTTTTTTTTCCATCGCCCTGCAGCGTTTCCAAACTTTGTTTTTTGATACTCCGCATTCTTTTGCTATTTTATCGTAACCTGTCCGCCCGTCTGCAAGCAGATTTTTAAGTATCCTTGAGTCAAGCTCATCGATTTTAGGCACGCAGTTTTCCCTTTTGTAAAGCTTATGCGAATTTTTGAGATTTAAAATTTCTTATTTTCTTGGAATATTTTGATTAAAAATGCAAATTTCTTTAATTTTTGGCTACTTTGACGACTAGATAGGATCTTGTTTAAAAAGTTGATATGCATTGGCGCGGGGTTGGCCATTTGTCTAACACTCTCACCACTTCCATGTCCATTCTCAATATTCCTTGAATTTTTCCAAGCTCTTCTTGAATTGAAAGCAATTGGTCTGCATCCTGTATCATTGCCCATATTTGCAAGTCGTAGTCTCCTGTTGTTTTCATGATGCTTATGATATCAGGTATCCTGCTGATTTTCTCAATAACTAAGAATGACTTTTCATGCGAGGTGACAGTAAAAAAAAGGCACAAAGCTTGATATCCAATTTTGAGAGGGTTAACTTGAATTGTGACTTTTAATACACCGTTTTTCTTTAGTTTTTCATATCTCCTTTTAGCAGTATCAGAAGAGATTCCTATTTCTCTACCGAGCGTCTCCATAGACACCCGTCCGTTCTCAGAGAGTTTATCCGCTATTTTTTGATCAATTTGATCGATAACCATGGTTTGAGGATGGCGTTGTTTCTGAGTCTGCGTCTGATAACTGATTGTTTCCTCAACATTCTTCCTGTTATCAGGAATTATTGCCAAGTTCTCGTTCATTTCTTTAACACCTGTCCAGATTGCAGTTTTCATTTCCAAGACCGAAAAATGCCTTTTAATGGCGTCTTTGATGTCGTTCAATTGTTCAAGCGTTTTAAGAATTGTAATAGCATCTATATTCCCTTTTGCCCCTCTACTATAGAAGCTATAAACCTCTGGCATCTTCTGCAAGTACCCGATAAGTTGATCTGCTTGTTGTGAGTCAACATTGATTAAGATGTGTGCTACTGCTTTGTAACCAAAACTTTTATAATTAATGTGTATTGTTGCGCCTGTAATTATTCCCATTTCTTCCATTTTGCCAAAATTTTTCTTAACACTTTCCTTTGTTTCGCCTATTTTTTTGGCAATTTCGCTATCAGTTTTGCGTCCATCGGCCAATAATTCTTTCAGAATTTTGGCTTGAACTACACTTACTTGCTCGTGTAAGATTAATGTCCCTCGTTGACGTTCATGGTACTTTTTTCATATTTAAATTAATCGCACATTTTACATTTGTGGTTTATTGTATCATTTTTGTAATTATTTGTAAAACTTATGTTTTTGCCTTTTTTTGTAAAAAATTGCAATTTTATTTGAGTTTTTTGTTAATTTTGTAAAGTTTTAAATATAAAATAGAGAGAGAAGGCTTGATTACAGAAAAAGGAGAATAAAAATGAAAACCATAAGAAAATCTGGAAAAATCAAAGTATTAACCGCAGTTACGCTGATTCTGTTGATGACTATGTCCGCTTTTGCTTTCACTCCGCCGCCAGTTAAAGCGCAAGCATCTTCGTCGTCAGCAACTATCTACATGTTCATCACTGCAACCAACGCCGGGCTTGGCCAGAACATGCAAGTTGTAGTCTTTATGAGCTCAGTCACGCCAGATGCTGTTGAGAACACAGGTTCACGATGGCAAGATATAACAGTGAACATAACAAGACCTGATGGAACCACCGACTCGAAGTATTTCGCCTCGCTTGATGCGGTTGCTTCAGATTTCTTCTACTATAATGCATCTATGGTCGGCACCTACTCATTCCAAGGAAGCTTCCCAGGACAGACAATCCAGCCATTCTACAATGTAATGACTACAATGTCTTCATTAGTGCCAATAGTATACGGCCCTGCCAAAAGCGCCGTAGTTACTGTTAACGTTACAACAACACTAGCACCCGCACCCGTCAGCATTCCGTTTCCCACTGCTTATTGGACACGCCCAATAAGCGCAATAAATAACAACTGGTGGTCAATATCCAGCAATTGGCTCTTGCCAGGCTGGGATACGATGATGCGACAGTTCGACCAGGGCAGCGCATACGACAGGTACACGACAGCGCCAAACAGCGCCCACATCCTATGGACTAGTCCATTGACCTTCGGCGGTCTCATAGGAGGCGAGTTCGCTGGAGCAGCTTTCTATAACGGAATGTCTTACGAGCAGTACTTTAAGCCACCCGTCATCATAGATGGCCGCATATACTACAACACCATCGTTGCAAATGAACCGACAGCGGAAGGAACCTTTGGCGGCGTCAACGGCTACACCACCGTAACCCAAGAATCTCAATCTAGCATCACATGCAAGAGCTTAGAAACTGGACAAACGATAATGACCATACCTAATGCTTCACTGGGCTTCGGTCAAATCTACAACTTCATTTCGCCCAATCAAGGCGGAGGCATTGCATACCTTTGGGATACCAACGGACCAGGAGGAACTTGGAAGATGTATGATGCGTGGACCGGACAGTACATACTCAGCCTCACCGGCGTGCCTTCAGGAACGTTGGTCGAGGATAACGATTGGGGCGGGCCAGGAGATATTCTTATCTACACCGTTAACGCAGCCACAGGAACATTGAGCTGTTGGAATTCAAGTCGCACGCTGCTGCCAACTACGCCGGCAAGCCTTAACCCCATACTTGGGTATTTGCCAGCAAGCTTGGTCGCATTGTTACAACAGAACCCCTACACTTGGAGACCAGAAAACTACATGGGACAAACCCTCAACGCGACAGGAGTAACAACCATGAACATAGCAGCATTCGCTCCGTATATCATGAACTTTGACACAAACGGCACTGAATGGACAGTACCAATACCAGACTTCGCTAAACTCAACGCAACAGGAACACCAACCATCCAACAAATTGGCTACGACAACACAATTTGGCTAATGTCGGGAAAAGGCGCCCTTGGAGCTGTCTTTTCAATGTCTCCCTACGAAACATGGGCCAGCTACAGTATGACCAATGGCGCACTATTATCAGCACCAGTAAACATAGACTTAACTACAAAACTTCCGGCTAACGGCACGGCATATGACGGAGTAGATTCACCACGCATAATAAGCAGCGATGGAACTCTTGCAGTGTACAATAAAGAGACACTTTCGTTTTACGCTTGGAACGTCAAAACTGGACAATTCGCATGGGGGCCAACAACACCCTACACAAACGGTTGGGCATTATACAACTGGGAAGATGACTTCGTCGTAAACAATCTGATGTACAACTGGGGCTTTGACGGCGTGCTGCATGCCTTTAACATGACGAACGGCGACAACGTTTGGAACTTCAACGCTGGAATTGCTGGAAGTCTGAACCCCTACGGAGTGAACGCCCTGTACCAAGGCATACTCGTCGCTGATGGCAAAATCTTCGCGCTGACTGGAGACCACGGCAACGGTGTACAACCTCTTTACCAAGGCGAAATGCTGTACGCTATAGACGCCACAACAGGAGCCAGCCTCTGGAATATGACAGGTTGGTTCGACCAGCCAGCAATCGCGGACGGCGTAATGTTAACGCAGAATCTCTACGACAACCAAATCTACGCTTTCGGTCAAGGCCCAAGCGCTACAACAGTCACGACATCACCCGAAGTCGGGGGTGTTATAACTATTCAGGGAACAGTTACTGACCAAAGTCCTGGAGCTATCGGCACCCCAGCAATCGCTGATCAATACATGAGTACATGGATGGCTTACCTTTACGAGCAGCAGGCACTTCCAAGCAACTTCCC
>JBEKBM010000023.1:0-52554 GCA_050015395.1 Bathyarchaeia archaeon
ATTTGGATACAAACGGAATCACGATTTGGATACAAACGGAATCACGATTTGGATACAAACGGAATCACGATTTGGATACAAACGGAATCACGATTTGGATACAAACGGAATCGGTACGCTCGAATCATAATATCTGTGATTAGGGCAATGTATTTTTAAGCGTTAAGTCGTTTTCAGGACAGCTAAAACCTATGGGGATTCCCGCTCGCCTCTGCTAAAAATAAACTTTAATTAGCAAACCACTTGCTATTCACTGTAGACCGTGAACTGATTTGATTGTTGATTCTGTCCTAACAAACGCTAAAGCCTACCTCAACGGCCAAGTTGTCGATTGCAGCATAGCCATTGAAGAAGGCAAAATCTTCAAAATTGGCAAAGAAACTCAAATGCCAAACGCTGACCAAAAAACTAATCTAAAAAATCTTCTAGTCCTGCCAGGCTTGATAGATGAGCATGTTCACCTGCGGGACGAGGGAAAAGCGTACAAAGAAGACTTCCAAACAGGAACAGCCGCCGGAGCCGCCGGGGGCTTCACCACAGTCTTAGACATGCCTAACAACGAACCAGTAACAATGAGTAAGGAAACCTTAAGAAACCGCATGGCAATCGCCGAAAGAAAAGTTCTCGTTAACGTGGGATTCTATTCTGAATTTCCAAAAAAATTGGCCGAAGCAAAAGACATCATTTCCGAAGGGGCAGTAGGCTTCAAGCTTTTCATGGGTTGCCAAATCGGCGGATTAAACATAGATGACGACCAAGCCTTATATGACGCATTCAAAGAAGTCGCCGAGGTGAACGTGCCACTGGCAGTGCATGCTGAAGATAAAGAATTGCTTACAAAAAACGAAGGGAAACTTAAGCAAGTCAGAAAAAGTAGCGTTGTTGCTTTTCAAGAGGCGCATTCAGAAACAGTTGAATTAAAAGCCATCGAACGCCTACTAAAAATAAGTGCGCAAACTGATGTGCGGTTGCATTTTTGTCATGTTTCAACTGAAGAGGGCTTAAACGCCATTATTGAAGCAAAAAAATCTGGAAGAAAAGT
The DNA here is from genome assembly GCA_050015395.1 of Bathyarchaeia archaeon. Classification (GTDB taxonomy): domain Archaea; phylum Thermoproteota; class Bathyarchaeia; order Bathyarchaeales; family Bathycorpusculaceae; genus Bathycorpusculum. The sequence goes on from JBEKBM010000023.1 coordinate 1,043, forward strand.
AACATGTGAAGTTACCCCTAATCATCTATTGTTATCAACTGCTGATTTGGAACATTACGGTCAATTGCTGATTATGGCGCCACCGCTTCGCAGCAAAAATCATGTTGAAGCGTTATGGAAAGGTTTGGAAGCAGGTTGGATTGATGCTTTGGGTTCAGACCATGCGCCGCATGCTTTAAGCGAGAAGTCCGCAAGTAGCGTTTGGAATGTTAAAGTTGGCGTGCCAGGTCTAGAAACCACATTACCCCTTATTTTGACGCTTGTAAAGAAGAATCGGTTATCCTTAGCCCAAGCGGTTCAACTTCTTGGGGAGAAACCGGCAGAGATTTACGGTTTGAATGACTGCGGTCGCTTGGAGCAGGGAAAGAATGCAGATTTAACTGTGGTAGATTTTAACCGCAAATTCAAAATTGATGCTTCAAAATTCAAGTCCAAAGCGAAATATTCCCCGTATGACGGGTGGGAAGTTCAAGGTAAGCCAGTAAAGACCTTTGTTAACGGATTGTTAGTTTTCGATGAGGGGGAAATAGTTGCTAAAGCGGGTAGCGGCTCAATTGTTCGGGGAGGCAACGTGTGAAGTTCATAGCGGATGCTATGCTGGGAAAACTGGCACGTTGGCTACGCATCTTGGGACATGACGTCATATACTCCACTCAGCTGAGTGATTCTGGGCTTCTTGAACTGACAAAAAAAGAAAACCGCGTTTTATTAACTAAAGATTTAGAGCTTTACCAACGTGCCATCGCCAAAGGCATAGATGCACTCTACCTTGAAGGCAAATCGGAATCCGAACGGCTGGCGGAAGTTGCCAAGCGATACAGCTTAACATTAGAGATAGATATGGAAAAGTCCCATTGCCCGGTATGTAACACAAAACTTAAGGCTACGCCAAAAGAGCAACTTTCAGGTGAACTAGAGAAAAACACGTTCACTTATTATGATAAGTTTTGGAAATGCCCAAATTGCGGGCAAGTCTACTGGCAAGGAGCACACTGGAAACAAATCAGCAATACACTTAAAGAAGCGCAAGCAAAACTGGCAAAATTAAAAGAAAAAAATTGAAGCTTAAGTTTAAGTTAGCCATTTTAATGGAATATCTTGGAAAGTTCCGTCTGGTAACGTCCTTCTGATAGTTATCGGTAGTATTCTAGCGTCAAGTTCTTTTAGAGCGATGTTAATCGGGTTTGTATTTTCGCTTGCATCCACCAAAATCGGTGCTCCCATCGAGATTTGAAGCGCTCTAGCTCCAACTATTCTTGCTTTCTCAAAGCGAGTAAGTTTTGGTGGTCCAACATTTATTTTTTGTTCTGACGTATTTTAATACTCTCCAGCGCCTGGATATCCGCCCATACCGCCCATGCCACCCATTCCACCCATGCCGCCTCCTGGTGGGGTTGGCGGTCTCTTCATTTTGCCAGAGGCAATAACATCGTCGATTTTGAGTATCATGGATGCTGCTTCGGTTGCTGATTTGATTATTTGTTTTTTGACTGAGAGCGGTTCAAAAATGTTTACTTTTGACATGTCTTGGACTTTTCCTTCTAGGACTTCTATGCCCGCCCATGTTTCTCCCTTTTCGTGCATAGCTCGTAATTCTGAAAGTATGTCGATTGGGTCTACGCCAGCGTTTTCGGCGAGCGTTACAGTTATTGATTCGAGGGCTTCTGCGAATACTCTGACTGCAAGTTGCTCTCTTCCTGGCATTGTTTCAGCGTATTTTCTGAGTACGCTGGCCATTTCAAGTTCTGGAGCACTTCCTCCAGCAACGATTTTTGGCTCTTGAATTAGGTCTCTAATAACGCAGAGTGCATCGTGGATTGAGCGTTCTGCCTCTGCCGTCATACGCTGAGTTCCACCTCTAATCAAGATGGTAACTGCTTTCGGGTTCTTGCAGCCTTCAATAAAAGTCATCTTGTCGTCGCCAATTCTGCGCTCTTCCACCAAAGCTGCATATCCAAGGTCTGACGGTGAAATATCATCCAAGCTAGATACTATTTTTCCGCCCGCGGCTTTTGCAAGTTTTTCCATGTCCGATTTTTTGGCTCTTCTAATGGCGATTATTCCTTTTCTGGCAAGAAAATGCTGAGCCATGTCATCTATGCCTTTTTGGCAGATGACTACGTTTGCGCCTGAAGCTAAAATTTTGTTAGTCATGTCTTTTAGCATTGTTTCTTCTTGCTTGAGGAACGCTTCAATCTGGTCGGGGCTTTCAATGTTTATTTTAGCGTCTAACTCGGGTTTTTCAATCTCTAACGAAGTATCGATTAATGCAATCTTTGCGTTCTCTACTCGCTTGGGCATTCCTGAGTGGACAATTTCTTTGTCTAAAACTATGCCGTTTATTAGGGTGGTGTCTATGAGGGATTCGCCTGTTTTCTTTTCAATTTTTACGTCGTCAACATCTGCCTTGTAGACTCCGTCGTGTTTTTCGGCGACTGCCAGCATTGCCTTAACAGCTAAATCCGCCAAGTATTCTTTGTATTCAGCAACGATTTTGCTTCCCATTGATGTTGTTGCAGCCTTTTTCAGGTAGTCCTGAGATTTCAGGTCTACTGGTATAGCTATTTTTTCAAGGGTTTCTAGCGCTTTTTCAGCTGCCGCCCTATAACCATCAATTATGATTGTTGGGTGAATATTTTTGTCAATTAATTCTTCTGCTTTGTTGAGAAGTTCGCCTGCGATTATAACTGCAGACGTTGTTCCATCGCCAGCTTCATTGTCTTGTGTCTTTGCAACTTCCACCATCATTTTGGCTGCTGGATGCTGAATATCCATCTCATCCAGAATAGTTCTGCCGTCACTTGTTATTGTGGTGTCTCCGAAGCTGTCAACTAACATTTTATCCATGCCTTTTGGGCCTAAAGAGCTTCGGATACTTTCAGCTACAACTTTAGCGGCAGTTATGTTTCCGTGTTGTGCTTCTCTTCCACGGGACCTGTTTGAGCCTTCTTTTAAAACGAGAACAGGTATTCCGCCTGCTTGTGTTGGAAATGATGACAAATCAACTAATCTCCTTTAATGCGAACAACAACAAAATGTTACTAGCCATATAAGTTTTTCTAGTCAGTGCATAATTAATACCGCTTAGGCAAGCGTTTTTTGCATCATTTATTCTGTTTTTACAGTTTTCTTTGTTTCATTTTTGCCCTGGGGGTTAGTAGACTGAAACTTTGGCTATTCCGGGTATTTTCAGTATTTCGGGGATTAGTTCTCCTGGGATTTTTTTCTCAACTATCAAAGTTAGTTTTGGTTCCGGTGAGAGTTCAGGGTCATCTACGATAGCTTGCCTGATGCTTAATCCTGCCCTGTTGAGAATCATGGCTGCGTTGGATAAGATTCCTGGCGATTTTGCGTTTACAGGGGTTATTTCTAAGACTCCCAGATTGATGTGTTTGGCGATTTCTTTTAGTGAATGTCCTGCTGGACGTATTTCTTCAAAAATCAATTTGAGTTGTGGGCTGGCTTTAATGGTGTTTAATGTTTCGTTTACTGTTCGCCGGTCTACTCCGGCTGCTCTTGCTATGCGTACTGGTGGGATTTGGATTTGGTTTAGGTATATTTTGTTGTCTTGGACGCTTAGTCCGTTTTCTATAAGTACTCGTGCTACTTTGAGTCGTTCAGGGTATTGTTGCAGTTGAGTTTTTATGTTGTTCCACATTTTCTTTCGCTTTTGTATGTTTTTGTCCGTCTGAGTATAAATGTGTTGTTTAATGGTCACCGTGTTTGATGGACAAATCTGTACACAAAAGCCTTAAATAAAACTTAAACGTACGTTTCATAGCTTTAAAGATAAAAAGGCGAAAGAAATGCCAAATAGAAAAATCTTACTTAACGAAGATGATATACCAAAACAGTGGTATAACATAGTTCCCGATTTGCCTAGGCCGCTCCCACCATTCATCGATGCAGCAACAAAACAGCCCGGCGTCGGAATTGTCCCACGAATATTCCCAAAAGCAATTATCGGTCAAGAAATAAGCCAAGAACGATGGATAGACATACCTGAAGAAGTCCGAGAAGTCTACAGAATGTGGAGACCATCACCACTTTTCAGAGCCATCGGTCTAGAAAAAGCACTAAAAACGCCAGCAAAAATCTACTACAAATACGAAGGTGTAAGCCCTGCTGGAAGCCACAAACCAAACACGGCCGTACCTCAAGCATACTACAACATGAAAGAAGGCACAAAACGCCTATCGACAGAAACAGGTGCAGGTCAATGGGGTTCAGCTTTAGCATTTGCAGCCATGATGTTCGGGCTAAAAGCTACAGTTTACATGGTTCGTGCAAGTTATGACCAGAAACCATACCGAAAGATGATGATGAACGCTTTCGGCGCAGAATGTTTTGCTAGCCCAAGTAACAAAACAGAGGCGGGAAGAAAAATCCTCGCTGAAGACCCAGACAACAAGGGCAGCCTCGGCATAGCCATCAGCGAAGCCGTAGAAGACGCCCTCGTCAACGAAGAAGAAACCAACTATGCCATAGGCAGCGTCTTCAACCACGTATGCTTACACCAGACAGTTGAAGGATTAGAAGCCAAAAAACAACTCGAAATGGTCGACGATTATCCAGACGTGATTTATGGATGCATAGGCGGAGGCAGCAGTTTCTCAGGACTCATGTGGCCCTTCTACCACGACAAGGTCGCCAAGAAAGCACCCAAAGAAACCAAATTCGTTGCAACTGAAGCCACCGCATGCCCCAAAGTCACCAAAGGGCAATACCAGTATGACCACGGCGACACCGCAAAACTAACACCGCTGGTCCCCATGCACACTATAGGTCACGACTTCATTCCAGCGCCCATCCACGCAGGCGGGCTCCGGTACCACGGCATCGCCCCAACCATAAGCGTGCTGGTTCAAGAAAAGCAAATGACAACAGAAGCATTCAACCAACTAGAAGTCTTTGATGCAGCTAAACTTTTCATTCAAACAGAAGGTATCATCCCAGCGCCAGAGCCATCACATGCAATCAAAGGCGTCATTGATGAAGCGCTACGCTGTAAAAAGACGGGCGAAGCAAAAACCATCCTATTCGTGCTCTGTGGTCACGGCTACTTTGACATGGCAGCGTACGATGAATACTTTAGTGGCAACCTGCTACCATACGAGTACCCGGCTGAAAAAGTCGAGGAATCAATGAAGAAACTGCACAAACTGTACCCATGGCTGGACGAGGTAAACAAGAAATACATAAGCTACGAACCACTCTAAACCCCAACCCTTTCCTTTTTTGTTTTTCGTGCTTGCTTTTTGTTGGTGTTTTTTGCCACAAATATTAGGGTAGGTCTATCGGTAAGCGGTTAGAGACAGGGCTTGTTTTGGGATGCTTTTTTATTTTAAGGCTTGATTTGGGTTTTATCGTGAGACAAAAAAGGTGCAAAAATAGAAAAATGTGGAAAAAGTACTTTCCATAATCACTTAAGCTTGTCCATGAGCGCTCCTGTGTGTGCAAAATTGACCCCCCGTTCTACTAGTTGATCCTAATAAGCTCCAAACATAATTCAACATGTTCTGCAACGAATCAATTCCCGCAGAATTGGATGTAAAATTGGTGCTTTTCAAAGGAAACCGAGATTCTAAGGGATATTTTTTAAAATGCTGTTTACAGCTGTGAAAACACGTGCTGCGTAGGCAGCTCTCTCTGTACCTGATTCTATCAGGTATTCAGCCGCGGCAATTGGTCCGGATGAAGTCTCAGATTCAAAGGCTTTCCTTAATAATTCAATTGACTCTGCTACGAAAGGGCTAGCTGATGCCCACTTGGAAAGTTGCAAATTGATTTTGTCAACTGAAACCATTATTGAATAAATATCATATGGATCTTTTACCCTGTTTGAGTTGTTGTCGAACGCATGAGCCTTTAAGGATATAGATGCTACCGGTCCTGAAACCAAAATCTTTGTTTTTTCTAGTTTTTGCGTAAAGTTGTCATTAAAGACAATCGAGCAACCAGAAATTATTACTGGCGATATACCGCTTTGTACTCTATAAGTTCCCGAGTCGTTTGGGACATGTTCTGGTTCACACAAGAAATGAACTTCAAAGGTAACTTCGCCATCGGTTCGTTCAAATTCGAATGGTCCTGTTTGTTTGTATTTTAGTTTTTCGGTAAGTAATCGTTCGATGCTAGGGTAGATCTTCATAAGCTCAAGTGAAAGAACCATGTCAATATCTCTGGAGCCTGTATGCTCAAATCTTCCCAACGAAATGAAATATGGAGCCCAACCACCTGTCAGGACGAATCTTTCCGTCAGATTCTTGTCCCGATTAAACGCTTCGCTAATCTCATTCAGTGCTTTAAGCGAAATATCAACTTGTTTCTTTGTGTACACCACTTTCAATTGCCTCCAAAGGTTCAAATTGCAAGTTTGCTTTTTCTAATTCCTTCCTTGCGGTGTCAGTTATCGAAGGAGCGACCAAAACACCTTTTGCTCTTGATCCTAAATACAAAATATGTTTCTTTAGAATTTCAACAGAGTCCAGCTTTGCCGTCGAGCTTTTGACTTCAACGGCAATCAATTCCTTAGTTTTTGGATCAAGAAAAATTAGGTCGGGTCCAGACTGACTTATTGCTGGCTTGGGTTCAGCTGTTATTAATCCTCTTGCTCCGAAGAATTCTTTGAGCATTTTTATGAGGTTTTCTTCTTTTAATCTCCTTTCATACTCTTTGGTGAGAAGTCGCTCAGCTGCTTCTCTAGTTCGATCAGTATCATTGTATAAATCTAGAATAAGCTGAAGGTCTGAGACTACAGTGACTCGACCAACTCTGCTGTCTGTTATTTCTCTTAATCCGTAGAAAACGGATTCATCCTCAGGCAATAAAAAGACAATGTTTCCGCCAATCTCCGCGATTTCAAGATTCTGAACCTTAACTATTTTGTTCAAGTCATATTCGCTGGCAACATAGACCTGAATCTGGGCAGGTCTGATATACTGAGTAACAAGGTCCGTTGCGAATGAACCAGTAAACGCATACTTTATAGAATATTCTTTTGCAGTTTTTGCTATTCGCCGTGCAATATCGTATAATGTGCCCTGAGAATAGTAAGCTCTCTGTTTCCGCATGCCTGAATCGTAAGCGACCGCCCATCGTTTTATAAGTTCCTCTTCTTTACGAAGTTTTAATTTCATTGATCTTTCTCTAATCAAGAAACCTAGATCAATTAGCTTATTGGTTACTATCGATGTTAAACCCAAACTTACTTTTGCTTCCATTGCCAGTTGTCTTATCGTCCAGCTTCTGGCTGGATTTGAAAGCAAAACTCGAACTATCTGGGACGATCTTCCCACAAATGGGTTCCTAACCATATCCACATTACTGTTCAATAGTACTTATATATGTTCAGTTTTATTGAACATGTTCAATATTTTCCATAAGTTCAAAAAAATTGAACGGGCAACCATTGGACAATATCAAATGACTATATCAAACGACTACATTTTTCAACATAAACGTGCTTTTTGAACTGAAAAAATCCAGAAATTGATAAAGGGCATGGGCTTTTACGGCTATCTACTCCCTATTTTTTCTTTGAAGATTAATCGCAATAGAAAACAAGAAAGCACAAATTTAAAAGACGAGTAATTGATAGGAAGCTTCTGTGGAAGAATGAAAGCGAATGAGTAAGTCTCCGTTAGGTCTACTTTTAATTGTATTGCTCGTCGTCTCGTTTGTTTTAATTAGCACTACACCTTTTAGCATGGAGCAAACTTCTACAAACACCAGCAATCTTTCCCCAATAACCATTAGCGCTGATAAATACTTAATAACCGTTTATAATTCAACTTTAAAATTGATTCCTGAAACAAATAATAATGTATACTGGATAACGTCTGATAATCTTTTAGCCTACTTTGCCCTTCAAAACTATAATCTTGATGTAAGCAATTCAATTAAAAATACCATTATGGCTTATGCAAGCACTTACGGATTGCCTAAAGATTCCAATGGCTTGCCAATTGACTATAAACATGAAGCTATAATTGGGGATATTCTAACTCAACCTTTTGGCGGTGCTAATACTTACTATCTTTATAATGGCACAAGTTATAATCTGCAAGCAGAAATTGATAACGGAACGAATATCTCTAATTGGCAACAATATGCGGATTTATGCGCATATCAAGGATTATCTTATGTTAATCAAGGAGATTTAACAGGGGCTGTAAGCTGTTACAAGAATATGATGGCACTTTGGGATGGAAAAGGATTTGCAGATGCACCATATCAAAATGATACTCCTCATTTATACCAAACTTACAAATTAGCATTAGCTTTAACCTTGCAAGTTGACGCTAATATAACGGCGACCTACGCTAATCAAGTGATGTATAATACAATACTCCTCATGCAAGATAGTAACAGTGGTGGTGTGCATACTTCATATAATAGCAATATACAAGCTGTTGGAAGTACAAATACAGAAACCACTGCGTTAGTAGCTATTGCTAATCCAACTAACACGACGCCAACACCAACGCCGACAGCAGAGTTTCCATCATTATCAGTCGTGATAGTATTCATTGCCTTATCTCTATCCATCACAGTTGTTGTGATGACGGCAAGAAAACGCAAGATAGGCAAAAGTAAGCGATGTCAAAACTTAAAACTGCTTAACGTAGAAATAGCGAAGTATGGCAAAAACACCTAAAGATAGGCATGTTTTTCTTTTTGTTTTAGCAACCTAATACCGACTTAGGTTAGTTTAAATTGACTGTTACTCAGGATAGTCTGCCAACGAAAACCATCGGTTTCATCGTTAACCCAGTTGCTGGAATGGGTGGCGCTGTCGGATTAAAAGGAACAGACGGCAAAACCATCCTGAACAAAGCCATATCCTTAGGCGCTAAACCTATAGCATCACAAAGAGCCGAAACCTTCCTCGCTGAGCTGTATTCAGTCAAAGAAAGCTTAAAGCTACTTGTTGGCGCTGGCAGCATGGGTGAGACTGAAGCTAAAAAGTGTGGCTTCACTTTTGATGTTAAAGGTGAAAGCAAAAAAGAAACCACATCGGAAGACACTCAAAATACCGCAAAAGCAATGGTGGAGTCATGTGTTGATTTGCTTGTTTTCTGCGGCGGCGACGGAACAACCCGAGACATACTAAAAGCCGTTGGCTTGAATGTTCCTGTGCTGGGTGTTCCAACAGGTGTCAAAATGCATAGCGCCATTTTCGCTATAACTCCTCAAGCAGCCGCAAGAGTAGCCGTCAGCTATCTTTGGGGTGGATTGCCCCTGCGAGAAGCGGAGGTTATGGATGTGGATGAGCAAGCTTTCAGGGAAGGTCGCCTTTCCGCAGAACTTTACGGGTACATGTTGAGTCCTTATGAGCCCCATTTGATTCAGGGGAACAAACTTGAAAGTCTAATGACTGAGAATGAAGTCCGCAACCAAGCAGCAATAGCAATCTACATCATTGAAGAAATGGAAAAAGGCACCGTTTACATTGTTGGTCCGGGAACAACCACTCGCACCATTGGTGATCTTTTAGACCAGAAAAAAACCCTCCTTGGCGTAGACCTTTTCCAGAACAAGAGAATAATTGCAAGCGATGTAAACGAGAAACAAATATTGGAAGCCATAAAGGGAAAAGTTGCTAGGATAATTGTGACGCCGATTGGGGGTCAAGGCTTCATTTTCGGCAGAGGGAACCAGCAAATAAGCTCCGAAGTAATCCGTCAAGTAGGCTTAGATAACATTGTTGTGGTTGCAACTACTGGCAAATTGGACAGGTTGAAAAGTTTAAGGGTTGATACAGGCGACCCAGAACTGGATAAAGATCTTAGAGCACATGAAATCAACGTTGTAATCGACTACAAAAGCATACAAAAAACGGCTGTTGAATAATCGTATTACGATTAATAGTCGGAAAAAATGAAATAGTAGCACGTGACCAGTATCCTAACAAAGTGAGGCTAAAAAATGATACCTATTAACATGCCAAAAATCGGCGAAGAAGAAGTTCAAGCAGTAGTTAAAGTTCTGCGAAGCGGAATGTTAACAAGCGGGCTTGGGGCTGGTCCAATGGTAACTGAATTAGAGAAAAATTTTGCAAAATTTGCTGGCGTGAAACATGCTGTAGCGGTTAACACTGGCACTGCCGCATTGCACTCTGCAATTGTAGCCGTTGGTATAAAGCAAGGTGACGAGGTTATTTTGCCCAGCTTCACCTTCGTAGCTACTGCTGAAGCAGTCGTGTTGGCAGGCGGGAAACCAGTTTTCGCCGACATTGATGCTGAAACTTACAATCTCTCACCCAGTGTGGCTGAAAAATTAATAACAAAAAACACCAAAGCTATACTGCCCGTGGACTTATACGGTTTTTCAGCCGACATGAAACCTATGAGGGAAATCGCCGAGAAGCATAACTTAGCGTTGGTTGAAGATGCTGCCCAAGCGCATGGAGCAACATACGCTGGAAAACCTGCGGGAAGCTTTGCTGACGCCGCTTGCTGGAGCTTGTACGCAAGCAAAAACATAACCACAGGCGAAGGCGGAGTAACCACAACAAACAACGACCAAATAGCTGAAACATTGCGGATGATTAGGACTCATGGAGAAAAAGCCAAATACGCCTCACTTATTCTTGGAAACAACTATCGCATGTCCGAAATACAAGCAGCAATAGGTAACGTGCAACTGGAAAAATTGCCGTCTTTTTTGGCTAAACGCCGCCAAAACGCGCAACAACTAACAAAAATCCTAGAAAAAAGTAGCAGGCTTATTTTACCCTGTGAGTCAAAAGACCGACAGCACAGCTGGTACCTTTACACTGCACGACTAGTGGACGGCATGGAAACTGAACGCAATAAGATTGTGGATGAACTGAAGAAAAAAGGGATTGGCGCCGAGGTCTATTACGTTAACCCTGTGCATCAGATGCCGTTTTACCGAGAAAACTTTGGAAGCGCTAAACTGCCTGAAACGGATAAAGCGTCAAAACAAGTTTTCTCTCTGCCAATTCACCCCGGAGTCACAGCTGAACAAGTTGATTACATAGGAAAAACTCTTCTAAGCCTCTTATAACTAGATTGGCGCTGGGTTTGTGCGATTTGCCGCCTTTGCCAACTGTAAGAGTTAAATTGAACGTTGCGTTATGAATAACCTGTCCTTTGATGTTTACTGGATTTTCTTTGAAGGAGTATGAAGCAGTTGAGTAATGAAGCAGCAGACGTTTCACGTATAAAAGTCAAGTTTCTCATCGAAGGCTTAGGTGAAGCTGAAGGTGAATTAGTGAGATTTTTAGCGCCAAGAACCATTGACACAATCGTTCGGAAGCTTCCAGTTGAAGGCAGAGCTGCATTATGGAAAGAAGAAGTTTATTTTGAAATCCCAATTAAAATGGGTGAAGAAAAAGCTAAGCCAACCGTGGAAACTGGCACTATTGCTTTTTGGCCTATGGGCGGCGCTTTGTGCGTATTCTATGGCAAGTCACAGCCGTATAGTCCCGTGAGTATACTTGGTAAAATAACGAGTAATTTGGATGTTTTTAAGCAAGTTAAAAGTGGAACAACGGTAAGGGTTGAATTGTTAACGGCTTAAAAGGCTAATGAACTCTCTTTCCACTGTTGAAGCAGCCGTTCGCATTCTTCTTTTACGTTTTTGTCGCCGCTTTTATCCTTTAGAACCTGCAGGAACTCAACACGTTTTGCAACTGAGCGTTTTTCAGCGTTGCCGCCATAGTATAGTTCACCTTCCAGGTACTCTTTCATGTGATAGGCTTTTTGGATGAATAGGCTAGCGGCGTCAACTGGGTTTTCTACGGCGAACTTGTTTGCCCAGATGGCTACTTCTGTTTCGCGCAATTGAGTTATGCCGTCGATTTCCATTATTTTCCTAATGTAAGCTCTTAAAAACTCGAAGTAACCTGCGGTTTTGATTAGTTCAAGGGCTTGGTTGATTTTTTCTTTAAAGTCTGGTGAGCCTTCAATTGTTAGGTTGTGTTTGTAGCCTGTATCGATTAGCTCTTTAGCGGTTTTTACTTCTTCAACTGTGTAAACTCTTTCTGGAAATTCTGCCAAATGAAAACTAACTCCGAATCTAGATAAGATTAGAATAAATAATTGGTCGTTAGCAAGTTTAGCTTGCTGCAGGCTTGTAGATTTTGAGGTTATGGCTTCCGGAGACGAGCTGAACTGCACCGTTTGCTTCAAGTTGTTCTAAGAAGTCTTTGGCTGTGCTAATTCGAATGTTATATCTTGTAGCTACAGCGTATGGTGTTAGAACGTTCATTTTCTTTATTTCGCCGACGATTTTTTCGTTTTTTGCGTCTGGAGACATTATTCCTACGGCTTTTCTTTCTTTTGGCGGTGCGGCTTTCTTTTTGTCTTTACTCTTATCTTCGTCTTCCCTAACCTGCTGCTTCTCCATCTGCTTTATGCCGACCTTCTTTTTTCCACCCATATTTTTCACTTTGCTTTTTTTGTTCTCAACATCTAGAATGGCTGACTTATTTCAACGTTATGTTTTTCCTTCCACTCTTTGATTGGGACTCCAAATTTCTTTTCTACTAGCGGCCTATGGATGGAGTTCATTGTGCAGAATGGAATTATGCGCCCGTCAGGTACTGCATAGTGAATTAGGCAGCGTTGTACTCTTTCAAGGTCAAAGTTGTATGGATCCATGAAATGCATGGCTGAAAGCAGAATTGCTTTTCTTTGCAGGTCGCCGAGGGATTTGTAATCGCCATTTGTTACTACGCCTAAAACGTATTTTCTTAAGAAACCGAATTTTACATGCCGCATTGAACTAACTAAGTACAGTTTAGCCTTGTTCTTGCTTCCTTTTGACGCGGTTTCGTAGACTTTGTTCATTCCCCCGATGAATTTTTCGATGTTTCCGTAGCGCGTGATTGGAACGATTTTTCCCTTTTCAATTAAAAGGTAAGTTGCCATACCGCAGTGCGGATGCGCAGTGAACTCTAAATATCGCCTGTCTTTTAGTGCGCCGACGGCTTTTGAAACTGGCACAACCGTGGGTACAGGATAGAAGTCTGAAACTTTTATTGTTCCGTTTGTTTGCTCTTCAACTTTTTTCATGAAGTCTGGGATTGTGATGCGCATTTTTTCGCGTTCTTTTTGTGGTAGCCTTCCACAGAGGCTGACTGGTTGAACGTTTACGCATCTTACCACGTCGAAGTTTTTGGCAGCAAAATTGATTATGTCGCCAAGTTGGTGATCATTAACCCCTTTCACCAATGTGACGACTAATACTATGCTGTCTATTCCTGCTTGGCGAAGGTTTTCGATTGCCTTCATTTTTATGTCAAGAAGATCTACTCCACGAATGAACTTGTAAACGTCAGGTGTTAACCCGTCGAACTGCAGGTAAATGGTGCTTACTCCCGCATCTTTGAGTTGTCTGCAGTAATCTACGCTTTGCGAAAGTCGAAGACCGTTCGTATTAATCTCCACGTGGCTGAAGCCAAGCTCTTTTGCTTTTCGAACAAAGTCGAAGAGATCTTCGCGTATCGTGGGTTCTCCACCAGAGAACTGAAGCGCCGTGGCTGGCACTGGCTTATTGGCTCGAAGGTTCTCTAGCATTCCAGTGATTTGCTCTTTAGTAGGTTCATAAACGTATCCTGCAGCCGCAGCATTCGCAAAACAAATAGGGCAGGTAAGGTTGCACCTGTTTGTGACATCGATTATTGCGAGGGCAGTGTGGGATTTGTGTTCTGGGCAAATGCCGCAATCGTATGGGCACCCGTTCTTTTTCTCGGTTCGAGGGTTGCTTACTCCTTCGCCGTCATAGCGGAATTTTTCTGCCCGCATATATTGATCGTAATCCGACCAATAAAGCTCTTGAAAAGCCCCATGCTCAGCGCACTCTTTTTTGATAAAGACTTTGCCGTCGTCTTCAAAAATGGTTGCATCTATAGCCTTTAGGCATTCAGGGCAAATGCTTCTTGTGGTTTTGATATCTTTCAATTTTTTTTGCCTTCTTACATCTAAGCGTTTTCGAAGTGCTTAAGAGCATATGTGTTGATAATAAGGTTTCCAAACGATTCCTAAGGTGATTGAGGGGGAAAAGATGTCAATTAACGAGAACACTCGGGCTGCTTTACGGGAAATGGGCCTAAGCGCCTACGAAATTGATGGTTACATAGTTTTGCTGGAAGGTGGGCAAATGACGGCTATGGAGATAAGTCAAGAGGCTAAAGTGCCCTACAGCAAAATGTATGAAGTTCTCAATTCGCTCAAAGAAAAGGGCTGGATTAAAAGCAGCGAAAGCCGACCATTCAAGTACTATCCAGTACCGCCACTCGAAGCAACAAGGTTCACGAAGCTGCGGCTAGAAGACAAATACTTGAACTGGGAAAACACTGTCGCCCAAGAACTACAGCCCCTATATGAAAAACGAGAACTTTTTGAGCGACCAGACATGCTGATATTGCGCGGTCAACAAGCAGTTTTAACCAAGCTTGAAGAGGTTCTTAACAAGGCTACAAAAGAAATCGTGATTGCAGCACCAGAATTTGCAAAACCACTAATCACCATGGCTGAACCGTTGCTGGGCAGTGGCTTGAAGAAAACGGTCAGGGTTAAGCTCATGGCGGCTGGAACAAAGGAAGATTGGCTTTTTCTAAAAAAATACCCTAGCTTAAACGAGCTGCGAATAAGAGACCACATGTTCGGCGGCGGCATAATCGCTGACGGCAAAGAAGCTATGCTCTTTTTAGGTGAAGACAAACCAAGCCTCGTCATATGGAGCAACCACGTAGGCTTGATAGGTTTCGCGCGAGAATACTTCCAGTTCCTCTGGGACTCATCAGCAACCGCTTAAAAAAGCCATTTCACTCTTAACAAAAAAATAAGCCGTCTGCCATCATAAAGCGCTTTATTCAAGGAGGCTAAAGTTTCTTCCGAGCACTAGAAAGTAAACAACTTTAACAAAAAAGAAGAAAAGGGAGAGAACTTGTTATTAGATTACTATTTTCCCATGACTTTTCTAGCGGCGATCTCTATATCTTCCGCTTTGATGGTTTTTCTTCCAGCATGCATGGCAAAATCCAGTGCTTCTTTAGCAATCTTAACGCCGATTTCTTCAAGTGCCTTTGCAAGTTCCTTTGCTGCTGCTTCACTTACCCTGTCAGCGCCAGCTTTTTTACATAACCTGTGCATGGGAGCTACAGCTATTTCTAATTCAGTCATAACGACTACTCCTAGCCTCTTTTTCTTTTTAAAGCAATATTTAACCTTTGTTATCCTTTCCGTCTAAATTACTGATGAGATAAACTTGCCATATAAATAAAGAAAAATTATAAAAACGTTCAACATGAATATAGCGCTGAGAAAAATGAAGTTAATAGACGCACATGTTCACCTCTCAGATGCCGAATACACTGGTCATATTGATGAGTTGATAGCGGATGCAAAAAACGCGGGCGTAACGGCGTTAGTAACAAATTCAATGGACTTAAAAACTTGCCAAAGCGACCTTAGTCTAGCGGAAAAATATCCTGGCTTAGTTTACCCCGCTTTAGGGATTCACCCATGGAACGTAAACGTTCTCAAGGAAAATGAACTTGAAGAAACTATAGATTTAATCCAAAAACATAAAAACACGGTTAAAGCAGTAGGTGAAATCGGCTTAGACTGCAAGTATGAAACCATATGGGAAAAACAAATGTTGGTTTTCGACAAGATGCTTCATCTTGCTGAATCGCTTGACCTTCCAGTAATTATACATTCACGCGGAACAACCGACAAAGTAGTAGACATGCTTCCATCATACCATCTTAAGCGAGTGCTACTGCACTGGTTTAGCTACCCAATGAGCGCACTAATTAGAGCCATGGACAATGGATACTTTATCACTGAAGGCCCGCCAGCAACCTATTCTAACGGCATCCGCGAAGTCATAGAGAAAGCGCCACTAACAAACCTTTTAACAGAAACCGATGGTCCGGTGACATATTGGAAAAGCCCTTACAATGGACAATTAACCAAGCCTTCATTCATACGTAACGTAGTTGAAGCAGTAGCTGAAATCAAGAAAATGCAAGTTGATAACGTTGCCGAGCAAATAGCCGAAAACTTTGAAGTTTTCTTCAACATAAAACTAACTTAACTCTTTACTTTACCCTCAACAGTTTACCTCACGATTTATCGCTCAGTTAAAAGGCTTAATAGGGCGTAAACTTAAATTAAGCCTGTCCTCTATTGAGGATTGCTCCTACGTTT
Source organism: Bathyarchaeia archaeon (assembly GCA_050015395.1). Lineage (GTDB taxonomy): Archaea > Thermoproteota > Bathyarchaeia > Bathyarchaeales > Bathycorpusculaceae > Bathycorpusculum. Next base: position 17,233 of record JBEKBM010000023.1, read on the forward strand.
TCAAGCGTCGGACACTAAAACATTGATGAGCTGAGGAATCAAGATTTGGGAAAAGTTAAGACTGACCAGGTTAAACGAGCCGGCAAAACACTAATGGAACGTTTTCCAGAAAAATTCACCAACAAATTTGACGAGAACAAGCGTTTAGTTGACTCTTTAACGCAAGGAACAACCACGCGAGTGAGAAATCAGATTGCTGGATACATAACCCGCACCATATCATTAGCTCAAGCCAACTCTTCAACTGATCCTGACACTGAAGAAGAACCAGAATAAACAGTCAATTTAGGATAAGAAACCTCATGATGGATGAGTACAGGAAAGGATGGGCGCTAAGGTACCTGCGCGAAGCAAAAGCCGAATTGGAAGCAGCGCGAAAAATACCTTACATGGCACCAGGCTTGGTTTTAGAAGCAATCAGAAAAGCACGAAACGCCATATACTACAGTTTGGGCGAACCCGCCTTCATAGAAATACTCCTCCGAGAAGAGGTAATGAAAAATCCGCTCACTAATGATTCGATTCTGCGTTTTCTAATGGAACTCGAAAGCATCATACAACAAATATCACAATTAGAAGAAGTAAACACTGACGCAATGATGAAACAGGCAGATTCAATCGTTGAAATAGCAACTGACATAGTGGAAACATTAACACAGGAAAGATTCCAAAACTTTTAAGCTCAAATTAACAAAGTCACAAACAATTTTAACATAAACAATGATTCTATAAGGTTTGAGCGAAGAAAACAAATGCCCTTAACGTTAAAGTTCATCGGTGCACTACGCCACATCTCGGGCAAAACACAATTAACTGTTAACTTCCAAGAAGGAATGTTGCTAAAAGAATTAGTAATAAAAATCAGCCAAGAAATGCCACAGCTAGAAAAAACCCTCAGCGACCAACAACTCGACGATTCAAGATCAAACGCGCTGATACTCATTAATGGCAGAGAAATCAGCGTTCTAAACGGTTTAGAAACAAAATTAAACGATGGAGACGAAATCGTCTTTGTCCCAGTCGTTCACGGCGGTTAACCATTAAATGATAACTTTGACTAGCGACTTTGGGCTAAAAGACCCTTACGTGGCAGAAATGAAAGGAGTAATTTTAACCATAAACCCAAAAGCAACGCTAGTAGACATAACACATGAAGTTGAAAAATTTAACATTCAAATGGCTGCTTTCATGTTGGCGTCGGCTACACAATACTTTCCACAAGGCACCATTCACTTGGCAGTTGTAGACCCAGGAGTTGGCACACAAAGACGCGCCATATTAATACAGACTAAGAAGAGCTTTTTTGTTGGACCAGATAATGGCATTTTGATATTAGCTGCCCAAAACCAAGGCATAGAACACGTATACCAGCTCACAAACCCCAACTTAATGCTACCCAAAATATCCAGCACATTTCACGGAAGAGACATTTTTGCGCCAGCAGCAGCCCACTTAGACAAAGGAGTACAGCCAACCGAATTTGGAACAGAAATAAAAGACCCAATCAGCCCTGAATTCACCAAAGTCAAACGAGCAAACCGCTCTCTAATCGGCGAAGTCATGCACATAGACGGCTTCGGCAACATAATAACTAACATAAACGAAAAAGACATGGTCCAAAACCATGCTGAAAAAGTCAACGTAGATTTACTTGACATTTCGCTAAAACTTACGTTCGGTAAAACCTACGCTCAAGCAAAGTCTAAAGAACCTATTGCTCTAATTGGCAGCCATGGTTTCGTGGAGATAGCCCTAAACCAAGGTAACGCGGCGGAAAAGTTTCATGCGAAAACTGGAGATAAAATCGTAGTTACGGCTGCTTAAAACTGTCTACAACTTTTTCGATTACATCAACAGGATCCTCTAATTTTGCTAGCTCGCTTCGCACATCGAATCTTTTGCCAAGATACTTCTTCGCATACCCAAGCACTTCTCGCTCCGTTGTAGCAAAAAGTGGAAAGCCTTTCTTAGTCAGATACGTGTTAACGTAAGTTTTAGCCATATCAGAAATAGCTATGCTGGGAACACCTTGAAGTGCTGCTTCCCTGGCAATAGTTCCTCCATAACTAACGACCAAATCAGCATTCGCTACTAACCTTGCTGAATCCACAAAGCTTTCCTTAACTCCGAACGTTTTGCCTTGGCCGTTGTATCTTTGGATAAAATGCACATTCCCCAACTTGGCAAGTTTATCTGCAAGGACCTGTGCAACATCTTGCTTTCTCCCTGCATAGGCTGCTTTTGTTTCGATTTGTCTAATAACTATCAAGGGTTTCTTTAACCCCTCAATTTTTGAAGGCTTAAAATCCTTAATCCAGGCAACCTCATCTACCCCTTTGAACTGGACAATATTTTTGGCGCAATGTTCCTTCACAAAACGCTTAGGCAAAGCCTCAGACACAACAACCGTGTGCGCAAAAGGTATCGTCAGCCTATTGACTGCTGTAGCGTAAGGTGTATCAGCCGTCAAAATTATTGGGATTCCTAAACCAAAAGCGACTCGGCAAAGCTCAACCGATTGATGCGCTATGGCAATGTCCGGAGGATCATCCTTGAAGAGCTTGGAAAACTCTATTATTCGTTCGGCGCTCTCTTCCAGCCTCGAGAAAAGCGTTGACGGGTTGTATTTGCCCACGACGATAGGTTTTTCTCCAAGAATTTGCGCTAAAGGTAACGTGTCTGGGTGCTCACGGGTTGTAAAAACAAACTCGTGCCCTGATTTCCTAAGGCGCTGTGCAATAGCTGTGCCATACCTGACATGCTTACCGGTGCAGGCGTCATACCATATTTTCATTTGTTCACCTTGCGCCTTGCTTCTATGAACGCGTCACGTTTTGCTTCATATTCTTCTAACGTCATTACCACAGTTGCTGGAACGCCGGTTGCCACTGTTCTCGGAGGCACGTTTTTGGTGACGACGCTTCCTCCGCCAATCACAGCTTTCTCTCCTACAGTCACATCAGGTAATATTGTGACACCTCCGCCGATTACAACGTTGTCTTTGATGACTGGTGGAGTCATGAAAGAGCTCTTTGGATACTTGTCATTTAGAAGTGAACTGTTGGGAGCGATAAACACGTTATTGCCCAGTATGCAGCCGTTTGAGATGGTTACGTGCGCTTGTATGTTGCAGTTTTTGCCTAAAACTACGTTTTTGCCTATATCACAAAAGCTTCCAATGATGGTTCCGTCGCCGATTTTTGTGTTATCGCCTATTACAACATAATTCCAAATGGCGACGTTTTTGCCTATTTCTACGTTGGAGCCTGTAACTATGCCAGTGCCTCTCTTTGGATTCAGCATAAACTGTTCTGTTGAGCTCCAGATTTAAATAGTTTAACTTTAACTTGACTTTCCAACGATGGAGGCAAGTGTCTTGACTAAAGAGACAGTTCTGATTATAGGTTTAGGCGAGATTGGACATACTCTTTTTGCGTTGTTGAATGATGAGAAAAAGAGTTTTGCTGTTTACGGTTTGGATTTGGATCAAACAAAAATGCAAGAGCTAGGTCAAAGCAGAAAAAATGTTCCAGGCCAAATAGACACAATGCATATTTGCCTGCCATGCAGTAACCAACAAAACTTTGCAGACATAACCGTTGGCTACGTTGAAGAGTTTAAGCCAAAACTCACAATCATTGACAGCACTGTTTCTCCAGGAACCACAATGAAAGTAGCAGAAAGATGCAAGTGCCTCGTCGCCCATTCACCGTCTCGTGGTGTGCATAAAAGTGCTGAACATATGAAGTGGGAAATGAGGCGTTGGACTAAGTATGTTGGCGGCGCAAATGCGGCAGCGGCACAGGCTGCTCGTGCCCACTTTGAGAAACTAGGCCTAAAAGTAAAGGTTCTCAAAAGCTGTACGGAAACCGAGTTGGCTAAGCTTTTTGAGACTACATACCGTGCATGGATGATTGCTTGTTTTCAAGAGATGCATCGCATTTCCAAGGCTTTTGGCGCTGATTTCGATGAAACGGTTGATTTTCTTGAGGATACTCATCGTTTAAGGTTTGATAGGCCTGTTATGTTTCCAGGCGTAATTGGCGGGCACTGTTTAATACCGAACACTGAATTGCTGCTGGCGGCTTATGACTCGGAGTTTTTGCGGCTGATTTTAGAGTCAAATGAGAAACGGAAAGAAGAGGTTAAAGATAAGGCCACTCAAAAAGAAATCGGTAAAATTGCTAAAAGGGTAGAGGCGCTGGAGAAGAAAACAGGCGATATTCAGAAGAATGTGACTGACCAGAAAAGAATAACGCAAACAACCCGCGCTTTAGCTAGGCGAAAATCGTTACCATTAAAAGAAACAAGTGCCTAAATGAGATCCGGTATGGTTTGGATGTGCTGATGAAAGTCGTCATGATTAATGATTGCGCTTATGTCGGAGAAACTCTGCTTAAGTATTTCCCAACAGACCTCGAAAAGCAGCACATCAAGAGAACAAGAGGACTCTGGAACAAAACTTTCGGCATAGCCTACAAGATTCTTCGGACCAAGGGTGACTTGTACCATGTCCACTATCTGCTTCAGGACTGCTATATTGCCTCACACTTGGGCAAGAAACCTCTTGTCGGCCACGCGCATGGGAGTGACCTGCGCGAAACGCTGCGAAGCAGAAAATGGGGCAGAATCGTAAAAGATAATTTAAGGAGCTGCAATAAGATACTTGTAGCCCAGCCAACTGTTCTTAGCATTGCAAAAGAATACAACGAAACTGCAGAGTACTTTCCCATACCCTTTGACCCTGAAATCTTTTATCCAAAGCCACTGCCCGAAAAAAGACCGGAATATCACGTTTTTTTGGCATCAGTTCCCGACTTTAACGTAAAAGGCACAGACAAATTGCTACGTGCGGTATCTCTTGTTCCAGAAAAGATAAAGGTCAAGAGTTTTAATGCAGGAAAAGACCTGGAAAAAACAAAGCAACTAGCAAAAGAGCTTAAGCTGAACATCGATTTTATTAGCAAAGTTCCCCATGGCAACATGAATGATCTGTTCTGGGAAAGTGACTTAGTTTTGGGGAGCTTCGCCACTGGACGTGAACATTTAGATACTATAGCGATAGAAGCCATGGCTTGCGGGCGTCCAGTTGTGCAATCCGTTCCAAAGAAGTTCTTTTCTTCATGCCCCTTGGAAGAGCTAAAAGACCCTACTGCAACGGCAGAAATAATCCAGAGACTTCTCAGCAACCAAAATGAAAAGGAAAACAGAATAAAGGAACAACTTAACTATGTAAATGCCACACATTCTGCTCCCGTACTTGTTCAGAAACTCCTAAAAATTTACTCAACATTAAGTTGAAAAAATTCTTCAGGTGTCTTTGTAAAAAGCGATCTCCCGTCCACGAACAGGGCTAAACATGGTTCGTTTAAAGGTCGAAAACAAAATACGAAAGCAATATTAATTTTAAGTCCTAAAGGTTGAAGGAGTATTATGAACAAAACTCGAAGTGTTCTTGTTACTGGCGGCGCAGGTTTTATCGGTTCGCATCTGGTTCCACGACTTCTTGAATTAGGCCACTCAGTAACTGTGTTGGATAATTTATCTACTGGAAAGTTGGAGAGCCTTGACGATGTTCTTGATCATCCAAAGTTTGTGTTTCAGCGCGGAGACATACGGGATAAGACCATTCCAAACGAGGTCTTTGACAAGATTGATTCTGTTATTCATCTTGCTGCCTTAATAGATACCTCAGCTTCCGTTGCGGATCCAATTCAAAATCATGAAGTTAACGTAAATGGAACCTTTAATATGCTTCATGCAGCTATCAAGCATAATGTAAAAAAGTTTGTTTTTGCTTCTTCAACAGCCGTTTATGGCGATGCAAAGACTTTACCACTTCAAGAAAATATTGCCCTCCACCCGATTTCTCCTTACGCCGCGTCAAAGGTTGCTGGCGAAGCGTATTGCAGTGCATTTGCAAGTTGCTTTGGGCTTGAGACAATTGTATTGAGGTTTTTCAATATTTACGGTCTAAGAAGCGAGAACAACCCGTACAGTGGTGTTATCACCAAGTTTCTTCAAAAAATCATAAAGGGCGAAGTCTTGACCATTGATGGTGACGGAGAGCAGACTCGAGACTTCATACATGTGAGTGACATTATCAAAGCCGTAATCTTGACTTTGGAGCATGAAGGATTGAAAGGCGAGGTTTTTAATGTTTGCACGGGCGTGCCCACAAGCATTAATCAGCTTGCTACCACTTTGAAGACCGTTACTGGAAAAAACCCAAACGTTAAGTATGGACCTGCAAGGTTAGGTGACATACGAAGCAGCTATGGCGACCTCGCTAAGGCTAAAGAGAACTTGGGTTTTAGAGCGAGTGTAGATTTAACAGAAGGGCTGCAGATGTTATTTGAAGAATTTAAAAAATAGTATTTCTTGTTTTCCAGTGCCCAAAAAATTTTCAATTATACGGAGTTAGAAAGGCGGCACTGATTGAAAGAAGTTTTCCTAAAAAAAGCCTGATAAAAATGTGCTAGAGACATATAGCGGATGGCTTACGGAAAGACATTAGCAAGATAGACGATTATTTGCAGACCAATAAGCCCTAGACATACTTGCAGCTAAGCTAACCAAAGCCTGGAAGTTAGGTCTAAATTGAAATCTCTTGTTGACTTGAACAAAGGCATATTGATAGATGGTAAATGTTTATTCTATTGCTAAAAGTTTCGCTGTTCTGTTTCTGCGTTTATCAATAATCTCACGCAAACTCATGAGGTTACGCAACCACCCATAAAAGTTTACTTTTAACCTAACTAGCAGTTCTCTGCCAGTTCTCGGCTTAATCGACGCTATACCTTTTTTGCCCTTGTTTCTTGCTATGAAACAGCCGACAAAAATTCTAACTTCAACAAGTGTACGCTTCAAAAGCCAAGAGGTTGGAAAATTTAGAAGCATAAACCTGATAGTGTTTTTTCTAGAAATAAACTCAACATATGGAGAATTAATTTTATTCAAGGACATTTTCCAGAAATGGACAACACTAACGCTTAGAACCATGCGCGTTCGGTAACCAGCTTTCTTGGCACGCATGCAAAAAATCTGATTCGTCATGGACAAAGGGAGAGAACTACATGGGGCAATTATATCGATTTCTATTAACGCTTTAACGGAATCAACAGAACCGGAGTTTAGGTATAACAGCTATGGCTTATGTTTCTTTTTATAGAGTACGTTTGCTATTACCACAGTTGCAACAGTGATTACTGATATAGTTAACGCAATAAGAACTATCGGCGGATGCGTCGAAGTGACTGGTGTGAAAGTCACCTGTTGCGTTACATTTATGGAATTAACGGTAATTGACCCTGATGCTGGTGAAACTGTATATCCAGCGGGCGGAGTTATAGCGAATGCATAAATGCCGTTTGGCACATTGAAGCTGATTAAATTAGAAGTAACGCTCTGAGTCTCCGAGTTAAGGGTTACCTTCCACATGGCATCAGCGGGCAAGCCTGAAGCTGTAAATGACACAGAATAGGTTTGTTCGCTCGATGAAGAACCAAACGCATAGAGCATATGGTTGTACGAGCCTATGTAAACTACGTTGTCGGCTATGGCAGGCGAAGAAACAACCATTTCTCCAGTTGCATAACTCCAAATATAAGCGCCAGTCATAGCATCTAAAGCATAAACTTTGCCATCATGCGACCCTACATAGACTATTCCATCTGCTACAGCAGGCGAGGAAGCCACCTCCCCCCCAGTTGTATAGTTCCATATTACCTTGCCGTTGGATGCATCCAAAGCATAAACCTTGTTATCCCCTGAACCTACATAGACTATGCCGTTTGCTACGGCAGGCGACGAGGGTACACTACCGCCTGTAATATAATCCCAAACGAGAAAGCCTGTTGTAGCGTTTAAAGCGTAAATCTTGTGGTCATATGAACCTACATAGACTATACCATTTGAAACAGCCGGAGAAGAAACTACATAACCGTTTGTAGTGTACTTCCAGATGAGAGATCCGTTAGAAGCGTTTAATGAATAAACATTGTGATCATTTGAGCCGATGTACACTCTGCCATCGGAGACAGCAGGAGAGGACACCATTATCATGTCGCCGGTAGTGTACTTCCATACAACAGCGCCCGTAGAGGCATTCAAAGCGTAAACATCATCGTCCTCAGAGCCTACGTAAACTACGCCATTATACACTGCAGGAGAAGAAACGACTGGACCACCAGTTTTGTAACTCCATATATAAGCGCCTGTTGTGGCATTTAAAGCATAAACGTTATTGTCATATGAGCCTACGTAAACTACGCCATCAGCCACCGCCGGTGAAGAAAACATAATCATGCCACCAGTAGCGTAACTCCATGCAACGCTGTTATGAAGTTCCCCGTTGAAACCGATCATGCCCGTGGAAGCATTCAAAGCATATACTTCGCCATCATGAGAACCTACATATACTAAACCAGCTGCTACAGTCGGGGACGAATCGATCTCACCGCCAGTTGCATAGCTCCAAATATAGCCGCCGTCTGTAGCGTTTAAAGCATAAAGCTTACCATCCCACGAACCCACATAAACCACGCCTTGAGCCACAGCAGGACGAGAAATCACCATATCACCTGTCGCGTAGTTCCACAATAGTTCGCCGTTTGAAGCATTCAATGCATAAACTTTGTTATCCTCCGACCCTACGTAAATAACGCCGCTAGCAACTGTTGGAGAAGATGCTACATCACCGTTCGTTGTGTAGTTCCAAATGTATCTGCCGTTAGACGCATTCAAAGCGTAAACCCTGTTGTCTGATGATCCTATGTAAACTAAGCCATCAGAAACATCTGGGGAAGAGTAAACAGCACCACCAGTAGTGAAGTTCCACATTAAATTACCATTAGAAGCATCAAAGGCATAGACCTTATCATCTGATGAACCCACGTAAACTACGCCATTGAAAACCGTTGGGGAAGAAGCTATTTCGCCGCCTGTTGCGTAGCTCCAAACGAGTTCGCCATCTGTAGCATTCAAAGCGTAAATCTTGTCGTCTAATGAGCCTATGTAGACTATGCCTTCACTCACGACAGCAGAAGACAACATGATTTTGCCGCCTGTCGTATAGTTCCACATGTATTCTCCTGTTGTGGCGTTCAAAGCGTAAACATTTTTGTCCTCTGAACCAAAGTAAACTATTCCATTGCTAACAGTTGGATCTGAATCTACGTAATACCCTGTTGAGTAATTCCACAATTGGTCGCCATTAGCAGCGTTAAAGGCATAAAGGTTATGGTCTTCTGAACCTACGTAAACTATGCCGTCAACCACAGCGGGACGAGAAATCACTATGCCGCCGGTAAGGGAATCCCATATTATTCCCCCCGTAGAAGCGTTAAAAGCATAAATCTTATGGTCATACGAGCCGACGTACACCACACCGTCAACCACTGAGGGTGAGCCCACTTGACCACCAGTGTTAAATTCCCACAAAGTCTGGTTAGTTTCTGGCGCTGGTGAATTTGAATAGCCTGTATGTGCCAGATCATGGTGGAACATAGGCCACTCCACAGTCGGCTGGTCTCCTTCGGAAGCAACGCTTCCTAAAACACCTGATGCTAAAAACAGCACTATCAAGATAAGACAAATAATCGCTTTTCCTTTCATTTTTACTCTTATCTATGTTTGGGTCTTATCAGGTTATAAGATATTTTCTTTTTGCCGTCTAACGAAAAAGAAATGAGAGCTGTGCTATTTTTTGCGAAGGCTTTCCGGCACATACGCGCATGCTGGGTCAGATTCATAAATGTCTCCTGTGTAAGCATACGCTCTGTTTCTGCAGCCTCCGCATAGTTCCCGGTATTCGCAGACTCCGCATTTACCCTTCAGAACGCTTCTATCTTGGAAGCTATTGTAATATTTTGATTCTTGGATTTCTTTCCATGCTGTAGAGAGGCTTTTTTCTCTTATGTTTCCCAGCATCATCGGTTCTGAAGGCTGAAGGTCAGTGTAAAAGCATGGTATTAAATCGCCATTTTCAGTCACACTTAAGTATCCGCCAAAAGCGAAATAGGTGCATTTTCCATGAAACTTATGTTCATACCACTCGTCAAAGTTCGGTGGGTTTCTTTGTTTTACAACACGTGCATAATGCGGGCAATGTACATGGATTTCAAATTTTCCCTCGTACTTTTGGGTTAAGTCCCATATGTGGTTTAGAGTCCACTCGTACTGCTCAGGCGTCGGAGTTAACTCCATTGTTTCTTTTGCTCTTCCGCTAGGAACAAGATGATTAAACCAGACAAAGTTAGCATGGTATTGCTCAGCTAACTCTGCAACGTGGTCTAAATGCTTATAGTTTACAGTTGTAATTGCTGCTGCTAAACCATTTAGGATTTTACCTTTTGATAACTTCTGAATAGCTACCAGCGCCTTTTGGTATGATCCTTTTCCTCTTAATTGATCATTGATTTCTTCTGGTCCATCTATGCTTACAGAAGTCCAAACTTCATTTTTAACCAAGTTATCGTAAATTTTTCCATCAACAAAGCATCCATTAGTTAATAAGCACACATTGAGACCAAGACTCTTCGCGTAACCCACAATTTCAAAAATATCTTCACGCATTAACGGTTCGCCGCCTTTAATGCCAAACCATCTTACGCCAAAGTTATGAACTTCATCAACTAAACGCAGAGCCTCCATTGTACTCATTTCTCTTGGAGCATGCTTACCTGTAGCATCAACATTGCAGTACCTGCAACGGGCATTGCAGGCGCCTGTTGCCCTCCAAGAAGTCATAAGTAAAGGACCTTTATTCGTCAAAGTAAAATCCACCCTCAAATTCTCTTCGCTGATTCATCATTTACTTTAAGGTTTCTTTTCAACTTAAAAAAGATTGTGCGCTACTCTCTTATTTTCATTTTTAAGGCGTCTTAGCACTTTTTTGCTCATATGTAACCAAAATATGGAGGCAAATAGTTTCCGTAAGGTTTATAGTGGAATAAATCATTATTCGTTAACCCATACGTTATTGAGAGGCAAGGAATCAACCTCTTAACAAAAATTCATTTAACAATAGACATTTAGGGGGTAAATGGCAATTCCCAAAAAAATCCAAGTCATAGTTATTTTGGCTCTATTGCTTGTTTCATCAGTTTTTGCTTCACTTTCAACTTTGCAGACAGGTTCTACTTCTGTAAGTGCCCAAGTTAACGCTAATACAACTCCCACTCAAGGCAATTTGAGTCAGTACGAGTGGCCGGAGTTTCAAGGCGATTCATCTTCTTCACGGTTCTCAGCGGGACCAGCCCCTGACACATCAAACATACTCTGGAAAGCTAATGTAACGGGAATACAACCCTATATTGCAGCATTTGACGGAATGATTTTCGTCTGCACCAACAATTCAGTCGTTGCAATTGACCAAACAGGAAACATCGTCTGGAACACAACCATTCAAATGATTGGAAATTGGCCAATAGCGTACGAAATCGATGATTCACACATGGTTGTGGAAAGCAGCTGTCTTGACCCACTAACGGGAAACATTCTATGGACTAGCACGCAGTTCACAGCTGACACAGGTCCTCTTTTCATGGCCAATGTCTACAGTCCAGAAGAGCAAATGTTTTACACTAAAGTCGGTTCCTACGTTGATGCTTGGAGCTTTTCTGATCCTTCGATACCGCCAACATTAGCCTGGGCAACCTATGTTCCAGGCGGCGGCATCGATGGTTCCGGAATAACATACGGCGGCGGCATGGTGTTCCCTGGCTCTTTCTTGAATCAACAAATGGCGCTCAACGCCACGACAGGTAAAGTCCTATGGGATACCCCCACAAAAGGACCAATGATCTTCAGTGGCTCCTATTATGATGGCAGATTCTTAAGAGGGGGAACAGATGACAATACAATGTACTGTTTCAATGCCACAAACGGTCAAATCCTGTGGACATACACGCCAGACACGAACGGATACTTCTGCGTAGGCTGTGCAGTAGCGTACGGAATGGTTTACGAACTCAATAAAGACGGAAACCTTTACGCTATCAACATAGAAACCGGCAATCTGGTATGGAAATACAAAGGGCCAGGTCCACTTGTCTTTCCAGGAAATCCCACAGTTGCGGATGGCATGGTCTATGCAACAACAGGGCAGAACGCGCAATACCTTGGTCAGGTCGGCCACTCCCAGTTTGCATGTTTAAACGCCTATACTGGAAAGCCCATTTGGAAGCTTCCTATAGAAGCATTAGCTCCAAGAGAATCCGTCGCTGTGGCATACGGCACCTTATACCTCATCCCAGGCGACGTTACAACGGCTGTTGACACAATCTCAGGAGCCGAGTATACCTCGCTTAATCAATTGTGGGCGATAGGGACCAACTCTACGAAAATACCAACGCCTTCAGCCACTCCAACTCCAACAGGTACACCGATTTCAACGCCAATACCTACTCCAGTACCTACACCAACGTCAACGCCGATTCTAACTTCAATTACTGCTAGTAATTGGCCTATGTGGGGGAACGATCCAGCGCACTCCTCTACCGCTCAAGTAGGTCCCTCAAACCTCACTTTGGCTTGGAAATTCACAACTAACGGAGCAGTTATCTCTTCGCCAACCGTGGCAGATGGAATAGTCTATGTTGGTTCAGAGGACAAGAACATATATGCCATTGGAGCGTTGAACGGCAGTCTCATCTGGAACTTCACCACTCGGGACGCTGTTGAATCTTCGCCTGCCGTGGCAAATGGCAAAGTTTACACGGGAGGCGATGACGGATACGTTTATTGCCTCAACGCTTACACGGGTGCCCTCATCTGGCAAACATTCGTCAACGGCGACCTGCCTTTTACGTTTGGGGACATAGTGCTTAAATCTTCACCAGTTGTGTCTGGAGGCATAGTTTACATTGGGTCATTGGACGGCTACTTGTATGCTCTTGACGCAAACAACGGCAACATCGTCTGGCAGGCTAAAACCAATGGGCCAATCGAATGTTCTCCAGCCGTTTCTGATGGCGCCGTCTACTTCACTTCAGAAGAACCGACGGCAGGCGCTCTTTACAAACTTGACGCCAACACTGGGGCTGTGATTTGGAAACTACCACTTCCCTATGTATCTGTATTCACAGGGGGCGATGAGATGTTGGGTTCTCCATCGGTCGCAGATGGCATGGTTTTTGCATCCTCCAACGTGAGGAATTATTACAGTATAAACGCGACTACAGGTGACATTATTTGGACATACACGGATCCAGCTGCAAACGAGTATATTTACTGTTCACCAATTTATGTTAACGGTGAACTTTTCATCATCGACAAATTCAACATAGCGTGTCTTAATGCAACGAATGGTCACGCCTTTTGGAGCTTCTTCACCGGGGACGAGTTATATATTTCACCCACATACGCCGACGGCAAAATCTACGATGTAACTAGCCAACGTGACGTATACATACTTAACGCAAATAATAACGGCGCAAAAATCGCAGCCTACACCACACCTTCCAGTAGCTGGTCTTCACCAACCATAGCCAACGGAATGTTATATGTGGGATGTAACGATTGGAACGTTTACTGCTTCTCAAATGACATCACTAACCAAACTTCAACTTCAACCCCATCACACAACGTCACGTTAGCACCTGGCTTGCTGGCATTCGTCGCCGCTATAGCCATAGTTGTGGTTGTTGTAGTTGCTGTGCTCGGCTATGTAATCAGAAAAAGGGGCAAAAAATCAACGGGCGCTTTAGCAAGCTAAGTATTCAATCACTATCAGCTTAATCTTGCTGGTCTTTGCTTGGAGTACTGTGTCCGCCCGGACTCTTTTTTGTGTGTCTAACTTTAACTAGCTGTCTGAATGCCCATCTTGAGAACCTGTATTTCCATACAAGATGGTTTAGTGCCATGCGCGCCATGATTTGGCTGTGGAAGTCTCCTCTGAGTTTCTTTCGCAGGTAGTATGTTGGGGTAAAGAAGCTGTCGTAGAGTGCTTTTTTGGTTTCCTCTAACTTTTCAAGCGGCAAGAGAATGTTATTGAAAACTTGCGTTTGCTCGTGGTATTGGTTCCAGTCTTCAGACATTGGTAAACCTAATTCTTTGATGTAGTTGTAGAGTTCGGTGCCTGGGTAAGGAACTGCCTCGCACATGTAAACGTAGTCAGGCTTTGTTTTGTGGATAAAGTCTATTGTTTGCTGAAGCATCTTCGGCGTTTCGCCTGGGTAACCGATGACAAGGGAAATGGCGACCAGTATCCCTGAATCTTTAGCCATTTTTATGGCTCTTGCATTCTGCTCAACAGTGGTGCCTTTCCGCATAATGTTTAGCATCTGTTGGCTACCCGATTCAACGCCGAAGTGGATGAGTTGGCAGTTTGTGCTCCTGAGTTTAGTTAAAAGTTCTTTGGATACTTTGTCTACTCTTGTTCGGCAGTCCCATGGAAGCTCAAATTTTCTGGTTTTCATTTCGTCGCATATTGCGATTGCCCGTTTTACGTCAAAAGTGAATGTGTCATCATAGAAGGCGAAGGCTCCTGCTCCAAAAGTGTCCCTTAGCCACTCAAGCTCGTCTACAACTTTGCTTGGGCTTCTCGTCCTGAAGCCTTTTCCACACATCTTAGATGCCAAGCAGAAGGCGCAGTTGAAGGGGCATCCTCTGCTGGTTATTATTGGCATGTAGGTTACTCCAGAAATTTTGTATCTGGTTACATCAAAGTGCTTATGGGCTGGATAAGGAAATGAATCGATATCTTCTATGAAAGGTCTGTCAGGGGTGCGGAAAATTTGACCGTTCTTTTTAAAAGTTATGCCTGCCACTTCGCTGAGGCTTTTCAGGTTGCCATTGGACACTAAAGCGGTAAGCTCCAGCATGGTTTGTTCCCCTTCGCCTCGCACCACGATATCTACGTCTGCGCTTTCAGTGAAGGTTCGCTCATCCATAACCGTAACGTGTGGACCACCAATCATGGTTAAGCAGTTTGGCAGAGCCGTTTTGGCGGCTTTCAAAATTTGAAGCGCAGGCAAGTAAGTTACAGTGGCGGATGTTACGCCGATTATGTCGGGGTTAAGACTTCTAAACTTGTCTTCCAGTTCTTTTTGGCTTGGTCTGGAAACCTGGCAATCAACCACATCCACCTCATACCCCTTTTCCTCAAGCACTGCTACCAAGTAGCTGATGCCAAGAGGGATAAAGACGGCTTGCGGCACATCCTCTGGATAAGGTGGATTTGCAAGTACTACGTGAGCTTTCACGTCGCTTCCCCGACTTTAATAATGGAAAACGGTTAAGCCAACTATTATGTGTTTTGCAGATACGTGTGTCGTAAACTTAATAACTTGTTAGAGCATCATTTATTTTCGGTGTAGCAATGACTGAAAAATCGATACAAGCTCCTGAGATAAGCGCTGAAGAATACAAAAAATACCGAGGAAAAGATGTAGCCTTATACAAGAACAAAATAATAGCAGATGGAGAAACTTCAGAGGAAGCACTACGGAGAGCCCTAAAAAAGTATCCTGAGTTAAAGCCTGCAGACATCGAAATTTATTACATAGAATCAGCGGATGAACTAATCCTTTGAAGCGCTATAGTTTCAAATATACACCTGAACCAACAAAAAAGGGCGTAATCAACCGTCCAACAGCACGAGTCTTTCTGCAATCAACAAAAGATGAGTGGTACGCCTTCAGAGTTTACGTTGATTCGGGCGCAGATCTTTCCCTTTTCAGAAAATCAGACGCCAAACTCATAGGTTTGGACTTGTACAAAGGTGAATATCATCCTGTGATGGGGATAGCGAAAACGCTGATACCTACTTACATACACAAGGTTAAAATCAAAATAGGAGAGACAACTTTGGGTGTCATTGTTTCGTTTGCTGACTCTGATGAAGTTCCAAGATTACTAGGCAGAACCGACATCTTTAAGCATTTCAAAATAACTTTTGACGAGAATAGACTTGAAATAATTTTCGAGGAAGCGAAAAATACAGAATAGTTGGTTTCATGTAGGATAAAGTGGCAATTTGTCAGCAGATTTAGCATTCATTAACGCAAACGTTAGGACCATGAACCCACGTCAGCCTGTTGCTCAAGCAGTGGCAATAAGAAAAAACAAAATCGTCAAAGTAGGCACAAACCAAGAGATAAACCAGTTAATCGGCAAGAGCACAAAAGTCATCAGCCTAGACGGAAAAACAGTGGTTCCCGGCTTAATTGACACTCACATACATGTGGCAGACTTTGGCAGATGCCTGTTATGGCTTGACTTAACCAGCGCAGAATCAATCAAGGAACTGCAAAGCCTCCTAAACGAGAAGGCAAAGCAAACGCCTGCTGGGAAATGGATAATCGGTCGCGGCTGGAACCATAACCGCTTCAAAGAAAAACGGCTACCCCACCTCTCGGACTTAAACGAGGCCGCACCCGACAACCCCGTAATTCTATACCATGAAGCAGCAATGATATGCGCTGTAAACAGCAAAGCCTTATCTTCAGCTGGCGTGACACGGCAAACCGATGTGCCTTCAGGTGGAACCATTGATAAAAACTCGCAGACGGGTGAGCTTACGGGCATTTTACGGGACAGCGCCACCAGCATAGTTTGGCAAGTAGTTCCTCAACCAACCGCCGATGAACTTTCGGAGGCAACGTCGCTAGCTTGCCAAAAAATCGCTGAAGCTGGAGTAACCAGCGTGCACTGGATAGTGCTCTCGGAGAACGAGCTTCCGATAATTCAGAGACTTCATGCAGAGGGAAAACTTCCTATCAGGGTTAACGTGATAGTTCCCGACACGCTCTTAAAAGAAGCTGTGGGTTTCCTGTCAACTGACATTTTAATGTTGCATGTTGGCGGCGCTGTAATTGCTACGGACGGGTATTTAGATTCTAAAACAGCGGCATTGTTGCAGCCCTACAGTGATGAACCAAATAACAACGGCAAAATGCTCTGCACTGAGCAGGAATTGGCGGCTTCTGTGGCGCAGGTTTTAGCGGGGGGTCTTCAGCCAGTTATACATGCCATGGGCGATAAGGCTGTGGATGCCGCATTGACGGTAATTGAACAGACTTCAAAACAAGCGGCAGGTAAACGTATTCGCTTTCGCATAGAGCAAGCCGCGGTTCTAAACAAAGAATTAGTCAAGCGCTTGAGAGCTCAAAAAGTCGTGGTTTCGGTTCAGCCTAAAGTTATTGCTACAGAATTTGCTGTTTGGTCAGCCACAGAGCGCCTTGGTATTGAAAGAGCTAAGTGGCTTCATCCGCTCAAAACTCTGCTCAAAGAGGGCGTGAAGGTTGTTGGCGGTTCAGACTGTCCTATGGAGCCTTTGAGCCCTATGCTTGGTATGCAAGAAGCTTTGCTGAGAGAGAATTTTCCTGAACAGCGCTTAAGCGTTGAGGAAGCCTTGCGCATGTACACAGTTGATGCAGCCTACTCGTCTGGTGAAGAAAACATCAAGGGATCAATTGAAGGTGGCAAGCTAGCAGACTTCACAATTCTAAATAAAGACCCGCTTTTGATTTCAACAAATAAAGTTAAAGACATTAACATAGAGATGACAATCATAGACGGAAAAGTGGTTTATTCCAAGCACTAAGTCGCAATTTTGCGTGCCTACGAAAAATGGCTAAATCGAAATTGAATGATAATTTGACGTAAAATTGATTGCCATTACAGAATTAAGGGTGCGCATAATTTAAGGTGTTTCTGGATTTTGTTTTGTTATGGTCGCCTGTGAGGTGAGAGGTTTTTTCGTCAACGAGGATGTTGTTTCTGTCGGGTTCCAAAGGCGCGGAAACCATGGCTGTGGGCAGCTCAAGTCTTAGAAGTTCTTGTTTTCGCTATATTGAATGGATTAGAGACTGGCATCTGCGTAGGAGAGTTCAGGTTCTGCGAGGAGTCGCAAGCGACTTTCTCATATAGCCTCAACGAGTTGGCGCGCCAGAAAAGCCACCGAAGGCAAACTGAAGTTGGTCCTACTACTCTTAGGTGTCTATGCTGTAACCCTCTCAATAGGCACTAAGCATCCTTTGGCAACAAACCGCCATGGTGCGATATTCACCGCGGGGATAACTACAGCATTCATTCTGTCCGTGTTCGCTTTCAACTCGCCTTAGAACAGTTATCTGCCCAACTCTAATCCAAACCCTAATCACCAATGAAAAGATAGGCATCGACTTAGACCCTTTTTGGAATGCGAAGTCGCAAAGTTAAAACCGAAGCTAAGCAGGCAGCTCATAACTTTTAAGCTCACTTTAATAGGTCGCTTTCAAACTTGTTTTTGGTTTTTGGTTTGCGTTTGGATTTAGGGTGAATTTTGAAAAAGTATTTAATACTTCTATTGTACTCTCTCAGAGGCACTTAGAAAGGATAAAAATGGGATATGAATAAAATGAAAAAGATCATAACTTTCCTTCTGGTTTTCCTGTGCGTTGCATCTTTGTTTTTTGTGTTCTCTTCTGGAGCTTTTGGCCAAACAAACATTCTGCAGGTCAAAAGCTACAATGGGTACACTGACCCTGCCACCGGCTATTATGTAGTGGTGGGTGAAGTGCAGAACGTTGGATCAGATACAATAACTGATGCGACGATAAGTGGAACAATACAATGCACATCAAACGCCTCGGAAATCGCCGCCGCTCCTGACTTCTCATACATATACGCTAACTATATTTCACCCAATGCTACAGCACCCTTCGGCATGGCTTTCTACGGCGACACAAGCACCACTGGTGACCTCAGTTGGGTTCCTCTTGGCGTAAACGTAACACTCAATACCTATGTCCTCTCCACGAACGGCACCCAACAAAATAACGGACTCTACATAACAAGTGACCAGTCAAGCATAATATCAGGCAACTACACCGTCACTGGCGTCGTAACAAACAAGGGCAACCTGTACCCCTCGGACGTTATGGTTGCAGCCTCATTCTATAACTCTGCAGGGCAAGTCATCGCCATAGGATATACTGACACTAATCAACAATTAGCTCCAAACAACGCCATAGACTTCTCAGTGAGCCCACTTAGTCCAACGACAGCGATAACAGCTGAAATCGCGACATATGCCCTCTATCCTGTAATTCCACCAGAGGCAACTACTACGCAAACTACTACGCAAACTACTACGCAGCCTACTACGCAGCCTTCATCCTCTCCTGTTGCTTCTCCCTCGCCTTCATCGTCCGCTTCCACTTCGACTGGTCTACCCTTGAGCGACCTTTACGCGATAGTCACAGCGGTTGTTGCCATCGTGATTATAGCTGCTTTAACGATTGTGTTGACAAGACGCCCTAAAGCCAAAGCAGCCAATTATCCAAGTCCGCCACCGATTCCGCCTCCTCCGCCGCCTATGTAGCTCGCAAAATCTGTTTTTTCACTCGCGCGTTGCCTTGTGCCAGAGTAACTCAAAATAGCCGTTAGATATCGCAACTAAGTTATGGTTATTCGTCCATAACGCGCCCGTAGCGTTCAGATCCGGTTTGGGGTCAGTGGCAAAAAACACTTCCCGCTCATCAATCACACAAAACATAACCGGCAAAGGAGCATGCACATACCTAACTTCGTACAGGCGATTTTCTGGCAAAGGCGTCACACTTCGCTCCAGCTCCTTCCTGTTGGTTCGGGGCTTGTTTGAGAGCAGCTGAATCTTTACCCCTCTCCGGATGGCACTCTGATGCATCACCGGAAGATCTCTAATGCTGGGTTCGTCGTTGCCTCTAAACTCCATAATTGTGTCAACCTTCTTCTGCGCTGCATTGATGGCTTGCTCAATTCTGCGGGCATGTGCCGATTTTTCTGAAATCATGATGAACTTGAACTCTTCTTGAGGCATGTTTTCCTTTTTTTCCGCTTTGAATTTTTGAAGCATCTCCCTCGTTTTTTCTTCAATTTCATGATACTCGTTAGACTTATTTTTCAGAAGAAGCGAAACCCCTTCCTGCAATGAGACCCCCTCATAAACATTCGGCGCCTCAATTATCTTCTGAACTAAACCCAACTTTTGCAAGTTCAAAATCGTCCGGTAAGTATCTGAACGGTCAGTACTCGCCATTTCCGAGATAGCTTTTATAGTTGCCTTCCCCGTATTAACCAACGCAAGGTAGATTTTAGCCTGCAGTACAGTCAATCCAGCCCTGTTTAGGATCTGAATTTCTTCATCCTGAAGCATTACACACCGTTCTCCTGCATGCCCGATAAAGCATATCATTCGCCTTTTATAAAATTTGGTCTATTACCGCTTACACCCCTCCTAACTGTTGTTGGGGACACCATCCACCAACTGTTTTAAACTCAACCAACCATAGCATCACTGTTATATAAAAATAAGGAGAGAAAAATACAAATGCAAAAACCAAAAAGCATAACTCTTTGTGCAATCGCTTTAATCCTGCTTATGGCTGCTTCTTCAGCGTTCGTCTTTGTACCTTTAGCTAAGGCAACCTCCGGAGTGGATGTTCCGACCTACGCCTACCTTAACATCTCACCTAGTCCAACAGGTGTTAATCAGGCAGTAGAGGTTACAATATGGCTTAATTTGGTTCCGCCGACAGCATACGAACAATTCGGCGACAGATGGCAAAACATGACCGTAAAAGTCACAACACCCGCCGGAACTACTTCAACCTATGGGCCATACTCTAGCAGCGATGTAGGCGCTACTGACTTCAGTTATACACCCACAACAGTTGGAAATTACACTTTCGTATTTACCTTCCCTGGACAAATACTAGCTGGCGCGAACCCACCTTTCGGACCGGGTCCATATGGAAGCATGAATTTTCAAGACATCGGGAATTATTATGAGCCAAGCACAAGCTCGGTAGTAACACTTAGTGTACAGCAAAGCCCAATACTGCCTTATCCGACGACTCCGCTTCCGACTGGTTACTGGCAGTTCCCCATTAACGCCATGAACAGCAACTGGCAATCAATTGCAGGCGACTGGCTGATGAGCGGCTACAACGGTCTCGGCAACAGATACAACCCCTATACCACAGCACCAAGCAGCGCGCATTTACTATGGACTTATCCTGTAGCGGCTGGTGGTGTTGCTGGAGCCCCAACGGAATCGACCGACGCAACCTGGAACTACTACACTGGCATTGCATACGAAGCTAAATTCAATAGTCCCATAATCATGGACGGAAACCTAATCTTCAATCTACCAGACAGTGACAATGCAGGCGCCGGAGGTGCCGAAAGCATAAACCTCCGTACCGGTGCAGTCAATTGGCATATCAGCAGCGCAATAGCCTTCGGTGAAGAACTCGACTTTAATAGCCCTAACCAATACGGTATAATTCCCTACCTATGGGGTGGGGCTGCTACTCAAATGTTCGCAGCTCCTGGTGCAGCGTACACTGCCTATGACCCATGGACTGGCGCAGAATTATTCAACATTTCAAACGTCGTTAGCGGCTTAACGGGCTTCGGTACTGGCACAATGGAATTCGGTCCTAGCGGAGAACTGATAACCTACGTACTTGGAGCAAGTGGCTGGATAGCTATGTGGAATTCAACACTAGACATTATGCACTACCAGAACGTAATGATGGGCGGTAATGCTTGGACGTGGAGACCAATGACCGACACAGACATGAACTGGATATACGGCGTACAATGGAACAACACCGTAGACACAAACTATGTAGGCCCTGGGGGCCAAATAGGAATCTCAGCAGTTACTCCTAACGCTATATTATGCACTTCAGGAAGCATCGTTACAGGGCAAAACTGGCAATGGGAAGTTGCCTACAGCGCACAAAACGGCGACCAATTGTGGGCAGTAAACCGCACCACCGCGGCGGGAGCTACAGACTGGGCTCTAATGGGCCCAGCAGACTCCACACTCTACACTGAATTCGATGAAAGCGCAGAAACCTGGACCGCCTACAGCTTAACAACAGGCGCTCTACTCTGGGGTCCAACAACACCCTACACAGCAGCCTTTGGCATGTACTCTTGGCAAGCTAGCATTGCCTACGGTTACCTCTTAGGTCTAGACTTCGGCGGATACCTGCACGCATTTAACCTTACAAATGGCAAAGAAGCGTGGAGTTTCTATGCTGGAAACAGTGGAATAGAAACTGCTTACGGAAGCTGGCCTCTGAATAACCCACCGCCAACTAGTGCTGACGGTGAAATATTCGTGGTCTCAGGGCACGCCTATAACCCGCCGCTGTTCAAAGGAGCAAGCATCTACTGCGTTAACGCTACCAACGGCAACCTAATCTGGAAAGAACTAGGCTTCTACACCTATGACCCAGTCGAAGTTGCAGACGGCGTCCTGGTCGCCTATAACTGCTATGACGCATCAGTATACTGCTACGGCGCAGGCCGATCAGCCACCACAGTCTCAGCTACCCCCGGCGATGGAAACATCATGACCATACAGGGAACCGTCACTGATCAATCGCCAGGCAACACTTGCTTAGGTATCCCTGCGGCTGGTACTCCAGCAATTGCTGACGCCAGCATGAGCGCTTGGATGGCCTACCTATACATGCAGCAGCCAGAACCTATGAACGCAACAGGCGTTCCAGTAACGTTGACGTACACTGACCCGAACGGCAACACCTATCCAATGGGCACTACCACAAGCGACATAACAGGACACTACGCATACAAGTTCACTCCCACCCTACCTGGAGTATACACAATCACTGCAACATTCAGCGGATCCAACTCGTACTACAGCTCATCAGCGGAAACTTCCTTTACCTACGCCGCTCCACCTGCAGCTACTGCCGCACCTACAGCTACTCCGACATCAGTCGCTAACATGTACTTTGTTCCTGCAATCGCTGGCCTATTCGTTTTAATCATCATAGTAGCTATTGTACTAGCTCTATTGATGCTCAGGAAAAAACCATAAACACGCACAAGGAAAAAAAACTAATTTCCCCCTTTTCTTTTATTTAAATCAAACACAAAATTCTCAAAATTAAACTGACAGAGCGATCAAATTTTATAAGGCTCTGTAGGACTCTTCATGTTCTCAGCAATAATATTAGCCTTTAAATAGCTTTTCTCATAAGCAATTTCCGGAGAGCAAACTATAAATGCTCTGATGTCACTCATCCTCTTTTCCTTTTTTAGTTCAAGTTTTCGAATAACAAGTTAAATGTTCACTTTGTCATCAATTAACTGTTTTGGGCAAAACCATAAAAACCATGGCTACACATTAGGTATGATTTCCATGAATAGAAAATTAGCAGTAACTTTTTCCCTATTAGTCATCTTAGGTTTTGGCTTAGCTGGACAAGCTTTAGCACAAACCACAAGTGGGGTGCCTGGAGTTAAGCTGGGCGATTATTTCGTTTACTCCATAACTACCCACTGGAGCACCACAAATGACAGTCTCACGATACCAACTGAGCTGTTAATGTATAACAGCACTTTATATTACAACGTTACTGTAGAAACTGTTCAAGACTCCAACGTTACTGTTATGAATAATTGGGCTTTCACTAACGGCACAGTCCTAACCGCACCTTCTCTATCAAATGTGGATTCTGGAGTACTTTTTGAGTATATACAAGGATACCCGGCTTTCCAAGGCTTCTTTGACGCTAACCTCGCCGTAAATGATCTGCTGTATCCTTCTGGCAATGGCACACTTACTATCACCCAAACAATAACTCGCGATTATCCAAGCGGCAAAAGAGGCACAAACATCGTCACAAGCGGCTCCCCCATTACGGACGTCAACAACAACACCGGCACCGAAACCACAACATTATACATTGATAAAACCACAGGTGTCCTCGTAGAAAGGAACGATTTAATCCAATTCCCAGACTATACTGCCTCAATTACCTGGACCTTAACTGGCACGAACCTCTGGACAGTTTCCGCGGCGCCATTGCTTGTACCTCTCATCATAGCCATCGTTGTCGTGATAGTTGCCGTCGTCGCGGTCGTAGTCTTTTACAGGAAACAGAAGAAAGGCGGAAAGAAAACCCGGCATAAATAGCAAAAATTATCTTTTTTCATCTTTTGTTTAAAGCTCTTTATTTAAAGCAAGCATCCTTTTTTGTTTTCTTGATAACATATTGTGAGTACCAGTTGCGATTACTCGTAGTGAACTGACTATTTACGTTCCATACGCTCCTGCTTTTTCAGGCATGCATATGAAAACCAAAATTATTGAGGCACAAAACCTCACTAAAACCACAAAATACCGTCAAAGCCGTTGAGGGCATTTCCTTTTCCGTGGACGAAGGGGAACTGTTCGGTTTCCTAAGCCCCAACGGCGCAGGAAAAACCACCGCCATCAAAATGCTAACCACCCTTCGCATCCATAACTTCGGGCAAAGCAACCGTAGTAGCGTTCCAAGCATTTGCACGAATACAGAAGTCTTCCAATTCGTGAGAAACAAGCACATTCCAAGAGCGTGAATTAATAGTGTGGTTCTTCTCTTTTTGTGACATTCTAATTACTCTGAAAACTAAATATGCACTCAATTTAACAAGTTCTAAATCGTTACTGTTTGCGCAAGCGTTTCCTTCAATCAGCAATGTTACGGTTGAAGTAGCTGACGTTAGTGATACTAATGCGACTCAATATTCAGGTTTGAATATTCTGGCTAGCACTTCTCAAGTTGACAGTACTGGCACGTTCACTGTTAATGGAACCGTTCAGAACACTGGCGACGAGACAGCCGAGAATGTTTGGGTTATTACGACGTTTTATAGTACATCCGGAACGGTTGTAGGTTTGAATTACACGAATTACCTAGACTACTTATCTGGTTCGCTTGCGCCTGGTGATTCTGTGCCGTTTACGGCAACGCCCACGGATAATACAGTTCAGTTATCAAGTGAAATAACAAGTTATTCTTTACTGATTCAATCCGAGCCGCTGACGATTTCTGCGTCACCCACACCTTCCCCGTCACCTTCGGCAACGCCTACTTCTTCTCCTACTGTTTCGCCTTCAGCGCAGTCTTCTGGTTCATCAGGATTCATTTTGGCTATTGTAGGCGCAGTGGTGATTGTTGCGGTTGCCGCTACGGCTTTAGCTTTTCTAAGAAAACGTCGCAATCTACCTCCACCTCCTCCGCCTCCTCCACCCGGATCACAGGAAGAATATTAGGCTTCAGACTATTCAATGTGGGCGAAAACCGAAGAAGGGTCTCTGAGATTATCGAAGGTATAAAGTCTCTCATTCTTTGGCAAAAATGGATGGTCAGCAATATCCGGTCCCATTTCGCGTAAACGTCACTGGCTCGTCTAATTTCTGTTAGGCTGGAAAAGATGGTCGGTCGGTGGAAATTTCGTGACGTTAAAGAGTTTTCTTTATTTATCAGTGAATAAGAGGAAGGGTAGCCATATTAGCTGTTCGACAACACCCAATTGGCTCTTCAGTGATTTTGGCGGCTGGTTTTGGCTTAGGACTACTAGCTTACCACCAAAAAGCCAGGCATTAAAACAAAAATCAATTAACCGAAAGCTCAACCATACCAGCTAAGTCTCTCTTACTAAGTACAAAAAAAGATTTTCAGGACGGAAACAGTTACCGCAATAATCAACTAGTTGCTTTGTTTTGTTCGAACTTGATCAGTTCAACGGCTATTCTCCATATGAAGAATCCAATGGCGCTTGCAATGAAGGATAAGATAGTGAAGGTGTCTGTTCTCATCCAGGGAAAAAGATGTGACACAGGATCTGCCAGCCACATTGGATTAACAATTTGTATCACTACGCCGTCGAGCCATGCAAGCAAACCGTACAAGAATAACAGTTCACCAGCAACTTTGGCGACAAGAATTTTTCTTTCGGAAGCCCTTTTCATGTCTCATTAAGAAACGAGAACATTATTATAAAACTTGCGAGAGACAGCAAAACAATCTCAAATGGCACCTTAAATCTCAAAAATGCGGTTTCTCTTTCTGATGGTCACAAATAACGCCGTAGCCGCTGTGAACAAAACGAGCATCATCCATGACGAGGCTTCTGGAATTGAGGGGGTTGGCGAGTTACTTGGTGTGGGACTTGGCGTAGACAAGGTTGAACTAATTTTAGCCAGCCAAGCATAGGTAATAGGATTTCCTGCGGTTGCATAACTTGCTCCAGCGATTGCATAACCACCATCTTGCGTTTGAATAACGGAGTAAGCTTCATAATTAGTAGTGTTGCTTTCTCCAAAGCTTACCTCCCATTGCTCGTTACCTGCAGCGTCTGCTTTGACAAGTTTAATGCCAGCTATTGCGAAGCCTCCATCACTTGTTTGTGTCATAAACCTAGCTTCACCTTCACCGTAGTAATTTGTCCATTGCGCGTTGCCCAAAGCATCAGTCTTAACAATGGCAATATTTGGTCCACCGCCATTACTGCGCAACCACATCCAACCTCCCAAAGCATAACCGCCGTCAATGGTCGGGACGACAGAATAGCAGACGTCGTCATCTTGGTTTCCGTAAGTCCTGCTCCACTGATAATCTCCAGTAGAATTAGTTTTTATAAGCAGGTAGTCGGGTGGGTTATTGACGGATCCTGCCAAAGCATACCCGTCATCATTTGTCTGGATAATTGAATTCACTGCTCCTTCTCCCAAAGTTTTATTCCACTGTTCATTTCCTAACGCGTCGGTTTTTACAAGCCAAATATTGCTTGAAACAACGCCGCTGGTGTCGGCGGATGAAAAGTTCGTTTGACCTGTCAACGCATAGCCTCCATCACTAGTTTCGGTTAGAGACGTCGCCCAGCTTAATCCTGCTCCGCTGTAGGTTTGATTCCACTGCATGTTGCCTGCATCGTCGATTTTGGCAAGCCAGAAACCGCCCGCATATTCACCAGCTAATGCATACGCGCCGTCACTTGTTTGAATAAGCCATTTGCTGTAGGGGTTTCCTACGGCATCGTAAGTTTTATTCCACTGCAGGTTACCTGAAGAATCAACTTTGACAAGCTCAATTTCGGTTGGTGCACCATGCGAAGTGGAAGCTGTGCCTCCCAAAAGAAATCCACCATCAACAGTTTGAATGACTGAGTCTACTTCAAGTAAATCGCTTGCTGTATAGGTACGGTTCCATGCTATCGACCATACAGTTGAAGAAACGTTAGATGCTGAAGAGACGCTTGAAGTATCAGAAGCACAGTGCGCATTACCAGCTGACGCCAATCCACAAACCATTACAGCGATGAAAAATAGGCTCAGAACTTGTTTCTTCACCGCAAATGTCACCACTTAACCATAACGCTTACTTAGTTAAAATAATTTTTTCTTACAACGTTTTTTGCTCGTTAGTTTAACTATCCTCAGCTCAAAGTTACCCATTGATTTTCCATTGCTTATTTCATTTTGAGCAATATCTTGATAGTTTTCTTCGGATTTCGAATTGCCCTTAAAATTTTGTACCTTGTAAAAGTTGGATTAACCAAATTAGCTCTTGCACACAACTCACGCAAATCGTCCGCTGAAAACTCCGGTGTCTCAATTAATGGCTCTGTTGCTGCGAGTGCGTAGTCGCAGAAGCCTTCTCTTAGAAAACCGCCTTGTTTTGCCTGTTCGTATAATGGTGTTCCGTAAAGTGGCATGGCAATGCTGAATATGAGGTTATCAGCGCCTAAACGTCTAAGCTTATACGCAAACTTTATGGTCTCTTCGATGTCTGCTTTGGTTTCCCCAATCAACCCCAAAACGAAGAAACATCCAACTTTTATGCCGACTTTTTTGCACATAACAACAGCTTGCTCGACACACTTCAAATCTAAATTCTTGCCGATAACATCGTTCACAACCCGTTGCACTCCTGATTCAGGAGCAACACGAATCTTTTTACAGCCAGACCTCTTCATCTTTCTTAGAAGTGGTTCATCAAGCGTGTCTGCCCTAACACCATTAGGAGTAAACCACTCAACATGCAAGCCTCGCTCAACGATTAAGTCGCAAATATCAGCCATGCGTTTTTTATCCAGCGTCATGTTCTCGTCATAAAAATCGATCTGCTTAATCCCGTAAGTCTTCACTACATGCTCCAGCTCATCAACCACGTTTTTTGGGCTTCTGGCGCGCCAGGTTCTACCCCAAACGATACAGGTTGTGCAGAAAACACAGTTGTATGGGCAGCCTCTGCTCGTAGTCATAATGGTCCATGGCTTACTTATTTCGCCGCGCAACGGATTCTCCTTAACAGCCTCATAATAAAGTTTCATTGGGAGTAAATGCCTAGCGGGAAACGGCAAAGAATCCATATCCTCAATTATAGCGCGCTTACCCGTAAGAACAGGTTTCCCATTCTTCTTAAAGCCTAAACCATCTATGGTGGTGAAATCTTGCTTCCCTGACTCAAGCGCATCAACCAACTCAAAAATCGTGTTCTCTGGTTCGCCGATAACAACAAAATCCACATCAGAATCCAAAAGGCATGCTTCTGGTCTAGCTGAAGGATGCTGACCCATTAATACAATAGCAATCTTTCTGTTAACAGCCTTTACTGCGTAGACCACTTCAAACGCGGTTTTTGACCAACCGGAAAACGGAATTTCAATAACAACCACGTCAGGTTTCCATTGCCTAACACGTTCAGCAATGGTTTGAGCACTTAAACCAACACGGTACTTGGTTTCATCCATTTCCACAAGGTTTTTCCAGCCTTCCGTTGGAGCATCAATGATGCAGGCACTGTGCTTCTTTTCCAAAACAGCGGCGACTGACGCTAAGACTATGGGTGGAAAAACGTTTGGTTTTCCCCAAGCTTTAGGCTGAATTCGCGGCGGATTAATCAAGCAAACACGCATGTGAACTGTGCACTTCTAAACCAGACATACCATAAAGCTTCGATTAAAACTTTGCACTAAAACGGCAAAAAGAACAACCGCACACCCACAATGATGCCGACACACATAAGTGCCCACAAAACAATCGTCACATCCCTAATCCGCAAAGCACCCAAAATCTTGTCCCCAGTCAGCGTCTCCAAACTATCCCCAAGAATGTACTGACCCGGCTTCTCCAACTGGACCCGCAATGCACCAGCCATAGCAGCCATTGGCCAACCATGATTTCGGCTTGGCGTTTTCGCATGATCTCTATACGCGATTTTCCAAGCGTTTTTTGCGTCTTTGCCAAGAATTGTTGCCGCCACAATCATGAGCAGTGCAGTGAATCTTGTCGGTATGTAGTTGACGACTGTATCTAGGTTAGCGCTAAACCAGCCTGTGTTTATGTGTTCTTTATCTTTGAAGCCAACCATGCCATCAAGCGTATTTATGGCTCGAAAAGCGATTGCACCAGTAACGCCGAACAACGCAAAGGATAACATAGGCGAAAGTTTGAAGTCGATTAGGTTTTCAGCCATGGATTCGATGACTGCGCTGCTGATTTGTGAGCCATTTAGGTTTTTGGAGTCTCTTCTTGAGAAATGACTGTACTTCTTTGCCTCATCAAGGTCATTTGCTTGGATGGCTTTGGCTGCGGCTTTTGCCCAATCAGTCTCAAGCTTAATACAAATAGTCATCTTTAATAGGATAATGCCGATGAAAGCGTAAACGAAGATGCTGATGTAAGTGTAGATTGCCCATAAACCAAAGTAAACTGGAAGCGCAAAAGCACAAATTACAGTCAGCGCCAAGAGAACGCCTAGGAGCTTTTCTATTTTTGGGTCTGGGTTTTTGAAGTATGGTTCGATTTTTTTAGTGAATTTGCCCATTAGAACGGTTGTGTGTAGCTTGAAAACCCACTTGTCAGGATAATTCGGCGATGGGTCGCCAAGAACCAAATCTAACACTATGGCTAAAATTAGCACGGTGATGGCGATTAGTATGTTTAAGACGTTTAACACCAACCAAGAGACCAAGCATTGCTTTCTTTGCTTTCGAGATACTTTGGATATTGAGTTTATATCGATTACGGTTTGCGGTTCTTTCAAGTCTTCGGTTGATGAGGTAGTTTTGGGTTTGGCTGTCAAAAATCGGTTGATGGCAGAAAGTTTATGTTTTTCGCTGAGAGTATTATTTGTATCTTCAAGAAGTGGATTGATAATGAACGTTCAACCTATCCAGATTAAAACCGAGAAAAATTACCATACACCTATTTCTCGTTGTGGTCTATGCTAAAATTGAATGGGTCTTAAAATAAAAAAATGGGGTAGGTTATGTTTCTTTACATAACCTTTTTTCCAAATAAAGATGATGGTCGCAAACTGAGAGGGATGGAAATCGCAAAAGCGAGCATACCTCAAATCAGTCGAATCGACCAATATACATACAAAGTTCTTTCTCAGAACGGAAATGGTGAATATGCCGTTTGCTTATCTGAAAATGAATGGAGATGCGAATGCCCAGACCATCGCTTTCGAGCAGTAAAATGCAAACACATATGGGCTGTTGAATATAGCCTCAAACTGAGAGAGCAAGTAAGCAAGAACATAGTTATTGAAGAAGTAGCAATTTCGAACTGTATTTTCTGCCATTCTTCCAATGTTAAGAAATTCGGAGTTAGACACAACAAAGCTGGAGATATTCAGCGTTTTCTATGCGGAGACTGTAACAAAACTTTTACTGTGAACATTGGTTTTGAGAAAATGAAGCATAACCCTCAAGCTATAACATCGGCTATGCAACTATATTTTAGCGGTGAATCCCTAAGAAATACAATGCAGTCGCTTAAGCTGTTAGGTGTTGAAGTCTCTTATCAAACGGTCTATAACTGGATTGAAAAGTATGTTCGCTTGATGAAAGATTACGTTGAGAAATTCAAGCCAAACGTTAGCGAAACATGGAGAGCCGATGAATTATACGTTAAAATTAAAGGCGATATGAAATATGTGTTTGCTCTCTTAGATGATGAAACCCGTTTCTGGATAGCTCAAGAAGTGGCAGAAAGCAAGTTTAAGCATGATGCTCGGATGCTTTTTGAAATGGGGAAGAAAGCAACTGGAACAAAACCAAAGACTCTCATAACTGATGGTCTTCCAGCTTATCATGACGCTTATAAAAAAGCGTTCTGGACACAGAAAAAAGAGACGCGAACAGAGCATATTAATGCAATCAAACTTAATGGAGATATGAACAATAACAAGATGGAACGGTTCAATGGTGAAGTTAGAGATAGAGAAAAGACCATAAGAGGATTAAAAAAGAATGATACAACGATGCTCTCAGGGTATCAACTTTATCACAATTTCGTAAGACCTCACATGGCATTAGACGGTAAGACTCCAGCGGAAGCGTGTGGAATAACAATCGAAGGAAAAAACAAGTGGAAAACGTTAATCCAAAACGCATCTAAGACTAAGAACTGACTTTTGCCTTTTTGCATGCGCACGCGGATTTTTTGGATTCTTCTGGGTTTGATCGTGCCTGCTTGCATCCTTCTAATCAATTGTAATTTGCTTAATACTTTTAAAAAGGCGTAAATTAGCAAAAGACTATCTGTATTCTAAGGATGGAAATTATTTGTCACAAAACAAACAAAAGGAAAATAATGAGAGGCGCTGGCTTGGAATTTTAAAGAAATTATTTCCTCTATGGGAAGCTTTGGGCTTTCACATTACTGAGCCGATTCCTGATTCGAGAACTCTCAAAAATAAGTTATGGCAAAATCATTCTGAACTTATTGGAATTGATTTGAATGAGCAAGGACAACTTGAACTTCTTTCCGATTTTGCATCCAAATTTAAGAATGAATATGATCGTTTGCCACTTAATTGGGATCAAAACTTGAAGCCTTATGAATATTACATAAATAATGGTGGCTTTGGGTCGGGAGATGGAGAAATTCTCTATTGTATGATACGCTATTTCAAGCCAAAAAGAATTTTTGAAATTGGATCTGGAAATTCAACTTACTTGTCCGCTCAAGCAGTTCTAAAAAATAAAGAGGAAGAAAAAAACTATGAATGTGAATTGGTGGTAATCGACCCATATCCCCAAAATATCGTTCAAGCTGGGTTTCCAGGACTCTCCAAACTAATACCTAAAAAAGTTCAAGATATACCCTGGCAGGAGTTCAAAAATTTGAGAGAGAACGATATTCTTTTTATCGACTCAAGTCACGTCTTGACAATAGGAAGTGATGTTCAGTACGAATATCTTGAAATATTGCCAAGAATCAACAAAGGAGTAATCGTTCACAGTCATGACATATTTTTGCCAGCAGAATATCCTAAAGACTGGGTTCTGAAAGGACACAGGTTCTGGACTGAACAATACTTGCTTCAAGCATTTCTAGCTTTTAATGACAGTTTTGAAGTATTATGGGCTGGATCTTATATGCACTTAAAGCATCCCGACAGGCTCGAAGCATCTTTTAGTTCATATAAACGAGAAAAGATAACTCCAGGAAGTTTTTGGATACGAAGAATGAAATGACGCTTTTAGGCATATAAGAACTCGCATGTTAACGCATCAAATAGGGGTAACCGACGAAAATTTACAAAGAAATATAGCCAACGAAGACTTGACAGCACCTTATGATGTAGTCGGTAAGTTACCGACCGAAAGTTGACATGAATCCCCATCAACCGAAGACTTGAAAGAACCCGGTTTGCAGCCTTACAGAGAAACTCGCTGGTAGTTTAACCGTTACTTACGTTGGGTCCTTTTCTGTTTTACCTTGTAGGGTATTAACGATTGCCTATAGATTAAAGGCGTGAATTCTTTGTGAAGTCTAAGGGAACGACCATAAATCCAAGCAAGGTAAAAAAATTCCCACTTACTACCTAAAAAAGTAATTTAATTTCCAAATCATATAAATCCCCAAATCCATTTTAGGAGCAAAGATAACTCAAGAGAATAAGGTGCGGAAAAAAACAATTGCTCAAAGACGAAACGCTCAAAGAAAAAATTTACCAAGCAAACGTTTTTGTCCACAGACAAGAAGCGCAATATTACGAATTGCTCCATCCAGAAGTGTACAGTAAACAAGAGCAAAGAAGAATAACTGCAAAACTAGAAATGATGCACAAGCTTGTGACAGATGACCAAAAAAACGCTCTTGATGTTGGAGCAGGCACCGGCAACTTAACAGGCAAACTTTTGCAGATGGGCTATAAAGTTACAGCCGTAGACATCTCAGCAGAAATGTGTGCAATCCTTCAAACCAAATACAACGCTTACTTGAAAAACAGTAAATTAACTATAATCAACTCACCAATAGAAAATCTAACCTTTAACGTTGGCAAATTTGACTTAATAACCTGCTACTCTGTGCTTCACCACCTACCTGATTACGTCACCGCACTCAGAAGCCTCTCAGTCCTTCTAAAGAAAGGCGGCGTAATCTACATTGACCATGAAGCATCCCCTTTCTACTGGAAAACTGAACCAAGCAGCTTAGCCAACTTCATCAAAGGCATCTATTTTCATTCAAACCCCATATTTAACAGCTTATACTTCCAAATTATCGGACTAAAAGTTCCCTCAATCGATTATTCCCTGTCGGATTACTGGCACAAAAAACAACACGCGTTAGACCACAAAAGCATAGAACAAATATTCAAAAAAGAGAACTATGAATTCTCAAAGCGCACGGACTATTATCAAAACAGCACATGGATTCCGAATCTCCTATCCATAATTTATCGTCTCCTTTGCAGGCCTGAAATGAGTTTTTGGACAGCTAAAAAATAATTAAGCAATTCCTACGGTTTTCTGAGCGCTGGGATTCAATCTCCTTTTTGCAAAGTTCACAACGCCTTCACGCCTAATTCTCTTAATTATCTGCTTTGGTGACCTATGAAATTCTTTGAAAAATCTTCTTTGAATCGCCATAAGCGAGTTGTAATCAAATTCCTCGGTCTTTACGCTGAGCAAAAACTCGTCAAGGCGAACGTAATTTTTCGACTCCAAAACTTCTTGGTAAAGCTTGCTGTCTGGATTAGCAATGAAAATGTTGAATAGACACCAGTCAGGATTTAATTTTTTAGCGAATTTTAACGAGGCTTCCATGTCCTTTAACGTTTCATCTGGGACACCGAGCATGAAAGAGCATGCAGTTTGTATTCCGTTTTTGCGGCAAAGTTTGAACGCGCTTTCTATCTGCTCTAGCGTTGTATTTCTGCCGATCCGCTGTAAAATTTTCTGCGAACCTGATTCAACTCCAAACCAAATAGTTTTGCATCCAGCTTTGCTCATCTTTTCTAAAAGTTCTTGATCTACTAAATCCACACGTGTATCGCAGACCCATTCTAAATCCAGCTTGTTTTTTATCATTAGGTTGCATAGTTCAATAGTTTCTTTTTTTCTGAGAGTGAAGTTGTCGTTGATAAAGTAAAGTCCTTTTGTGCCGTATTTGCTCATTAAATCTTGGATTTCGCCGATAACTCTCTGCGGACTGAAGGCTCGGCACATGTTTCCCCAGAGTTTTCTTGTTTCGCAAAAGCCGCAGTTGAATACGCATCCACGTGAGATGCTCATGACGTCGGCGGGTTTAACGTTCAAAAACTCTATTGTCCTATCATACAGTTCAAGCGGCAATAGGTGTCTTGCTGGGTAAGGAACCTCGTCGAGGTTTTCGATGAATTTCGGCTGGTTTTTGATGTTTTTTCCTTGGCGTCTGCATGCAACGCCTGGAATAGTTGCGGCAGCGGGCTCATTGCCGTTTGTGATGCATGTGGCAAGTTGTGTTATTGCTCTTTCGCCTTCACCCATAACCACATAATCGATTTCTGGGTTCGCCAGTAAACTATCAGGCACGTAGGAAGCATGCCATCCACCAACAACTATTTTGCAGTTAGGCAGGGCTTCTTTGATGGCTTTTGCTGTTTCTATGCAGCGAGCGTAAGTGGCTGAGCCGCATGTAATGCCCACAATTTGCGGGTTAAGGTTTGTGACTAATTGCTTGATTTCACCAGTTGATTTTTTCATGAGGTAGTTGTCGAGCATTTGCACCTCGAAGCCTGCTTTTTCGAGTGCTGCGGCAACGTACATTAATCCGATTGGAGGCAACCGTTTGCCAAGGTACCATGCGCCGTTTTCTGGCGGAGCAGTAGTCATTAAGAGAATCAAATGAGAATTTTCTCCTGTTTACAGAATTGTTTATTCCGTAGGTGAGCGTGCACGCTTTTGCCTCTCTATCAATGTTTTGCTTAAAACTTTGATTATATGCGAGTTAATAGCTTTAACGGCACAGAATGCTGATGCAGGTTTCGTTTGTGTTTTTGCTGTTTTTCGAGATTTAAATTCAAGCTTCTGGAAACTATAAGGACCAAAATTAATCAACTTCTAATACTACAACAACTCTAAAGCGTGTTTGAGCAAAGGGTGACGGTTAACGAAAAGGTTTATAGCCCTTCCAAGTGCCTTTTCCAGAATGAAGAGGGCTCAAAATGAAAGTTGTCGTCCACTGGAGTGGGGGCAAAGAATGCTGCTTAGCTTACCACAAAGTCATCAAACAGGGACATCAGGTTGCTTATCTTCTCA
>JBEKBM010000024.1:0-50949 GCA_050015395.1 Bathyarchaeia archaeon
ATCACCTCCATTAAGGCTTGTTTCAGCTATCCATTGACATTCTCATCTCTAAAAACTTAACTAAACCAAGAACAAGCTTCATTAGAAGAAATCAGCCTAAAAACAATTAATGAACACTTATGCGCGCGCAAAAGGCCGTGTGAAACTGATTATTGCCGATTCACAGTATTCTAGCGGAAACCTGAGGGGTCAAGCATCCTCCCTGGGTGTTAGAGTGGTGATTCCTTTTCCAACAAATCAACTGCGAGAGCAGAAAGGACTGTTGAGAGTGGACAAGTACTTTAGAACTCATGGGCCAGCTTACGAGAAGCGGGTTTACAGGCTGAGGTCTTCGATTGAGCGGGCTAATTCTAGACTCAAAGAACAGCTTTGTTTCGACCGTCGCCCACCCTTTGGTGCTTGCAATAGGAATAAATAGGGACTTCACATAGGTGCGCGCTCCAAATCGTGTTCCGCCTGGATTCGTTAGGATTTTGCCGCGCTCTTGAGTTACGCACCCAATCTTTCATAAATCTTTGTTCGGCTTTCCTCCGCCTTCTTGCTAACTTCTTCGTAAAGGTTGTTTCCATGCGAATCTATTGCAATCGTTAACGGACCGAACTCTTCTACTTCAAAGACCCACAGGGCTTCAGGCATGCCCAAGTCTGGGAGCCACTCCACTGTTTTCACGTTCTTTATGCACTTTGCGGCTAGTACTCCTGCCCCGCCTGTGAAGGCTCCATAAACTGCTCCATACTTTTGCATGGCGTCGGTTGTTCTTTTGCCCATTCCACCCTTGCCTATGACTGCACGAACCTTGAAGTTTTTAATGAATTCATCTTCAAACTGGTCCATTCGACTGCTTGTGGTTGGTCCAGCAGCCACTGTAACCCATTTGTCGTCTTCTTTTTTCATTATCGGGCCGCAGTGAAAAACTGCCAAGCCTTCTAAGTTGATGGGTAAGGGTTTATCTTGTTTGACGAGTTCCAATGCTTTTTTGTGGGCTGCGTCTCGCGCTGTGACCATAGTGCCAGATATGTAGAGAACATCGTTCACCTTCAGTTTGCGTACATCTTCCTCGGAAATAGGAGTCTTTAACTTGAAAACAGCCAATATGTTTCACCTCACTCAACAATATGCGTTAAATATTCAACTCTTCCATCTGAGTATATGCGCGCTGTCGCTCTCCGCGCTGCCCAACATTGGAAGACAACAGCCACTGGATAAGACGCTGGATGTCTGTGAGCATAGTCTATGTTCACACCTAAAACAGTGAATTTGCCGCCAAGTCCCATGGGCCCAATGCCTGTTGAATTTGCGTCTTCATAAAGTTCTCTCTCGATTTTTGCCAAGTCTGGATTCAGGTTGGGCTGGTTAAGTGGTCTAAGAACCGCCATCTTTGCCAGTTTAATGGCTATGTCTGCTCCTCCTCCAGCTGCTACGCCCACGATTGTTGGTGGGCAAGGCATGGCGCCGGCTTTGATTATCGCGCCTATAACGAATTTTTTTAAGCCGTTTACACCCTCGCCGGGTGTTAACATTCCCAGCTGGGAAACGTTTTCTGAGCCTCCCCCTTTCGGAAATGCAGTTATTTCAATTGTGTCGCCTGGTACGATCTCCCAGTTTATGTATGGTATGAACTTTCCCGTGTTGTCGCCGCTGTTTTTTTGGGTAAATATGTCCACAGCATTCGGACGTAGCGGTATCTCCTTAGTGGCTCTTTTCACGGCGTTTCTGAGCGCAGACTCAACTTTATCTAAGCCTTTCGTTTGGGCGCCAGCTTTGACGTAAAATATTATTACGCCTGTGTCTTGACATATTGATGTGTTCTCTTTCTCAGCCAACTCGATGTTTTTCAATATGGCTTCGAGTTGAACCCTTCCTGTTTCACTCACTTCTTCTCGGTACGCCCTCTTAAGAGCCTCCTTTACGTCTTGCGGCAATTTTACAACAGCCAATCGCAACAAATTAACAGCCGTGTTTTCTATAACATCTTCAATTGTTTGATTCTTCAGCGTTCTTCCTCCATGCGAAGACGCTAGTTATTAAAGTTTCTCACCCATAAATCTTGCGTCAAAAAATTGCCAACAATTGCGCCCACAAAATTGAGATTTAAAGCAAGTCAACTTGCTTTATGAGGAAACATATAGGCTTTCATGCTTTCAATGACTCTTCCGAGGCGCAAGTTCGCAGTAACACGCAATAATTCTTCTGATTCTAGGTGAAAGGCGTAAGCTTAGCGGTGTTCATGATTACTATTGTTCTAATAACTCTTCTTCAGGTAATGACTGTTTTATTAAGCCTTCTTTCATTAGCAGTTTCACGGATTCTCTGGCGTTTTGGATTATTGCTACAGCTCTCTTATGAAGCTCTTGTCTACTTGGCTTGATTCTTGCTAAACCTTGCTCTATGGATTTCAATGCCATGCTACTGCTTCTCTTGAAAAACTTCCCATTCCTCCATTCTTGGCAGAATATCCTCTTCATGCATCCCTCGTTCCTCTGCGAATTTTGCCAGTTTCTGAGCAGCTGTTATGCACATGTCATCTGTTACCGTTTTTGCCCTTACGTCTAAGACGCCGCGAAAGATGGGCATTCCATCAGCCTGTTTAGAAAGGCAGCAGCATACGTGAAGCCAAGAAAGCTTCTGACCGACTCACAGTACAGCGCTGCAAATTTGAGGGAAACAGCGTTAGATTGTGGAGCTTTGCAGGTTATTCCTTATCCGAAGAATCAACGCAAAGGCGTTAGAGGGATTCTGAGGATTGACAGGAAGTTCAGGAGTCACGGTTCCCAAAGGTTCAGAAGAGCTTACAAGAAACGTGTGGCAATAAGCGAGTTTTTAGCAGACTCAAGAACTTCACCAGCCTCACGCAGCATAATCTGAGAGGATTAGCCAAAGTCCGGTTTCATTCAACTCTGCGTACTAATTATGCTTCTTATAGCTGACGCAACCTCAAACAATCACAACAATCCAAATCAAGAAGTATCAGGTACTTCGGAAATTAATTTAGGAATAACCATGCGCGTAAAGTGCGTAAAATCCAGAGAGGGCTAACACCCCAATGCTTTTTTAACAGATGGGAATCGATTTATGTCCTTATGCGGAATAAAAGTAGCGTCTGCGAACTCATTGTTGAATTCCGGCTCGCTTGCAAGCTCGATATAGCGCACTTTTCTCGACAGTTCGTCGGCAGTTTTTCGGGCATCCTCCGATATTAGTAACATTTTTGCGCCGGACAAAGCAGTGTTGCCAACAAACCTTATCTTCTCGGTTGGTACATCCGGCACTAAACCTATCAGTTTTGCATTTTCTGGGTTGATATAGCTTCCAAAAGAGCCTGCAACGAGAAGGCCATCGATCTCTTCTAGCTCAACATTTTTCTTGTCCATCAGAATCGAGCATCCGGCGAATATTGCTGCTTTGGCAAGCTGTATCTCGTTAATATCCTTTTGGGTGATGGTTATATCTAAGCCTGTTCCGCTTTCTTCCTTCCACACCAGAACAAACTCTAGGCCATCGTTGGCTCTTCTGAGCCTTGGCGTTCTAATATTAGCGTTAAATCTTGCACGCTCATTTATAACGCCCAGCTTGAACAGTTCCGCCAAAACATCAATCATCGCAGAGCCACATAATCCCCGTGGGCCCTCGTTATCAATTGTCTTGTATTTAACTTTGTAGTCTGATGTTATGGACACTTTTTCTATGGCGCCCGTTACAGCCCTTATTCCATGCTTAATTTGGCCTCCTTCAAAAGCTGGTCCGGAGGCACAAGAGCATGATAAAATGTCTTCGGAGTTTCCTACGAAAATCTCGGTGTTTGTCCCGATATCAAGGAGTAAAGAAAGCTCCTCTGATTCGTGAACGCAGTTTGCCAGCAAATCGGCAACGGCGTCTGCGCCCACAAACCCTGCAATAACTGGCGGAACATGGACATTGCCTTCTGGGCATATGTTTATTCCCAGTTCTCTAGCCTTAACATTTATTGAGCGCTTAAGGGCTGGTGTGAATGGAGAAATTGCAGCATATTTGGGATTTATTCCCAAAAAAAAGTGATGCATAGCCGTGTTTCCAACAGCTGTCACTTCATAGACATTTTGGGGATGAACTCCTACCTGAGCGCATGTGTAACTTAAAACGCTGTTTGTTCCCTCAACCAAAAGCTTTTGTAAGGTTTGCAGTTTATCAGCATCATTCGCTGAGAAGGTTATCCTAGAAACTACATCTTCGCCATGA
The DNA here is from genome assembly GCA_050015395.1 of Bathyarchaeia archaeon. GTDB lineage: Archaea > Thermoproteota > Bathyarchaeia > Bathyarchaeales > Bathycorpusculaceae > Bathycorpusculum. The sequence goes on from JBEKBM010000024.1 coordinate 4,216, forward strand.
GTAATTTGGGGATTTTCAACAAAGCTCGTGCTTAGGGTCTTGCCCGTTGCCAAGTTTACTAGGCAGCCGACAATCTTGGAGGTGCCTATGTCCACAGCCAATCCGAAGACTTTGTCTGAGGTGTCGCCTTCCTCCACAGATATGATTTCACGGTCGCCTAAGAGGACGGCGGTGACATCCCATTCTGCCTGGCGGAGAATGTCGGGCAACTCCTTTAAGGCCTCATACCCTATTTCTAGCTCAGCGAATCCATAAGCATTTTTTACGTGGTCTATCAATCTCTCAAGGTCTGGTCTGGCATCAAGCAAAGTGGGTTTGGCTAATTTTAACCGGATCTTTTTTACGTAAGGTTTTAGCTGCAGAGGTATCTCTAAGCCGCTCACCTGAATTTTACGTGCCAAAATCCTGCTTTCCTCAGGAATCATCACTTTTGTACTCTTCTTCAAGATGGTGCGGCATGCGAGCCTATAGCCCAAGTCTATTTCCCCAAGTAATAAATGCTTATCTTCGTCTCCAGTTATCTCAGTGACAGCGCTCTTGTCTCGAACTATGACACGGCATTTCCCACATGCACCCTTCCCGCTACATTCGGATCTGATGGTTACACCTGCCTTATGTGCCGCTTCAAGCAGACTGATTCCCGGCCTGACGTTTATTTTGCGTCCCGTCGGCTCAAACGTAACCGCGATGAGATTCTTCATTTGCGTTTCATCACAATGTTTACCCCTACGGCTAGATAACTTTTGTGAAAAGCAAGGGGCATTCTGTATTTGGAGCATTCTGCATTTTCCCCTAGGGAGCAAGCTTTTTATTGACTGCACAGAGATAATAGCCAACGAGGAATCTTTGATGGAAAGCTCCGACCTTGTTACTGCGTTAGCAGACTTGAAAGAGGAAGAGGCGCTTAAGATTGTTGAAGAAAAGCTGAATGCAGGCGAAGATCCTTTCAAAATCTTGGAAGATGTTCGCCGTGGTATGGAAATCGTCGGCAAACACTTCGCAAATAATGAATACTTCATATCCGACCTACTATACGCTGGCGAGATATTGAGGGTCGTAACTGAGAAGGTAAAGCCCAAGCTAGCGACAACCAAGGAAGCTAAACGTTTAGGAAAGGTCATAATCGGCAGCGTAGAGGGAGACATTCATGACATCGGCAAGAACATAGTAGTTTTTATGCTTGAGGCCAACGGTTTCGAAGTTCACGACTTAGGGGTGGATATTCCACCAGAGAAATTTGTGGAGAAGATAAAGGAAACTGGTGCCACCATCGTAGGTTTAAGCGGGTTCCTGACATTGGTCTTTGACTCCATGAAAAAGACTGTGGAGGCCATGGAAAAAGCTGGTTTAAGGGGGAAGGTGAAAATTATGATAGGCGGCGGCCAGATAAACGAAGAGATAAGAAGGTATACCGGCGCCGACGCCTATGGCAGAGACGCCATAGATGCTGTAACCCTAGCTAAAAAGTGGGTTGTAGATGTCTAGGAGGAGAGGGGGAATGGAAGAAAAGCAAGAAGAACTGTTCAATCGTTGGTTTTCACCACAAGTCGAATTTGTGGACGAAAAAACTGAGGAAGCATACAAAGCGAGAGTAACTAGATTAAAAGATGCTATTCAGTATAAGAAGACGCCAGACAGGGTGCCTGTCTTTGCGCTTTTAGGCTTTTTTCCAGCCTACTACGCAGGGCTAACGCCATATGACATAATGCATGATTATAGTAAACTCGAGATAGCGTTCGAAAAATACGTGTCGGATTTTGAACCGGACGGGCATTGTGGCGCCATAGGACCTGGTCCTGGAAAATTTTTTGAAATCCTCGACTATAAATTGTATGCCTGGCCCGGCCATGGGGTAGCACCTCAGCATTCATACCAATGCATCGAAGGAGAGTACATGAAAGCCGACGAATATGACGCTTTGATTCAGGATCCAACTTACTTCTTCTTGGCTACTTACTTCCCACGCATATTCGGCGCCATAGAACCTTTCAAGGAGCTATCGCCCTTCACCAATGTGCTTGAAATGTATGGAGGCTTCACGCCTGTTAGTTTCACACCATTCGGCATGCCGGGCATCCAAGCTGCTCTTAAAGCACTTATGGAGGCTGGAAACGAATCCTTAAAGTGGATTGGACACGTTGTGGCGTCGGAAAGGAAGGTCACTGCCGCTGGATTCCCAGACATCTTCGGCGGAGGCACTAAGGCGCCGTTCGACACAATAGGTGACACCCTTCGGGGAACCAAGGGAATAATGCTGGACATGTATAGGCGGCATGACAAGCTTCTCCAAGCTATGGAGATCTTTACACCGCTAATGATTAGAATGGGGGCATCCGCTGCAAAGGCTAACGGGAATCCGATAGTGTTTATACCACTGCATAAGGGCGCTGACGGTTTCATCTCCAATAAACAGTTCGAAGAATTCTATTGGCCCACTCTTAAGAAAGTTATGATGGGCTTGATCAACGAGGGATGCGTACCATTTCTATACGCAGAGGGAAGCTACAATTCACGTCTAGAACTGATCAAAAATGATTTGCCAAAGGGCAAGACCTTATGGGGCTTTGACCAGACGGAGATGGCTAAAGCAAAGGAAATCATCGGCGATTCTGCCTGCATCTGCGGCAATGTCCCAACATCACTTCTGACCGTGGGAACTCCACAGGCGGTAAAAGATTACGCAAAAAAGCTCATCGAGACATGCAGCGAAGGCGGCGGCTTCATAATGATGAATGGAGCAGTCATTGACGAGGCAAAACCTGAAAACGTCAAGGCGATGATTGAGGCTACGAAAGAATTCGGCGCATACAAATAACAGCCCATAGTCCCGAAGCATCAGCCTATTTATCTATCACTCTTTCCTCTTTTTCCTCAATTTTAAGTCAGTAAATAGTCGTTCACTCTGCAAAAGAGAAAGTGAAATTCTAAAAAATTTTGTAGAGTGGATGGTTTCTCGTTTTGGTAACTATTCCTAGTTTTCTTGCTCCGTAGGCTATAAGGGCGTCTGTCATAGCACACGCAATAAACATGGTCTCAGAAAGCTCTATAGGTCCGTACAGCAAGAAGTCGGCGCCCATTGTTTGAGTCAGTATCCCGGAACCACCGGAACAGACTTCATATGCTAGGGGACCAAACTCGCCCTTTTTGACCCTTTTCCATGTGGTCACAGCGTTAGCCGCCCCGCAGCCAGCAGGCAACCCGAATTCACTTTTTACAAGTTGGATGGCTTTAGAGCATATGGCTATGCTGGGCATGTCCAGGACCGCAGTATCGACCAGAACCTTCTGTACGCCAGCTTCTTCAGCAACCTTTAAAAGGCCTTTTTGCCCAGATTCGCCCTTCAAAACGTCTACTCTTCCATCAGCCCACGGTTTCTTGGGGTTGAAAGCCATCAAAACAGCATTTTGCACACGGCAATCCTTAAGAAAGTTATTTTCCTCGTTTGAGACGTGAAAGTCTATGGAGTTGTAGATGGCCCTTTCTGCAAGCCCTATTTCCACAGCATGCTTCATCGACGGCATTCTAATCTGGGAAGTTACTCCATCGACGAGAAATGGACATTTTGTTATATCAGCCACAAAGTCGATGTATTTAATTAGGGCCTCAGAAGTTTCGCCGACAACGTCGAGAATGTATGGATTCCCTGTTTTCTCAGACAGTTCCTCCACTTTATTGATTAAAGCTTCAGCTTGCTTTTTGTCGAAGTCGCCTTTCACATGATCGCTGACTATTTTATGCCCACTGTAGAAAATGCTTCCGATGAGAGCCGTTGGATACTCGCCTGGCTGTCCTCCGATGTTCACTCCAGCTATATTAAAGACTTTTTGCTCTTTTTCGAACTTAAACAAGCCAACATCCCCTTACCTATATTATTGAAATCTCATTGAAGCCAAACGTTTAACGCGTGCGTTGAACCAAGGTTCCTCATGATTAGCCTTGGCAATCAAGAAATTATCTGTTTAAACACGCCATATTTAAAGTTAGTTGGCATCGAAGGTATAAATTTAATGAAAGCCCAGCTGAAAAGCTTCAATCTGGGACGGTGTGGGTCAACATGTGCACGGAAGTTCAACCTGAAGTGCCTTTTGGGGGCGTAAAGCAGAGCGGCCTTGGCCGTGAAAACGGCTTTGAGGGTCTTGAATGCTACATCGAGATGAAATCGGTGCAGGTAGACAATACAGCAAAGAAGAAGGCATGGTATTTCCCTTAACAATAAACTCTTCAGTAACAAATATGATGAGCCAAATCCCCCTCCACAGATCTTTGCCACTTCCATTCATCGCTAATGATAACGAGAATTTGAACGTCGTCCCAACGAGGGTCTTGGTAGCCCGGTTTGTCTGCTAACGGCAAGTGTGTAGCGCGTTTGAAGGTGCGCGCTAAGTTTATATATAGTTGAAGCATGGATTTTACAGAAAGAGGCGGTGCATTGAAGCTAATCGAAGGGATCGGCGTAACAAAGCGGTTCGGGGGGCTGGTCGCTTTAAACAATGTAGATTACTATGTTGACGAAGGCGAAATAGTTGGGCTAATAGGTCCTAATGGCGCTGGAAAAACCACACTTTTTAATGTAATCTCGGGTACCTTTCCGCCGACTAAGGGAACGTTAAAGTTTGAAGGGAAAAACGTAGTTGGTTTTGGAGCCCATAAGATTTGTAAATTAGGGATAACCAGAACATTTCAGACACCAAAGCCCTTTCCAAACATGACTGTTTATGAGAACATTTTGGCAGCTGCTCGTTTTGGATGCACCAAGGATAAAAGTTTTTCTGACGTTGGGCAAGAGCTTAATCGAATACTGGAAAAGGTCGGGCTGACCGGGAAGAGCATGAAACGCGCTTCCGGTTTAACGGTTTTTGAGCTGAGGATGCTTGAGGTAGCAAGGGCGCTATCCACAAAGCCTAGACTACTACTGCTAGACGAGGTAATGGCGGGTCTAAACCCCAGCGAGACAGCAAGCATGATTAAGATAGTCAGGGAGCTACGTGACGAAGAAGGCATAACCATTTTCATGATTGAGCATAACATGCGTGCAATAATGGAGATATCACACCGCATCATAGTACTCCAACAAGGAATGAAGATAGCAGAAGGAGAACCAGAAGAGATAGTTAAGACCCCCCGAGTTATTGAGGCCTATTTGGGCGAGGCTTATGCTTGAAGTTGAAAAGTTAAATGTGCACCGTGGGGGATTACAAGTAGTTTGGGATGCCTCCATAAAAGTCGATAAGGGAGAAATAGCAGTTCTAATAGGTGCAAATGGAGCTGGAAAGTCAACTCTTTTAAGCACCGTAGTGGGCCTTTATAAACCATCGTCTGGTGTCATACGTTTTAATGGCAACGAAATCAATGGACTAGCACCTTACCGTGTAGTAGATTTAGGGATATCATTCGTACCTGAAGACAGAAAACTTTTCTCTCATATGGCTGTTCGTGAAAACTTAATATTGGGATCCTATAGCTCTAGGGCTAAGGCTAAAATGAAGGAGAGCCTTGAAATGGTTTATGAAATCTTTCCGGTGTTGAAGGAAAGGAAGAATCAACTGGCCATGACGCTTAGCGGTGGAGAGCAGAGAATGCTGGCCATAGCACGTGGCTTAATGTCAAATCCGGTATTGCTTATTTTAGACGAGCCTTCACAGGGTCTTTCGCCAAAGCTAACCAGCGAAGTGTTCAAGGCGGTAGAAGAACTTAGGAATCGGGGGCTCAGCGTTTTGCTGGCTGAGCAGAATGTTTATTATGCCTTAAAAGCTTCCGACGAAGCCTATGTAATGGAAACAGGCAGAATAACTTTGCATGGAGAGAGCAAGGAGCTCTTAAAAAACAAGTATGTTAAGGAGGCATTTCTGGGGCTTTAGCTTTCTCCTCATTAATCCAAGACCAAACTTTTGTTCTTGCCTTTTCAACCATTCCCATTATTCCGTTCGGCATGAGCACGATGATGATTATTAGGATTAACCCTAGAATTATCAGGAAGTAACTACCTAGAGTCACACTGAGATAATCGCTAAGCGACGTGATGGTTGCTGATCCTATTATTGGGCCTAAAATTGTTCCAGCCCCGCCAAGCAGCGTCATTACAGCAGGGTACAAAGAGTATGAAAAGTCAAAGGCCATACCTGCATTAACATATGGTAGCCTTATCGCGAAGCATCCGCCCACAAAGCCCATTAACATGGCGCTTATGGCGAATCCTAATATTTTATATAAGCCGGTGTTCACGCCTACGTGGGCAGCTGCTTCTTCAGATTCACCTATCATTTTCAATCCAAGACCAAACTTGGATCTGCGCAATAGGACCACAAATAAAAGTATCGCACTAGCGCATATTAACATCGTGTAATATATAGCTTGAGCGTTGAAGAAAACGGGGATAATTGTCCCGAGGGTGCCCGTTACCGCTGCTTCATACCATGAGATGAGGTTCATTGCTACCTGACTGATGGCGAAAGTGAGTATCACAAAATATATTCCCTTTAATCTCAGAGTAACAACGCCGATAGCCAGCGCCAATACAAAATTTACTAGACCTGCTAAAAGCACAACGACCGGAAAAGGTAAGATAGGGTAATGACCCGTTCCGACGCTAAGATACAAGTATTTAGCGGCAAAATACAGTCCTACTCCGAAAAAAGCCGCAGACCCCAAGGAAATGTAGTTTGTGGAACCTGAGAAGAATTGCCAACTTATTGAGAGTGCCAACCACACGAGAATATCTGTTAAAATCGATAAATAGTAAGCTGTTGCAAAGAGTGGAGCAGCCACCAACATTACAAGAATTAGCACAATAGGAAGAGTTATTGTTAGGTTTACGCCTTTGCCCCTTAGCATAGTTATCTCCCGAAAAATCCCTTAGGTCTTATTATTAACACGATTATTATGAAGGAGTATACAACTGCTAACGTTATTAGGGGATTTACAACCAGTGAAATATAATAAACATATCCTATAAAAAATCCACCAAGCAAGCTTCCGATAAAACTTCCCATACCACCTACAATGATGACCGCTAAAGCGATACAAGTGTACTGCGGCCCTATATAGGGAGTTATGTTTGAGTAGATCATGACCAACATTGAACCAGCTAAAGCGGCAAACAGAGCGCCTATGCCAAAGGATACTGCGTGAATCTTGAAAATGTTGATTCCAACTAGTTGAGCGCCTGCTGGCTCTTCAGCTATAGCTCTCATGGCTAAGCCTATGCTGGCGAAACGCAGCACCAAGTACATAACTAAGCTAATACATACGGACATAACCGCAGCCACTATCATATTCACCTGGAACATTCCCCCTAAGATATTTACGCTTACGTTGAGATAAGAAGCCCCTATAGGGGTTCCGCCGAATATAGCTCCAATTACGTTCTCAATTATGAATGGAAGGGCGAAACATGCTAAAAGCGACCTGGTTTCAAGCTCCTCCGTGGATTTTGACAAATGAACTATTCTACGAAAAACCGTCATCTGAAGTAGAATGCCCAAGCCAAAAACTATGGGCCCGCTTATCGCAAGAGAAACAAGAGGGTTGACGCCATAAACACTGAAGAAAAAAAATGTCACGTAAGCCCCAACCATGAGAAAGTCCCCAATAGCTATATTCAGTATTCGACAAACCCCATATTGGAGGTTTAGACCAACGGCAATAAGTGAAAATATGGCACCTAAAATCGCGCCTCCGATAACTACGCTTATCACAATCAAAAAAAAGGAGGAGATCACTACTTTATCCCTTTAGCGCGCGCTAAGATCACCATGCGGGCTTCGGATAGATTATAGTTGCCGACGCAGCGCTCAGCGGCCAAACGACTTGCATCAGTTCTTGGCCTTGCCACTGACATATAGTTCCATTCGCGAGTGAGCATTGCATGCTAGAGCCTTGGACGAGATGAGTCGCACCTACTATGGTGGTGAAGGTATCCGTTGCAAGTGCATTTCTTAGCGCTACATGGTTTAGGCCAACCTTATTGACTGCAGCGAAGAGTATTTGAAGGGCGGCGTAGAACACAGCTGCGGCAGGGAATGGCCACATGCCAGTTAGTTTAGCCTCGGAAGCAGCCCAAGCCGCTAGCGCCGGAGTGGTGTAAGCTGTTGCTGGCCAACCATCGTATTGCATTAACCCTATGAGGTCTGTCTTTGTAAATCCAAAGGGACCGTATACCAATCCTGGGCATTCCATACCAGGACCATTGAATATGAGCTTTGGATTGTAATGTTCTGCTATGCATTGCGCTGTAAATAAGTTGCCCTCATAACCGCAATTTACTACGACATCGGGATTTGCCGCTTTGAGATCGTTTATTATTGGAGTGTAATCAGCGATGGTTGATGGGTAAGTCTCGTGAACTGGAATACTGAATCCTGCCAAGTTAAGAGCGCTGTATATAGCTCCACCGTACTCTACGCCATGCTGGCCATCATCGTTGATGATTGCCACACTGTTACATTGTCCCGGATCAACAGTTTTGTTTATGTATTGGAGGATTGTAAGCACCTGCTCGCCTGTTTGACTTGGAAGTCCAAGCACGCTGAAGCAATATGATAATTCGCCATTCGTCATTTCGTTAGCTGCTATGTCTGAGCCAAACGTTGTAGCAATCACTGGAAAATGGTACTCTTGGTAAATTGGGAAGACCGCATAATTGAAGGCTGTGCTAACCGATGGAAAGATAAGATCAACTTTGTCAACCGTTATGAGCTTCTCAGTCAAAGATATTGTATTACTAACGACACTCTGATCGTCGTATTCTATATACTTAAGGGGCAACTTCTTACCAGCATCCGGATCGTACAGGCCGCCCTGTGCATTAGTGGTATTAATGATCTGCTTGTAGTAGACGTCAAACATGGCAGTTTGAGGCGCGAGGACCCCAGTAATGCTATGCACCCAACCGACAGTTATTGAAGTCTTAGACGTAGAAGGGGCTTTACTGACCAGAAAATAATAGGAGGCCCCGCCTACCACAGCTGCAATAATTATTACCGCAATGATTATTACTGTTTGCAATCTAGTGACAGCTTTCATATCCAACATAATTTATTCGTCTCCGAACTTTTATTCGTCTCCGAACCCTATTTCTCCGCGCACTTACTATTTAAAACTTGCGCTAACGCGGCTGTGTCTCTAAATTGTTTCAAAACTGTGGTTTTTGTCTCTAAATCACAGAATTCGTGAAGAATGACTGAAGCTGAACCATCTTAAATTGATGAATTTGAACAAACACAACCGAATTTGGAGACAGAGTCGCTAACCGCGAAAAAAAAGCTTTAGAACCCAAAAAGCAAAACTTCAGTTATAATGAAACCACAGGCGAGATAATATGGAAAAGCACATTATTCGACCATGTTGGAAAACTCTTCACTGATAGAATTCCCATTAACGGAACCGACGCTGATTACTTGGAAATTAAAAACGAGGGCACCAGTCCGTCAACATTTCAGGCAATGTAAGAAAAATAGGAAATATAAGGAAAACAGTTTATCCTTGCTCTGGACTTGGAGGCCTAATGATGCTACTTGGTTTGACACGCTGATATGTGGAATAACACTCAAGCCTTAGAAAAGTCATTAGATGAAAAAACTGGTATTAAAAGAACACCCTAGAGTTAAATTGTAGCTTCCACTCCTATGCCTAGAATTTCATCAGGGCATAATTATAAAGTGGGCATTTGTTTTGTCAATGAGTAATAGTTAACTTCATACAAGATTTTCGATAAACCGCAAGATGCATCTCCTCTATTTACATAGGCTTACTGCGAAAGCACAACGTCGCAAGTCAACAAATCTTATATACAGAGGATAACCACTACGATTTCCAGGAGGACAGCAGATGTGGGAAATCACCGTTCCCCGAAAAATAGTTGCAGGAGAAGGAGCTTTAGAATATTTAAAGCAGGTCGAGGGGAATCGAGCTTTAATAGTCACGGGAAAAACTGTTAAGAAGATGGGTTTTGCAGATAAGGTTACAAATTATCTGAAAGAGGCTAAAATAGGGTCAGAAGTTTTGGAGGTTGAACCTGAGCCATCAGTTGAAACGGTGATAAAAGGGGCAGAAGTTGCTAGAAGCTATGGGCCAGATCTCATTGTAGGGGTTGGTGGAGGAAGCAACATAGACGCGGCAAAGGCTATCTGGGTGCTTTACGAAAGACCGGACTTAGAAGTAGGGTCCATAAACCCCTTCATAAAGCTTGGATTGAGAAAGAAGGCAAGGTTGATCGGTATACCGACAACAAGCGGGTCAGGCTCGGAAGCAACCTGGGCAACTGTGATAACTAACCCGGCGGAAGAGAGGAAAATGGAACTGGCCAATAGAGAGCTTGTTCCAGACATAGCCATAGTAGACCCTGAACTCCCAAGGGCGATGCCTCGAAAACTCGTAGCAGAGACAGGCTTTGACGCCTTAACCCACGCCGTAGAAGCCTACGTTGCCACCGTAGGAAACGACTTTTCAGACGCCCTAGCAATTAAGACCATACAGCTAGTTTTCAAATATCTCCGAAGATCCTACGGAAATCTCGAGGACATTGAAGCGAAAACGAAAATGCATATGGCAGCAACGATGGGGGGCATGGCATTTAGCAACTCTGATGTAGCTATAGTTCACGCCTTGGGCCATGTTACTGGCGGAGTGCTTCACGTACCCCACGGAAGAGCAATGGCTATTATCTTGCCGTACTCGGTTGAATATAACGCTAAAGTAGCCATGCAAAAGTATGCTGAAATCGCCAAAGCAGTCGGCATCGAAGCTAAGACAGATAATAAAGCTTTGGAGAAGTTTGTGGAAGCCCTCAGGCAGCTTCAACGTGAACTTGAAGAGCCAGCTTCATTGAAGGAAGCAGGAATACCCCAGGAGGAATTCGAAAAGAAACTAGACGATTTAGCCAGTAAGGTCATCAAATCTGTAGTTCTACGAGCAAACCCGAGACCCTTAAACCTAGAAGAAGCCAGAAAACTTTTTACCTACATATATGAGGGAAAGAAAGTCGACTTCTAAGCACTAAAAGTCCACACCGACTTCAAGATAACTTGAATTAAGCTCCATTCTTTTTAATTTTTCGTCTTTAAATCCCAGCGTTAGCCCTTGACGTCTACCTTCATGCATTAAACCTTTTAAACCATCTAACGATAGATCCCAAACTATATTATTAAAAATAGAATAGATTATGGGATTCTAATCGGAGTTGCTTTCCAGAAATATCCGTACATGCCGTCTTCGCGCCATAGATTGAGTCTTCTGAAAGTCAACTCGACCGGCAGGTCTATTTTCAACTCGCCCTGCTCTACGTCGGTTAACTCCACGAAAACTCTGCCCCCTCCCTCAAGGTTAACTAAGCCTATAGGCACGTCTCCTCTTATGAATTCAAAGGAGTATGAGAAAAGCTTCCCTTTTCTACTGTAGAGCCTAACCTCTTCGAAGTCATCCTTGGCGCGGCATTTGATACAGACGCGTTGAGGGGGATACTGAATAGTACCGCACACCCTACATTTTACTCCGTGTAATGAGTATATGCGTTTGCGATCCCTCCATATGGCGGTGGCTGTTGGATAAGATACAGACATGGGAACACGCGGGCTAGGCGTTTGGACAAGTTTACGCCACATGAGATAGGTAACGTAATTGGGCACCATCATCTTCCTTTCCAGATGCGTTTTGACTCCCCGCCTTTTGCCCTTAATTTCATTTATGTCCTCCCTAACCCTGAACAGGAAAGCGTCGCATCCGTTACCGTAGCCAGCCAATAGGAATCTATCATCCAGATTGGCTTCTTCAAGCGCCGCCGTAAACAGCATTAGAGGCTGGGCTGTGCCTGTATCCCCGACTTTGTCAGTTAACGGGTCCTGAAGTTGAGTTTTCGGGTCAAATCCTAAATTTTTAGCTAGAGATACCACTCTTTGCGTCTCCGGAGTGGATAAAACTGCCTTTTTCACGTCTTTTGACTCTACTCCCGCCTTTTTCATCAGACCGGAAACCGCCTCGTTAACAGCCATCTGATAACCATAGGAATAGATGAATCGATCCTCCCAAGAGTTAACGTACAAGTCTACATCCCTTCGCCACACATCATATATTTCGTCTGAAATGGAATGCTCTTCCTCCAATTCAGCGATCAGATTCTCTTTTCCTACAAGAAGGGCGGCCGCACCATCGCCGAAGGTCCGTTCAAAAGATGATCTAGGAGCCCCTAAACGGCAGTCCGCCGCCGTGACAAGTATTTGCCTTGCTGCTCCGGCTTTAACCATGCCGAGCGCGGCTTTCAGAGCGCTTGTCCCAGCCCTGATTGAATTGGCAAAATCCGCCGTAAAAACATCACGGCGAAAATCCAGAACTGCAGCAATAGTGCTGGCTACACATTTCTCCTTAAATGGAGATGTCGTTGAAGCAAATAACACGCCATCAATGTTCTCACGATCGAGGTCGCCCAAGCAGTCTATGGCTGCGGCAACAGCCATTGTCAAGCTGTCTTCATCCTCGCCAGCCACGGATCTCTCGCCTGAAACTCCCCTGCCCAATAACTCTCGGTTCATTCTCCATATTGGAATATAAGCACCATAAGAGACTATCCCAACCATTTTACGCCCCCCTTAACCCAAGTATGGCCACAGCGGCTGTATGAGAGTCGATTGGAGTGCCGGCACATGTATGTGTAAGTCCCATCTGATTTCTTATCTCAACCTGACGCTGACCTGCTTTGCCCTGAAGCTGCTTGTAAACTTCATATATCATCCTAACTCCGCTGGCTCCAAGCGGGTGCCCGAAGCACTTAAGTCCGCCGTCAGTGTTGACTGGCAGTTCACCTTTTAACTCGAAGGTTCCAGCCTCCACACCTTCTCTTGCCCTACCTCTTGGAATGAAGCCCAAGTCCTCATAAATCACAAGTTCATGGATTGTAAAGCAGTCGTGTACCTCGGCCAAGTCTATCCCCTTCCTCGGATCTTTAATCCCAGCTTCGGCATAAGCCATTCTGGAGGCCCTAACGGTTTCTTCAACGTGTACAAAGGGCCAATCGTCCATAACCTGACCTTGATACATGCCAGATGCCATGCCAACTCCCTTAACGAGCACATAATCATCCCTGTAGTTTTTTGCCAGATCTGCACGGGTGAGTATAGCAGCCGCGGCGCCATCAGCTATTCCGCAACAATCATAAAGTCCGAGGGGCCACGCGACCGCAGGTGCATTCAAGGCTTCTTCAAGGGTTATCCTACGCTGAAACTGAGCCTTAGGTGATAAAGAGCCGTTAAAGTGGTTTTTAACTGCTATCTTAGCTAGGATTCTTCTACCTTCTTCGACAGGGATGCCGTAATGATGGAAATATCTTAGGGCAAACATTGCCCAAGCAGTTGCAGGTAGAAAGCCGGTGTCCACCCTGCTAGTGTAGAGTTGCGTGGGGTTATAGTCACCTGGGATTGGCAGCCCCGTGTCCTTTAGTTTTTCAACACCGCATACTAGCACAAGATCAAAGGCGCCGCATGCCACAGCATAACAGGCATTAATGAAAGCGTCATGGCCACTAGCACATCTGTTTTCAACCCTCGTTATTGGGATGAAGCCTATCTTAAGAGGATAGGCTAGAGTGCGACCAAGCTCTCCACTCCATGCAGTGCCAAGCCATGCAGCTTGAATGTCTTTCGGTTTTAATCCAGCATCCTCAAAGGATTCATAACAAGCCTCTATAATCAAGTCTCCAACGCTTTTATCCCACCGCTCGCCGAACTTTGTGCATCCCATACCTATTATGGCAACTTTGTCCCTGACACCTGGCATATATACACCTCGTCTTACCTCAAATGAATCAGAGCTGTAATTTAAATTTTATCAATCATCCCTGTAATCTCGTCCAATTCTTTGAAGAGTTCAAAGAGCTCTTCAGTCCTCTCCTTTGCAACCTTAAAGTTCTCGGGCGTTAGCGTGGAGAGGTATTTTAAACAGCAATACACGTTTAATGGGAGCTTTGAAACTCTGTCAGCGAGCTGATCTTGTACTCGAAGTTCAAAGGTCAAACTGCACCTGTTAGAACCACATGGCCCCTGCTAGCCGACCATTCAGAGGGAAGAAAGGAGGAACACAAGTATGAATAGAACCTTGGTTTTCCGCGTTGCCCATGTGTGGGAAGGGAAAGCTAAGTTACCTTCTCATAGGCGCGCTAATTAATGAATACTTATGCGCGCTTTCTTTTATCAATAACTTTTATTAGCTCTTCATGTTTATTAATAGAAACTGATTATAGGTGACAAATGTTGAATATTAGGAATGTTGCCGTTGTCGGGGCAGGCGCCATAGGGAGCGCGATTGCAGAAGTAGTTGCGATACAGGGCTTCTATGTAAAATTGATAGACGTAAGTGAAGAGATACTGAAGAGAGCTGTTGAAAAGATAAGAGAGGGACTCAAAAGCAGTTATGAGGGGGGATACATAAAGGAAAGTGTAGAAAGTATAATGGAGAGAATAAAAACTTCGACAAGTTTAGCTGAGGCTGTAAAGGATGCGGACCTCGTAATTGAGGCTGTTCCTGAGATACTTGACCTCAAAAAGAAGGTCTTTAGCGATATTAAAAAGTATGCTCCAGAGCATACAATATTTGCTACAAATACATCGTCTCTGAGCATAACTGAGCTTGCAAGTGCAACCAAAAGACCTGACAAGTTTATAGGGATGCACTTCTTCAACCCACCAAAAGTTCTCAGACTACTTGAAATTGGGTGGGGTGAAAAGACCAGCCAAGAAACTGTGAAAATTGTCGAAGATTTTGCGAAAAAGACTAATAGGATCACAGTTCACGTTAAAAAAGATGCCCCGGGATTCATAGTAAACAGAATCTTCGTCACAATGTCAAACGAGGCTGCATGGGCTTTAGAAATGGGTGAAGGAACAGTAGAGGAAATTGATTCAGCAGTTAAGTACAGAATGGGGCTCCCGATGGGGCTCTTCGAGCTCCATGATGTTCTCGGAGGCGGAAGCATAGATGTTAGCTACCACGTTTTGGAGTACTTCAGAAAAAGCCTCGGAGAAACATATAGGCCGGCTCCCATCTTTGAAAAACTTTACAACGCAGGCCACTATGGAAAGAAGACCGGTAAGGGCTTCTACGACTGGAGCGGAGGGAAGACGAACGAAGTGCCACTGAGAGCGGGAGCGAGATTTGACCTACTTAGACTCGTCGCCCCTGCAGTCAACGAAGCTGGGTGGTTGATTGAAAAAGATATTACAACAGCGGAAGAAATAGATCTTGCAGTTTTAAACGGTCTGAACTATCCAAGGGGCTTGCTTAGAATGGCTGACGAGATAGGAATTGACGGGATAGTAGCAAAACTGAGAGAGCTTTACGAAAAATACAAAGAGGAAAGGTACAAGCCTAATCCGGTACTTGAGAAAATGGTCAAAGAAAACAAACTTGGAAGAAAGACTAATGAAGGGTTCTATAAATACGGAAGAGGGAGCTATGAGTTTGTTCTGGTTGAAAAGGTAGGAAATGTCGGCATTATAAATCTCAACAGACCAAGGAGAGCAAACGCACTTAATCTAACTTTCCTTTCAGAGGTCAACGACGCCCTTAATATGTTGGAAGAAGACGAGGAAGTAAGAGCAGTGATGGTTACAGGAGTGGGTAATAACTTCTGTGCTGGAGCAGACATCTCGATATTTGCTTCAGGAAGACCCGAACTAGTTGTTGAATCCAGCCAAACTGGTCACAGAGTTTTCAGAAGGATTGAACTCAATCCAAAACCCGTAATCGCCGCAATAAACGGTCCAGCAATTGGAGGAGGTTTTGAGCTGGCAATGGCTTGTGATTTGAGAGTGATGAGTGATAAAGCCTTCCTTGGACTTCCAGAACTCAATCTTGGAATAACACCGGGATGGGGTGGAACACAGAGGCTGGCCTACCTAGTTGGTGTAGGAAAGCTTAAAGAAATCATACTTCTAAGAAAGAACATCGATGCACAAAAAGCACTCGAACTCGGCCTAGTCTCCGAAGTGTGGCCTAGTGCAGAGTTCAAAGAGAAGTCTCTTGAATTTGCTAGAAAAGTAGCAGAACTGCCTCAGATTGCTGTCAAGTACTTTAAGAAGGCCGTGGCTCTTGGAGTCATGTCTTCTCTAGAAACTGGTTGCTTAATAGAATCTGCAGTTTCAGGCGACATATCTCTCACAGACAACGTGGCTGAAGGTATTCAAGCCTTCATGTACAAAAGAAAATCTCAATTCTAGAGGAAGTTAATTTTTGAGAAACGTTGCAATCCTAGGAGCTGGAATCACCCAATTCGGAAGTGAGGCATGATGCTGGAAGGACTTAGTCGTCGAATCACGCTTTACAGTATTAACAAGCCAAGAGAAGTCAGGTTTGGAGACTATCCGGAAAACTGTATACAAATCTCTGGAATAATGTTTGATGTGAACTATAAGGAACTAAAAATTGGCGACAGAGTCGCTTGGGAAACTCTCAGAATTAGAGGGGTGGGAGATAAGGTAAGGTACTGGTGTTGCCTTAAGAAGGCGTATTAGACTATGGCTGTCGAGAGAATCTCAACTCCTCTTTTTACACCTGGATATGGTCCGCTCAGTGGTATAAGAGTATTAGTTGCGGGAAGCATCGTCGCTGGTCCTACTGCAGGCACCTTGCTTGGTGATCTTGGGGCAGAAGTAATACATATCGAGAGGCCAGGTACTGGCGACGTTATGAGATTGCTTCCTCCTTTTTATGAGGCTAATGGTAAAAAGATTGGTGGAGAGTTCGTCTGCGTCAGAAGAAATGAGCTGAGTGCCACACTCGACATAAAATCTGATGAGGGCAAGAAGATTTTCTACGCACTCATCAAGCAGTCTGACATCTTCGTCGAAAATCTAGTTTGGCTCGAGGAAAGGTACGGAATAGGAGATGAAGACATCTTTAGAGCTAATCCAAAAATAGCAATAGTACACATTAGCGGATATGGTAGACCAGAGTTTGGTGGAGATCCAGAAAAATGTAAAAGAGGCAGCTATGATATAATCTCGCAGGCGTATTCAGGATGGTGCAGACTGGCTTCAACTCCTGAATACGAAGTTTACAGATTGCCTCTGTACATAGGAGATTACGTTACAGCCCTTTTTGGAGTTATCGGGGCGTTAGCAGCATATATTCATGCTCAGAAAACTGGAGAGGGCCAGGTCGTGGATGCAGCACAGTTTGAAGCTAATGCAAGAATCATCGAGATGTATCATACAATGTATTACAATCTTGGTGTTTTGAGGGAAGGAGAGGGGGTTCACAGGGTTTTCAACCAACAACCTTATGGACTCTACAAAGCAAAGGATGGCTGGGTCGCAATAGGTGCAGTTGGGCCGCTCAGCTATCAGAGGTTTATAAAAGCTCTGTCCGATGCTACAGGTATTAATCCTGAAGATTTTTCATATGAAGAGTGCTCTGGAACTCCCGAGGCGATCAAAAGCTCCAAGGGAAGAGAGCTTGACAGAATACTCGGCGAGTATCTTAAAAATCACACGAGAGAGGAGGCGGAAGAGTACTTCAATAAATGCAATGTGCCTTGTTCAATAGTATCGACTCCTGATGATATCTTGAAAGATGAACATTGGCTTAAGAGAGGCGATATAGTCGAAGTTCTAGACCTTACGACAGGAACGTTAGTGAAACAGATAGGGATAGTCCCAAAATTTTCAAAAACTCCTGGTAAAATCTGGAAAGGTGTGCCAAAACTTGGAGAAGACACTAAAGAAGTTCTGAAACGCCTTGTTGGTTTAAGCGAGGAAAAGTTGAAACAACTTAAAGAAAAGGGTGTAATAGATTACTGACTAGTTTTTGAGTTATTCCACATGAAATCGAAAATTTCCGAAAGTGTGCGCGGGTATGCGAGCCAAAAGAACAGAATAAAAAACATTAAAAACGAAATTGATTAGCACACATGCGTGCTAAACTTTAAATATACGTTTAAGCGTCAATAAGCTCTCAAAAGTGATATAACCTATGTTAATCGGCAAAGAAACACGAGCATATTTAGGGAAAAAGGGTTTTCCAGATCACGACCTTTATGAACTGCCAGAATCAAAGTTTAGATTTTCTGATGGCGCGCAATACCGACTAGAAGTGCCCACCGTTAACTCGGCAGACACATTTAGGGCAATCCTTGAGACTGCTGAGAAATATGGCGTGGTCATAAATAGAATCGATGAAACACGCGGAATTATGATACACACCGACGAAGAACTAAAGACGTACATACAACTTGCAAAAGACTATCAGGTTGAACTTAACCTATCAGTTGGTCCTAGGGCGCAGTATGATCTTAGCCCTCAAAGAGCAACAGGTACTGCTGAAGGGGGTAGAATTGGCTACAGGCTCAGAGGAATGGAGCAGGTTGTCAGAGCCGTTGAGGATGTCAAGAGAGCTATAGAACTTGGCTGTAGAGGGATAGTTGTTTACGATGAGGGGCTTCTTTGGTTACTGAATGAAATGAGAAAGGACGGGGAAATCCCAAAGGATATGAGTTTCAAATTGTCAGCTCACTGTGGACACGGAAATCCTATATCGTTTAAGGTGTTGGAAATGTTGGGTGCAAACTCCATAAATCCTGTTAGGGATTTGACCCTGCCGATGATTGCTGCGTTAAGACAGTCTGTTAAGGTTCCAATTGACATACATGTAGATAATCCTGCTTCAACTGGCGGAATGATAAGAACCTACGAGGCGCCAGACATGGTTAGAATAGGCGCACCAATACATCTAAAAACAGGTAATTCAGCCCTCGTAAGTCACGGCGTGCCAACAACAAAAGACGAAGGCGTAAGAATGGCAATTCAGGCAGTGTTGGTTGATCGTATGATGAAGAAGTACTATCCAGAAGCAGTTCAAACCAAAAAGGGAGCAAAGGGTTTAGCCATTCCTAAATAATCAGCGGTGAAGAGTTTTTGAAACAAAAGAGTGTATTATACCAAGAGTTAAGTTGGCCGGAAATAAAAGAGCAAACAAAAGTATGTGACATCATACTGTTACCGGTAGGCGCAGTAGAAATGCATGGTACCCATTGTCCTGTCGGTTCAGATTCATTAAATAGTCAGAAAATAGCGGAGCTTGTAGCAAAAAAAACAGGAACTCTCGTTGCCCCACCAATATGGTATGGCTCTCATATGTATATGCAATATGGCTTTCCAGGGACAATTCCTATTAGATCAGATGTACTTAAGCAATTTGCAAAAGATGTTATAACAGGACTTGTGAAGAATGGCTTTAAAAAAATAATAGTGGTTAATGGGCATGGTCAACAGTGGGTTTATGTTGGAGCTTTACACGAGTTAGCATTGGAAACTGGAGCTTTTATAGCGATTGCCACTTGGTGGGAACTTATCAGGAGTACTATAAGTGAAGTCTGTGAAACCCCCTTTGTGCATGCTGATGAGACCGAAACCGCAGTAGCGTTATATCTGTATCCGGAGCTCGTGGATATGACTAAAGCCAGTAAAGAGTCTGCACCAAGCGTTGTTGATAAGAAATGGTTCGGTGGACCCGTCGGGATATCTTTAGAAGGCGGCTTTCCTGGCCATAACATTACAAGCTCTCACTTTCAAGTCGACGTCTACAAATTAGGTATCCTCGGTGATGCCACCAAAGCGACCAGAGAGAAAGGCGAAAAAATAGTAAATGCTGTTGTTAGCAAATTATCAGAATTTATAGAAGAGCTGAAATCGAAGTATCCTCCGGGAGTTTCTCCAATAGGTAGCGGGGGACAGAAATGATAATCGTTAGAAAAGAGGAAGCACCAGTATTTCCTGCGCCTCCCCCATCAGGGAAGGTAACCAAAATAATGATGGATCCTGTTTTAGGCTCAAAAGATGTTGCATTGGGTATAACCGTCTATCCAGTTGGCGAAAAAGGAGCCCCGCATTCGCACACAGGTGAAGAAACAATCGTTATCCTGGAAGGGAAAGCTAAGGTTTCAAACGCGAAAGAACAACAAATAATCGAGTCAGGCGACGTGATTTACTTACCCCCCCACGAAACACATACAATGGAAAACGGAGGAGAAGAACAGCTTCGTTTTCTATGGATTTACACTCCACCCGGAGACGAAAAGTCCATAAGACAGAGAGCAAGAAACAAATAAACGAATGTTTTATCTCAATCATGGCTTTATGCTCGCTATAATTGATTCGAGATGCTTCAATTGTTTGGATACATGGGTAAAATCTTAAAGGTAAATTTAGCAAACGAAGAGGTTCATATTGAAGATCTTTCGCTGGAAATTCAGGAAAAATACATAGGCGGCTCTGGGCTAGCCGCAAAAATAATTTTCAACGATGTTCCTAACGATGTTGAACCCTTCAACCCCGATGCATTACTCATATTTTCCACGGGGCCACTCACAGGAACTTCTGTTCCATCATCTGGACGATTATCTGTCTGTGCCCGGTCCCCGCTCGGAATTTGGGGTGAATCTCATGCGGGAGGGTTGTTTGGCCCGAATCTTAAGAAAGCAGGCTTTGACTCAATTATAATCAGTGGCAGGGCAAAAATTCCCACATACCTATGGATAGATGACGGCGCTGTAACAATCACGAGCGCGGAAAAAACGTGGGGAAAGGATGTCTACGAGACATACGAGATGATAAAAAGAGAAATTAAAGATAACACAGTAAAGATTGCTGCGATAGGTCCTGCTGGTGAAAATTGCATAAACTATGCATCTATTGTCTTTGATGTGGGCAAGGCTGGAAGAGCAGGCATGGGGGCTATTATGGGATCAAAGAATTTGAAGGCTATAGCGGTCAAAGGCACAAAGAAAATTCCAGTTGCCAGAGAAGATGAACTGCGAAATTTCGCAAAAGAGGTGCAGATACAGTTATCGAAAAGTCCGACCGCCCAGAGTCTTCACAAGTACGGTACAGGAGGAGGTATGGAATCCTATTATCATATGGGAAATATTCCGTTAAGAAACCACAGAGACGGTGTGTGGGATGAGGACAAGATAGAAAGAATTGGCGGCATGAAATTAACACAGACAATTTTGGATAAGATTACTCCATGCTGCAATTGCGTTATTGGATGCAAACGGACAATCTCTATAAAAGAGGGAAAGTATGCTGGTCTTAAGGCAGACAGCCCTGAATTCGAAACCTTATGCATGTTAGGGGCAAACTTGCTTAATGATGATCTTCCGCTAGTTGCAAAAGCCAACGACCTTTGCAATCGATTGGGAACGGACACCATATCAACGGGCGGGGTCATAGCGTTCGCCATTGAAGCTTACGAAAAAGGTCTCATTACAATAAATGATACTGGGGGTCTGGAACTCAAGTGGGGGTCGTCCGATAACATAGTAGAGTTGATTGAGCTCATAGCCTACCGAAAAGGAATAGGGGATTTGTTAGCGAAGGGGGTGCAAGAAGCAGCGAAGCAATTAAATCAGAAATCGGCAGATTTTGCCGTTCACGTTAAAGGGCTGGAGGCTCCGGCGCATAATCCCCGGGCCTTTTTTGGTCAAGCTTTGAGTTATGCAACAATGAATAGAGGCGCCTGCCATCTTGCTTATACTCACAACCCTGATAGAGGAAGACTCGCGCCTGAAATTGGAATCACCATGCAGGGTGACAGATTTCAGTCAAGGGGAAAAGCCTTGATGGTTAAGAAAATGCAAGATATGATGGAAGTTTACGATTTGTTGACGATATGTAAGTATGTATCTTCCGCTGGTCTTAGCCTTACACAAATTGCAACATTTTTTGAACTTGTAACAGGCAAAAAAATGAGTGTAGACGATTTTATGAAAATAGGAGAGCGCTCGTTCACATTAAAGCGGGTTCTCAATTGTAACTGGTGTGCATCATCAAGAGACGATAACCTTCCCAAAAGACTCTTGGAACCACAAAATGGCGGTACACAGCAGCATGTTCCAGACTTGAGTCTTATGTTAAAAGAGTACTACGAAATTAGAGGATGGACGCCTGATGGTGAACCATCCGAAGAAAAATTGAAAGAGCTTGAAATTTAAATGTGGCATTCTCCTTTTGTGTCAAACTGGACATAATCAGTTTATTCTAGCACAAAATTATTTCTGGTTAAACAAAAAATTTAACACCGAATTTTTCAGCCAATTTCTTTAATTCGTGTAAAACTTCTTGACTTAGCGGTATACCTAGTTCACTTCTCCTCTCAAGCTCTCTTCTTTCAATCTCTCCTGGTAAAAATATTTCATTTACTCCAATTTTTTTAGGACAGCCTTTAATCTCTTTTATATACTTAGTAATATTTTCCTCGTACTCCTGGTAAGAAATAAAGGATTCAATGTTTATAGCTTCGATAAAGGCGCCTGTTCCCGAAGATCCGCTGAAATCATCAAGAGCTTTAACATCTTGCAGAAAATTTGAACCGGTAACTAATCCGCCAATTATATCTAGTGAAAGAGCTAACCCGTAACCCTTAGGTCCGCCTATGGGGGCAAGAGAGCCCCTAAGAGCGGCTATAGGGTCACTTGTTGGATTTCCCTCCTCATCAAAAGCCCATCCTTCAGGTATCTTTTCTTCTTTCAGAGCTGCCAATCGTATCTTACCTCGCGCCACAGTACTTGTAGCCATGTCTAAAATGATTGAATCGTTCTTGTCAGCAGGAAAACCTATACAAATAGGATTAGTGCCCACCATAGATGTTTTTCCTCCCCATGGAGCAATAGCTGGTGGGCCATTCGATAAAATTATACCTATTAGCTTTTGTTCAGTAAGTTTCAGCGCATAGTATGCAGCCATACCAAAATGATTAGAGTTTCTAACTCCAACAGACGCAACTCCAAATCTTCTAGCTTTCTCGGCTACTAAATTAGTAGCTCGCATAGCTGCAATTTGACCAAAATTATTGTGGGCATCTATAAGCGCGGTTGCTCCATATTCCCTTACAACTTCTATCGGCCCTAGTGGGTCTATAAGACCTTTAATAACCCTTTCAACGTAGGCCTGCAACCTTGCAACACCATGTGAGTCTACCCCCCTAAGATTAGCCAAGATAAGACTCTCTGCAATCGTTTTTGCATCATCCTCCTTCACTCCTACACATTTAAGAACATCTAAACAGAAATCAAACAAATCTACAGCCTTAACTCGAATTAAATCCAAGCCTGGAACACTCCTTTTATTTACGGGATATTAATTGGAAACCATATATATTATTAACGTTACGTTTTATTACACACAACACATTTACTTTATTCTTCATTTAATTTACTCTTCCTTTTAGATACTTGAACATTCCAGAACTGGTCATTCATTAGTATACGTAGCCAAAATATTTAGAAAGCATAAGTTACATCTGAGGTTCAGTTTAAAGTGCTGTGGGAAGAACTTGCTTGCCACTTCAAAATGTTAAGTCCCTCCAAACTTCCTGTAAGCGCAGATCATTGAATGCTCAAAATAACAGAGCCTGTGGCTAAGGTTGAACTATTATTCCTCGTATTATTCGGTGAGGTTGAGATAATAGTTTGAAGGACGAAGCAACTTATTAACTTGTAAACATATGGTTTTTAGGAAAGCAGGAAAATTAGATGAGTATTAAACGGTTATGATAAAGCGCGTTGACTTCATGTATGGAAAATATCGGATAATGTTCTTCGAGAAACACAAATAAAAAAACACATTAATTTGGGGTCATTTAACGAATCTGAAGATCCGAATCACTATACAACGGAATACGAAATTGGGGCTGTGTCTCTAAATTGTCTCAAAACTGTTGTTTTTGTCTCTAAATCACAGAATTCGTGACGAATGACCAAAACTGAACCATCTTAAATTGATGAGTTTGAACAAACACAACCGAATTTGGAGACAGAGCCCGAAATCGAAATTGGATAAACTTAATATATAACCTCAATGATTTGTCGTTCCAAGAAAACTGGGGGATTGTATCAATTGATAAGAGATGAGCGGTTATCCGTAGACTTTGCAGGGATAAAACTTCCTAGTCCAATTGGTGTTGGTGCGATAGCAACATTTATGGGCAGTTCAATACCTGACGAAGATGTAGCCAGAATATTGCTCAAAGCTGTCGAAGCAGGTGCTGGATACATTTCGGTGGGAGCACTTTGCTATCTACCGGATGAACTTCTCCTAAAAAAGAAAAGCGAAGCCTCATCAAAAGATGGGCAGGAAATTATACGGAAACACTTTGGTGGTAAGCCTGTTAGACGATGGATGAAAGATGGAGACGGATGTTTCTTACACAGATTAGGCGCCATGGGACCCTACGGTATTCCAATAGAAGGCTTTGCAAAATCCTTGGAACTCAAAATGCCCATTATCAAAATGTTGAAGAAAAATAAACCCGCAGATGTTCCATTAATCGCTAATATCGAAGCTGCAGGAGATCCTGAATCCTTCGCCATAGCTTCAAAGAAAGCGGAAGAAGCAGGTCTTGATATGATTGAATTAAACGTATCATGCCCTTTCTTTTCTACAGTCAGCGGAAACATAGACGCGTTTTTAAAAGGGAAATTTGTATTCGCAAATATGGGCGGCATTGTGGGCGACTCTCCGCAGTTCTTAGAGGAGGTAGTTAAAGAAGTTACTCACGAGGTAAGTATTCCAGTAGGAGTTAAACTAACACCCGAAACTGGATTCCCTAGGGTGATAGAAATTGGTAACCGAGTAAAAAATGCTGGGGCCTCTTTTATAACCACCTCCAACATGGGTGTCACTGTTCCACCACCAGATATTTACAATAAAGGGAAAACACCGTTACCGTTTACTATCGGAAACCCATTTATTGGTTATGGAGGTAATCCACTAAGACCAATTATACGCAAACATGTTGCCGCTCTTAGCATGTATGTACCAGATTTAGATGTACTGGCTATGGGAGGCATAATGGACGCAGAGCAGGTAATCCAGATGATAATGCTTGGGGCTGCGGCTGTGGGGCAATGCGCTGCTGTTTTCTTTAAAGGTAATCGCTTTCTGAGGTCGGAGCTTGCGTTTATCCAGAAATTCATGACAGAACAAGGGTATGATAGTATAGAGGAAATTCGAAAAGTAGGGATTAAACAGCTTAGAACAGCTGACAAAGCCGAGGATTTACTCGCTAGGGCCCACATTGATCAAACTAAGTGCACGTTTTGTAAGACATGCGTTGACAATATTTGCGCTGCGCTTTACGTGAAGGATGACAAAATAGTGGTCTCCGAGAAATGCATAGGTTGTGGTCTCTGTGCTATGGTGTGTCCAGCTAATGCAATAGAATTAGTAAAGGCCTGAACTTTATTTTCCTCCTTTTTTAGAATTGGAACACCTCTCGGTGTAAGGTTTTAAGACAAATAAATAATCATCTACTAGGTTCCCAGATGGGCGGCTTTCCAATGAAAGTTGAAACAACTGCATATTTATCTCTCCCATTTTTAATTGAAAGCTTATTCTAGGACCCATTTCCAGGTTCGATTTTTCATCTCGGTTAAGTTCACATAGACCACTTTCAACTGGGAATATTCTTCTAAAGCGAGCGACGTATTTTCCCGGCCAATGCCGCTTTCTTTGATTCCTCCCCAAGGTATTTCTTGGGACATTAGCATGTGCTCATTGATCCAGACTACTCCGGCTTGGATCCCCTCAGCCAGTTTCATGCCCCTAGCGGTATTCTTCGTCCACACCGATCCGCATAGTCCGTAATTGTTATCATTGACCGATTCTAGGGCTTTCTCTTCAGATGAGAATTTATCCATAATATAAGCTACGGGCCCAAAGGTCTCTTCCCGACCGATCCTCATATCCAATGTAACACCGGTAAAGACGGTGGGCATCACGTAATAGCCTTTGTCTAAAGGAGGTGCCGTCGGCCTTTTTCCGCCCAAAACTAGCTTGGCCCCTTCCTCGACGCCGGATTTAATGTAGTCCTCGATCCTGTCCCGGTGCTCTCGGCTGACCACTGGTCCCATTTGTGTCTTTGGGTCCATGGGATTGCCTACTACCACCTTTTTGGCTGCAACCGTGAATTTGACGACAAACTCTTCGTAGATCTTCTCATGAAGATAATACCGACCCGGTGAGGCACAAATCTGCCCGCTGTTAAAAAAGTTGGAATGGACGGCGCACTGTACCGCTGAATCAATATCGGCATCTTCCAGAACAATAAAGGGATTCTTACCTCCCAGTTCCAGGGTCAACCGTTTCATATTGCAACTGCCCACTTCCATGATTCTCTTTCCTGTTTCTGAACTGCCGGTAAAACTTACCATCCGCACATCAGGGTGAGCAGACAGAGCTTCACCCACTAACCCACCTGGACCACTAATAATATTGACTACGCCTTTAGGTAAGTCCGACTTAGCCAGCGCTTCAGCCAACTTGAGGGTAGAAACGGAATCGATGCTGGGAGGTTTCAGAACACAGGTATTACCCATTGCTAAACAGGCTGACAGCTTTGATGCCGCCATGACCAAAGGTACGTTCCAAGGAGTTATCAAGCCGCAAACGCCGATCGGTTCACGCTGCATATAAATCAAAGCTGACGAGCTTCGGGGCGCTACTTCTCCCATAACATTTTTAGCCATTTCTGCGGCCCCTCTAATAGCCCAACCGGGCATTTTTCCCATCCATAATGCGGAATTAATCGGAATACCGTGATCAAGACACTCCAGTTTTCCCAGCTCATCAGAATAATCCAGGAGAATATCGGACACTTTATTTAAGATCAAACTTCGCTCCATCTGCGACTTCTTCGACCAGATGGGGAAAGCCGCTTTGGCGGCGGCGACAGCTTTGTCGACGTCGGCTTTATCGCCCTGAGGTAACCGGGCTATCTTTTCTTCAGTAGCCGGATTGACTACAGAATAGGTCTTACCTGACTGCGCCTCTACAAATTCGCCGTTGATCCACATTTTTAAATTGTACATAGTATCAATCTCCTCTCTACCTGAAATATTTTGGATAGTCACGGCTTCTCCTTTGCCATGATGTCCATCTGCACAGTTTTCGTCTCGGTGTAGTATTGAAGAGCTTCGAAGCCGAGTTCGCGACCAAGACCACTCTGTTTTACTCCTCCGCGAGGCACTTCAAGAGCATATTCCATGCGCGTGTTGACCCATACTGCCCCAGCTTCAAGCTTTTCAGCTGCGATGCTAGCTTTCCTCACGTCGTTGGTCCAGATGCATGAACCAAGCCCATAGATTGTGTCATTTGCTTTCTCAATGGCTTCATCAAGGTCTTTAACTTTGAAGATAGGTATCGCCGGTCCGAAGCACTCTTCTTTAGCTATCCTCGCATCTTCTCTGACATTAGTTAAGACTGATGGGAGATAAAAGAAGCCATTGTCAAACTCGGGGCCTTTAGGACGTTTGGCTCCAGTTAGAACCATTGCGCCACTTTTGACTGCGTCATCAACAAGCTCCTCCACCTTCTCTCTCTGTTGGGCATTGTTGAGAGGACCCATGGTTGTTTCAGGGTTTAGTCCATTTCCAACCTTTATTGCCTTAACTCTTTTTACAAACTTTTTAGTGAAGGTTTCTGCAATCTTCTCAAAAAGGTAGAGGCGCTTAATCGCTATGCATCTCTGCCCGCAGTTTGCGAATCTACCGGATACGGCTGCTTCGACGGCGAGGTCAATATCTGCATCGTCACATACGATCATCGGGTCGCTTCCTCCGAGTTCCAAGGTTACCCTCTTGATGCACTTTGAAGCGGCTTCCATTATATGCCTACCAGTGGCGGTTTCACCGGTGAATGAGATTTTGCGAATATTTGGGTTTTCAAGAATTTCTTCGCCAACCACGTTACCTGGACCTGTGACAACATTCAGGACACCTGCTGGAACCCCTGCGCTCTCCAGGATTTCAGCACACTTTAGGTTTGTTAATGGAGTGGTGCTTGCAGGCTTCACCACAAAAGTGTTCCCAGTGATCAAACCGAGGGGCACCTTACAAGCCATGAGTACAACAGGGTTGTTCCAAGGAAGAATCGCTCCACAGACGCCTATAGGTTGCTTGATGACGACAGCGTATTTCCCTCTTCCTTTCAGAGGGATGTATGACCCTTGCAAATTCGTTGCCATGCCTCCGCAGTATTCACAGATATTGGCAAATCTATTGATCTCAGAAATGGATTCTCGTAGCGGCTTCCCTTGCTCCATCGTCAATAAAGTAGATAGTTCCTTCTCACGTTCTCTAGCCATTTGAGCAACTTTGAAGAAAATCTTCCCTCGATCAAATGGAGGGGTCTCCGACCAGCTTCTGAAGGCATCTTTAGCCGCATCTACCGCCTTTTTTACGTCTTCCTTTGTTCCTTTCGGAACTTCATCGATCTTCTCGCCAGTCGCGGGGTTAATGACAGAGTACACCTCTTCAGACACCGAGTCAACCCATTTTCCGCCGATGAACATTTTCATGCGATTGCACGCCTGTTTTCAGAGAGTTAGCGTTATGCACATATAAACATATCGGCATGATGGTTTGGCTCAAAACCCGTGCTTCCTCAGATTGTCCAAATGAGGTTTTAGCAGATGATTTTTGATCATGTCTCTGTTTTGATGGTTTGTTTTGTTCTATTTCTGACGAGGTCTCCTACAAGGCTTTTTAGCGAATGCCATCCAGCTTCAACTCGCTGGCGCAGCTTGGCGCGCGCTTAGTCCGAGTAGTAATGAAATAGTTGACTCAGTCAAGGGTCGCATATGAACCAAAAACCTGATTCTTGGTTTGGCTACATGGGGCAGATCTTGAGAATAGACCTGACAACCCACAAATGGCAAAATCTTACGAGTAAACTTAACAAATGATGAGGTTCGTATAGGAAATCTTTCACAAGAAATTCAAGAAAAATACATAGGTGGCTCTGGGCTAGCTGCAAAAATAATTTACGACGAGATTCCTAATGATGTTGAATCTCTTATGAACGATGAACGATATCAAGCCCTCCTGCGTCGTGCAAACTCGTCCATTTCGAGTCTGTCTTGCCAGTACGGGAGTATAGTTAAATTCGCATGCCAGTTTACGAGTATTTAATTATGCAAACAGATTAAAATCACTCCGAAAACACCTACTGAAGGGCAGTTACACATGAAGTCTTGTATTAACTTTTGCTATAATAAGATTTAAATTCATTACGGTTCAAGTATAGGGTGCGCTATGCATAGAGGGAGAAGAAAAATCAGGAAAGCATGTGTCGTAATGGCCGTGATTCTCCTAACAGTGGGAATTGTCTTGACTTATTCACATCCAGAATCTTTACCTGAAGAAGTCACCTTAGATAAGTGGGATCCTTTGACGCCTTCAACGTTAAGTCCGCAGAACGAGACTGGTTGGGATTATACGGAATTAACACAAGGTGGAACCTTTTTGAAATTGAACGTGACAGCTTCGGATAACGTGACATTGATGATAGGAGAACCTATCTATAACAATGTTACAGGAGGAGAGAGCTGGACCAATCTTTTATTTAATCAAAATGGAACGCGCTTCACTCAAGAGGTCGCAATTGCTGGAACGAACGCTTCATTTTTAGAAATTATAAATAATGAAACAACGCCTGTAAATATTTCGGGCAATGTAACAAAGCTCGGGAATATAAACCAAACGGTCTACCCGTATTCCCTCTTAGGAATTTTGGTGGCGCTGGTAGGATTTATTTTGCTGATCTATGGAATTGTGACCCGCCCTGGACCCAGGAGAAAGCACTCTAAAAAGAAAACTGGAAAAACACGTACCACTTGGAGGGCGCGCGCTTTAAGTCCAAGTGGTAATGAAATAGTTTAATCAGTGGAGGGTCGCATATGAACCAAAAACCTGATTCTTGGTTTGGCTACATGGGGCAGATCTTGAGAATAGACCTGACAACCCACAAATACACGATAGAACCATTAAAGAAGGACTTGGCTGAGATTTTTGTTGGCGGCCGTGGTTTCGGCATAAAAGTACTCTTTGATGAAGTGCCAAAGGGAGTGGAGCCATTAGGCCCAAGCAACAAGCTTGTTTTCACCATTGGTCCATTAACAGCCACTAAAGCGCAGTCTGCAAGCAGGTGGATTGCTCAGTTCAAGTCTCCGCTTACAAATATCTACTGCAGAAGTGTTGCTGGAGGGGGTTTCGGGGCGGAACTCAAGTTCGCAGGTTATGACGCGATAATTGTGGAGGGCAGATCTGAAAAGCCTGTCTATGCATGGATAAATGACGACAAAGTAGAGTTTAGAGACGCTGATAAGGTTTGGGGTATGATGACCTTGGCAGCTAGGGATTTTATCCGTGAAGAGACGGATGAAAGGTCTAGAATGGCTCTGATAGGACCTGCGGGTGAGAGGCTTGTCAAACTCTCAGCTATAGTGTCTGATGACATGAGGACGGCGGCGCGAGGTGGCGGCGGAGCAGTAATGGGCTCAAAAAACCTAAAGGCAGTAGTGGTGAGAGGCTCTAAAAGACCGAAGATCTACGACGAGAACGCCTTTGATAAGGCTGTGAAAGAGCAGATAACCCTTTACCGTGAAAGCCCAGCCTTCGAGGGCTTCAAAAGTCTCGGCACGAATGGCGATGTGTATCTCTTTTATACTATGGGAAATTTTCCAACATACAACTTCAAACAGTATCCCTTTGAAGGGGTCAGCAGATTCTCGCCTGAAATCCTGGCGAGCTACGTGGTTAAGCATAATGGATGCTACGGCTGCATGATAAGGTGTTGGAAAACCTTCAAGATCAGCAAGGGACCCTACGCTGGCATTGCATGGCAATTTCCAGAATATGAAACTCACTGGTCTTATGGTGGCACATTAGGAAACAGCAACATAGAATCCATAACCTATGCCAATATGCTCTCAGATCTTTACGGCTTGGACACTGTCTCAACTGGATCCGCGATAGCATTTGCTACGGAACTTTACGAGAAGGGCATTATAAACAAAAGCGAAACAGATGGGCTTGAGCTCAGATGGGGTAACCCAGAGGTTATGGTGGAGCTTGTGAGACGTATAGCCCTTAGAATAGGCATAGGCAACCTGCTAGGTGAAGGCGTAAAGCGAGCCGCCGAAATCATAGGAAGGGGCGCTGAAAAGTACGCAATGCACGTTAAAGGTATGGAACTTCCCGCTTATGATCCCCGCTCTGTTAAAGCCCACGGGCTTAACTTTGCCACTTCCCCCATAGGGGCAAGTCACTGCATAGGCTGGAACAAGTTCGAAATCCTGGGAATACCTAGGAAAGTGGACCCGCTCGCTGTTGAAGGCAAGGGTGAAATAACCAAATACGTGCAGGACGAGACCGCAGCGGCTGAAACGGCGATTTTCTGTACGTTTCCCCTCAGCAGTCAAATGGTAACCCTGGATCTTTATAGCAAACTTCTGGAGTCGGCTACGGGCATAGAGAAGTTTAAGAATCCAAAGTATCTGTGGCTTGTGGGCGAGAGAATTTTCAACCTTGAAAGGGCCTTCAACATTCGGGAGGGCTTCAACGCTAACCAAGACACTATGCCCGATAGAATTCTCAAAGAGCCTGTGCCTAGGGAGCCCTCCAAGGGGCAAGTCTTCGAGCTCGACACGTTACTCCAAGACTACTACTTGGTTAGGGGATGGAACAAGCAGGGAATACCCACAAAAGAAAAGCTTGAGGCGCTGGGACTCGCAGAGGTTGCCAATCAGCTGGGAATAGCCTAAATAGCATCTTTCCCTTCATCCTTTGTTACTTGTGGTCGAGATGAGGGTTCACATAAAGTTCGTGGGAAAATTTCACGAAGAATTCAGCATGGAAGACGTGTGGATTTATCTCCAAAACGGAGCCACAATGAAAGAAGTGCTTGAGAAACTTGAAAGGGAGAAAAGCATAAAAGTAAACCTGCAAAACTCCAGCATGGTCGTTTTGGTTAACGGCAAGCGTATGGAATTCGTAGGTGGGCTCAACGCGACCCTCAGGGACCTAGATGAGATTGTGATCATGCCAATCATAGTCGGAGGCTAAACGGCTTTTTTCATTAAATTTCGCACCCTTCCGCCAAAAGTTGGGAGTGCGTTTTTAGCATAAGACATTAACGATGCAAAAGAAACCCCAGTTAGTCGGCTCATCCCCTTTTTGGGTAAGTCCGGTCCAACTCAGCCCTGTAGACTGCAGAGTTGCTCAACCTATTTTCCAGTGGTTTCTTGACTCTTTGACAATTTTCGGCAATTGGACCCGCCCCCATTTCAGAGTGTGTGAAAACTATGTTAGGTTTTCGGGGGAATGATAGTTTTATATGTATAAATATCAGCTATATATGCCTAAGAAAATAGTTTTTGAGCCAGCAACCGAAATCAAAGTCACCGGAATCATCGGCTTCTTAAAAAGAAAAGTCATTTCCTACGGAACAGGCGCAAAAGTAACCTGCCCAAAAGAATACCTCGGCAAAACAGTGTACCTCATCATAGTAAATGAACCTGAAGAAGGGAGCGAACAGCAATGAGCGAGCATGTTAGCGGAACCCACAGAGACCAAACCATCTAAGCAGTCCAAAGCGTTAAAGGCGCTCCCCATTTCTTATCCCTTAACCCAAAATATCCTGAATTACTTAGATTATCTGCGTTCTCTTAATCCAGTGCCCAAGTTTTGGCTGCCATCTGGCAAGATTGTTTTCGGATACATCATTATGCCTGATCGCCACCTTAGCGACCGAGCAGTCTTCAATATAGTAAGAGATACAAGCGAAACATTTTGGCCTCACCTATTCCGAGAAACCGTAGCCAGTGACTTAGTCAAACAAGATAACAGCATTATCACAGCGTTTAAAGTTCAAAAAAGATTGGATTTAGAAGATATGCGAACAAGGTTTAATTATCTGCAGCGTTTTGCGAAAGATGTCATTAAGCGAGAATTTGACTGATTAGTTACTTGTTTCACCTTGTAGTGTGCGTGCGTGGTTCGGGGTGGGTAGGCGGGTATTTTAGGCATCCAGAGTACAGTGGTGTCCGTTACGCATTTCTATATGAAGACGAAGCATTCAAACAAAGTACCGCTTCTCTGTATGATTTGCGGAAGATGTCTTCTGCGTTTCTGGCTTCTCTAAAATCAAAGAGCGACTGTGCTTGGCTCTTAAAGTACAAATATGCCTTAGCCCTATCCCTCTTGCGAGGGACGGCTCCAAAACCAATAAAACTAGTGTTCTTCAAAATTATACCTCAAAGAACCTAGGGAGCCGCCCTTCTAAAGTTTTGATCTACTGTTATCCAGCGGGTCTCGCGTGCTCCACGCCTTTATGAAGGAAGCGTCAAACACAGCGTCAACTTCTTTCGCGCCGTTCTGTTTCAAGAGCTTAACGACTTTTTCTTCGATTATTCTGGTGAGGTTGTCTTCTCCGACCTTGCGGATGAACCTGCTGAGAACGCTTCTTGGATAGCTTGCTTGGGCTGGTTTGATTAGGCACAGTTTTCTAAGCCTTTGGTCTGTGTCGGGCTGTCTTGTCATTTCTCTTAAGCTGCGAACACCCTTCATTCGCATGACGATGAAGGCTCTGAAAACTCCCAAAGGGTTTCTTGGGAGTCTGCCGGGTCCATCGATGTGAAAGCAACCCTGCAAGATCTTATGAGCAAAACTTAAGTCTACGTTTCTGAAGAGAGCTTCTAGAGTCTCGTGTTCATCTTGTCCCGCTGGGATTCACCTCCTAAGCTTGGACGTCACTCAAAAAATACGAGGCTCCCAAAAATAAACGTTAACTTAATTTAGGGACAAGCCAGCGCGGGTCTTGCAGAGGTAGAGGGTTAGGAAAGTGCTCAGGTAAAACATTTTTTGTTTTTTTGGTATCTTTGCTGAAATGCTAAATCTTTAGGTGTATAATAACGTCTTTCTGGAGCAAACTTTGATTTTTCTTTTTCTAGTTAGCTTATTAAAAGGATTCAAAATTTGGAATTTTTTGACAACCATTGATTTATCTCCCCTTTTATGTGTGCGCACAGCCTACCGCTCCGGTCTAGTATATGGTCCAAATAGGTTTCAGCCCCGGATGCTTTCGTGCTAAATGGAGTCTGTAATTTTTTCGCAAGTGTTGATTTTACAATCAAATGAGGCTAACGTGCCATGTCGAAATGCTTAATTGTTCGCTAACGCTAACTGAAATTATAATTGATTGCTTCTTGTTGCAATATTGATTAGGCTTGCAGGGCATCATCAAGATAAGAATCAATCAAATTAATCAAGGCAAAGAGGTTTTATGGTTGCAGAACGAAAACGCTATTCAAACGATTAACCTAACGAAAACATTTAAATCAAAAATTCAAACCTCTGAAACCAAATTTTATAATCGTAAAACAGTCTCTGTAAAAGCTATTGACAACCTCAATTTTGAAATTAAGAAAGGGGAACTTTTTGGGCTTCTTGGACCAAACGGAGCAGGAAAAACAACTCTGGTCAAAATGTTGTGCACTCTTCTTCCGCCAGACAGTGGAACCGCGTTAATCAACGGTTATGATATAATCAAGGAGCAAATGAAGGTTAAACGGTCACTTGGCACTCTTTTCAGTGTCGGAGAAAGAGGCTTCTTTTGGAGGCTGAATGGTTACAGAAACCTCGAATTCTTCGCTTCAATCTATAATGTGCCGAGACAGAAACGGCATGAGCGAATTTTGGAAGTGTTAAAGCTTGTGGATTTAGAAAACAGCACTTTTCAGTTGTATCAGAAATATTCTGGCGGAATGAAAAGAAAACTCGCACTCGCAAGAACACTGCTCCCAGACCCGCCCATAATACTTCTTGATGAGCCAACGACTGGTTTAGATGCTATTTCTTCAAGGAACATTAGGGAATTTGTCAAAAAAACCGTTCAGGAAACAGGCAAAACAGTGCTCTATACTACTCATTATATTGAGGAGGCAGCGCAAATCTGCGATAAAATTGGCATCCTGAAGCAGGGAAAAATCGTGGCTTGCGACACTCCGAACGCTTTGAGAGATAAAATCAAAAATGAAGAGTTAATCTACCTAATACTTGAGGAAATAACGTTGGCTCAGATTGAGCAAATGCGTTCTTTGCAAGGCGTAATAAGCATAACTGAAAAAACCGACGAAGACTTACTGCCTAGCCAGAAGGGATTGCGCGTTGAGCTGAAAAGTGTTGACTTGCTCCCATCAATCTTCGATTTTCTGTTTGAACAAAAAATTAAGTTAGTAAATTTCAAGCGGGAAGAACCCACCTTAGAAGACGCGTTCATTGAATTAATCAAGAGAGCATAAACTATGTGGGATGAACTGGAAAAAATTTATTTCTTCATGAAGCGCGACGCCATCAGCTTCTCCACTTACAAGACTAACATTGCTATACTTATTTTAACTGGGTTGTTTGGCGCGTTATCATTCGCTTTTTTGGGCTCAAACGCAAGCATGCAAAGCGTGCTCCAATACGACCATGTGACCCTAACCGCTTACCTGCTTATCGGATTAGCCTTTAACACTTACCTTGGTCAAAGCCTAACATTGGTCCAAAAAACCATCAACCCTTGGGCGCTGGAAGAGGTTTTGGTTTCGCCAACAAGCTTAACAACATTCATCGTTGGCAGTTCTATTTGGGGCTTCATATGGAGCACTGGCGTAGTTATAATATATCTTGCCGTCGCCGTGCTAATTTTCGGGGTAATTTTAAGTGTTAACATTTTGGGAACAATAATTGTTTTAGCGTTAGGCATCGGCACATTCATTGGTTTTAGCATGATTGGTGCGGGAATCCTTATTTTAACCAAGCAAGGCGACCCAGTGACAGCGCTCATAACCATAGCGACAAGCTTGTTCGGAAACGTTTTGTTTCCGCCGCAAGTTATGCCGGCTGCGCTGCAAGCAATTTCTTATGTGTTTCCGCCATACTACTTTTTCACGTGCATCAGGCTTGTGCTTACAGGCTGGACAATACAGATGATTCTTCCAAACCTGTTGATCTTAACGTTAATGTGCGCAATAATTGTTCCGTTAGGATATGTTATTTACGCGTGGTGCCTGAAAAGGGCGAGGAAAAACGGAACCCTCTCATGGTTCTAGATTTTTTTTAGTTGCGACTATTGAGTAGGTTTAGGGATTTAGGTTATTTGATGCGGTTCTTTTCTGGGAATCTTGAGGTTGTTGAAGTGCTTGTCAAATGATACTATGGCTTCTACGTTTGTGTCAAGTGCAATTGCATACTGGATGGTGTCGTCCATGTCGAGTTTGTTTTGTGTGGCTAATTCTGTGGCTTTGATTTCATTTGTTAAGTCGGTTGGGTAGATGCGTAGTCCTTTGTAGCCTGTGAGGCTTGAGAGGAAAACCTTGAGTGCTTCTAGTCTTTCATAGCTGTACATGGTTACGATTATAGAATGGACAGTGAAGTCGGTTATTATCCCTAGTTTCTTGCTTTTTTTGAACTGGTCAAGGAGTTTTTCGCATTCTTCCTTTTTGGCTTGAGACAGAAGGACTT
Source organism: Bathyarchaeia archaeon (assembly GCA_050015395.1). Classification (GTDB taxonomy): domain Archaea; phylum Thermoproteota; class Bathyarchaeia; order Bathyarchaeales; family Bathycorpusculaceae; genus Bathycorpusculum. The sequence continues at coordinate 40,538 of JBEKBM010000024.1, forward strand.
CTAGAAAAATGTTAGTGTCAACAAGGTACATGGGTTAGCTCTTTTTTCGCCCAGAGCTTTGGGGTCTCATGTTGCAGGGTTACTGAGTCTACGTTTACGTCTTTGAGTAGCCCTTCTATGGCTTTTACGGGGTCACCTTCGAAGTTGGCGGGTTCTTTTTCGGTTGTTGAAAGCCATTTAAGGATGGCTTCCTCGGCGGCTTTGCTTAGAGCTCCTTTTCCGTAGCCGAAGCGTTTCATGGCTGCTTCTCTGAATTTCTCTTTCACTTTAGGATTTATTTGGACTCTGAGAGACATGTTATATTACCCTATTGCCATATCGCTGAATTAGCCTTTATCCTTTTTTCCTATCTAACTACTACAAAACTTTTACCAGAAGTTGCAGACTTATTTCGCAAGAATTCTCTGCAGGTTAATTTCGAAAGCTGCCACTGGGTTCTCAAGTTTCCACGCCTCAAGCACCAAAGGATTAACTTCGCCGATAATGCCAATTTCGACGTCGCCGACTATTATTTTGCCGATTCTGCCTTCGATGAAGCTTGGATGAGCGGTTTCTTTTATTTGCCATTCAACCCCAAAATTAGCAAAAAATGCGTCGAGGTCAGATTTGATTTCGGTGAAGTTAGCGTTTGCGTGTGCTGTTGCGGCACAGAGCCATTCTTCGTCTCTCGTTCTAGTCTCTTTTGCTTCGTCTGGCAGGGTGACTTTGCCGAGTTCGAATATTTTTTGGGGGAACTCTACGGATTGGTTGTTGCTGAGGAACTCCATGAGGCTTGGCAGCAGCCAGTTGCGCAGGCACGTCATGGTTACCACTTTGGGGTTAGCAAGTTCCACATTCGTGGTTTTTTCCCTGTTCATTTTATCAAACAGGCTTTCCTGATTAGTCAACGTGTATGTTAAGATTTCTTGGTAGCCTAAACCAACCATAAGTTCCCGTGCGATATCGATTAATCGCTGATCTGGTTTTGCTCGCCCGGTTGTGGGCAACTCGCGCCAAAGCGGCTCAATATTGTTATAGCCATAAGCGATGGCGACATCCTCAATCAAATCGACTTGGTGCATTACGTCCACGCGGTAACATGGAACAAGCACCTCTACGCTGTCATCCTGCGTTTTTTCGATGCCTAAGCCTGCCGTTAACAGAAGCTCAGAAATGCGATGTGCCGAAAGCTTCAGCCCTAAAAGCTTATTCGTGTACTCGACACTCAAAGACAAGCACCTGCTGCTAAAATCGGGGGTTACCACTTCTTTCTCTGGGTACTCTGATTCTTGTGGGTAATGGATTGTTGCCGAGTAAGCTTTTCCGCCGCGGTCAATCAAGGCGGAAGTGACAAGGTTAAGCGTGTTTAACACTGTCTTGTGCATGGTGCCTGTAACTTCAACAAGCAGGTTGCGTGTTTCTTCGGTGACTTTGCCAAGGTCGTTTGAGTTTATGATTGGCGGAAAAGACAACACGTTGCCCTTAGCATCAAGCAGCATTGGGTAGACATGGTGTTTTTTGACTATGTCGCCATACTCAATGCCTTTAGGATGGCGATCAAGGATTTCCGCTAAACTCAATTTTTCTGTAAAGCCCAGCGGAACAAAGCTTACCTCGTTCGGTTTGGCAATCGTGTACTCTAATGGCGGAGTTATCAGGTCTATGTTGTATATGCCGATGGATGTTTTTTGTCGGCTTCTGCCGTAAGTTTTGTCCAGTTTGTCCTGTAAGTGCATGAGCCCACGGATTATCGGGTCAGTCAGGTGAATATCTTTTATGATTGAGCAGCAGATGAACGGGCGAATGTTGTAGAGTTTTGCGTTAACGTTTACTTCTATAACTGGTTTGCTGGCTGCGTATTGTTTGGGTCCTTTTTGTTGGTTGAGGTAGCCGCGCAAGGCTCGGCTTAAACCTTCAACACTCCAAAGGTCAGGACGGTTGGTGTCTTTCATTTCGATGCTGACGACGCCTTCACGTTCACTGTAAAGCTTTACCTCGCCCTTGATATAGACTAAAATCTCATCCAAGCGTGCCATGTCACCCTGCAGCCCAAGGCCAAGCAAGCGTTCAAGCTCCTGGTATTCAACGTCGATTGTGGGCATTTTATGTCACCTGTTTTCTCCTTAGCCAATCAAGGTCTTGGCTGAAAATCATCCGTATATCATCGATGCCTGCACGCATCATAAAGAGGCGGTCAACGCCAAGTCCCCAAGCGATAACTGGCACTTTTACGCCAAGGGGCAGTGTCACTTCTGGGCGGAAGATTCCTGAACCGCCGAATTCTACCCAGCCGTAGCCTTCCTTGTAGGCGCTCAGTTCCACGCTGGGTTCTGTGAATGGGAAATAGTCCGGTTTGAAGCGGACTTTGTCTGCTCCAGCAATTTCCATGGCGAACTTGCCGAGTACGCCTAAGAGGTCTTTCAGGGTTAGGTTTTCATCTATGATTATGCCTTCAACCTGGTTGAACTCTGACAGGTGCGTTTTGTCGGTTATTTCTGGGCGGTAAACGCGGGCGATGGAAAAGTGTTTGCTTGGAACCTGGAAGTTTTTGCTCTCCAATGTCCTTGCGCTTAGACATGTGCCGTGTCCGCGAAGAATCAATCGCTGGGCAGTTAGGAGTGAGTACTTGTATCCCCATCCTGTTGAACCTGTCTTCCAGCCGTTCTCATGCGTCTCCTTCACATGTTCCACAGCTTCTGCGTATTGGCTTATGTCGCCGTACTGAGGGTCTTTGATGTAGTAGATGTCGCTTGGTTCACGCGCTGGATGGTCCTGCGGCACGTAGAGCGCGTCGAAGTTAAAGAAGCTGGTTTCAACGTTGGTACCTGTCATTTCTTGGAAGCCAAGGTTAACAAGTTTTGCCCGAACCTCATCAAGGAATTGTAAGTATGGGTGTTTTTTCCCTGGCCAAGTTTTAGCTACAGGAGCTTCAATATTGTACTTTTGCAGTTTTGAGGCGTGCCATTTTCCCGTGATTATAAGTTCTGGTGTGAGTTGGGTGATTTCTTGTGGTGCTGTTTTGCTTTCCCATGCTGCTTTTTTGCCCTCTTCAGTGATTTGGAGCTTGCGTGTGGTTTTAGGTTCAATGGTTACTAGCGTGCGTTTTTTTAGTTGTTCAGCTGCCTCTTTCAGTTCGCTGCTTAGGTCTTCTAGTGCTGCTTGATGTTGGTGCTTGTCGTTTAGGCATTTGAGTAGTGTTTCGTCGCAGCCGTCCGCAATAAACGCTTGATGCAAAAGCGGTTCAGAGATGCGTATAGTGTTGGTTTGCGAGGTGTAGATTGCCCATTTTTTTCTTATTGCCCAGCCAAGCGCGATTTGGATGAATTGCGGTTCGATTCCCGCTTGCTGTGCCGCTTTTTTCAGGTCTGCCGCTCCGCCAAGTGCTGCCACGGCATGGATTAGTTTGCGTTCGGGCAAGCCGTTTTTCGCGTATTGTTCTCCTTCAGCGGTCAGTTTGATGACGCTTTGGTATTCCGCCTGTATGCTGATAAGGTTTTTTTCTTGAATAGTTAGTGCGGTGCGCATGACTGCTGTATCTGGGAATTTGCAAGCATCAATTAACTGTTCTACTGAAGCTTTTCCGCCTAGTGATTCCAAAGCGGAGAGTAATCGTTGTTCTTGTGTTCTGAGTTCAACCATACAGCTTGCCTTCATCGGCTGGAGTTCTTGGGTTTTGTTAATGGATAGTTCTTGCGTCACAAATAAAAGCATGCTGATGATTTTGGTGGGGCTCAGGTGCTCGGAGTGGTTTATAGCCTCCTTATCCAACCAACCACTGAAAAACTACGTTTGGATTAGATTCAGGAAAACAGCTTTTGTAAGACGGGATACACGGTTCAGCAAAAGCTTTTAACTTTCGTCCCTTCCAACCAAAAATGCGAGCCAGTGCTTTCCTGAGTCTCGGCGAGCCAAGCAATCTAAACCTCAGTTCCTTAGGCTTCGTAAAGTTTTGAACCTGTACAAGTGCTCTTAATTGCTGCTTCATAACAGATAAATCAATTCTAGACTGACATATTCATGATTGGTATGAGCAACAATTCGGAGATTCCCTGCTCTGCCTGCCATAAGTGGGATGCAACGGCAAAAAGTTTCTCCTGTAACCCCGGCGAATGCCGAAAGCTTTCTGAATGGCTTTTCGTCCACGCTCAAATAGAGCGCGCGGAAACCACGCAATTTGTCGTAGTCCCAATCCAATACGTAGTTTAAAAATTTCCCAAAAACCGCTTCTCTTTTTCCATTGTGTTTCAGATTTGAGATTAAACATTGACTTTCACGATGTAAAAGTCGTAGTGCGCTGCCTTGTCCCGAAAATGGTCAGAGTTTTCTGAGATATGCTTGATAGGTTTTTTTAGATCCTTAACCTCTACGTTTTTTTGTTTGAGACTTCTCTAAAAGCTAGCTTTTCCCTCTTCTCCGTTGCTGATTTTTCTGCCATTTGTTTGGTCTTATGGTTAGGGCATAAGGCATTAGCTTCATTGTTAACTTGCAATCTCGATTTTAGGGATTAACTGGGTTTATGTTGCTGCTACTTTGCGAAGTTCGATTCTTTCTATGTCCAGGCACTCGTCGCAGAGGTCAGAACGCGGTCTCCAAGAGCGTCTTTGCATGACGACGCGGGGGTACTGCTTGCAGTTTTTGCGCCAATGCCACCTGTCAGGCTCAGGTCCCTTAACGTACTCGTCCATTCTGAATCGCCTAAATAATATTATAGCGCTACGAATATTTCTAATTTGCGTAGTTGGTGTTTAACAAGATTTTCAAGGCTGTTAGGGTAATGAGGGATTTGTATCAATTTATCGCTTGCTTACGTGGCGATGATTTTACATTAAAACCTTTTGCGGAGTGGTTAGGTGTTATTTGGACTTACGCGCGCTCAGTCATGACTAGATTAACCGCGTTTTCGCAGTCTGACCTGTTACAGTAGGCCTCGCCGCTTTCAGCAATAATGCACTGTTGTTGCTAGTTGCTTATAGTTTTTAGCCGATTTGCATGGCTGCAGAAAATTTTTTTGGTCTTTTCAGCGGTTGTTTATGGCTGATTTTGTTGAACAGGGATTGTTTAGGGCTTCTTTTCCCTGTCACGCATGTACATTGTTACTAGTCACGCAACTTCATAGGTACCTGTCACTTTAAAACATGAAGAACCCTATTTAACGCCTAAAAATATAGGCGCCTAACGAGGGCGCACGATTTACTTTGCTTTGCCCGCCTTTTTAGCGCAAGCGTCACTGCAATACTTCTTCTTACTATCAAACGTAGTATAAACCTGCTTACAAACCGGACACTTCTTCTGCATCCAAATCGCCTCTCAATAACTACCACATGCTTCAGGCATGAACTAAAAGCTTTTTCTAAAAAATCAATTTTATTAATTCAACTCATATGTCACAAATAGACGAATGTAATAAATCATTGGAACCTATCTGGCGGAAGCCTGCTTTTTTAATGGGTTGTGTAGTTGTTCTATTAATAAAAAAGTTATATCCCTGTTGGTCATTGGCTAAATTCAAGAAATTTTGTAGCATACTCTCGATATATTTGTCGAATGTATTTTTGGTCGATTACTTCGAATCTAGGATTTTTTTTAGAATCTGATGCAGCTTGCTTGATGTTTTCAATTACCGAAGGTGCAGTCTGAAAAGGGTTAAGGTAAAGAACTAATGCATGGTCACTTGAAAATAATGAAACACATTGACGGAATAGCACATCACCCTCACCAATCTGCTTTAAAATGGGTGTTGCCTTAATGACAATGTATACGCCCTGCTGTAGTGAATAAATTACTTTATCTGCAACCTCATATCCAGAATGTAAATCTGGTTTAGTATTTGTCAATTTTGAAATAACTCTTATCCAGCAATCCTCTTGTTTCTTATTTATACAAGCCTCACACTCTGCCTTAGAAACACTTGATTTACATTTCTCTTTTATTTGCGTGGTTTCATTAACTTCAGCTGCCTCGTCCATTAACTTAAGAAAAGGGAATAATTCCCGAAACTTTAGAAAATTTGATGGGCATAAAGTGGTTTTTAAGGCATTTTTTATATCGTCTCTTGATTCCGGACTTGCACACTCATAATAAGCTTGGAGTATTAATGGAGAATTAAGCCAATTCGATGATAATGAATAAACCTTGCTGAGACTATCAAGAAAATTCCTTTTTATTTTATTTTGGGTATCTTCAGTTAAACACCCTAACGATTGTATGTTTACAACCAATCTAGCCCAAATTAATATCTGCTTATCTGCTGTGCCAGCGGGATTTTCAATCCAATTGAGTAGTCTAACATAAATTTCGTTGACTATTGTGTCATTACCTTGGCAGTTCTTAATGCCTTTAAGATATGCAATAAGTTGGTGTGGGCTTATGTCTTGCTTTTTTAGCCATTGTTCCGCTCGTGACGAGAAGCACTCTTGGATTGCTGGATATTCATTTGGTAAATTGGCAATGGCAGAAGATAACATAAAATCTGTCCATGGAAGGTCGCCTGATTCCATTGCTTTTGATAAATATAGGTTCGAATATCGTAGAAATTTTGTTTTTGCCGACTCGTTATGCGGAAAACCTACTTCCTTAGCAATTTCAAATGCAGTTGACCATTCTAATGAATTATCTCTTTGGTGATTGGTGTCTGTTGGGTCTCGCTTCCCATAGAAATCATTGCTTGGATCACGTCTAAAAAGATCATCGTACCTTTCAATGTAAGACGCCCATTCGCCTCCTAAAGCTTTTAAAAAGCAGTATGAATTTAGGAAAAAAGATTTCATTGCATATCTTGGTTCTTTACTACTCATTAGGTACTCAGGATATTTTTCATTATGTAGCTTAATCCAATAATTAGTAAGAGCTAGGTAATTCATTGCTTTCCCTCATATATATTACTGAGAAGCCATTGTCAATTGAACTGCTTAATGAGGAGGATCCCTCAGTAATGATTGACGCAAGCTCCAAATAGGTGATGATAGATACGTCAATAGCATTTTTATCCTCCTTAAGGTTTTCTCTCAATTTCTTGTATAATTGTTCTAACGGCCAAAAGGCTGCTTTTGAAGAAACGCATATAATATCAACATCACTCACCCGTTTTGTTGAGAATTTTAACCTCGATATTCTTGAACCGTGCATTATCAACATGATGGGCGATAAAAATTCAAAATAATGTATAAGCTTTTTACAGGAAGTTCCTTTTGGCAGAAAGCACGGTTGGAATTTAACATATGAACGCTTTGTAACCATCAGACTTACTAACGTGTCGTAATCTGTAACCGTTTTTAACACTGCCGTTGAATCTGGTTTTCCATGTTTAAAAATATTGTTAATTTGGGTTCTGTAAAGTTGTCGGTTATTTGTTTTCCATGTAAACTTTCGGTTGATAGTGGCTTAGTGCTCATTTTGTTGCTGTGCTTACACAGCCACAAAACGCTATAGGGTATTATCCCATATTTTATTCATAGATGAAGTTTTGTGGCGGTATTTTTTTGTACGCAGAAATGTTTAAAGGACATATCGTAAACTTTAATATACCTATCGCAAATAGAAAAGGGTTAAATAGCGAGCAAGCGCTTAATGTAAAACCCAAAGGGAAGCGGAAAAAAGGTATGACACTTGTTCAAATCGACAAAAGACCAGACTTCAGTCTAAATGATGCACTAACCCAAAGGTTCTGTCGCCTACAAAAAGACTACAGGTGGATCATCAACCATAAGAAAGAACTGCGCAATGAGTACCCGAATCAGTATGTTGCTGTCGAAAATGAATCGGTGCGTTACGTAGCCAACACTATTGAGGCGCTCATGAGCTCTATATCTAGGAATAACGAACAAGTGGATAATTTTGCCATTGAATACCTGAGCCAATATCCAACAAGCCTTCTCTTTTAGGAAATCCAGTTGAAAATAGTAGCACTGCTAGACGATTTTCGTCATGCACATCTCTTAGCATATTTTTATTGTGATCAGTTTAACGAGCCTAAACCTGTTCATTTCCTTGTTGATACAGGTTGCACAACTACAACAATCCTGAGCGATGATGCAACCCGCTTAGGTCTAAATTGTTCAAGCCTAAACTCAGCAAATCCAGTTTCAACTGCTAACGGGAATGTTGTTCCATACATTCTGCCAAACATCATTCTGATGTATAATGCATATTTTGGTTTATTCAATCTAAGAAACGATTTCAAGGGTACTCGACTAGATGAAATCCATTGCCATGCTCCAACTGACCCTGCCTTAATGACAAGGCAAAAAATAGCTAACGCTTGCAGTCTTCTTGGAATGGATTTCTTAAAGAGATTTAAAAAATGGAAATTTACTGATAAAGAGTTATTATTGCGAACGTAAAAAAAGCGCATTTTATGCTGGGTAACTTAACCTAACAGTATCGATATAAGTCTCTCAATATACGTAATAAACAAGTTAGCAGACGGTTTTTCACACAGAGAATCAACAGACGAAGACTTCACAGTTCCTTAATTTGAACGGGAATCATGGGTCATTTTTCCAGATGTAATTGAGTAATGAAAAAACTGAAATGTGGAAACTTCAAAGCAGCACTGTAACCTAAACGTGTGTTTTGGTTCGTTTTGTTTATATATTGGTATATTGACTATGGATGTGCAAAAAGAAGGAATATCTTAAGTATGGGTTCCAAGTCTCCAAGAGGCGAATTCGCCGCAAGGCAACTAAAAAAGAAACGGAAGAATTTCCGTTGGTCTGACCGTTACTTTAACAGGCGCATGCTTAGGCTAGACGAAAAAGTAGATCCGATGCAGGGTGCACCTCAATCACGGGGCATCGTTCTAGAAAAAGTAGGCGTTGAATCAAAACAGCCAAACAGCGCCATCCGCAAATGCGTCCGCACACAACTTATCAAAAACGGCAGAGTCATCACCGCTTTCCTTCCGGGAGACGGCGCACTCAACGTCGTTGACGAACATGACGAGGTCGTCGTGGAAGGCATCGGCGGAACAAGAGGCGGCGCAATGGGCGACATCCCCGGCGTACGCTGGAAAGTAGTCATGATTAACGGCGTATCTCTAAACGAGCTCGTCTACGGACGGAAACAAAAACCAGCAAGGTAATGCTCATGAGCACACAAACAGTAGCACAACCTCAAGATATCAAACTTTTCCAAAAATGGACATTCAAAGACATCTCAGTCCAAGACATCGGTTTGCAGCGCTACCTCAACCTTACACCAATGGTTGCCCCCCACAGCATGGGACGACATGAGCACCAACGTTTCCGCAAAGCCAAAGTCAACATAGTCGAACGCTTAATCAACAGCCTAATGCGCTCAGGCAAAAACAGCGGCAAAAAAGCCAAAGCAACCAACATAGTCAAAGAAACATTCGAAATAATCAACTTACGCACAGGCAAAAACCCCATAGAAATCCTCGTTAAAGCCGTCGAAAACGCTTCGCCATGCGAAGACACAACACGCGTCAGCTACGGAGGAGTCGTCTACCACCTATCCGTCGACGTCGCACCACAACGCAGAATCGACCTCGCCATACGCCACATAAGTGAAGGCGCAAGAGCCGCAAGCATAAACAACCCACGCAGCATCCAAGAAACACTCGCAGACGAACTGATTTTGGCAGCAAACAAAGACATCAAAAGCGCAGGCATTGCCAAACGCAACGAAATTGAACGCGTCGCACAATCAAGCAGATAAAAAGCTATCTTAGCTTCAGTTTCTACCCTTTCTTCTATTTCACGGAAACCTTTTTTTCCCTTAAACACTCGTACTTACGCTAACTATTTACCCAGTCTTCCTAAAACCCAACCATACGTCCACGTTCAACCCTCCCAGCTCACATATCTCTCTCAACAACAAAGAGAACGCATAAACTAAGCGCTTGAAGGCTTTTCCCGCAACCAATAATGTCAACATTCTAGCCTTTTTTACTGTACCTTTACCAATCCTTTCAGCCACATCGGCGATGCCGCCTTATCTGGCGCCGTAAATCACAAGAAGCCTCCATGTTGTTCATCAAATTTAAATAGCAAAGTACCCTAACCGCCCGTTCTCACCCTAAAAGCATTAACTAAAAATGTGACGGTTCAGTAAGAGCAAAATAAATACCACTCGTAAACTTGAATTAAAAAAAGAAAAAGGGAAAGAGAATCGCGTGTTAGTTGACAGTTTTATGGCTTTTTTCTGAGCGTAAGCAATGCTAGTACAGCGCCGACTACGAGTATCACAATTATTATTGCGACTACAGAGGGGACAAAGTACAGGTTAGCGACTGATGTTGGGGTAGCTGTAGGTGCTGGGGTTGATGTTGCTGCTGGTGCTGTGCTTATTGAGGTTTGTGCAAGTGAGCCGTAATAAGAGTCTGTGCCGTTAAATGTAGCAGTGATAGTGTATAGTCCTGGAGTCCCAGATGGAGGCGTCCACTCTAAGGCGTAGTGTCCGTTGCTGTCGCTTAT
>JBEKBM010000025.1:0-50460 GCA_050015395.1 Bathyarchaeia archaeon
AGCTGACGTTTTGAGGCTGCACTTGGCAGTGTTCTTGGTGATTTCTTTTTTGCCAGATTTGGAGAAGCCGATTGATGGAGAGTTAAGTCTTCAGGAGGAACTATGAGGTTAATTTTTTGATCTACTGGGAAGCGGCGAGTAGTTCACTTTTCCTCAATCCTCAAAATTGATAACAATAATTTTTCCCGTTTCAAGTGAGAAATTTACCAAGGCGTTATCTTTTTGTTCACTTTAAGTTTAAAGATGGTTTGATGCGGCACTTTGTTATTTACATCCAAAGGTATTTGTGCGATGAAATCTATTCGTTCTTCACCAACATCTGGATGGATTGACAATGAAAGCACTTGCTTGGAATCCTTTTTTGACTCTGACAAATTAATTTTCTCATTTGCTTTATAGTGAAGCAAGAAAACAGCCGGCATAGCAAAATAGATAAAGGAAAAAAGTAATCACTTGTTAAAGGGGAGACGCAATGGGAAATAATCTGAGGAAAGTACGTTATTTACGTCATCCATACTTGATTGTGCGAACTGCACTTTTACCCTTTGAAAAACGGGCATCAAGGAAACATTCTTCAAGATTGAGTGAGTATGCACAGTATTCCGCGTCCCTTGAAGAGGGCATAACAAAAATTACTGACCTTGCCCAAAAAGATGTAATTAATTTTATGGCAGATGTAAAAAACTCTGAATTTTTACGTCATATCGAATTATGTGACATAATGCCCTCAGGTATGGGTGGGGTTTCCATGGATTCTAGGCTAATGCTTTATGTTCTGACTAGGTCGTTATGTCCAAAGACCGTCGTAGAAACAGGGGTTGCTAGTGGCGTATCCTCAGCTTTTATTCTTAACGCCTTAGATAGGAATAAAAAGGGCGATTTGTATTCCGTGGATTTGCATTATCGAGAAGGCATCGCTGTACCTTCAGAGAAGCAATTAGGTTGGGTGATTCCGAAGCAGTTACGATATAGATGGCATCTGACTCTTGGAGAAAGCACCAAGGTACTCTCGACGTTATTGGCTTCTTTAGTTAAGATTGATATTTTTCTGCACGATTCGCGTCATACGTATAAGACTATGATGTATGAGTACACTACAGCATGGAAATATTTGAATTACGGCGGTCTTTTGCTCTCAGATGATGTAGCATGCAATGATGCCTTTCTCGATTTCGCTGACTCTGTTAAACAAAAACCTGTAGTTATAGGTCGTATGGGCGCACTACGTAAAATATCGTAAGCAAAGCGCTGTTGTTCTTCTAAATTTTATTCAACATAAGGCGTGGTTGCTTCTAGAAAAGAATCTATGCCAAGGTCTTGAAGTATTTCTTCCAAAGATCCTCTTCTGAAGTGTTTTTTGTTAGCCTAGAGATTGGTTACAGTAAGGACAGAAGTTGATTAGCTTTGCCTTTGACGAGCTATAGTCTAGCATGAAAAGGGGTTGGCTAAATTCTTTTTTGCAAGTCGGACAGGTTATTTTATTTTTGTTTTTTATGTCTGCTTCTTGGTTGGTTGTTGCATTTTTATCAGTGTTTGGTTGGGTGGGCATTTGAGTCGTTGATTGTTTGGTTGGTTGAATGACTAACGCGGCTTTTGGGATTGTAGGGAGTATTAAATTATTTAAGGAAGTTCAAAAGTAATAATAAAGGATTTCAAAATGCAAAAAGAAGTATCAACCAAAAAGAAGTTAGCTTTCGGGTCGATACCAGCAATAGTTTTAGGCGTTTTCCTTGTAGTTTGTGGACAAGGGGTGGCTTATGGCGTAATCTCCGCGTTTCTGTCAGTTTCAGGTATGAAACTTAGTCTTTTACAACTCGTCAATTTACTTCAGAACATGCCCCTTTACGGCTTAATTCCTCAAGTTTTTGGTGCTGGCTTGTTGACTTACCTTTTAATGCGAAGCCGTTTTCAAGTTAATGTGTCTAAACTTAAGCGTCAAATCGTTAAAGTTTCCGTTTTAGCTGGAATAGCCATCATACTTATCTGTGCTTTTTTTGTTTCTACTCCGCTTGTTCGTGCGGATGCTATTGCCACATCAAACTATTATTTAGACACTCCGTTGCCGATTGCTAACGCTTATGTGGGTCAATACACGAACTCTAGTTATTTTGCGATTGACGGTGCCACATGGAACAACTTTATCGTTAATTCAAATTTGACTGTTGTTGAACAAGCAGCAATCGCTGATATTTCATCGGGAAACGTGTGGATGGAAGTACCCTTCAATTACAATGTGACGATTCCACCGAATATCAGCGTGACCGAGAATGTTAATGGTATGCAACGGGTTTTCATTAACTCTGCGAATAGTCAAGGTTCACCGTACACTATTTCAGTTGACACGGTTAACAGTGGCTATTATCTTGCTCAAGATTCAGCCGACCGATACATAAATAGTTGGTCCTCAACAAACGCAACCTCTGTTATTGATTCTGCCACTGCAATTAACGGTGCAGACGTACTTTTGATGAATGGACTTTACCCTGCGAGTGTAACCATAAATGGAAACAATGTTGTTTTGGAAGGGCAAGGTCGAAGCACCATACTTCAAGAGCCTCCAACTTCCACTGTCGATGTCATAGAAAATAATTGGGTAACTGGAAACAATAACATAACCATTGAAAACTTGCAGATAGATGGAAATGCTGCTAATGTAATAACTCCCTTATACCAAAAAGGAATCGAGTTTCAACAAGCACATAACTGCTTGGTTTATAACTGCTATATCCACAATACTGTGATTGATTGTTGTGGTTGTTGGCATGGCTGTACTGATTGCACTTTCCAAAATAATGAAATTGGCTACGCTGGACAGCATAATGGAATCTTTATTGAGTGTAATGCACCGCAACCTCTCATTAATGCTGATAGGTGTTCAGGATGCAAGGTTTTGGATAATGATATTTACAACGTGACAAACGGAAGCCTTACGACAGCGTCTGCGGCTGGGGTAATAATTCAATATGGATATAATTGTATCGTATCAGGGAACACTATAAGCAACTGTTTTCAAGCGATATATTTAGACGATGTGGCGACAGGGTGCAACATTTTAGTTCAAGGAAACACCATTAACGATTCCAGCTATGGAATATATCTAAATAGTAATTCTTCCACTGTAATAGGAAACTCTATTTCTAACAGTCTCATCGCATCTATTTCGCTTCGTAATGCAAGTGACAATTTGGTAACATCAAATAGCATCTTTAATTCATCAACAACCGTTTCTTATGGGGATGCCATCTATGTTGACAGTATTTCTAATGGTAATTCAATTTTAGATAACATGATTGACCATTTCGGGCAAACAGGGTTCGTTACAGGTCAAGGGATTGATGTGGGTGGAAGCTACAATATTATAGAAAACAACCACATCTTGGATGATGTTTTACCTTATACTTCATGGGCAGGAATAATGTTATACGGTGCATCATACTGTGTTGTCGGTGGAAATACTATTCAAAATATGAACAGATGGGCAATCTATAGTGATGAATCAAGTGTAAACCTTACTTGTTACAATACTTATTACCAAAATCTAGGATACAACCCTGTCGGAATCATAGCTTCACCAATTACTAACACTTTGGATATAGCTGACAGAGGAGGAAACCCAAGCCTTTCATTTACTAACAATACAGTTTACATGTGGACTGACTCTAATGGCTTCATAACACTTACAGGTGGAACTTACATAAACATATACATTAACGGTGTAGCTGACCCCGCCTATGCTGGGTCAGCTAATTCAGGAGTTATTTGCATTCCGGTACAGTCAGGTCAAACTTTCAAATATGTTGATTCCGCTAACCCCACCGTTGTTTCAGTACAAAAAACTTGATTTGTTAACGACAAAAAGATGAAGAAAAAAATGAAACAGAAAAACGTCTTAGCAATTGTTTGCTTAACGGTTTTTCTGGCTCTGCTTATTCCATCTGTACACTGCCAAACATGGACTATTAGTCCGAATTACCAAGTAGGTCCAAATTGGAACATACAAGGATATGTAGCTCCAACACCAACACCTACGTCTTCAACTGGAGGAGGAGGTAGTACAACACCAACTCCGACCCCTGCACGGACCCCACTATCAACACCATCACCTACCCCAACAATTCAACCGTCACCAACACCTGCCATTCCAGAGTTTCCATCAATAATTATCCTTACACTGTCAGTTACAGCAACATTTGCAATAGCGGTTGAATATAAAAGAAAAGCCAAGTCTAAAAATCAAGTGGAGAAATGCGTACATTAGAGCGCCTAAAATGTAACATTACTAATGCGTAATTTTTAAATGACCCATTGACTACTCGCTCGACTCAACTATTTAGTTCTCGATTACTTGGCTACATCCAAAGATGAGCTGGAAGTCTAAAATTAAATATGTTAAACTAATTTTGTTAAACTCGGTTTTTAACCTTTTTTTTCCCTTTAAATACCCTTTGTTTTGTGGTTTACCGCTGTTTCTGTTGCTGATCCAAAAAAGCAGTGTTTGCTGGTTGTTTTGATGGGGGGTGGGAGTAGCTTTTTACAAGCTTTTTCTTGTTGTAAATAGCGGTTGAGCGCGGCTTCAGCTTTGAAGGGTTATTGTGCGGGGAAATAGATCGGTTTACTGATAGAACAACAACAGTTGAAAAATGAATTGTTGTTGTTCTTTCGAATTGCTACTCCTTTACTATAGCTCTGACTAAAACTGTGCTGCATCCTTTCTTGCGTGACTGCTCCAAAGTTAACAACAAAGCGTCAGTATTTTCGCTCGCAGAAGATGCTGCAGATAGTAAGTGCAGGTTCTATTTGGGTCATCTATAGGGTCCTATTTGGCTCATCTATTAGACCGGGGGGTAGGCTGTGAGAGAGCAAACACAGACAGGCATCGAGTCGTATTCTAGACAAAGCATACCGCCTTGAGTGCTCGCAAATCCTCATCACTAGTATATAGGTTAGCTTTCCAATGGCGTGCAGTAGCGTAAACGAGAGCATCACAAAAGTGCAGGCCATATTCAAGACTGTAATCTGCAGCCTCAAGTGATATTGTTTGGTCGATATGAACAATAGTTGTCTGACTAAGTGCAGCAACCGCTAAAAGTGCATGCTTCTCGCCTCTGAGCTTCTTTACCTTCTTGTAAACCTCATAAAGAACCGCAACTGAGGTGACAATATCCTTAGGCTGACATGACTCAATTATCTGGTTGTACTGTGGTGCCTTAGGCCCATTTGTAAACCGCTCAATCCAACCGTAACTGTCGATACTAATCAATTCTGTCGGACGTAATTCCTAAGTATGTCACGCTGCATCTTGTATAGTGTCGACTGTGTCTTTGCCGCTTGCACGTTTAGATTCAGCACTTTCAGCTTCAGCTGCTTCAGTCTCTTCGCTCTCGCTATCTTCCTCGTCTTCAGGTTGCTGCAACTGCTTAGAAAGCTCACTAATCTTCTTGCTTAAATCACGCATAGTAGCCCTCTTAGCAATCTCCTTATTCAAATCCGCAAGCTTCCTTTTCAATGCGGCAAGTTCAGCATAGCTAGCGCTTGGAACTTGCTTAATCTGCTTTTCCAAGTTTTGTAGTTGATTCATCAAATCCTCGTATGTCCATTCTTTTGACTCCACTTCTTCCGACGCAGTATATGCATTGCTGATTACGCCTTGTCCCGGTTGTGTAGAAGCATCTTGCTGAGTGTTCTGTTCAGACAAAGGCTTCCCCTCTTCTTTGTTTTTCTGTTTGTCTTCAGGTTCTTGCAAGAACGCTGGGATTCCTTTACTTCGACTATTGTCGAGGGCTTGCTCCCAAGCACAAAAACTCGGCCAGTCCTCAAGCAAACTTTTTGTCGGTGTTTTTTCTTCAGGTTTTTTGATTTTTTTATTCTCTTTGTCCATTAAATTTTTCACCTTATATTCAATTACCAATAAACTGAGGCAAACGCTCAGCAACAAAGCTCATCTTCAATCACCATTAATACGGCATAACAGCGCCTCTACCAGGCAACGGCGCCTGCACAGAACCTAGAACAGCCAACGCAGTGCTCCAGAAAACGTCATCATGCCCACCTTCAGGATGACTAAAGCGCAAGTGCCCAGTCTTCATGAGCCCACATCTGCCGCTGCTTAGGAGTTATGAACTCTACCCTACCGCCAACTCGCTGCCGATTAACTTCACCCTTAGCAATCGAAGTAACCAAAGCGAACACAGCGTCAAGCTTATCAATCCACTTACTTCTAAGACACTGCGTATCATAATCAGCAGTTTGCCGAAGCTGAGAAATACGCCTTTCAACAAAAACCGTAAACCCTCTATTAGCTCTGTATTTAAATCACCATGAAAATTTTAGGTCAGAACTGCACAATAAAGCCTAAAAACCTGTTACTGTGCAAATTATCATCTTAACACCACTCGAGGCGGCGATATAATCTTGTTATTTCCTTGCTGACACATAGATGTTTAAAATGTATTTAGGCTTTGTCAACATCAACCGCTCAATCGGTCTACAAAAGATCACCCCCTTTATACACAGACAAGCCCAAATCCACGTTACTCACGGGTGACTCATGAGTGCATCAAGTCCACTATCTTTTCCCCAAAAAGTATTAGCAAACCTTAAATTTTGCAAAAAGTGGTGGAGAGAAATAGTGGATAGATAAAAAAACAAT
Organism: Bathyarchaeia archaeon; assembly: GCA_050015395.1. GTDB lineage: Archaea > Thermoproteota > Bathyarchaeia > Bathyarchaeales > Bathycorpusculaceae > Bathycorpusculum. The sequence goes on from JBEKBM010000025.1 coordinate 6,650, forward strand.
CGATTTGCTTAAGCTTAGGGCTTCTTTACTTAAGGAAGCAAGAAGTAGGGATTCTTTCTCAAACTGATGGTATCTACAGAGTGTATCGACAAAACGTATTGACATTTACCCTCCCAGTAGGTACCTGCGCGCACACACACATTAAAGCTAACCCACTTGCGAATCTACTGTTTGAGGTCGTGGCTTGTTATGAAGTCCATGTTAATAGTGCCAAAAACTACATGAAAAAACACGTTTCTATGTTGAAAGTGCGGGCATTTATTCCATGCAGCTCTATGTTGAATCATATTTAGAGCCTATTAGAAGCATCTAGTAGACCAGGGGGTACCTTTCTGAAGCTTTTCTGGGAAACTGTAATATATCAATTTGCATCATTGTATTAACAGTAAAAGAACATGATGGTTGATTTGCATGGAAGAGATTGCGGATAGAATAGTTATCGATCCCGACGTCATGGTAGGAAAACCAGTCATAAAGGGGACTCGTATTCCAGTTTACCTTATTGTTGAGTTTGTGGCAAACGGCATGACTGAAAAAGAGATCCTGAAGGAGTACCCGCAATTAAGAAAGGAAGACATCAAAGCTGCGCTTCTTTATGCTTCAAAATGCTTAGAACGTGAAGTCACTGTTACGCTTTAAGGGCAAAGCTTTTGACAGGTATATTAGTAGACGAAAACGTGCCAAATAACGTCAGAGAGTGGCTCAAGAAGAAAGGATTCGACGTTGCTAACGTTTCGGAAACTAGCCTCAAAAGAGCCAAGGATTATGCGATAGCTGAGTACGCCGCAAAAAACAACATGACGATTTTAACTTTAGACGCAGACTTCGCCCAAATATATCACACGCTTAAGAAAGGCACGCTTTCAGTGATAGTCATAAAAGCTAACCCTGCCACAGCCTTTAACATCTTGGAAACGCTCATAACTGCCTACAAGAAAGTAGACCTTCACGAAGCGGAGAACAAACTGATTATAATCACAAAAAAGAGAATAAGAATAATTACTTAACCGCCCTAACAGGTCCTATTTTCGCATTGAGATACTAGCGCGTGCATCAAGAACAACAACAGTTGAAAACAAAGCGCTGTTGTTCTTCTAACAACTAAAAATACTATAGCTTGTTCCGCTCAGTCCCAACCATAACTGTGCTGTACCCCTTCTCACTCAACCTCTCTAAAGCCAAGAGCAAAGCACCCGAATCATCATCTACTGAAGACACCACAGTTATAACCGCAGGACCCTGCATACACTTGACAGCTTTAGCCAACGCCAAAGTAGCAGGATGCTTCTTTGCGGCTTCCTGATTAGCCTCAAACTCAAACTCCAAAAGTTCCTTTAGCTTTTGTACAACTTCATTTCCATTTTGTCTATTTGCCCAATTGACCTTTAAGCATCCGCACCTTAGTAGGCTACAAAACCGCATTGGATGCTATGTAATCGGATGATATTTTTGAAAGATTCATGATTCTGCTACGAGAACGAGTATTTTTTAATTTTTGTTGATTTTAATAATAGAAAAATTTAAAGGCTGTTAATAATTCTATTGATAAAGCTTAAGGAAGACAAAGCCAAATGAGTGAAACGTACCCAAGAGACATCCTGTTAAACCTCACAAAATGGATAGACCGTCGGGAAGCATACGCCATAAAAGGCCCAAGGCAATCAGGAAAAACAACCATCCTCAGACAACTACAGAAAAGCTTGCCTGAGAAAAAAGCTATTTTCCTAAATTTCGAAGATCCCGACGTGCTGGACACCTTTGAAGCCAACCCAAAAGAATACATCAAAAGCTACATTACCAGCCAAGATCGACACTTTTTCCTGATGGATGAGTACCAGTATGTAAAAAACTGCGGTAAAACTCTCAAACTGCTGTATGACACCTTCGAAAACGCCAAGTTCATAGTTACCGGTAGCTCCTCACTAGAACTTTGTGGAGACATGGCTAAATTCCTCGTCGGAAGAGTTTTCTTCTTCGAACTATTCCCTTTTAATTTCCACGAATTCTTAACGACCAAAAGCCCTCGGCTAGCTATTATTTACCGAGAAAAAAACACCAAAATCAAAGAATTCCTGCTTAAAGGCACCTTACCCAATATAGAGGGCGCTGAAGTTTTCCACCGTGAATTCACTCCGCTTCTAAACGAGTTCCTAACATTCGGAGGATACCCAGCCGTTATGACCGCTAAAGATGCCGAAACCAAAAGAATCGTCCTCAAAAACATCTACGACACCTATGTCTCCAAAGACGTAATCGAATTCCTTAAAGTTAGTGACCCCTCAAAGTACCGGTGCATCGTCAGAACCCTAGCAGCCCTAACAGGAAAAATACTAAACTACAATGAAGTCAGCAACACATGCCAAAGCTACTACAAAGAAACAAAGAAAACAATCTCCATGCTCCAAGAAACCTACATAGCTCAACTCATCCAACCATTCCACAAAAATCCTCTCACCGAACTGAAGAAAAACCCAAAAGTATACTTCTACGATATAGGACTTAGAAACCATATACTTAACAACTTCAACCCACTGGAGAAAAGAACCGACGCCGGTAACCTCATCGAAAATCATGTTCTCCTTGCCTTAAGAAACAGCTTTCCAGATAAAACTATCAATTACTGGAGAACCACAAACAAAGCAGAAGTTGACTTCATACTTCACTTAGACAATGAAATTGTTCCCGTAGAAGCCAAATACCAAGTGTTCCAGAAACCTAAAATCTCAAGAAGCTTCCGAAGCTTTATAGAAACCTACAAGCCCCAAAAAGCACTCATCGCCACAAAAGACTACTGGAACATTGAAAAAATCGAAAACACAACGATACTATTCACACCGTCATACTACATCTAACAATGACTCATCTCTAAGCCTTAAAAAGCAACTCCTGCAGACCAGAACAAGTAAACCTTCATCTGTAGTAACATTCCAAGAAAGTTTACTCGTTGAGCCGCCATTTCTTCGTAACTATCGCCACTGCAGGTAAACCCTCCAAAACGTACCTTTGCGCCCTATGAGAGCCTTTGTGAATTAGGACTGGACCTTTCATCCTGCGACATTCACAGACGATTTGTTCAGCTCTGAGTTCGTCTCCAACTTCTTTTCCAATCAACTTACTTTTCCCTCTTCCCACAGTTTTTTCAAAACTTTAACTGTAAAATCCAAGTCAAACCTGAGGTCATTGGCGATATCGAAAGTTTCAGCCTCTTTATGCTCATTCAAGTAAGCGAGAATCTCTGTTCCAGCTTGCTGCATGCTGACGTTTTCTCTTATTTCAATAACTTTCAAGCCGCCAACTTCCTGAACATACTTTTCAGTTGCCTCTCTAATGAAAGCGCTCCTGGACTTTGCTCCTGCGCGTTTCGCCGCTTCGTCAATTTTTTGGAGTTCATGTTTAGGGAAACGTACGGGGACGATTGTTTCTTTTTCTACGACTTTCTGCATCATCATCAACATTATACGAATAATACATGTAATACAAATTTAAAGCTTACCATAATTAAGCGCTTTATCTTTCCCCAAAAACAGTATCTATTCTTGCCTTATGGTTCCTTCTTTAGCACGCTTAACCCAAAACACAGTAAATCCGCAAGAGAGCTGCAAGGCATCTAAAAAAAGCTTAACGATTCTGGGAGGAGCTTTGCTCCCAAGAACCCGCCTATCCTATGCTCTTCAGTGTATCTGCAAAGTGTATCGACAAAACGTATTGACATTTACCCTCCCGGTAGGTACCTATGCGCGCACACACACATTAAAGCTAACCCACTTGCGAATCTACTGAAACAAGTAGTAAACTGTACCGTTAGCTAATTGCCACTTGCTTAAGCGAACAATCAGAGTTAATCTTATATGCTGGTTTACCAGTAAACCCCTTCAGAGGAATACATAATTGGCTAAGGTTAGCATATATGTAGATGATGAAGTCTGGGCTAGCTTCAAAGCGCAGGTATTCCAAAAGCATGGAAACCTGAGAAAACTGAGTACCGAAGTTGAAATGCTTTTGCGGGCGGCAATAGTAAAAGACCAAGTAGTTTCAGCATTCGAAAAAATAGGCGTCACAGCCAAAGGAACAGCTTCTTCACAAGAAATTAAAGCTATAAGACCCAAACTCAGAGGACCCCCATCTGAGGAAATCCTAAGGCAAATGAGGAACAAACGAATTGCTCAAACTCTATCTTGATACAAGTGTAATTCTGAAACGCTACATAACTGAACCAGGAACAGAAACAACAGACATAATCTTTGACAAAGCAGAAACAGGAGAACTAACAATAACGCTCTCCCTCTGGAACATAGGGGAAGCTTTGGGCGTTCTCGACGAAAAACGCAGAAAAGGCTCGCTAACAGAAAAAGAATTTGAGCAAACATTAAACCTCTTCGCTGATGAACTATCGAAACTCATGCGCCTAAAAACCCTTGAAATCATACCTGTCCAAACACCAATTCTCACCGACACATGGAATCTAGTCATGAACTACCACATATACGAAGCTGACGCACTCCAAATAACAACATGCAGTTACGCCAATAACAATGCCTTATTAACCTGCGACCAAAAACTCGCTCAAACAAGTAGAAAAGCAGGTCTAAAAACAATCCACGTTCCAAAAGATGAACAAGAACTCAAAACACTAATCCAACAAGCAAGTAAACAAAAGCAAGATAAATAAAATACTGCCACAACCCTTGGACACGAACTTTTATCATCCAACCGAGAGCTTAGAAGTAGTCGACGCGAAGGGTTTATACGACTACTACTTCCAAGAACTCTTTTTCATGCCCAGTACAACTGCTTTGGCTTTACGCTAAAAAGAAGGAGAAGTAGTTGCACAAAAGTTTTCTTCTTCTTTCAAAAAGCCATCTAACAGGTTCCAAGTAGAACAACAACAGACTAAAAAACGCGCATGTTGTTCTTCTAAATTTTATTCAACATAAGGCGTGGTTGCTTCTAGAAAAAAATCTATGTCAAGGTCTTGAAGTATTTATTCCAAAGATCCTCTTCTGAACTGTTTTTTGTTCGCCTAGAGATTGGTTACAGTAAGGACAGAAGCTGATTAGCTTTGCCTTTGACGAGCTATAGTCTAGCATGAAAAGGGGTTGGCTAAATTCTTTTTTGCAAGTCGGACAGGTTATTTTATTTTTGTTTTTTATGTCTGCTTCTTGGTTGGTTGTTGCATTTTTATCAGTGTTTGGTTGGGTGGGTATTTGAGTCGTTGATTGTTTGGTTGGTTGAATGATTGGTTGTTTGGCTGATTGGTTTTTTTGTTCTGTTTTGTTACTTTCGGGGTTATTGGTGATTTTTTGGTTATTAGTTGGTGGGGTGACTCTAACTGGTGCTTCATTTGTTGCTTTGATTGTGCGAATAACTGGTTTATTGTGTGTTTCTGGGAACAGAGTCTTTGGTTTTTGGATGAGATTTATGGTTAAGGGCGTTATGGTTAAGGCGATTGCTATTATTACAGCTACATAAGTAACAATGTTATGAGCAGTTTGATAGCTTATTATCCAGAACATAGAGAATACAGGAGACGCAAATAAATTAGTTGCAATGCCACTAGCATAAAATATTAAAACGCAATCAACTATTAGTATCGGGACATGCAGTTTTTGTTTTTTGGATAATTCTCTCAATTTTTTTTCCTACGTGTTTGCTTACATACATTATGGGGTTGCCTTTTTAACGTCTTAACGATAACAAATAGAAATTAACGATTTTAAAAAGTATTGTGTGTCATCAAAGAATATTACTGCTAATTAGGCTTTAGTCGACTTTGATAATGTTGTATCCTTTCTCTTTTACGGTTTCTAAGATTATACTCAACGCATCTTCATCACTGGAAGAAGAGTATACAACCGTTTTGTGGTTTACCGCTGTTTCTGTTGCTGATCCAAAAAAGCAGTGTTTTGCTGGTTGTTTTGGTGGGGGCGGGGGTAGCTTTTTACAAGCTTTTTCTTGTTGTAAATAGCGGTTAAGCGCGGTTTAGGCTACCCGGCAGCACAAAGGCAAGTCCCAAAAGAACATTCTCAACTCTTGAAGTACTTCTTCCAAAGATCCTCTTCCGCAACGGTCTTCTGCCGTAAATCTAACGCTTGGTTTCAGTAAGGACAGAAACTGATTAGCTTTGGATTTGACGAGCCATAGTCTACCATGAAAATGGGTGTGCTAAACTCTTTTTTGAACCACGGGTTCTTATTTATAGACTTTCTTCCTATGGCTCACGTCATATAGCAACACGGTTTTCTTATCTTCGCTTATCGCGTAAATGACTCTATAGTCGCCGTTTCTAAGTGACCATTTATCCGCAAGATCCCCTCGCAAAGGCTTACCTACATACGGATCTGTTTCAAGCAATCTTACTGTTGAATCTATTCTCCTTTTAGTTTGAACGTCAAGTTTGCGGAAGTCTCTTTCAAAAGTCCTAGTAACTCTAAGCTTATATTTCGCCAGTTTTCCTCAACTCCTTGAGGAAATCATCGTAATCTCTAACTCTTCCAGCTTTGACGTCTTCTTCAGCCTGTTTTAAACATAACATAGTTTCTTTATCTTCCAGTATACCAAAAGTTTCAACTACTTCCTCAAGTAAGTTACTTACCTTTACAAGTAGAGCTCTATCTTCGTCAGTAAGGAGAATACCCTCAGGCATGAAATCACCATTATACTTAGAACTCAATACTTTAATATATTTTACCCATTTTTCTCAAAAAAGAATCGTATAAAAGACAAAACCATGTGACTAATAGCTACCCATCAAAAAATCTTAACCAGCTTCTATTTGCTGATTCACACAAAACAAAAACTCGGCTTAGATGGCAACACCATCATGATTCCGCTTTGGCTATTTCTTCTTATATAGGCTCAGAGCAAAAAAGATGATCCGCGTATTCCGCATTCTTAGCCGTCAAATCAGCAACATTACAATGCTAACAGCATAAAAAATTAAACCACATACAACTATTATCATTGCAACCCAAAGCTTTCGTATCTTGAACAAATCCATCAATTTATCACCTGAGTGTTTGCTTACAAACAGAAATCGATTACAGCTTAGCGCTAACAAACTTGAGATCAACGAGTAATAAAAGTATTATGCACCAGCATTCCGGCTAATCCAATACCATTTCAAATTTAAAAAGAAAACAGAAAAAAAGACGAAATTCAAACAGGTCCTTATGCCTTCTTACTTTCTTTCTGGCGAGCCCAAAAATACATGCTAGATATCACCGCAACTACGAAAATCGAAGGCACAACAAACACTGCATAGTTAGCGGTATCCCTACTTAAGAACCAGAAAGAAGAAAACGCTGAAGAAGCGAACAAGCTAGTTACAACACCAAGAGACCAGACAGCTAAGCATACCGCTACAACCAAGCAGATGGCAGCTAAATATGAATTTTTCGTTTAACTCCCCCCTTTCAAATCAATTAACAACAGCTAAGCAGTATCTTTAGCAAGTGCTATTTAAAATTATAGAAAACAACTTAAACATAAAAAATCTGCCAATATCCAAGTGCCAAACCCAAAAAGAAACGAATCGTTCTTCTTTAAAACTGCGTGTTCCGCTCAGTCCCAACCATAACTGTGCTGTACCCCTTCTCAGTCAACCTCTCCAAAGCCATCAACAAAGCACCCGAATCATCATCTACTGAAGACACCACAGTTATAACCGCAGGACCCTGCATACTCTTGACAGCTTTAGCCAACGCCAAAGTAGCAGGATGCTTCTTTGCGGCTTCCTGATTAGCCTCAAACTCAAACTCCAAAAGTTCCGAAAGTTTACGCGTAGACTCTGTTTTCACGTGGTCTAACTGCCCAATAGACCTTTTGAGCCTGCGCATCATAGTTGGCTGTAAAACTTTCTGCTTAGGCTCAACAATAGTTATTTTTTCGGTTAATTCTAACGCTTTCTTGAGCGTTTCCCGAGGATTCATCGGCGCAGTAGCAGCGAGAACTTCCTTGCGGTTATAAACTGCTAAAGCAGACGGCAAAGCTTCTGTCGCCAAAGTTAAAGCTGACATAACCAAATTATACGCCAACTTATCAGCATCTTCCGCATCCTTAGCCGTCAAATCAGCAACAATAATCCCAACTTGTCCCTGGGCTCCAGCAAACTCCTTAACAATTAACTCCCCAAGCATGTAGGTGTGTCTCCAATCCAAATCCTTCAACCGGTCACCAGACTGATACGGACGGCTACCGAGAAACTCAACCCCGCCCTTAGCAGCCCTATACAACGACTGAGAAACACCAGCCGCTGTACCTGCTCCAGCGGACGTCTGCTCCAAAAACTTGTTAGCAAGCCACTGAGCATACTTTGCCCTAGGAATTATATGTAAATCAACAGGCTGCAGGATTTGTCCAGTCACAATTAAACCACGACAATCCACAACAGACGCTTGAACCTCAATCTTAGATGGACCTGCAAGAGGCGGAGTAAACCGCAAAGCCGCATCTACTCCACCTTGGCTAGCCAAAGTGAAACTAGAAGGCTCAACATTAACCCACGAATCAGCCGACTGCAAAAAAACAAAAACAGGCATACTCGCCTTCCCTTTAACGTTAACCAATTTAGAATCGGTATCACCTACCACGATTCTGCTCCAAGTTTTACTTTCCTGCAACGCTATTTTCGGCACCCGACGATAAACATAAGCTAACACGATTGCAAGATAACCAAGCAAAACAGCAACCGCCAACATTAAAGTTAAATTCCATACAACGACAGAAACCAAAAAAACAACAGCCAAACCAGCCCCCAAAGCCTTCAAAACAGCAGTAGCGCTTCTCCCAACCCTTGAAAAAGAAAAAACCAGAGTCAAAGCATACTCCCTCAAGCTCCAATCAAACAAGAACAAAGCAGGAACCACAAGCAAAACCGCAAACACCCCGCCAGCCAAAGCTTCAAGCGCCAAAGGAGCCAAAACTAACGAACCGACAACCAAAATCAAATTCAAACCTGCCCTCGGCGGCCTATAGACACAATACAACTGAATAGCCAACAAAGCAAGCGCTAAACCAAGCTGAAAAAGCGAAGAAACGAAAACAGCCAGCAAAAGCACTATAACTAGGTACGCTCTAGCAATCGTGCCAGCATTCATCCGCCTCATTGCACTACTCATCTATCCACGGCTATATTTTCGGAACAGGAACCCCACTTAAAACCCTATCAATAACCATCTTGGGTGTTACATCTTCCATTTCAGCTTCAGGCTTAACACGAATCCTATGGGCAAACGCGGGTAAAGCAAGCCTCTTAACATCATCAGGCAACACAAAATCCCTCCCTTGCAAAAACGCCAAAGCTCTCGATCCCTTAAACAATGCAATACTAGCCCTTGTACTTGGACCTAAAAGAACATCCGGGTCCTCTCGAGCACTCCTAACCAAAGAAACCATATACGCCCCAACTTCATCAGAAACATGAACCGTTTTCACAAGCTCCTGAAGCTCCACAATCTGCTTAACTGAAGCAACAGCCAAAACATTAGGCTCCTCAATATAATCCACCTTAGAAATAACCAGTTGCTCATCTTCCTTGCTTAAATAACCGCTCCATACCCTAAACATAAATCTGTCAGATTGAACCTCACTCAAAGGATAAGTACCCTCAGACCCATAAGGCAACTGGCTGGCAATAACCATAAATGGTTCTGACAACGGATGCGTCGCTCCCTCAATAGTCACTTGCCTCTCCTGCATAGCCTCAATCAAAGCCGCTTGAGTACGAGGCGTAGTTCGATTTAACTCATCAGCCAACACAATATTAGCAAACAAAGGTCCAGCAACAAAACGAGACCGCCCACCAGGAGAATAAACATTAAAACCAGTCACATCAGCCGGCAACATATCAGAAGTAAACTGAATTCTTTTGAACCTTCCAGATATGACTTGAGCAAAAGTCTTTGCAAGCAACGTCTTCGCTGTTCCAGGTAAACCCTCAATCAAAATATGCCCTTCACTTAAAAACGCAACAAGCAACATCTCTTTAATATCCTGCTTACCAACAACAACCTTCGAAATTTCATCCAAAATCTTATTTGGAACACTAACCGAACTTTCAACGTTTTTCGTCATGACTTTCACGTCTCTTCCAAATCGGTGTTAATAACAATGCCAATACCACAACTATTAAGCTTAACGTTCCCAAAGGAGAAGCAACCACCCCATAAACAACAGCCAGAAATGCCTTGCCCTCATCCAAACTGGTCTCAGGCAAATGAAATTGATCAACAAAAACCTTAGGACTCGAACCCTTAATGCTCACAACATTACCAATAAACTGCAAATTATTATCCATATTTATCATGCCATTAATAAGCAAACCTGGATTAGCTACTGCAACAACACAGCCCTGACCCATCATAACATAAGCAGCCATCGGAAGAGGCCCAGTGGGCTCACCAGCATCCCAAACCCCATTCTCATTAACATCCAAAAAACTAAAACTAGAAGACTCAGCTATCACCGTCGCGCCAGAAGTATCATTTAGACACGTCGCATGATCGAACACTATACTGCTCACATTACGGTTCACAGATGAGTTACTAAAATCAGTAATTTCCGGGAACCACTCATTACGATAATCAAACAAAGGATCCAAAAGCGGTTGCCCCGTAAACCTCATGCCTAACCCTAAGCCGCCAAGAACCTGATTTCCAAAGCCATAATTATCCATCAACACAAGGGTTCCACCACTTAAAACATAACTCTTCAACTGTGCAAGTTCATTTTCAGTAAATTGCTCATAAGGTATCACAATCAAAGCAGTACCTTTTCCAGAAGACGGCAAATTAACATAAGAATCCAAAGGCACAACCTTAGCCACACTACTATACGCTGACAGGCCATTCCAAAAAGGATTATCCACACTAAAGTTACCTGTCGGAGGATAAAACCAAACAATCGCAGATAACGCGAGCACTATAACTAACATTAACAAGGGCAAAACCTTACGCGCTTTCACCGCTAAGAATCCTCCCAATTTCACCAGCTAAGTCTTTAGCTGTCTCTAAATCCCCTGTTTCCGGTTCATGCGACGAATACAAGCTCCTTTCCGCCAACATGGTTAACTTATAAAAGGGATCAGCTGCTTTCCCAATTCTTGCGCCTGTTTGCTGCATAAATTCACGCAAAGTCATGCTAGGCATCAGAGAATCCCCAGTCGCCAACTCAACACGCCCCAAAGCCTCAATATACGCCTTAAGAACCGCTCCTTTACTGCCCTCAAGCTTTAACTCAGGATTTGATGAAACAACAACGCCAACTCCTCTCTCCAGCAAGGTTGAAACAGCTGAAGCTTGAACCGTTCCTTGTACTTTCTTGCCCTTACTTTTGATAAATCTCGTGTAAGTCACAAAAACTACTGAAAGCGAAGTTGCCAACGCAAGACCAATGCTAACGGAATTCAAAACAAAAACACTAGCCTTTGTTTGTGCAGTAGCTTGCCAAGGCTCAGAAGGCTGGGCTCTCACACTAAGATCCTGGTAACCTGCTAAAACCGAGCTTGGCATATCCAACGTCAAATTAAAACTTCCATCACTCAACGTTGTAACGTTAGCTGAAATATTTGCTAACTCTATCAGCACGGTTGCGCCTTTTAAAGGACCTGATGCTGATCTAACAGCCCCACTGACATGAAGCTTTGAGGGAAGCACAACAAAAGAAGGCACATTAACCTTAACAAAAGAAGCCATCTTCTTAATGGTCAGCGTTCTCTGCACAGACGCGCCTGCATACAAACCCGAAGAATCAACGCTAATCGTTAAAGTATGTGCCCCCAACTTAGCCCCAGAATTAATTGTAAATTTAGCTGAGAAAACTCCACTCTGATTTGTCATAACCCGAGCCATAACAGCACCATCAAGCAGCACCCTAACTTGCCTCCCGTCAAGGGGCACTCCAGCCTCCGAAGTAACATTACCCTTAATTGACAACGAAAGCCCAGGATAAGCAACACTTGAAACCGAAACATTAAGCGCTGTATGGTAAAATAAAACTTGAAGCTTAACCGTTGGGCTTGAAGATGGTAAATAGACACCCTGGTCGTTGCCTGCTGGAGTATAAAGAGCGCTAACAGACACAGAATTAACGTATTTGTAAGGGATTTTTATTGTTACATTATAGGAGCCGTCTGCTTGTGTATTTGCCGTTGCAACTTGACTTCCATCTAACAGCACCTCCACCGCTCGGTTTTGCAAACCCTGACCTTTAGAACTTAGGACCCCCGAGGCGCTAACATATCCGCCCACAAAGCATTTTGTTGTATTCAAAGCCAAGCTCAACGTGGTAGAAGCAAGTTTTTCTGACTTGATTTCTTGTGCTCTCTCATTAGCTTCAGTCAAAAGAGTATGATATCGATTAATCAGGTCATTTAGTTCTTGTAACATGCGCTGAAGCTCATCGTAGGCTTGCCTTACCTTGCTCGCGGCTGGAGTCGCTAACACTCCGAAGCTCTGGCTTAACACTGATGTGGCATCTTGCAGATCACCCAGCAAAATCTGAGCCTGAGCCACCTGAACCCCCGCGTGGTCCAACGCTTGCCCCGCTTCATCAAGCCTATACTGATCCAGCAAGCTTGAAGCGTTATTTAACGTGCTTTGTAAATCACTTAATACATTTATCAACTGCTGCGTTAAACTGTTATACCTGTTTACGATATAGGTTAAATCTGCAGGCACAGTGATATGACTCAACTCCTCGCCCAACCGACTAGCATTAGCAAAATCTTGAGCTGACATAAGCGCAAAAAGTTCAGCATACTGAATTAAAAAAGAATAAGGATCCAGCGTACTTTGAGCTGTAGCTGGATCTGCAAGAGGAACAAGCCTTGGTTGAGCACCAACCGACAGGCAAGGAACCAAAGCCGCCACCATCAGCAAAGAAATAACAAATACGGGTAGCCATCTCATAGAAAGCTTCCACCTAGAATTTCTAAAACTTTTACAGCTACTATAAAAATGAAAACAGCAAACAGAGCATAACCAATCCAATTCGTAACTTTCTGCGTCTTAGAATTGAACGGTGAATGCAACAATGTGATGATGAAATACTCAACGATATACACTGACACATACAAGTCCAAAGTCCCAGCGCTGTAAAACGAAATAGCAAAGGTAGTAAGTGCATAAGCAATGGTTAATGAAAGAAGATACCTTTCGTAAACTCTCAGAGACTTCGCCCCATCACTTTTAACTCAATAAGGCATTTACCTCTGCTAGAAGTTTCGCTCTGGATAACAACGGGCTTATCTAAAACTTGAGCAACTACTGAAGCAACCAAAGAAGCTATAGGAGTGCCCAGACTCTCATAAATCCACATGTTATTGCCTTCAAGCCGTGGATTAGTAACCTCAACCAAAACCTTCTCTGCATCCATTGTTACCCTCGCGCCATCAGCCAAATTAACCGTACTCAAAAGAACCTGCGAAATAGCAGACTCCAAATCTCCAGCAGAGCAATCAGACTTTGACTCAACCAAACCACCGACCGCTGAACCTGGAGTAATAACCAACAAGCCAACATCTTGAGGCTTTGAACCATACTTAACGATAAAACGTTTAGGAAGCACCTTATCAGCGAACTCGATATTGGAATCCAATGGGATAAGCGCCTTTGGCTTGTCACCAGTCATCGAAGATGGCAAGTAAACCGCCTTAGACTTAAGTCCAAGCTCCTCAACCACCGCCGAAATGTTTTCAACCCCAGACTGCAACAAAATAGCGCTGGCTTCAGGCGAAATTTTTGGTTGCCCTCTGGCTATGGCAAACGAAACCGCACCAATCAAGATCGCGGATAATCCAAGCGCAGTTAAAGGGGTAGAACTCAAAATCAAGTATGCAACAACAGAAAGCAGCACACCGGTTAAAGCCAAACTTGTTGCAAGCGTTGAATACGTGCTCTTAAATGAAATGAAGTATACACCTCTGTAAATTATTCTCTCTCGCGTCCGTTCCGCATAATCTCTTAAACGTAAAGAGTCCATCTAATAACTCTTATTTCTTAATTAAACAAGACGAAATTACTTTAGGCTAAGCTGGTGATACCTAAACCTTCGCACAACACACACAACAGCCATAACCTCAGCAAACAAAGCCATAGAAACCATTATCGGTTCCAGCCTAATACCCCATGGCGTATAGTTAAGCATAAGCCCAATAAGAGGCACTATGGCAAGACTAAGCCCAATAGACAAAGCCAACCTTTCAAGTCCATCCAACTCTCCGCCTCTAGGGTAAAGCACTGAAATAAGCATAAAACCAGGCAAAAACAAAACAAAAACACCGCCTAAAACGTAGCGGGCATACAGCAACACGGAACTGTTAACTGCGAAAACAATGATGACGCAGAGGGCAACTAGAGCGGTAACGCCCCAAAACCACAAGTTTTCAACGCTAAATGCGTAACCAGAAATCGTTGACGCTGGCTTATCGTCATTGAGGTCAAGGGCACCTTTCTTCCACAGTACATAGACCGCTCGGGTAGCATCTTTAAACTTTAACCCTTTATCCTTCACAAGCTTATCAACAAGCTCTGACACGGTTGGATTGCCCAAGGAGAGCGCTGTATCCTTAACCACTTTCTCAACATAATCCACACTCAACCCCTTATCCTCCAACCTAAACATCCATCAATTCATGTACACTTTTTATATATGTATTATGCTTAGAAATCCTTGTCTTAGGGGAGAGTGAGGGGATGAAAGTTTCACAAAAAACAGCCATTTTGCTACTCATATCCATCCTGCTGCTACTATTACCAGTAGCCATCACCCACGCTCAAACAACAACCAATGACGCGCAAAACTCACTGCATAACGCCTACAACGCCATCGTCAGCGCATACAATGCAGGCGTAGACACAAGCAAACTAATAATACAACTCAACCAAGCCATAAACCTAACATCCCAAGCTCAAGCCATAATCAGTTCCAATCCACAACAAGCACAATCGCTAAATTCCCAAGCCCAAGCTATAGCCCAGAACGTTACCACGCAAGCAGCCCAAGCCAAACAATCAAGTAGCCTGATGATGGCGCCAGTCACGGCTGCTGTGGCAGCTGCTGCACTAATCGTCGGTGGGTGCCTCGTTTACTTATATGGACCTAAATTTTTCTGGAAGACATGGCTTAAGCTTAGAAAAAACAATCGGGTAAGAGCCAAAAACTCACCAACCAAAACCAAAGGTCTCATAGTCACCTGGGAACAAGTCTGCGCAGTAATCTTAGGCGTAACAGTGATAATCGCTTTGGTTGCCACTGTACCATTCTTTCTCCCAAAAAGCACATCCGAAAAATTCTCAGAACTCGGCATCCTGGGGCCAAACATGCAACTAGGCGATTACCCAACAGCAACTGTTGCGGGCCAACCTGTTAACCTCTATGTTTACGTCGGTAACCAAATGGGCATACCAATGTACTACGGCGTTATGATTAAACTTGGAGACAACAACACAATCGTAGACCCCGCCTCAGTAACACCCATCCAACAATTCACAAGCGTTGTACCAGACAATGGAACGTGGACTTTTCCAGTAAGCGTAACCTTAACGCAACCCGGCTTAAACCAAAGAATCATCTTTGAACTCTGGATATACAACCAAACCCTAAACCAAATGCAGTACAACCAGAGGTGGGGGCAGGTCTGGCTTAACGTTACAGCTCCAGCCAGCTAAAAAATAAAACTAAAATTAACTATTCACGGAGGGGAGATTGGAGTGCAATCTTTAACTTTCAAAATGCTATTCCGAAAGAAAGGAACAGCCTCAGCCATTATCGCCATCGCACTCCTGATCGCCCTACTAGCATCCATAAATTCCCTTCTAAACAACATCAACGCAGAAACAACCGTTTTAAGCGCACTGTCAAGCACGGGACAAACCTACATAATAACCAGCACAAACTCGACATCACTATCCGACAGCCACATAGACGCTAACCTAATCAACCAAATCCGCAACAACTCAAACGTCAACTATGCAACCAGCCAACAATTAACCCAAGCAACCCTAACCACAAAGAGCGGAAACTACACTATCAACATTTTGGCAGTGGATAACGTGCAAGCCTACCTAAACAACAGGCGAGCGAGCATCAACGGGTCAATCAGCCAAAAACCGTCAGAAACCGACGTAGGCATAATCCTTTCCCAGCTTGCCTCAATAAACAAAAATGACTCAGTACAAATAACAGTCAATAACCAGCGGGCTCAACTCAAAGTTGTTGGAATCACACAAACAACACAACAAAGCGACACACAACTAATCATGCCACTAGCAACGCTCCAGAATCTAACCCAACAAAATAGTACAGTCTCCTTCATCGAATTCTCCTTAAAAAACCCTGACACAAACAACAAATCAATAAAAAACATCACGCAAATCCTGCCAAACGATGTAAAAGTAACAAAAATCCAACAAATAACCCAATTTGCTCAAAGCATAAACAACCAAACAACCAATTTCATAAACGTCTGGTCGATAGCCATCTACGCCGTGGTAATTGCAGCCTCATACGTTATGGCAACCAGACTGGTAAACGAAGCCAAATACGAACTCTACACGCTGAGAACGCTTGGAACAAAAAAGAAAGCCACCATCAGCCTAATCATCACACATGCACTAATTATTGCTTTTATCGGGACAATCATTGGATTAGCAGTAGGCATAGTTGGAACCCAAGTAGCCGCAACAGGCGTAAGATGGGTCTGGGGCAACACACAGCTAGCGCCGTTCCTGCAGCCGGAACAGGCAATGCAAATTCTACTGTTAGCATTGGCAGCGTCGCTTCTCGGCAGCGTCTACCCAGCAGTCAAAACAACGCAAATCATGGCAAAGGAGCAGCCAGCATGAGCCTAATCAAATTCAAATACCTACGCAAACAACGCATTGCCATCTTAATCCTGATACTGACTTTAACTTCAATGCTCTTCTCAATCACGGCTTACAGCTTCCTAGGATTTTATAACGGCTTTACAAGCTACGTGGGCGAAGGCAAAGGCGTCATAGCAATCTATAGCAAAGCAGGAAGCACACCCTTCACAGGAATTGTTCCAATCACCGCCGTTAACAAAATAGCTTCAGTGAAAGGAGTCATAGCCACCAGCCCCGAAGTCATAGCACCAAGTATGATAAACGGTCAATCAGTCTTCGTCCGTGGTGTCCTACCCCAAGAACTCGCCCAACTCAACCAGATCACCATAACACAAGGAAGCAGCCTAAACCTTAACAACACAGACTCAGCCATCATAGGTCAAGGCGCGGCACAGAGGCTAAACCTGAAAACAGGCGATAACATACTTGTAATCAGCGTACTATCACAAAAATACGTTCAACTCCAAATCAAAGGGATATTCCAAACCTCATCATCGCTAAATGACGAGGTGTTAGTGCCGCTCTACGTTGGCCAATGGCTAAGAGGGCTAACCTACAATGAAGTCACCTTAATACGGGTCAAAATTGACCCTGCCCAAACCAACGCCAACCAACTATACCAAGTAATCGCCAACCACACCCAAACAGCAAAACCATCACCCTCACCGACGCCAACAAGCGAAGCACAAAAAGAACTCCAAGCCCTAATTCCGCTGACCTCATCAGGCATCAACATACAAAACATTGGCGTTGAAGAATCCCAACAATTCATGTCAAGCTACCTTGACAGGTACGGAATCAGCCAAGACACACTCATCATCCTATCCATCATCGTTCTTGTTTTCGCCAGCGGAACAGCGACTTGCGCCATGGCACTCTTCATAAGACAACACTCATCAGACATAGACATACTAAGATCAATAGGCGCATCAACCAAAAAAATAAAAATCGACCTCTCCCTCAAAATGCTCGTCTGGGCACTGATAGCAACAACAATAGGCACCGTAATCAGCGCCTTACTTTTAATCATCTTTCAAAAAATAGGTTACCTCCAAGTTCTATCACACACAATCACTTTCCAACTTGACCCACTCATCATAGTCGCCAACATCATACTCCTATCACTGCTAATCATGATAAACGTAGCGCGCGCGGAGCTAAAACAATGAAAAAAGCGCTCTACATACTAATACCCTTATTCATCGCCCTCGCGCTAAGACTTTACCCAACAGTCATCAGCGGAATGCCCTTCTCAACCGATGCCTGGCCACTAATAAGAAATACTAACCTGCTAATACAAAACACACCAATACCATTAAACAGCAAAATATTCGACGGCTACAACAATTTCTGGCCAGCCAGCAGCCTCTTCGCAGCAATTTTATCCCTAGTCATAAATCTTCCACCAATTACAACAATGGCGTTTGGCATACCCATAGCAGCTGCTTTAACGATCCCATTATTCTATTTTATAGTTAAAAAAATAACACAAAACAGCAAAATATCCCTTATAGCCACAGTCCTTTTAGCCACCGCTTTCCCATACACCCTACTCACAGCAGGTGTCACAAAGGAAACATTCGCAAACCCAATCTACTTCTCAATAATCCTAATATTTCTACTCAAACACAACTGGAAAACCACATTCCTATTCACCATAGCATCAATAGCACTGGTACTATCACACCACTTAACAGCATTCTTAACTATAGGCATAATCGCCAGCATAACAATCGCATCATACATCGCAAAACCAAACAAAGACCAAAAAACCAACTCAGCCAAATCCAACATCCTACTACTCGCAATCGTATCAACCATGACCGCGCTCTACTTCGGACTCTACGCTTATCCAGCATTAGCGACAGTAGTAATAACAATAACACCAAGCGATCTACTAACAGTAGCCGCATACCAAATCATCGCCCTCGCCGCAATACTCTACATTGTACATATATCAAGCAAAGAGTCCCCATTAACCACCATCCTCAAATGCTCCCTAAGCCTCATTATGATAACCATATTCTTCTTTCTCGCAACACAAATCTCCATCCTGCCGATAGCACCAATAATACCACTTCGCTATTTCCTATACGCCACACCACTTATCATAGCAGTACCCTTAACAATATTCGCACTAAGCAAGCTACACCAAAAGAAACTTTCCCTACTCCTACCCCTTTTCTGGCTTCTACCTGCAATCGCCTTTGCAACCTACGGAGTCTTCGCCAACCCACCAGACGGATTAACATTCGCCGTCAGATCCATAGATTTCATTCTTCCACCCCTAACAATCCTGATAGCAATAGGCATCTACAAACTATACACAACCCCAAAACATCTCAAAACCCGCAAACTCACGAAAATAATAGCCCTCATAGCAGTCTTCTCCATGGTTACCCTAAACACCTACAGTTTATACGCAGCAGTCTCTCTGCAAGAACCCTGCCTAGGCTACTTCTGGCGTTATGAACCATCTGAATACCACGCATCAAACTGGATCGCAATTAACGCAAATAATCAAACCGTCGCAGGAGACTCAAAAGTTTACTACTTACTTCACGGCTACTTCAACGAAAACGTAAACATCCAACAAGGCTTACAATACCTAGACGGAAACGGTTCAGCACCACAGATACTATACATTTATAATCAAATGTACACAAATGGATACGTCCTCTACGAAGGCATACCAATAACTCTCCCAGCAAACTGGACAAACAAACTGACAGACTACAACATAATCTACGCTAATAGTCAGGTAACCATCTATGCAAAACGATAACAACATCGTCGAATTAATCAACATACATAAAAACTATGGAGTAACCGAAGTACTAAAAGGCGTAAACCTTACAATAAAACAGGGCGACTTCATCTCAATAAGAGGCAAATCAGGCGTAGGCAAAACAGCCCTCTTCAAAATCATAGGCCTACTAGAAACACCCAACCAAGGCACACTAAATATCTTCGGAAAAGATGCCTCAACACTAAACGACGACCAAAAAGCAGAATTAAGACTAAAACAAATGGGCCTAGTCTTCCAATTCTTTAACCTTCTACCTTCACTAACCGTTCTGGAAAACATAGAACTACCAATGGCACTAAACGGCTCAAAAAAACAACAAAGACGAGAACGCGCAAATGAACTACTAAAATTCTTTGAAATAACAAAATTAGCCGAAAGATACCCGGACAATCTAAGCGGAGGCGAAAGGCAACGGATCGCCATAATTCGTGCATTAGTCAATTACCCGATAATGCTGTTAGCGGATGAACCAACATCAAGCCTCGACGACGAAAACTCAGCATTACTCTTGAACTTACTCAGCAAAATTCAACACGAACAGAAGGTAACGATACTTTTAACCTCAACAGACCTTTACGAGAAATTGCCAACAACAAAAGATTACATGCTTAGAGAAGGACAAATCCGGCAAATAGCCTAACCCAAAACTACACACCGTTAAATCTTAAAAGGTTTGTAAGAATTTTGCCCTTGCGCACTTGCGGGTGCCTACAAATTATACAGTGGTATCTCTAATCCTTCAACAAAACATATGTCACAGCGATTCTTATATAAATCGAAAACGCCATCATCCATGAAGTAACGGGTATAATAACGAAGCCCAAGTTCAAATTGAACAGCGGAACACTTTGCGGCAAAAGCCAGTGGTTATAATAGCTAGATAGGCTGATGTGGAAACCGATTAGGTACCTTAAGAAGTTATAGAAAACATCATTCATCAAAGATGCGATAAACCCTAACCCAAGGGTAAGCTTCCAATTTTTCAGATTGAAGATTGAGAAGGCAACGAACGGGAAAAAATACAATAAAACTAGCCATAAATGGTACCCATAGTCTAAACCAGAAGAGGAAATATCAATATAGTTAACGAACAGCAAGCCATAAAGAACCGCAAAAAGTATTAGCGGATAAAGTTTGCCTTCTAAAACCTCACTAATCTTACTCACATCCTTCTTTGGCATCTAGACCTAGAATCAACTGGTCAAAATACCCAACAGAAAATTCGGAATAACACGCAAATCAATTTAACGTATCGATCAATTAAAACGTTTCCAACACATCAAACCCAAGCACCTGGCTTAACCAAGCCGCCTCTAAAGATTTTTTGAGCTAGTCGTCCCCTAAAATGGGGGAAGAAAGAGACGTTTGCCGCTCAACGGCACGATTGAAACTTCCAAGCCTTTGCCGCTTAACAGACCGATAATTGAATATCTGCATGTTGCTCAAAGGAATATTCCAGGTTTTCAGCATTAAGCATACTGCTGCAACTCTAAGGTAGATCGACGCCGCCATCATCCAGGACTGGACGGGGAAAACTACGAAGCCTAAGTTGAGATGGAACAGTACCGCGTTTTGAGGGATTAGCCACTCACTGTAGTAGGTCGATAGGTTGATATGCATTCCAATTAGGTATCTAATGAAGTTGTAGAATACGTCGTTCATGAGTGAGGTGATAAGTCCTAATCCAATTGTAAACTTCCAATTTTTTAGGTTAAATATTGAGAAACCAACGAACGGTAAAAAATACATTAAGACTAACCATAAATGGTAACCGTAGTCTGAACCTCCTGGAGTGGAAATGTCAATATAATTGATAAATACTAATCCGTAAATAACAGCGAAAATTATTAAAAAAGGCAACTTTCCTTCAAGAGCTCCAGTTAACCCTTTTTTGCCTCTTGTTTGGGTTTCTGTCTCTTGCAGGTGGGTTACTTTTTTTAACGTCAAGGCGTCTTCACTGTTAGTCCTCATGTCGTAAGTCTTAATAAATATTGTTTATCTTGGATAAACATTTAACAGCCTTAATAGCACGGCGTAAATCTTGCCTGTTTGCCACCTCATACATGTGACCCTGCGGATTACAAGATTTACCTAGCAGTTGATCCTTTCTTAGAGTTTTTTGCATTTTCAATTCCTCGAATCTTTAAAGTCTTAAGTATTAATAACCGTTATTAGTTATCTGAACTACACAAATGCACAACTACACACCAAAAAACCATCATTCTCACAAGCAAGCAATCAAGAAACATCAAATCTGTTCAACTATTCCAAATTTTTCCTTAAGTCTTATCCTCATTGCGCCAGATGTTAATTGAAATTTAACACTACCAGCAACATAAACAAAGTCGTTCCAATAGAACTCGTTTCAACTGCTACCCATAAAGAACTTACAGATATCTAAACCGTAGGGAAATAATTTTGCGCATAATTATAGACTAAGCTTATTTGTCATATCAAACAGTAAAATAGCCTCAATACACTGGTGGACGTTAAATGCCCCGACAAAAACTATAAACCTTCAATAAAACCATCATATCGGCCATGCTCGCACTAAGCATAGGATTAGTAGTAACTACACACCCTGGGGCATACGGTTAACACCCATAACCCTCAGCTTACTCGCATTAACCATAGTTTTTGCAACAGCCTCCGTCCTACGCGAATATCAAGCAAAAGCTGTCAAAGTCAGCGCCTAATTCTTAAACTAAAAGGCAAATAGACAAAAGCACTTGCTAATTTTTCCAACTCTCGCAAAGCGCAGCCCAAAACATGCTTGCAGCGGTCGCAAATATTTTTTGTAATTTTTCTTCTGGTTAGCCGTGACTATGCCAGTAGTGCTCCGTAGTATGCTTAAGCCAAATTGTGTGTTCGCTTTGACGCCATACTGGTTATTTTCGAGTTCGCTCCAGTCTTCAACGGTTATGTCTCAGCCATTCGACCCCAACATAAGCGACATGCACATTATGGCAAGCGCGCTCAAACCAAATTATCTGTATTAGTAGAAGTGTGACGTGAATTGGAGCATTAATATCGGCATATCAATTTAGGTAGAGCCCCATAGTTGGCTGGCTTCTTCTTGTTTCTTTTGTTCTTTGAGTTTTTGGTTTCGATAAATACCTCGATTGCCATTAGAGTTGTCCGTTGTATTTTTGCATCGTATACTCCAGCTTTTTGAGTTTGCTTTGCTTTTCAGGTCCAGTTTTCCGATTGTGTGCTTGTGTAGCGCATATGCTCAATGAGGCTTATTTCTGCATTGCACCTTGGCGTTAGTGATGATTGATATGCGAAAACCTCTACGAGCAATCTCTGTTTTTCTTGTGATTGGACTGGTGCTGGCTGTGGGAACTGCGATATTCGCTTCCTCTGCGTCAACTAATCAAGTGAGCCAATCTGTGTCTTCAAAAGGAAAACTAACCGTGATTAACCTTGGCGTCTACTCCAACAGTGCTTGCACTTTGATTTTGACTTCTTTAAATTTTGGTTCTATATATTCGGGTGGCAGTTCAAACATTACCTTATGGGTCAAGAACTTAGGTAACTCTAATGAGCAGCTAAGTTTAACGACAAACACTTGGTCTCCTGTGAGTGTTTCCCAATGGCTGACGCTGTCGTGGAACCAAGCAGGCACTGTATTGACGCAAAACCAGGTAGTGGCTGCAAATTTGATTTTGAATGTTTCACCTTCCGTGAATCCCAGCTTGAGCAACTTCACATTTAATGCGGTGATTACTGGAACGGCAGCCTAATCTGCTTCCTTTTTTTTATAGAGAAGTTAGCAAGAAAGCTACCGACTTTAGTCGGTGAGAGTGTCAACTTTATTCCATTAACATTCATTGAATTTAAAATAGCCATCAATGTACCTTAATCGAACAGAATCCCCCATAGAAAAACTAATGACCACCCTCAAACAATAACCAGAAAGTAGGAAAGTGCATCAAAAAACTTGAAAATAAATTGGCGCCCTGAACCTAATGTTATCGCTATGGTCATTTCCATAAATAATGTGAACGTAAGGCTAACCGAGGAACGATGGCTCCATATAGTCGAATATCACAGAGAACTCGTAAATTTCCAACTTGAAGTTCTGTTGACCATTGCCGAGCCTGATAGAGTTTACTTTTCTCCAACAGGCATGGAACCAAATTTTGTCGCTTTCAAAGTTTTTGATCGATTTGCAGATTTTGGTTTGTCAAAGAATCTTGCTGTTCATTACAGGGAAGTTTCTCAGCCCAATGGATTTATATTAACGGCCTCTTGTAATTTCTGATAAGAGGCTTAAGAAGAGGTTTAGACTATGGCAGAGATTAAAGTAAGAATGGTCATAGACCCGTTTAGGACCGTAGGAAACGCCTTATCTTGTGCCAAAAAACTAAAATTGCCCAGACAATGGTTTCTGTTGACTACGACGATGAAGCAGATATTCTGTATGTTAAATTTAAGCACGCAAAAATCGTTGATAATGACCCTCTTGACGATAAAGGACTTGTCACCGCGTCTTTAGATGAACGTGGAAAAGTCGTTGGATTAGTGATTATGGAAGCTTCAAAGTTTACTAAACAACGCAAAAATTAAGCGTACGACCTGATAAAAAGTTGCGGAATGGACGAACCAGGAGCATTCTCGTTATAAAAGTCATTGGCGCAATGCTCTTCATATACGGTTTGCTCGGCTGGATCTACGGAGTAGCAATACAGTTCTATCAACTTTTGTTGTTACTTTCTAGAATTTCTCACTTTACTCCTTGGTTGAGATTGGACACTTTCACGGTTTTGTCGTTTCTTGCTAGTGCACTCGGCTTTTTCATTTGGAGGTTGTCCGCAGAATTGATCGTTTGCTCACATGACTATGAACGTCACTGAATACTGCAGACCGTCCCCATTTTTGTTTTAAGCTTTACTTATCCCATTTGATAACTCAACTTAACAGTGCCGGGAGCATGCTACCAACTGATGTTTCAAATTTGTAATCGCGTTTGCTCGATTGTTGATATTGTTACATCGTACGTGCCACATAGATTTATTTACATAGTTGTAAGTTATGTAGTGGATGTTTGGGCGACCCTTTTAACGTAAGGTAAATTTTTTGGTTGGTATAAAATGAAATCGCGTGAATTCTCAACGGCTTTTGAGAAGGTAATTAAAAGATTAGATATATTAGACGCGAAAATGGGCGAATTTCCTCAGATTCGCGTCCAAGTCTCATACAGACTCCTGCCCACTCTCACCGCTTTGACAAATCTCGGTTCCGGAACTGCAAGCCAGATAAGCAAAATAACTGGCAGGGCTCGTGCGTTTGAAAGCAAAAACCTGAACGAGCTGTATTCAATGGGTCTTCTGACCAAGCATCACCAAGGGCGAGCGCAAGTTTTCAAATCAAAGCATTATGTATTGCAAACCGCTTTTCAGCGCTTCTATACAGTCCTTTCAAGCATGTGTGATGGCATCGTAATAGTATCAAATAATGACCAAATTGAATTTGCTAATCAAGCGTTCTGCGAATATTTTGGTTTGAAGGAATTACCCACGGAGCTCAAGGGGCTAAAAGCAGAAGAAGTTAATGAAAGAGTTACGGAATCTTATCTGCATCCCGAGGAACAAAAAGCTCGAATTAGGGAAATAATTACCCAAGGAAAAACAATAAAGGGCGAAGAAATAGCACTGAAAGATGGCAGGACCTTCCTGAGAGAAGTCATTCCGATAAATGTAGACGGAAAGCCTTTTGGTTGGTTATTTCAGCACATTGACGTTACCGAAAATAAGAAAGCTACAGAAGCCCTGCGCAAAAGCGAGGAACGCTACCGATCATATATTGAACTCACATGTGAGATAGGGTGGACTACTAACGGCGAGGGTGAAGTGGTTGAAGATATTCCATCTTGGAGAAAATACACGGGCCAATCCTTTGAAGAAATGAAAGGTTGGGGTTGGTCAAAAGTCATTCACCCCGATGATGTTGAACATGCAATTAAGGCGTGGAAAGATGCAGCAAAAACAAAAACCAGATATGAAGTTGAATATCGCCTGCGCCGCTTTGACGGCGTTTACCGCAACTTTTTAGCCCGAGCCGCTCCCGTGATTAACGATGATGAGAGCACAAGGGAATGGGTAGGCACCTGCATAGATATAACCGAACGTACGCAAGCGCAGCAGAAAACAGAAGAATTCGCTTCTCACATAGAGGAACTAGTTCAGGAGCACACGAAGCTGCTAAAACACGAGAAACGTCTTCTAAAGCCAAATTCCAGCCCACACCAGATTCAATCGTTAGGCTAATCAAAAGTGCTAATACAACAGCTGGAACCGCACTCAGTTTTTTCAGTTGTCTCGCTCTGCGAACTCCCTTGTGAAGTTTATCAACAGCATAACAATGCATCACCTTGCCACCTTGCATCAGCCAAAACGGGCTTGCACTCTCAGCAGGCGCTACCGCGATTCTTGTTTTACTTATTCTCTATGCTGTATACTTGGATAGAAAAGAGAAACTTGCTCTTTTAAACCTCTACCGAAAACTTCCATCACAAGACCAACTCATAATGAAAGCAGTCACAAACGCCGAAAACATGCACAACCCATCAACCCAAGCTATAACTCTTGGATTCCAAAAACTCTCCCAAACACCCACTTCTGAAACTTGGATCGCACAAAAACTAGACGAAGCAGAAAACACCGGCTTAATCAAGAAAACACTCACAAACAAAGATGACACCCCCGCTCTCGCATGGAAAAATCAAATGCCTGAAAAAGGTTCTGTTAACTTCATAGGCGATGTTTTTCCCTGTTAACGGTCGGGTGATGAACGGTTTTACTGCTGTTAACTTTCGGGTGATACGAGCAATCCAATTTAACATTTTTCAATGTATTTTTCTGTTTCGAGATCTTGTCTAAAACTGCTATTTTGCAAGTAGACTCGTCCAAAATAAAATTCAATAAATTGTGCGTGTTAAGTTAGGTATTTTTCTTTCAAGTTGTTTAGTATGTTCTTTTCTTTTTCCCTAAACAACTTAAAGGTAGCTTGTTGTTGATGATGATAAACTATTTTTCTTCTTTTCAGAAATTATAAGGCCTAGGCAGTATAACTTTAGCTTCATATCACTAAACACACAATAAATTTAATAATTAAGCAAACGTTAGGTCGCGTGAAGCCAACCGCGTCCGCCTTTCTTAGGCTGTTGAACTTCCCGCTTCTTAGGAACATACGCCAAAGTACGCTTGTTTCTCTGAGGCTCGCGACCGGTGATTTTGGTTTTTACGAATTTACTCCAGCCGCCCGCATCAACATTTGGCTGAACAAAACGGTCAGAGTCTTCAACCATATGTTGTTCAAGGATTTCCTTAAAATTTAACGCCTTAAAATCCCGAGTCGCATGAATAATGGTGCCGCGCTCCACGCGCAAAGAGGTATAGTCACTCACCGAAACGCCTTCAGCTCTCACCTTATCATTAAAGCGCTCACTCCACAAAAGCTTCCATTGAACCGTAAGCTTCTCAACTAATTCCTTTTGCACCTTGAGTCTTTCAAGAGAAGCATCAGTAAAAGCTGGAGGCGAATCCTTAGTAACCCGCAATCGCGTCTCTCCTTCTCTACTCACACCTTTCTCCTTGAACTATTTAACAATTATTCTAGAACAAACATAAGCTTTTCCATAAATTTAGTGTGTTGAATAACTTAAGTTCTACTTCTGCATAGAACGTTTGAATTAGATTTAGACTTTGTTGCAGCCTGGTCTAGAGAACTAAAAGCGATGAACGAACGCAAAGAAGGCGCCAGATACCGCTACCCTGAATCATTCGTAAAGCTGCTGGCAGTCGTACACGCCTACGTTTTGCCGTATCGGCAGCTCGAAGGCTTCATGCGAGCCTTAAGCCAGCACGTTGACGGTCTCAAAGCACTCGACTACACCACCATCTGGTGGCGAGTTGCCAAAATGAAGGTTGATATGGTCTCTTCCGTAGAGTTAGACAAGGATGTCACCATCGCAGTGGATTCCACCGGCATCAAAGTGTCCAACAGAGGCGCGAGTGGATCCGCAAAAATGGAAAGTCAAACGCGGCTTCATAAAAGTGCACATAGCAGTAGATATCAAGACCAAACAGATACTGGCTATTGAAGTGACGCGCGAGGACGTTGGAGACGGAAGAATGCTTGGGAGGCTGGTGAAGGATTCTGCGGGAGTAGCGGATTTGAAGCGGGTCATTGGCGATGGCGCGTATGATTCCAAAAACAATTTTCGGATGCTCAGTGAAAGGGGCATTGATCCTTTGATAAGGGTTAGAAAGAATGCTTCTTTGAAGGGTGGCGGATGTATGCCGCGCAAGTTTGCTGTGGTTTTGCAGCTTGGCAATGTTGAGTGGCGCAAAGAGGGGGGTTATGGTTATCGGTGGATGGCTGAGTCAGCGTTCTCATGCATAAAGCGAATCTTCGGAGAACACATCACTTCAGTAAAGTGGAACAACATAGTTAACGAACTGCTCCTCAAGGCGTCAATTTACAATTTGTTCATGTCAATGAATCCACAGTAAGCAACAGCGAAACTGTGAAGAGAAACCTGATTTAAAAAGAACCATCAGTCATTCGGCACAGCACTAATGATAAATTATATATACTGTAATGTGACAAATAGTCACCGTTTGTCTGCCAGATGAGTAATCATGAAACCACAAATTTACCCTCTAGAGGTCCTAAAAAGGTGCACGTACAGAACCAACATAATAGCATGGTATAGGAAACCGCAAAAATTCTGCAATGCTCCCTCAGAACACCACTTCTGCGATAACGCCCAAGCAAAACTGAACCAACCAACCCGTAAAGGTGGCTACTAATGCAAGCAACAAAAAATAACAAATCAGCCGCTTGCCCCAAAAATATCTACATCGTAGGCACAAAAACCGGCAAATGCCGACTCTGCAAGGAAACAAAAAAATTATTCCTACTAAGATACGGCTTTACTCTTTGCGAAGACTGCTTAAGCATTTGTACAAGCATCTTAGAGCAGCTGCAGTCTGGAGTGACAGAGCAGAAATCGAAAGAAAACCTCAACTCTGAAAAAGAAAAAGCGGACTCTTGCAAAAAATCCCAAGTATCCAAATCAAACACTAACGTTGGCAGAAAAAACAAGCAATACGCAAAAATGGGAACTCAGGTCTGAACATGACGATTTCTTCTAAACTTGACAAAATGCCCAGCAAAAACAACTTAATAAAATCCGAAGTGACTAAGGATATCTCTATCATGATACGTTATGGTGGACGAAAATTCCTGTCAAAGTTAAAACAGAAATCAATCCGAAGTAACAACTCTTGGTTTCGTGTACTTAGCATGGATAAGCGAAGATTCATAGATGCAGTAATCCAAACCGTGGATAAAATACGTAGCTCTTTGCTGCTTAAAATTTTAACTGGGTTCGTTGAAAAACTGTTTCGCGCTATAGGTGGAATTCGCGGATTAATAGGCAATCTCGCCTTTGAGATGCAGAACTTTGGGCATCCATTAGCACAAAGAATCAGCTTAATCGCGGCCAACTGGGGAAATAACCTTGCTGCGGCCTGGTCAAATGATGAAGGCTTCATAAGGTATCTAACTGTTATCGACATGAATAACCTTCCAATTTTCAAAATTTTTTCTTAAGTGACTACTTGAAAACTTTATCATATCCCATTAGAGCATATATTTTCCGAAAGGCCATCTTTGGGGTATTTTAGACTTATTCTTAGCTATTCATAGCCCTAATTACAATTAATAGTGTAGAAAAAATGGGCTTTTGAGTTTTTTCAGTGGTACTCTGGAAAAAATATTGATTAAAGGATGCAATAGCCTAGAAGGCACCGTTTGCATAAGTGGTGCTAAAAACGCAGCATTGCCTATACTGGCGGCTTCAATTCTGACGAGCGATAATGTGACTTTGTTTAATGTCCCAAGCTTGCTTGATGTTACATCAAAAACTAATCTACTTCAAAGCATTGGCGTCGTAGTAGAATCAAACGGTAACACCCTTAGAATTAACTCACAAAATCTAGATTTAACTATGTTAGCTGGCAACGTATATGCAAAGCAGGTTAGAACTTCAGTTCTCATGTTAGGAGCACTGATACATCGCCAAAAAGAGGTTAAAATGCCTTTACCCTGTGGTTGCGATCTGGGCGATCGAGGTTTAGATCAGCATATCTTGGCGTTATCAAATTTAGGTGTAAAAATAGTGATTGAGAACGGATTTTTAAAAGCAACCGCAGACAAGCTCCATGCATGTGAGACGATTCTAGACTTTCCGAGTGTGGGAGCGACCGAGAACGCTATAATAGCATCTTCCGTTGTTGAAGGAACATCCGTTATACGAAATGCTGCAAAAGAACCTGAAATAGTGGATTTAGCAAACTTCCTCAATTCTATGGGAGCAATTATTACAGGAGCTGGAACCAATTCAATAATAATAACTGGTGTAAAAGAACTTGCTGGTACCAAATATGAAATAATCCCTGATCGCATTGAGACTGGAACCTATATTGTTGCAGTAGCAGCAACTGGAGGAAACTTGCTCATAAGGAACACTAATACTAAGTTTTTAGAGCAGGTTTTATCTACGTTAATGCAAATTGGCGTCGTTATTAGAAAGACTGAAGAGGGCATAAGGGTTTTATCCGATAGTTATCTTTACCCAACAGATATTATAACCGCTGTTTATCCAGGCTTTCCCTCTGATATGCAACCAATATTAACAACTCTCCTATCAGTTGTCGAGGGAAAAAGCACAATTAAAGAAACGATCTATAAAAACAGGTTTTATCACGTTCCAGAACTTCTCAAAATGGGTGCAATGATCCAAATTAAAGAAAATATGTTACACATTACAGGAGTAAAAAAACTTCAAGGGTGTTTAGTTAATGCACATGACATACGAGCAGGTGCTTCATTACTTATCGCAGGGCTCATTGCGAACGGCCCTACTGTTATAGAAAACGCTAATCAAATCTTCCGAGGTTATGAAGATATAATCGGAAAACTTGCTGCAATTGGCGCAGATTGTAAATTATTAAAGGATTGAAGAGAAAAAGGAAGTTCAGAACTGTTAGAGAAAGCGAAGGCTCGCTTAATCTATCTTGCAATGACATTAGTTGGCTGTTTTATGACGTGGTTAGGAAAATATTTTGTTTCTTGGGTTTCCATAAGTGGTTCGATGGTCGAGGCAACGGATTGCCAATTTATTGCATCCGTTATTATACGACTTTCCCATTTGGCAGAAAACTGGGGGTTCAAGATAACGATATTCCAAATAACCACTCATGAAAATTCCACTATCAGTAAAGCAATGCTGTCCCTCAAATGTTGTCTTTGAACATAAAAGGTAAGCAATCATTCTTATTTTTAGTCCGATTCTGAATCAAATTTAATTTTAAAAGCTAATCGATTTCTTAATGTAATCAAGAGAGGTGCAAAGTATCTTGGGTGTAGTGCAAAAGAAAAGAGTTGAAGTGACAATGGCTAATCCTTACTTGGACGGCATGGAATTATTGTTAAAAGATGGGCTCTATGAGAGCCAAGCAGAAATTGTTAAGGATGCTTTAAGGCGACTATTCGTGCATTATGAAATTCAATTAATAACCGATGTCACGGTAGATAGCTAAATTTTTTCCTAGGAATCTTAATTTTTAATTATGTCCATAGTTCTGAAAGTAACGGTTTTTTGTTAGACAAAGTTTTTATTCGCGTTTGAAACTTATTTTCGACCGTTAAGACAAAGGATGATTCATGATGGCCCTACAAAAAGGAGATTTCATATTAATCAAATATACCCGAAAAGTTAAGGAAACAAACGAAGTTAACGAAACAACAAGCGAAGAAGTAGCTAAGAAAGAACATATTTTCAAGGAAGGGGGAATTTACGAGCCCAAACTTGTAATTATAGGCGAGCATGTTTATCTTGAAGCCTTAGAAGACAGCCTAACAACAATGGAGATAAACAAACCGGCGACCATTGAAATTCCACCCGAAAAAGGATCCGGACTAAGAGACCCAAAAAAAGTAAGGCTTGTACCACTCAAGCAATTATTGGCAAAAGAAATTAACCCAGTTGTTGGAGCACAGATAGAATTCCAAGGAAAAGAGCCGATTGTCCGTTCAATTGGCGCTGGAAGAGTACTTTTAGATTTCAACCCTCCATTGGCTGGAAAAACCCTAATCTACGATGTTACAATCACCAAGAAACTTGAAAGCAACGAGGAAAAAATCGGCGCCCTTGTACACCGCAGAATATCAGTCGTCGAAGAAAACCAGTTCAAGCTAACTATACAAGACAAAAACTTAACCATTGACATGCCAGAGATAGCCTTCTACATAGAAGGTATCCAAATTATGAAACGTAGCATCGCAAAGGATATCCAGAAATACATCCCTGACTTGGCTGAGACAAAATTCGTCGAAGCCTTCAAAGCTGAACCCAAACCAGCACCAGCAGCACCGACACCTGCACCAGAAGCACAAGCTAGCGCGCCCTAAAAAAGCGTTAACAAACCTTTCTATCTTTTATAATCAAATTTTTACTTCTGTTCTGAGCTAAGAATATAGTTAAATCAGTCATGACGCTATAATTACAGTGTACAAGCACTCACGTTCACTGTTATTCTCGCGTACATGCTTTGTAGGGAGGTGAAAAGCAGAGATGGATCATACAATAGTCCACTTTGAAATCCCAGCCCAAGATGTAGAAAAACTAAAGCGGTTCTATGAAGAAGTTTTTGGCTGGAAAATAATCCAGTACCCTGCACCGGAAGACTACTGGGTTATACAAACTGTTCCTGTCGACTCAAACGGTATGCCGTTGAGGCCAGGAGTAAACGGTGGCATGTTTAGGAAACAACAGCCTGAAATTAAACCTATCAACTATTTTGCCGTTGAGTCCATTAACGATTACTTAGCTAAAATTCAAAAGCTTGGTGGAAAAGTGATCTCGCCCAAACAGGAAGTTCCTAATGTTGGTTGGATAGCTGCGGCAGAAGATCCTGAAGGAAACCAGTTTGCGCTTATTCAGCCGTTACGCGTTTAGAATTCAAGTGATTAATTGATTATTCCTGTTGCCTTTGCTGTTTTCTCGCACGCTTCGAAATTAAGATTTAACTTTTGAAGGATTGTGTAGCGTTCAGGCCTTATTTTCGCTGCTACCTCCAACGCTTTAACCACATCAACGTCTTTAACGCCTAATTCGCTAGCAGTTGTTGGTGCACCTATCTGCTTGAGCGTATTTCTTATTCTTTGCCAGTTTGCTCTGTAAAGATAAGCGGTCAATATTGAGCCTACACCGCATTGTTCGCCGTGCATGGCATGGTGCGAATTAAACATGTCCAGGGCGTGGCTAAAGAGGTGTTCTGAACCGCTGCATGGGCGGCTGCTTCCAGCGATGCTCATCGCGACGCCGCAGCTTATCAAAGCCTCAAGAAGTACATGTAGTCCTTCATCTTTGCGGGAGACGATTAACTCTGCGTTTTCCATAACCAGTTTTGCACTCATTAAGGCTAGACTGGCTGCGTACTCGCCGTAATACTCGTTTTGTTCCAGATGTGCCAGTTTCCAATCTTTAACTGCTGTAATTTTGGCGATGACGTCTCCGCAGCCGCTTATTACAAAACGCCAGGGTGCTTGGGCAATAACTTCTGTGTCAGCTATTATCGCCAGGGGCGCTTGTGCCAGTACTGAGTAGGGCTTGTCTGAACCTTTAATTGAAGCTAAGGGGCTTGCGATGCCGTCGTGAGAAACAGTTGTGGGCACGCTGATGAAGGGGATGTTTTGGCTTCCTGAACTTATTTTGGCCGCGTCAATTATTGTTCCGCCGCCCACACCGAAAAGCACTTGCGGCTTTAACTCTTTTATTTGGCTTTCAATATCTAACACGTCTCTTGTAGTCATGGTCTTAACAAGAAGAAAATCAACCGACAAACCTGATTCCATAAGAAAATCAGAAACCGCTTTTCCAGCTACATCATAACATTTTGAGTCCGACATTACCAACGCTTTCCCCCTAAGTCCTAACCGTCTTGCCACTTCAGGAACCCGTTGCAGTGTTCCTTTTCCAACGATGACTTCGCGAGGAAGCTGCATGTAATGGTAATTTAGTGTCAAACTAACCACTGTTAACTTGCAAACATTAATTTAACTCCAATGGTTTAAAACTTTGGGAACTGCACAGAAAACAAGCCAGTATAACCGAGTAAAGGATTATCTTTTCAAGAAATTTTGAATATCGAATGAGAAGAAAAGCATTAAATACTTTAATCGAGTACTTTTTACTTGTACAGGCGAACGCTTGTAAAAGATAACAAATTTTTTGGTGATTTCATGCTTCAAACAATCGAAGACTCATGTAAAAATGAAAAAATAGCGCGTAATGCGCACCCGAAAGCTCCTCAAATGCTATTATTTGAGCAAAACACGAAGGGAATTACGGAAGCTGATTTGATTGATTGTGAAGCGGGCGTAATGTTCCTTGAAGAAATGGTCAAATGGTTAGAAACCTTTGTTCAATTAAGAAAAAAGAACACGGGTAGCCATTTTAATAAAGTAGAAAAAAGGGTTGATGAATTAAGCACAGATTTTTTAGAAAGCTGCAAGAGAGAACTGCAAGCAAGCGTTGCTACTTGGGGCAGAAGACCTTTTGAAGACTATATTCATGAGAAGGGCGTTTATAAGTAGCTGCAAAGCTTCTTTGAGTACTCACTGATTTTTTGAAAATAAGCTGAGACCCGCGTAGAAGTAGGAAACAATAAAAATCCGTAAAACAAAATTCTATTTATGATAAAACAAAGAACGATTGATGAAATTTTAAGCAGCCTTGAACCCGCTCAGAAGGAAACCATACAAAACCTTCGCGCATTAATCAAAAGTGCTGTTCCAGAAACTGTTGAAATAGTGAGACAGGGAAAAATCGTTTACAAGTTAAATGATAAAGACTTTGTTTGGATAAGCCACTACCAAGACCATGTGGATTTGGAGTTTTTTATGGGCGCAAGCCTTGACTCTGACCTGCTGAAAAGCAGGGGAGAAGCGGAAAAATCAGAAAACGTTAGACACATAACAGTAAGCCATCTTGATAAGTTAAAACCTGAAATAGTGCGGCTTCTGAAAGCTGCAGCGGCAGTGGGATTTGAGCACTGTCCAACCTCTGCATGAAACAAAAACTGCATTAATTTTCCTTAGGCTTAATCGCTATTTTTGTATTGAAGCTTACACTGAATTTTCCGTTCATTTTGCCGACTGAAAAATTAAAGCTGTCTACGCTAACATTCATGGGTTTGCCAGATATCTCTCTAACATTATCCGCAAAATCTCTTACCTTGTCTATTATTTCAGCTACGTCAATGTTTGTGGTAGATACTTTTTCTTTTTCTGGCTCGGACTGGCGTATTTGCATTTCAACCACTTATTTCGTCTCCAAAAAACCTAACGTATTCATGCCAAACTGATTTTTTAAACATATGTGACTAGCCTACCACATACACAATCTAATGAGCGCCCTATACCCAAGAGAAACGCAAAGAGCTCAATCAACAAAACTTATCAGGTGGTAAAGTTTCTTATCCACGACAAGAAGCCACGAAGCAGCTAGTAAAGGCAAATCAAGCGCCATTTTAAATGCGGTTTGGGCGAGTAGCTCAGTACGGATAGAGCACCAGCCTCCTAAGTTGGGGGTCGAGGGTTCAAATCCCTCCCCGCCCGCCACAACGTACTAACTTATGAGGAAATCGACCCTAAGGCGACGTGTCCCCCTTCACAATCGGACGACCATCCCTGTATGAACACTGAAGCCCATACTTCTTCACGCACTCTAAACAGAGAATGGGATCGCAGAGGGTCGTGCTCAAGTATTTTTCGCCGCCATCAGGAGCAATGGCAACAATCATGCCTTTCTCGATTTCTCTTGCTTTGGCTGCCGCAATGTGGAAAATGGCTCCTGAACTTGGGCCTACAAAAATTCCTTCCTGCAAGGTGAGAAGTCGGGAAGCTTCCTCAGCGTCCTTAGGGTTCACGTAATAGATTTCGTCGACCAACTTTGGGTTCCAGATTGCTGGCACGTACTGGGTCTTCAGGTCCTTCAAGCCTTGAATCGTTGTGCCAGGTTCAGGCTGAATCCCGATAACCTTCACGGCGGGGTTGTGTTCCTTGAGCCGTTTCGAGACACCCATTAACGTGCCTGTGGTTCCGATGCCAGCCACAAAGTGAGTGACCCGCCCCTTCGTATCTCGCCATATCTCCTCACCCGTCGTTTGGTAATGTGCCAAGACATTTGCTTCGTTTGCAAACTGGTTGGGTATGAAGTACTTGTCTGGGTTACGTTTGACTATTTCATGCGCTAAGTCTTCAGCTCCATCCATTCCCTTGGACCCATCGCTGAGCAGAATCTTAGCCCCCAACGAAATTAGGATCTGGCGCCTCTCCAACGTCATGGTTTCAGGCATAACCAGCACCAAGTCGTACCTCTTGGCGCGGCAGACCAAAGCCAACCCGATGCCCGTGTTTCCACTCGTGGGTTCAATCACCGTTTTGCCGCCTGTCAACTGCCCCGATTTTTCAGCCTCTTCAATCATGTATTTGGCGATTCGATCCTTAACTGACCCGCCTGGGTTGCATTTCTCCAACTTGACGTACATCTGAACGTTAGGGTTAGGATTCAAGCGTCTTATCTCCACCATAGGAGTGTTGCCGATAAGTTCGAGCACATTTTTCGCATTCATCTTTAAGCACCGCAAAAGACTGATAATAATTAGTTCGCTACAGTACTATAAATTATATGCGGACAAACTCTTCTTTCAACGGAGTACGTGAGCATCGACATTGCTAAACGAAGGTCAAGGGTTCAAATCCCTCCCCGCCCGCCATGTTTTGTGATAGTGCGCTTGGTCTGAAAGTTTTCAATTGAAAGTAACTCTCGTAAGAAGGCTTTAGTAATACTTTGTCATTCACACTACTATTTGGTGATAAAATGAAATTCGGTGTAGTGGTTGAAAAAGATGAAGATGGCTATTATGTTGCTTCTGTTCCAGAGTTACCT
This sequence comes from Bathyarchaeia archaeon, assembly GCA_050015395.1. GTDB lineage: Archaea > Thermoproteota > Bathyarchaeia > Bathyarchaeales > Bathycorpusculaceae > Bathycorpusculum. Next base: position 43,350 of record JBEKBM010000025.1, read on the forward strand.
GGCTGCCACACCCAAGCCAAAACACTGGACGAAGTTATGAGAAGAATCAAGGAAGCCATCCAGGCTTGTTTGGAAGTTGAAGGCCCGAAAGGCCGTGAACACACCGAACTCGTTGGAGTTCAGTTCGTAGAGGTTCAAGCTTAATGAGCTTGAAGTCGCAATCAGCCAAAAAGATAATTAGGGTTCTTTCAAAGTTAGGTTTTTAAAATTGTGAGAAAACAAGGCAGTCATGTTGTACTAAAGCATGCGGATGGAAGACTTACAGTTGTTCCAGTCCATGCAGGTGAAGAAATAGGCAGAGGGTTACTTAACAAGATTATCAAAGATACGGGACTGCCTAAAGAGGAATTCATCAAACTACTAGAAAACGAATGATTCCGATTTTTATAGTGCGTACTCTAAACGTACCTTAGGTTGCCAAATTCTGGGATAACCAAATAATTGTATAGGGGCACCAGCCTCCTAAGTTGGGGGTCGAGGGTTCAAATCCCTCCCCGCCCGCCATAGCGTGCGGCTAAAAATTTTTAAAAAAATATTTTTCGCTAGATTCTATTACACTGTACGCTGTGTGGGCTGCCCAAACTAATGTATCCAAACACACCTTGTTCAATTTTGCTTGCCCTTGTATACATTCACCTCACTTATTTCGTTTGCGAAGCTCTCGGAAAAAAAACATAGTGAATTGATTATTGAATAAGGAGTTTTGATAGTTTTTTACCTTAGCAAAATCAAGAGCTGTATTTTCTTTTCCAAAAGGTTAAAAAAAAACATAACGTTATAATTAATTGTCATAATTTCTGGACATATGAAGAAATATGGTGCAAATAAAAAGAATTGCTACAATTCCCGTAATTGTTTTAGTACTTTTAATAACAATTCTGTACGCCTTTAACATCAGCACGGCCGTTTTTAATCCGCCCTATTTGGAGTTAGCCCTCCAAATTCTTTTCGTTTTGGTAACAGGTCTGGCTGTTGCTGTCGTATCCGCGATAAGTTATCTGCGTTCTGGGTCGTTCAATGTTCTTTTGCTAGGCAGCTCCCTTCTCGTAAGCGGGCTTGCTTTAACAATTTCTTCTTTAGCGTTAGACCCAATTGTTCCGCCAACTCTCTCGCCAGATCAAGCAGTTACAATAGGCAACATTGGACTCTTAGTCGCCTCAATTATTATGCTCATAGGCGCCATAACAACTTGGTCTGGAAGAGGAGCAAATTCACAAGCCAACCGCAAAATCGTCTTAGCAACAACGTACTTTGCATTTGTCCTCTTGGTCATTGCTATAGCCGTAGCGGCTGCATCTAATCTGACTCCACCTTTTCTTACCTCGACAGGTCCAACCGCAGAGCGCTTAACTGTTTTAGCGCTCCAGATCGTCATCTATTTTGCAAGTTGCTTGCTGTTTAGTTTGATGTATTTCAAATCAAAAAAGCCTACTTTGTATTGGTATTCTTTAGCGCTTGGATTGCTTGTTGTTTCTTTGATTGCTGCGCTTTTCGTAATTAATATAGGCGATGTCATGAATTGGATAGAAAGGGTTGGATTGTATCTTTCTGGATTGTATTTCTTAGCAGCCCTTTTGAGTCTTGAAACAAGGGAACAAGAAGGTGTTGGTTTTTATGAAAGTTGGGCAGAAGCGTTTAGGTCTGACCGCAAGCAAATCGCTACCTTCTTCTCCAAAATGATTGACGGATTCGCATATTGCAAAATCATAACTGACAAAGGGGGAAAACCAATCGATTATGTTTACCTTGATGTTAATGATGCTTTTGAGAAAATAAGCGGGGTCAAAAAAGAGAGTATTTTGAGCAAGAGAGAAACTGAAGTATTTAATGAAATAGAGAGCGATCCAAGTTGGATAAGTATCGATGGTCGTGTCGCTCTTACGGGCGAACCAGTCATTTTTGAGAAGTATTCGCTGGCGATGAAGAAGTGGCTTCACGTTTCTGTTTACTGCCCACAAAAAGGGTATTTTGTCTCAATCTTAGAGGATATAACTGAGCGCAAGAAAGCTGAAGAGAAGCTTGAGGAATATCGAGAGAACTTGGAGAAGCTTGTTGAAGAACGTACTAAGCAGCTTAAAGATTTTGAGCGTTTAGCCACTATAGGCGCAACTGCTGGTATGGTTGGGCATGACATTCGTAATCCGTTGCAGGCTATTACTGGTGACGTGTTTTTGGCAAAGACAGATTTGGCTTCGATTCCCGAGAGCGAAGAGAAAAATAACGTTCAAGAAAGTCTAGTGGAAATTGAGAAGAACGTTTCTTACATTAACAAGATTGTGACAGATATTCAAGACTTCGCAAAGCCTATATCGCCAAAACTTGAAGAAACCGACCTTGAACAGATTATCCACCTTGTCTTAGCTAACCTCAAAATCCCCGGAAACGTAGCCGTTAACCATTTCATCGGAAAAGGTTTCCCAAAACTCAAAGTCGACCAATTATACCTCCAAAGAATATTGACCAATCTAGCCAACAATGCGATCCAAGCTATGCCGAAAGGAGGAAAATTAACCATAAACGCGGTCCAAAAAGGCAAAAAAGCGGTTATCAGCGTGGAGGACACAGGCGAAGGCATACCGGAAAACGTGAAAAGCAAACTGTTCACACCGCTTGTGACGACGAAAGCTATGGGTCACGGCTTTGGCTTAGCCGCAGTTAAGAGGTTCACGGAAGGAATGGGCGGAACGGTAACGTTTGAAAGTGAGGTTGGGAAAGGAACAAAATTCATAATCGAACTTCCGGTTAGTTTGTAAGAAAAAAGGTTAATTTCGCGTCTGTAATCTTTCAAGTGAAGCTTGGTTCTAAACTCTGCTTGGTGGCTTTTTTTGTTGTAGTTTCGTTTTCCAATTTGGGTTGGGATCCATGTTTGCGCGAATGCTAGACTGAATATCGAAATAACAAGCGAAAACGGATAGGCAGATATAGACCTTCACCCAACTTGGAAATCGCAATGATAGAATCCGTTTTGCTCTTGATATTCAGTATTCTTGCTGTTTTTGTTTCGGCTTTGTTGTACGTTAATTCCATCGAGTTTCTGGGTTACAGATACAGTATAGGCGGTTCTTTTGTTGGAGCGATTTTGTCTCCGCTTTTCACTTCGCTTCCTGAACTCATCATTCTGTTGATCGCTGTTTTTGAGTTTGGAGGAGCCAACGGCTCCGCGATAGGAGTAGGCACAATATTTGGCCAGCCTTTTATGGCCTCAAGTCTTTCATACGGGTTGGTCGGGGTTTTAGTTCTCTTAAGTTTCATCCTAAAGAAGCGAAACCACAGTTACATGGAAGTAAGCCGCACATTGTCGATACCGTTCATTTTCGTCACGGTCCTGTTTCCATTGACTCTTATACCATCCTTCTTCTCGTCAAGGCTGGTGCGTTTTCTTTTTGGGTTAATTTTTCTAGGCGCCTATCTTATTTACCTAGCCATAATGTACAAGAGACGGTCGCTTGAAGCCATAGGTGAAGCGGAGCAGCCTTACTTTTGCCGAGTTTGCCGAAACAGAGAGCTTGCCGGTTTTGTCCAGTTGATTGTTTCAGTCGTTATCCTTTATTTTGGAGCAAGCCAGTTGGTGGCTGCCGTAAATCAGATAGCTGTCAGCTTTGGAGTTAGCGTGTTGGGATTGGCGATAATTGTGATACCCGCGGCCACAGCGGTTCCTGAGACCGTAAGCGCTTTGATTTGGGGTTTTAGGGGGAAAGACACGTTAAGCATAGGGTCACTGGTTGGCGAGAAAGTTCTTTATTCCACATTGTACCCTGCGATTGGGCTGTTTATTACTTCATGGACGTTAAACATTCAAGTTTATCTGAGCGTTCTAGCCACTTCAGTAGTCTCGCTGTTGATGCTTTTCTTTGTCTACCGAAAGAGGATACCATGGTACGGTCTGATTTTCGGATTGGCATTCTTTGCGGCTTATGTGCTGCTGACGTTTTGGTTGCATGTTTGACTCGAAAACATGACTTCATTAAAAACTTTTAGAACCATTCTCATTGAGTCAATCATGTTTTTGTCGATAATTACTTTCACTCAACCAGAAGAGCAATAGGCTTTCCACAAGCATTACAGTTTATACTAATTCTTGTAACCTTTTTGTCTGCAGCGAAGCTTTTCACCATTTTTTTGGTTCTTGTTCTATCCCGTGCAGCTTCTTCATCCGATAGAAATCCTGGGCGGGTACGACGCTTGTGCAGATGTTTTTTCCTCAAAATTATATTGCCGAAACCTCGTTAAAGTGTTTGTATCGAACGAGCGTATATTCGTTTCTGACTTTGGCAATGGAAAAGAGGGAATTTGCGGGTGAAATCTCCACGTTGGTTGGGGTTCAAATCCCTCCCCGCTCGCCACGGATCACTTCGGATAACAATTATAACAAAAATAACAAGAAAATAGCATTGCTAGAAAAAACGTTATTTCACAGAACCCAATTCAAAAGAGTCAGTTGCCTTAGGCTAAGGCTTTTTCTTCAAGGTTTCTTCAATATCCAATCTCAAATCAGCATTTTCAACATTCGGCAAAAGCTGCAGAAGACGACCTCTAGTGCTCGTCTCTTCTCCGCCACCGAGATTAACCCAGTACCGCCCTTCTTTAAGCCAAGCCAACATAACACGAGCTTCAGCCTCCACGTTTTCTGTTTTAGCGGCTGATGGGAAAACAAGCCCAAACTCAACAGCGGACGCCATGAACTTTTCAAAAGCTGCAGTCACAGTGTAACCGTTCTTAGACGCTAACTCCTTGAAACCAGCGTAAAGCTGAGGGTTAAACCTAAACGCCTTAAACACCTTAGGCACACATCTCTCCTGTATCAACAAATTGTATTGACAAAATGTATAAACTTTCACCCTACCGGTAGGTAGCTGAGAGAGCACACACAGACCGTCAGAGTCGATCTTTGTCTTTTTGGCTTAAAACAAATGATTTTTTAGAACTGATCAGGCTTTTACTTATTATCTTGAAATACATAAAAAATAACGTTTGCCTTGCCCTCGATGCAGCTTGCCTTTTACAAGATAGATATTTAGACCTGCATAAGTTAAAAAATAAAAAAAGGAACCAAAGAGGTTAAGAACTTGGTTTCTTAGGTTTCTTAAAAGAAACTTTTTATGGGTGAATCATCGTCAACGGCTGCAGATTTTATCTCTTGAATTTTCGTTTTTGTTAAAGCTTTAATATTGTTGAAGTCTGACATTTCACCGTAGCTTACCAGCGTTATGGCTGTGCCTTCTTCTCCTTTGCGGGCGGTTCTTCCTATGCGATGGAAATATATTAGCGCCTCCATGGGCACGTCATAGTTGATTATGTGCGTTATGCCCTCGATGTCTAAGCCTCTTGCCGCAACATCCGTTGCTACGAGCAGGCTAAGTCTGTCCGAGCGGAAATCGTTGATTGCGCGGTCTCTTTGCGCTTGGGTAAAACCAGCGTGCAATGCTTGTACTCGGAACCCTTTCCTGTACAGCTGCTCTGAAAGTCTGCTTGTTTCCCTGCGCGTTCTGCAGAAAACTATGGCTTTACTCACCCGTTCGTTGCGGATTATATCGCAGAGAGCATCAAACTTGCCATGCTGATTAACGATTGTGTAGAACTGCTTCATCTGCGTTAACGCAATCTCATCTTTGCTAACAAGGATTTTCAGCGGGTTCTTCATGTACTTATTGCAGACTTTCATAACTGACTGGTCAATTGTCGCTGAAAAAAGACTAGTTTGCCTATCATACGGCGTTTTTGAGAGGATAAATTCGATGTCTTCTATAAAGCCCATGTCAAGCATTCTGTCGGCTTCATCAAGAACCACAATTTTAACAGACCCAAGGTTTAAAACTCGCCTTTCCATGAGATCGATTAATCTGCCAGGTGTACCGACAACAATTTGGACACCGCTTGATAGCGCGTGTATTTGCTTGTTGATTGATTCTCCACCATAAACAGCCAAAACCTTGATTCTGGCGTATTTCGAAAACCAAGCCATGTGTTCGGCTACTTGCACGGCTAACTCGCGTGTTGGCACTAAAATCAAGCCTTGAACACCGCGGATTTCACGGTTTAACCGTTGAACCATGGGAATGCCAAAAGCAGCTGTTTTTCCTGTTCCAGTTTGTGCTTGCCCGATAACATCTTTGCCTTCGAGCAAGGGTATTATTGCTTGGGCTTGAATTGGAAAAAGACTCTCAAACCCGAGTTCTTCTATACTTCTAAGGATTTCCCTAGTTAAAGGTAAGTCCTTGAACGATTGAATTTGCATATATTATTTTTTCTCCTGCCACAGAACTTTTTCATGATTTCTCTAAAAGCTTCAGGAGCTTTGTGGTGATACATGAGTTAATGTGACAATCCAACAGTCGGGTTTGGCATATAAAAACGTTTAGCATGGTTTCAGGCAATCGGATACATGTAAAAAATAGGTTTTCGTAAAAAACAGTACTTTACTCTTCTAAAGGACAATTTTTAATTGTGATTGTCAAGGCTCAGTCACATAATCATAAAAGTAATTGAATTATAATCTGTTTCAAGACACAAGTGCTTGAACGTTTAAAATTTGGGAGATTAAAAAAATGAGTAAGGCAAAAGCTAGAAAAAAACCGGCGCCATACTTTTACGAAGGTCCTCCTTTAAGTAAACAAGAAAAGGAAGAGGAAACAGACGACCCCTATGATACCGACGAAAGAGAAAATATGCTAGATGAAGATGAAATTACCGCTGCTGAAGAAGGCTTCATGAAGGGACGAGAACAGGAACCGCCAAGCAAAAAAGAAACACGCAAAAAAGCCATAAGTCACGATGATACTATTTCGGTTGAATTAGCCAAAGAAGACAGCGAAGAAGATTAACCAACCAGCTAAACCATGCTTCACAGTCTTTAGCAATTTTCAGGAACCTTACGGTTTATCCTCTTTAAGTGGTAAACTTATAACTATTGAACGTTACAAAATTAGGTTTTGATACAATTTTGTTCCTAGCATTAGAATAACGGCTGTTTTAGGTTTACCTACCTGTCATGTCAACTTTCCAACGTTACACTCATAGAGGTCGGCTGGGAATGCTTTTACTCCTCTGTGAAAGCGTGAATGGTTAAACCAGTCTCTGTAATCGCCTATTTGGCCGTTGAGCCATTGAGGAA
>JBEKBM010000026.1:0-45902 GCA_050015395.1 Bathyarchaeia archaeon
AAATCCGTCTTGGCAAGCTTTCTGAAGGCTCCCCTAATGTCAGGAGATAACCTCACACCATCACCAGACAACCAATTATGTATCTACTAAGGATAAAAAGATGTAACGTTAGAAACTTGACTTAACAAAAACATAAGACTTTTATTGGCATCCGCCTAATAGTAAAAAGCTTGAGGAAAAACCCTTGGTAGAAGACGCCGTAATCGAGATCGGGCATGTGACACATTTCTTTTCTAAAATCAGCGTAGCAGTAGTAGAATTAATGTTACCGTTATCTGTTGGAGATCGTATACTTGTAAAAGGGCCTTCGACTGATTTTGAGCAAACTGTAGAATCTATGCAAATAGAAGGCAAATCTATTCCACGCGCTGAAGGTGGACAAAACATAGGATTAAAAGTAGTGCAACCAGCGAAAGAAAAAGACGTGGTTTACAAGAAACTATAAGCATACAATCCTTGCTTTCATGCTACGAATCGATAATCGAAAAATTAAGGTATTATTTCACAGCCGTTGTACTTAATGAAATCGAAATCTTTTAGGTTTACTTTTTCGTTCTTGAGCAAGCGCTGAATCCGTGGAACCTCAGCCTTCACAGCCTCCACGAGTTCTGCAACCGTGTGGCAGACCTTACCGTAAGCTTCATCACTCCAGCGCTTAGTCACATTTGCATATAAGCATCTTCCACCACAAACATTCAGAATCGAGCAGTTTGCACACGGCGGCTGGTCAACAAAAATTTTCTTTATTTTACGCGGATCAACATTGATTATGTGGCCTAAATAGTAATTTTTCATCCCCCACATTGTTGGGCAAGGAATGATGTAACCGTCAGTTTGAATGGCATAGTTTATCCAGCCTCCACCGCAACGCATAAAACAATTTTTCTCTTCATGCAAAAGCGAATCGGCGATGCCCAGCAAAGGGTAAAGCTTCAAAACAACGCCCTTCTCCTCCATCAGGTCTACCCAGAACTCTGCAAGCTTTTTTACGCCAGGAATATAGCTTGTCTCTGTCCACTGTTCAAAGTTGCGCCTTCCATAATCGTTTCCCCAAAAACCAGCGTTCAATTGCCAATGCACAGAGGAAAAAGAAAATTCATCGTTGTCTAAGAGCCATCGGACTTGCTTGTAGATGTCCGTTTGCTCCATGATTGTCATTCTAGCAATTAATTCTCCTCTAAAGCCGTTTTGCTTGATTAATTTCAGGTTGTTTACGACTTTGCGGAAGGTGCCGTTTCCCCTGTAATAATCAGTTAAGGCTTCTTCACCATCAATGGAAACTAGAATAGTGTGAAAACGGTTAACGTATTTTGGCTCCAACTTGTCAAGCAGCAAACCATTTGTCTGAATCATAAAATGCTTAGGCGAAACATTATCCATCACCTGTCTCATTTTGTCAGCGCAAAGCAAGGGTTCGCCGCCGTAAAAGGTTAAGACGCAATCGGGATCTTTTCGGCAAAACTTGTCCAGCAACTCCACGTTATAGTTAATTTCGCTGGGAAGCTCATAATCCACCACGATGTCGTCTCCGAAGTCCTCGTCAAAATCATCCAAGGACTCGCCGAAACAGTAGCGGCACTGCAAATTGCACTTGGTTGTCAGTATCACGTGGAAGAACATGCATGGAGCAGAATGTGACTCTGCCTTAATAGTATTTTTCCGCTAGCTTACGAGCTTCATCATACCAGGCGACGAGGCGTCTCCTTCGTTTTCTTTGCCTTCTACTACTGTATCGTCAGCGTTTTTTGTTTTTTTCTTGCTTCCTTCTTTCTTAGCCTGCTTAAGAGCCTTCTCAGCATAATTCTTGAGGTCTCTGTCATTCATTGTTTTCTCAGGCAAAGTCTCAGGTGCATAAACCAAAGGCAAAACAGCCAAAAACAAAAAGATAGCGGTAAATGAAAATATTGAATTTGCCGGGATCGTCTTGACTATTTCATTTGCTACCGTTAATGTTAAGAGGTATGAAATGAAGAAAGGTAAAACTCCAACAGCATAATACTTTTCGCTAGGGGAACCATGGCTAATATCTGCCCAGATCGTCATTATAAAAATTACAAAGAGAATCCCTAGTGCGACGCCATCGACAACTGTGTAAAAATACCAGCTTAGCGGATTATAAGGATAAATGCCTAAAAATGAATATCCTAAACCTAGCAAGGCAAATCCGATGATTGACATCCTCTTGCGTCCAACAATATCGGCAAGAAAACCTCCAATCACAGCGAAAAATGCAAGGAAAATGTTTTCAATGCCTTGTAAAGATTGTGCACTTAGAACGTTTATCGAGTTTGCTTGCATGCTTTGGATTATGTTGTTTTGAAGTGGAACCGTCAAGTAAGTAATTAATGAGAATAATGTCCATGGAATCAGATATAATAAAAATTGCTTGTTATTCAACAGCGACTTGTAAGTTATTGCTTGATTTTCGTTTAATTTTTGTTTTTGAGGCGAGGTTAAGAAAAATGCAAGGAAAAGTGCTAGACCAAATAGTCTTAATAATGAAAGGGTAATTGTTTGTAGGCCAATGTCTCCATCAACAACAATGCCAAGGACAACCATAATTAATACGCTTAAGAGAAATGTTATACCGCTTATGCGACCGCGTTTTTCAACCCCTACATTTTCTGAGAACCAACCCATACAACAAGGCATACCTAGCCCTAAAGATACTCCTAAAAGTGGTGATAACAAAAGAATATTCGATATTTCTTTTAGACTTAAAAAGATGGGAATAAAAGATACGATTGTTCCGAAAACCAACCAAAAGAGCATAAAACTTGATCTATCTTTATTTCTTTTAACTATTGAAGCACCGATTAAGGCAGAAACCGCAATTCCACCAAAATGAAGCACCCAAATAAGCACAGTCAGTGACTGACTAATTTGCATGCTGCCCACAATGGATTTCAGTAAGTCTATAGCAAAATAATACCAGACAAACGCATTGGTCACTAACACTATGCTTATAACAACATACTTTGCGTTTCTAAAGTCTGTGAAGAGTTTATTTGGAAGCAAATTTTGCCTTCCATTAAAAATCTCTTTACCTTTAAGCGCCTGATAAGGATTGAGAATTTAAAAACTGTATTTTGTGTAAGTAGTACTGTACAACAGAGCTACCGAAAACCTTTTAAATAAATTGTGTAGAACAGAAATACAGGAGAAGAAAGCAATTGAAGGCTACAAGGAAAAAACCACAAGGTCTAATACGAAGCGCTTGGTCTACTTAAAAAATAGACTGGGTTCTTTTTTTATTCCATTTTAATTCGATAGGTTTATGGCTAAATATCTTCTAGCATACAGTTTAATAACAGGGAAAAAGAGTTATTTTGAAATTTAACCAAGTGTAAGTTTTCATTTTCTGCTTTTACCAACGAATACATTTCTTGCTTCAGCTGGTTTGTCTCTTTTGAATCAATAACGATGTCCAAGATGTTCTCCAGTTGCCTCTCTGTTATTTCGCTTTTAATCAACTTTGAAATCTTTTCAGCTTTCTTGGCATTCTTACAAGTTAAAAGAATAGGAAGAGGTAAGCATTCATTTTGAGCTCTGTTTTTGATTTCTGCCAGCTCAAAAGTGTCAATAAATTCATCTCTTAAAGTAAATAGGATACTGAACGTTTTGCCGTAATGACCTAAAGCCTCCATTTCTTGAGCTGTTCCTTGACCTAAAATTGCTCCTATCTCCATGGTCGCTTTTGTTATAGTAGCCTTCATCTTGATCATTTCACGGTAATCTTCTGCACAATCAATTCTTCCGCGCAAGCTGGCTTCCCTGGCTTCTCCGCTGCTTACTCCGAAGAAAGCTTGTTTTATCAGTTGCAAAATGGCTTGCTTTTGTTCGGTTGGTAGAGTCTCACAGGCTTCATGTAGCGCATAAAGCCCTTTGAATAGTAAAACTTCGCCTGCGAGAACTGTCAAGTCCTTCCCAAACTTGCCATAAACGGTTGGTTTTGAATCTTTCACTGCTGATTGATCAATTACGTCATCGTGCAAGTCAGCACCTCCAGAAAGAAGGACCAAAGCAGCTGCCACATTATTTGTGTCTTCTGGGGTTCCTCCGACAGCCTCGCATGCAAGCGAAAGCAAAGCTGGGTGCAGCACATCTTCCCAGGAGTTCATGAAATATTCGACTGCTTCTCGGAGAGGTTCATAGGAGATTTTTTCTTCAGCCATTATTTGGCGTGCCAAATCAAGCCCTTTTTGTCCCCGTTCATATAAGAGTTCTCGCGCTTGCATTACTAAGTTTTTTTCCGTTGCCATTATGGTCGTTTCCTTATTGTCGCGTTATGTATTTGTCTTTTTAGGTAAACGCTCTGGCGGCGACGTAATGTTGGCAGTAGTGTAAGGCTCGGTTGCCGCATGATGCGATATAATTAAATTTGTGTCTGCTGTTCGGAATAGATCAATGGGCAGAGATATCCTCTGTTTTTGGGTACATTTTAAGTCCCTTTAATCTACGTCTTGCTTTTATGCGCAGGATTTGCTCATAACACCTTGCATTGCACCATAAAACTCGGCTACGCCTATGCATAGGTTTGTTTTAGATAAACAACCATCAAAATGGCTTGAAAAAAGCAATGGGCTTGTTTCTCGAGTGTTACGGCGTTACATTAGGGCTATCTTGCGAAATTAACGCATTATACATCACCATAGCGACTGCCACTGACCCGTCACTATCTGGGTGAACTCCGTCTGGAAAATATGCTGAGTGGTTAATCATGGGGTTGTAAACATCAATTACTGAGGCGCCAGTATTGTTTGCCACTTGTTCAATGTCTGGGATAATGTTCTGCACAAGGCATTCTGCGCTCAGACCAGTACTATTGCTAAAAATCGGCGGTGGCTCCGCAATCCACACCTTCGGTTTGGTCGAAAGCCCCTGGAACTGCGTGACCAGCCGAACATAATCATTAATAAAAACTGCGTTAGATTCGTTAAGGTCTGAGTTCGCGTCGTTGGTTCCCAGCATGATAATTACGATATTAGGTTCAAATTGCTTAGCAACTCGAAATGCAGGCGTGTAAATATACGGATTGTCTGAATTAAGGAAAACCGTGGCTCCGTTAACACCAAAGTTGCCAACCACATAGTTAGAGCTAAGCATCAGCCACAGGTCAACTGGATAAGCGGTTCCGCAAGTTATGCTGTCTCCGACGCAAGCTACGCGAATGGAGTCGGCTTGGCTTCTGCCATTTCCCATTATTTGCCAGGCGTAGGTTTCTACGCTTAACAAGACTATTAAAATGGCAACTCCAAGCGTTAACAGCTTCATTTTACGATTCATACTTTTTCGATTCAACCGTACTATGTTTAAGGTCTTAACCGCTGAACATTAGTTTTCTTCATGGTGCAGGGGGTGGGATTTGAACCCACGAACCTCTACAGGATAGGCTCCTGAAGCCTACGCCTTTGACCATGCTCGGCGACCCCTGCACTTACGCGGATCAAATTTGAGGAGGGCCGAGGCAGGGATTTGAACCCTGGCAAAAGGCTCCACAGGCCTCTAGGCTACCAAGCTACCTCACCTCGGCCACATTTTGGTGTTTTCGACTACTTTTTGCCCGTCGTTGATAGCTTGGTTATTAATCATTTTCTTTTTCTCAGGAATATTAAGTTGTCCTTTTGGCAGACGTATTCGAATCCTACTTCCAAGAGGCTTTTTATTTCTTCAGGGTTTTCTGAGACTTTGACTGTAAAGACCTTGCGTGGTTTGAAGGGTTGCGCGAATCATACAAGATCGTTCTCACCGCTAAAGGTGATTGCACGGTTCTGACAAAGAGCGTAAGGGGAAGCGGAGATACGTTTGAGATTGAGAGGTCGGGTGACATAACTAACATTACCTTGCTCAAACGGCTCTATGAGTTGCTGTTGATCGAATACAAAGAAGTCGCTGGAACAAACACGAAACTGGAAAGATATTTCGGTCTGAAATCTTGACTGAAAGAGAAATTCATAGCGAACTAAAAGAAACAATGAAAAAGCCGAGATTTTAATGGCAAAAGTAAAGCGGTCGTAATAGCGGTTAGGTGTGCCCGTCGTGGGCTACGTGTGCGCGCGCAATGTTAGGTTGCGCATTTTGGACCTTTGTGAGCGCTCAATACAACTGAGGTTATTGTGCTCTTCACTCCCTTGATCTTCATGATTCTGTTTTTCAGGGCATCCCTTAATTCCTCGATATTCGATGCCGACACAAGCGTAACGATGTCAAATTCGCCTGTTACCTCGTACAGTTCCTCCACTGCGTCTATCTTGGAAAGGGCTTGAACCACATCATCCATGAGGGGCGCTTCCACGAAAATGTTTACAAAAGCATGTAATCCATGCACTTATTTCACCAGTAACCTGGTCATAGTCTCTTCAAGTTTCCACTGGTCAAGGTAAGTATTGTACTTTTCTATGTTGTTTCTTTGTCGTTTCCTGTTAGGGAAATCAGGTATAACATATTTGGATCCTGATCCAGAATTGTAGCGTCACAAAACTTTTATACGATAGTTTATAGACTTTGTAAAATGATGCCAACTGTAAGAGATTTTATGACAACGAATGTCATCACAATTGATGTTCAGGGGACCGTGCTTGAGGCTGCAAAGCTAATGCACCAACAAGATGTAGGTGATCTTGTAGTAATGGAGGGTATTGTGGCTAAGGGCATAGTTACTGAAAGAGACTTAGTTAGAAGGGTTATGGCGCAGAAAAAACCGCTTGATACTAAAGTCTCTGAGGTAATGTCAGATCCGCTTATAACAATCGAGGAGGAATCCTCACTGCGAGATGCTGCGAGGAAAATGGTCAAGTATAAAATAAGGCGACTTCCCGTTACGAAGAATAACGTGTTGGTCGGTATAATAGCCACTTCTGATTTTGCTAGGCACCTCAGCAAAAAAAGCTTCAGTGAAGTAATGCTCGCTGCCATGAGCCGATATCCCTTAGCCGACGCCAACCGATGAGCGCGCTCAACTGCATCAAATACTCAAACCGATGCCACCTCAACTGACAACGCTTCGCGTGCTAATGACCATCTCACTGACCGCTGACATCCCAAGCATCATCATATCCCTAGTTTTCGTAAAGATACGTTCAACGTGGCCATAGACGGAAAATCATCAGCAAAATCCTCAACGCTAACGGACAAATACGTTAACCATGCGTATTCACACTTAATTGTTGCAGGTCAATTGCCCATTATTTCTTCAACCCTACAATCTTTAGCCATCAACAAAACCAAAAAGCAACGCCAAGAGAAGATTTACGGTGAGCTTTATATGAAGCGAAAACTCTGTTTTAAGCAACGGAGTCAATTTAAACGTATAACTTTAAGACAATCTTTCGTTTTTTAGCGTTCATAATCGTCTTAGGTCTCAGCCTTTTAAGCGTAACTTCACTTTCGTCTGCCAGCCTAACCTCATACAGCAACGTCCAAATAAACATCCAAACCTCAAACATACAATCAGGCTACTTCACAGTCTCAGCGTTCAACATGACCGGCTACCAGGAATCCTCAGTTCAAACCTATTATCCCGCCGCCTCCTTCGAACTTCCAAACGGACAATACATCTTCACCGTCACCGCAAACAACCAAACCAACTCGAACTATCCAGTTCCACTGGGACTCGGAGCCACATCAAGCAGCGGTGAAAGCTCCCCAAGCACTCCATCATTACCCATCTCCGTAGCCCCAGCAACCGAATACGGATACTCAGTACAGCAAATCTCCAACTCAATAACGATCACAATCACAACTCAAAACGTTTCTTCATTCCCAACAAATACACTAACAATACAAGTCCTCTACGCCAACGGAACCGTAGCCGCAGACGCATCCGTTTCAGCATCCACCATCGGATCCTCATACTACTGGGGCTACGAACCCAACGTCACAACCTGGACCACAACCGGACCCGACGGCTACGCAACCCTCATAACACCCACAGCACCAGAACAAATCGACGCGTGGAGCTGGCTACCCCTAAACCTCACCGACAACACCGCACCGCAAGTCATCATCGCGGGCGAACCCGTAAACGTAACTGGTCCCATGGAGCCAGCCTACATCGGAGTAGCGGGCTCAACGCTGATAGTTCCCCCGCAAACAACGGCAACAATCACAATGTACACACAACAGCAAAGCTACTGGATAACCCCATATGCAGCCACCGCAACACCAGAAACAGGCTCAACAGCAAGCGCTCCAAGCTCAAGTTCATTCGCTGGTCCCGGCGCAATCCCCGCTTCAGTATATGCCCAACAACAAGGAAACCCAGCACTCCAGACGACCCAAACGCCAACACCAACCACTACAAGTTCCCGCACAACCAGCGGAAACACGCTACTCCTAACTATTTTAGTCGCCATAGTCATCGCAGGAGTCGCAGTGGCAAGCCTAATAATCGCAACAAGAACCAAAAGAAAACAACAACAATCGAGCTTGCAGGCGAGTTAAACAATTGGTGAAAAATGATAATTTTGAGGTCCACAGCTACTTCTTGCTTCTATGAAGTCGCCGCCATAGAAGCGATGAACAGTTTTCTGAAAACTCAATATCGTCCAAAAAACTCTTTTTTATTTGGGCTTACCCTAAGTATTCGCACCAACTTTTTGGGCTTTCCCAGACTCTCACTTTTTCGAGTTTCACGCAGTCTGGTATTACTTTCTTAAGGTAATCAAAAGCATATTTTGAAATGTTTTCGGATGTTGGGTTGCCGATTTCTGTTAGCTCATTTAGGTATGTATGATCAAGTTTTTCCGCTATTTCCTGAAGGCTTGTCTTAAGAACGTTAAAGTCTATAACCATGCCAGTAGATTCTGTTTTTTCGCCTATAACGAAGAGTTCTATTTTCCACGTGTGCCCATGTAGCCTTTCACATTTGCCGTTGGAAGCAAGAATATTGTGGGCTGCATCAAACGTTGTTTCAACTCTTAGTCGATACATGCTGTAACCTCGATTATAGGACTCCTCGCCATTCTGAAAAAACGTTATGATCGTGAATGGACTCTATGCTCACGCATTTAACTTTACAATACCTATTTGGATACTTTTCTTTTAATAGCTGCACGCACTTTCTCGTCACATCTTCCACGAATCTGGCGTTTTCATGCATTTTTTCCACCACTTTCTTTTCTTCAGACCTTTTTAATAATGAAAATATAGGTGAACTAAAACTCTGACTGCAAATCTCGATGACATCTAGCAGTTGGATTTTTTGGTTTGAGGTGTCGATTTCGACCTTGAGGCTGCCTCTTTGGTTGTGAGTTAGGCCGTTGCACATTGCTTTTGAGCATGGGCAAGCTAAGGCTCCATTAATTTGAATGCCTGCAGTTTTCCTTTTTGTCTTAGTAGAGAATTTGGCGAACATTTGAGCAATTGAATTTTCTTTCTCTCCACTTGGCCTCGTCCTTTCGTAAGGAAGTTCACCGAAGACTTCAGTCTGACAATCAAATCCATGTTTTTCTAATGCTTGTTTTGAAATCAGTTCAGCCAAATCTTCTATTGACGAAGCGGTGGTGGGTGTCGCCTCTACTGATTCAACAAGTCGGCTCATGTGGACACCGCGAAGATTAGCTGGCAAGGTTATGTAACTGTTTATGGTAACAATAACGTTGTAGGTAGCTTTAGCCCTTTTCAAAGAAACTAGTTTCCTTAGACCTACAATGCCAACTTTTTCTAGCTCAATCTCGTTTTCGGGCTTTTGATTTTGAACATCGATAGTCAAGAACCCTTTACCATCCTGCGCCTTAGCCCTCAATTTTCTAGTTTCCACCATTTTACCCGTATCCAAGTGACCGCAATGGTGATGTGGCTTATTATTCTTTACTTTATGATTTCCCGATTTATTTTATTTTAGTGCACCCAGATATTTGTAATGTCTGCCGCCCATCAGTAAAGTTGCAGTTTTGATTGTGCAAGATAATTCTGGCTAATGTAAGAACCGAACACATTATGCATATTACTTTTAGAGGCGACAGAAACAATAACAAAATGGAAAGAATGAACGGAGAAGTCAGAGGCAGAGAAAAAGTAATGAGAGGATTAAAAATCAATGAAACTCCAATCCTTAAGGCTACCAACTATTCCACAACTATATCCGACCTCACGAAGGTTTAGGCGGCAAAACTCCCTCGGAAGCTTGCGGAATAACAATCGAAGGAAAGAACAGATGGCTCACTCTAATCCAGAACACGAGTCAACAGATTAGAAGTAACGCTCAGAAGAAAATGACAGAGAGGTAACAGAACTGACATTCAAAACTGTTATATATGAAGCACCCGTTAAAGTTAAGTGGTCAGGCGATTTATTTGGCTATATCTGAGAGAAAAACATATTCAAAAATTCCAACTCCAATGGGTTTTATAGATGCACTTGACCTTAATTTCAAAGTCATAAAGGAAGATTGGAATATCTATGAGTTAGAAGATGGAACACAATTAAGAGTTAGGATAAACGTGTCTAAAATATCGCGGGGGATAGACCCAAAGACGGGGGAGGTGTTTATCGGACCCACTGGTGAGCCATTCTATAATGTTGTTGCAAATACAACCATGGTTGCAAATGTTCCGAAAGAAACTTTGGAGAAACTAACCAAGAAATAGAGTGATTAGATGGAAACAGTAGAGGATATCGCAGAACAAAACATAGTAGAACAAAACATTTCACTAACTCTTAACCAATCTGATGGACTACTAAACTGTGGATTTATAATTTATGCATCTAACCAAAATAACAGTCTGATTACTAATTCTCAACCGATTCTGACTATGATTATGGGAAAAAACATTAAAGATCCACTATTTTTCTTCTTGGAAGAGCAGGAAGAAGGCGGATTTGTGGCTTTTTCTAGAGAATTTGTTGGTGCAATAGGTCAAGGTGAAACTGCTGAGGACGCAATAGCGGATATTGAGGAAGCTATTAGGCTTCTTAAAGAAGTTATTGATGAAGATAAAGCATCTGAAGATAAAAAGTGAAGTGGTGTCTGAGGATTTCTCCTGTCTCTGGTCAAGATGCTCTAAAGGCACTTCAAAAGAAGGGATTTAGAATCCGTAAGGGAAAAGGCGACCATATTGTTGTAGATAAACCAAGTGATAATGTAAATCCCTTCGTAGTTCCTCTTAAGCATGAACTAAAAAAAGGAACATTACACTTTATCATCACGTCATCTAAAGACTTCAAAGAGGACTTTGAAAGACTTTTTTAATGGCGCGTATAATGTCACAAGGACATCACCCGATGTGCAACACGCAAAACCATCACCCTAAGATGAAACAACCTCATTTCTAAACTTGAGTTTCGAATTACTGGTTATGCATAAATCTTATCTCTCTTAACTATCAACCGAAAGTTGACATGGCGAACCATCAACCGAAGCCTTGACAGAACCCTAATCTAATAGGTTTATTAGTTTCGACTTAATTAATTGCGTCTTTAAAAATTGCTTGGTGGTTTATTTGGAGAAGTTGGTGATAAGTGCTCCGGCACATTTGCACACTGGTAATTTTGATTTAACTGGCGATTTAGGTAGACTCTATGGAACTGTAGGTTTCGCCATTGATCTTCTGCTTGAAGTTGAAGTTGCCAAAGCCAAAGGAATCAAGGCTGAAGATAAAGATGCATACAAATTTGCGAAACGCTTTGTGGAAAAAACGCACATAGAAGGCGCAGAAGTCCATATTAAGAGGGAGATTCCAAAGTTTGTCGGCTTAGGTTTTCACACCACGTTAGCGCTCTCAATAGGCGTTGGATTATCCAAGCTGTACGAGTTGAATTTGAGCGTTGAAGATGTCGCATTAATTATGGGCAGAGGAACAATAACTGCCTTAGGCGTGTACGCATTCAAGACGGGTGGATTCATAATTGAAGGCGGCTTCAAAGTTAACCAAAGAGAAAAGATGGTTCCTCCGCTCATATTCCAAAGCGCGTTACCGAAAAACTGGTTTTTCGTCGTAGCTGTTCCCGAAGAATCCAGACTCAAAATAGCTAAGCTCCGAGAAAAAGAAGATGAAATTCTCGGGAACCTAAAAGTGATGCCTAAAGAGTTATCCGACGAGCTCTCAAGACTGGTTTTGGTTAAGCTCATGCCTGCCTTCGTAGAAAAAGATCTCAAAGTATTCGGGGAAGCACTAACCGAGTTTAATCAAAAGCTCGGTCGATTTTGGAAGGACTATCAAGAAGGAACTTACTGCAATCAAGTGGTAGAAGAAGGCGTCAAACTCATGCTGCGCCGAAGCTCATGCGCATGCCAAACTTCTTGGGGACCAACGTTCTACTCAATAGTAAAAGGAGAGAGCGAAGCGAAACGCTTAACCGAGGAGTTAAAGCAATATTTGAACAAAAACGGTGGCGGAGAAGTATTCTACACTAAAGCGAATAATTCTGGCGCTTCCGTTTTGGAGGCATAAAAAATGGTCAAAGCCATTGGTATAGATTCCGGAACAAAAACCATGGACATCTACGGCTTCGATGACAAAAACGGAAAGGTTTTAATTGACTTAGCCATCCCAAGAGATGAAATAACCAAAAAACCCAGCCTCATAATTGAAAAGCTTAAAGAAACCCAACTGACTGCGGGTTTCATAGATGCAATTGTTGGTCCTTCTGGCTATGGAATGCCTCTTCAACAAGCAAGGGATGCAAGCTATGCAGATATAGCATTGGCAACTTTTGTAACTGAGGCTGACGTGGAAAAGAAGCTGAAGATCATTGGCTTAAGAGAAGCCATGAAAATGATGAAGACCACCGAAGACCTAAAGGTTTGGTTTACGCCGTCAGTGGTTCACTTAACAACGGTTCCCAAGTACAGAAAGGCTAACAAAATAGACATGGGTACATCTGATAAAGTTCTCAGTGCTGTTTTAGCGGTTAAGAATCAAGCAGAAAGACTGAAAATCCGTTATGATGAAACCAATTTTATCCTTTTGGAAATAGGATTTGCGTATACTTCGGCGCTGGCGATTAGAAACGGCCAAATAATTGATGCTATGGCTGGGACTGCAGGCTTTCCCTCCTACCTGGGTATGGGCTTTGTTGATTCAGAGCTGGTATACGCCTTGGCTAACACGGTTAAAGATTTCTCAAAACTCATGCTTTTCTCTGGAGGGTGCTCATCGGTTGCTGGAATTGATCAGTCAAAGCCCTTAGAAGAGTTCGTTAGTCTTGCTAAAAGCAACGAAGAAGTGAGAGCGGGATATGACCTGATGATGGAATCAATAGTTAAGGATGTTGCCTCACTTTTACCCTCAATTAAGCCCAAAGAAGTGATGCTAAGTGGGAGATTTGTAAATATGCCAGAATTCCTCGACGCGATAAAAATTAGGTTGCAAGATTTCTTTAGCGAGATTGGATCACACGTAGATGCCGTGAAATTTCAAGGCGAGGCAAAGATGTCTAAACAAGCGGCAGAAGGCGCAGCAGTGTTTGCCAACGGGATAGCTCACGGCAAATTCGAAGAAATAATCCGCGTCATGAAGCTAAGAGAAAGTGAAGGAACAATCTTTGATAATCTTTTTCTTGGCGAGACGGTGAAAAAAGGGTTAGATGTTTTCAAAAAACCGTAAAACGCTATTAGTTAAGCAGTCTGTTTTTCACTAGTTTTGCATTTCAGATAAGGTTTTGTAAATCTGCAGTTTTGATGTTTCTAAATCCTTCAATGTTTTCCCCGTTTAACGTGATATTGTAAAGTTTTATTTTTTCACCATTTTCAACAGCTAGCCATTCAAGCAATTCTTTACCGATCTTGAGTTTTTTTCTCTTAACTTCAATTGATGCTACATGCTTCTTGGAGTATTTGCCTACGGTGTATCCGAAATCCATTCCAGCTAATGCAATCAGTTTAGCCCCCATCCCTGCTGCTAGAAAAACTGCTCGGTCACCATCAGTGAAACCCAGAAAATTGTACACATTAGAACGAGGATGCACCTGTGTGCTACCTATAGCTTTGGAAAACGCTGGCACATATTTTTTCAGCCTATCAATATTATCTCCATGCGCATGAATAACCACGATAGCCCCTAGATTCTGAGCGTAAATAATATCGCTAATTGTTCCATCCAAGTCGGTTACGATTACATTCGGCGCTGTTCCTGATATTTCAACGAAAGCTGTTGTCGCTCCATCGGCCACAACGGTCACAGTCTTTTGCAAGAGTCCTTCTTTCATGACTTGTCTGAGGTCTTCTTCAAGAGATGGACCAGCACCAAAAACCAACACGGGTCTATTTTCAATTAGCTTCCTTAGCTCAGCCACATGCCCAGCCCGCTCAGCCAGCAATGTGCTTAGCAAATCAGTTGCTCGCTGGTCCCCGCGCTGGTCGTACCCGAAGGTTTCAAGAATTTTGTTATACCACGGCAGCCAATCCGCTAATGTAAAGTTCACGTTTTCTTTCCTCAATTATTCTGAATAAATCTTGCTTTTTCATCGTTCTACCAACTCATGGATTCTGTGAAGTTGTTGATTTTATGTAGGCTCCTTTATTGTTTGCTGTTGTGAAGAATACTTGCCCGCCAATGCTTTCTTGCAAGAACCTCCTAGTCGAAATTGATAATTTTTTTGCTTCTACTTCTCTATGGGCAAGTCCGTAAACGGTTGGACCCCAGGAACTTTGCCCAGCGCCATGGGCTCCGTTTTCCAGCATGTGCTTTATGCAGTCTCCTGCTGGGGAGCTTGAGAATCGTGCTCCTTGAACCGTTGCAAAGTAGTCTCCCGCTATATTTTGAATTTCGGTTAAGGATTTTCCAAAAGTTTCTATGTCTCTTTCCTTGAGTGCTGGCAGCAGACCCATAACTATTAGATGACTTATGAGGGCGGCTTTTTCTTTATGCATAGGCTGCAAATGCTTAAGCGCTGTGGCTTCCTGTTGACCAGATAATCCTTTCTTAACATTGGGGATAGCTACAACAAAAAACCAATCCTCTGGAAATGACTGACGGAATATTACAGGCGGAAAGTTTATCAATGCTTGTGGATTGGGCTTGTTTCCTTGACTTTTTAATCCAGCTTCAACAACAAAACCGCCTTGCTCGAAAAGTGCTGTTCCCACACCAGAAACCTGTCCCCTTCCCGTTAAACGCGCAAGACTTTCAACCGAGACCTTCAAACGAAAAAGCCTTGATACTGCAACGGCGGCGGCTAACGATAACTGGGTTCCGGAGCCTAATCCAACGTGCTCGGGGATAGTTTGCCTTACGTTAATAGAAACTTGGGGTTTTATGTTATATTTCTTAAGCAGTAGCTCCACTATGGGTCGTAAATTTTCGCTTTTTTCGCCCTTAAATTCAAGATTTTGGGATGATTCAGCCTCAAGAATGACGTTAGGACGATTTACAGCTACTCCTATTCCGCCAAAAACCCGCCCCAGCTCGCCTCCTAAATCAATAAGTCCTAAGTGAAGTCTGGCTGGCGTTCTAACGTAGACCTTCATTCTTAACCGTCCATGCACCTATCTTTTGGGTTAAATTAGCTGTTCCCAAGCAGCTTAAAGTTGAAGCTGCGTGAGCCGTGAAGTACCATCGGTAAAATTCGATTATATCTATTAACCTTTGCGTTTAATTTTTGGTTTATCTGTATTTTCTCTCAAATAAGCGAGATTCACTGTTTAAGTATTTGACATTTTAGGCAACTACACAATCTTAGTTAGAGCGAGGTTGGATTGTTGGAAACTCGCAGATGCAGTTGTAGATCTGGCAAAAACCTTCTTTACCGTGTACATCAAGTCAGTTTCGCCGTTTTTGGCAAGAGGATTTGCAACAGTGAAGTATGGTTCTGCACAATAACGGGTGTTTTAGGGTTTATTGTGCAGTTCAGAACTAAAATTTTATCCCCCAAAACCCCAAAGTAAGTAAAAGCAAAATATAAAATTTTTGCACTTACTTACTATCTGCTTGAGAAGAAGAAAAATAAAAGGCGGGCAGATAGTTGAATTTGATTATTTTTTTGTTTTTATGGCCCGACACCTAAGGTTCCGTAGGGTTGTCCGACTCTGATCCCTATTCCGCCAGAATGGAAAGTGGGACCTACTCCTTGCGGTGTTATCTCTTGAAAGACTGGGTCTACTCTGTATCCTACTATATCTCCGCCGGTGCTGTGACTATATGTCTGGGTGAAGGGCAGGGTGGTCGAGTTAGTGTTTGACCCCAATGTAGGCGTAGTCCCCAATTGTATGCTCGTGGGGGCCGTGTTTGTTGCTACATACGTCTGCTGAAAAACATCGTAGCCAACGAGGTTATATTTGGATGGGTCAAATAAGGGCTTGTCCCAACTAAGAGTAACCAGACCGGGCGTCATCCAATCCCCGTTCAAGAACGGTAACGCTCCCAACGGAGATGGCCCAACTGACGCTCCGGGACCGCCAATGTTAACGCCTCCTGGCTCAATCGGACCAGCATTAAGGCCGAACGTGGTTGATTGTGCGGATTGGGCGGGCGGGGCTGCCGGTGAAACTGTATATCCCACTGGGTGTGAATTCCGCAACTTTGCTTTTTTCGACTTGCGTGCGCTCCCGAAATTTTTCATTTTCCTTTTTGCAATTGTGATTCCACCTATCATTGCAATTGGAAAGGCTATACACCCTGCTAAAAACAGTGCTCCTATAGTCGCTGCGTTAGCTCCGGTTGCCCCTACAGCCACTCCTAAACTTGAAAAGAATCCTGAACCTGACGAGCTGCTTCCCCCGTTACTGCTTCCGCCAGATGTTTTTGTGGCAGTAAAGTCCATGCTGTAACTCCTTTGCCCTAATGGGTCTGAAATGGTGCCGGAGATTGTTCCGCTTGCTGATGTGGCAGCTGGAAATGCTGCGTTGAGTGTTCCAACGCCATTACCGTAGATGTATCCGTTTCCGCTATCATACGATGCAGTTTCCGTAAAAGTAATTGATGTCCCCGACATCGTACCGACCTCCGAAATATCATAGGTACCCTGCGATGTGCTACCGGTGAAACCTTGGGACGTAAAATCGCCATCCGATAACACATCTAATGTTCCAGAGTGAGAACCACTCTCCGACGTCACAACCATGTTCCAAGTCTGAAATGTCGATTGCCCGGCTGCCATGTGAATTGGAACCGTAATTACAAGAATGACTGATAGAAGAACAATTACTGTTACAGGCAAAATTTTCGCTATTTTATTTGTTTTCATCAAACCTAATCTCCTCTTCCCAAACCTGTTCATTATATTCTTCCCCTGCCTCTTTTATCAACAGCAAGTTATCGATATTAAACTTATGTAATTACCATAAGCCATAAGCACGGTATTAGAAAAAAATTCAAGGTTCTAGTATGTTGAGGTGGGTTATGGTTGAGGCGGCGTGGGTTGCGGTGCGGCATGATGAGAAGCTTGGTGGCTTTTATGAGCGTGTGAGGGCTAGGCGTGGTGATCAGAAGGCTGTGGTGGCTGTTGCGTGTAAGATGCTGAAGATTGTTTGGTTTATGTTGACTAGGCGTGAGGCTTATGGTAATGTCAATGGGAAGCGTTATGGGGAAAAGCTAAAAAAGATTGATGCGTAACTTGGCTTGCTGGCTTTCGGTTAGGATTGGTCGCTGGCTTTAGAGTAGCGGTCTTTCATGAGAGTATACCCTATAGTGGAGGCGTTTTGATGTAGGATTTTGTTTTTGGCTTCTGTCGGAAAAGGTGCTAAGGGGGATAGCGTTTATTAGTCTCGAAAAACATCTTTAGCATACCCGAAGGTTAGGGTAGAAGTCCTTGTTGCGTCAAATCAAGCATGCGCTTGGTTGAGTGTTGCAATGGCTTTGATTGCTTATCGTTCACCTTAAACGAGGGTTGAAGAAAGTATCCGTGTCAAATTAATGGAGGATTGTTTAAGTGATAGGAAGTAAAAAAACGATACTTGTTGTTGATGATGACAAATCGATACTTCGAACATTCACGCGCATTCTTCAAAAAAGCGGCTATGAAATTGACGTTGCAGAAACCGGAAAAGAAGCTATGGAGAAAGCAGAAAATCACCATTTCGATTTAGCATTGGTTGACATCAGGCTTCCAGATATGGATGGCACAGATTTACTTGCTAAACTCAAAAAGCAATTACAGCACACCGTGAAAATAATGATTACTGGTTTTCCATCCTTAGAAACAGGCGTTAAAGCGCTTGATGAAGGCGCAGATGCTTACTTAGTTAAACCTGTGAAACCTCAGGAACTGCTGATGCTTCTGGAAGAGAAACTGAAAAACCGGGAAGAGCCACCTGAAGCAAGCATTTAAAACATTGCGCTTAAGCAGTAGTTCCGAAAGTGTCTGGCACTTGCTTGGGTATAACGCTTTTACTTGCTAAGCATAGTTGCAAGCCAGCTTAAGGCTGCTTGAAAGCCTTCAACGACGCCTAAGAGTGTTTACCTGCATAAGCCTGAGCAATCCAAGCCAAGAAACCACTCAAACGTTACTGCCAGCCCAACTGTACCGTCAAAATGTACCGTCAAAACGTATATAACTACACCTACCCGGTAGGTAGTAGAGCACACAAAGCTAACCCACTTACGGATCTACTGTTAAGTAAAGAGAGAAAGTAGAGTTTATTCGATGTATATTGCTGGTTGGTAAGGCATAGCCATCACTGCACGATTCTTAGGGTCATAACGTTTCTGATAATCTTCGCTGAACACGCATACTTCAGCTTTAAAGCGTTCCTTCAAAAAGCCAAGTGCACTATCCAAGATTTCTTTCTCATCCACAGCTTTAATTTTTAGCATGTTAACTTTTCTTTCATTTGCCAGTTTATTTAAAGCCTTCATCACTCTTGGAACCATGCCTGCAATGTCCTTCATGTGCGGCTTCAGGTCCTTGTCGGCGGCAAATTCTTTCATTAACTCGTTAATCTTTGCCTCGCCAGCTAAGGTTTTGTCCAAAACTTTCAGGTACACCTGCCACTTCCATGACGCAGCTGTGAAGTAGCATACGCGTTTAGGTGTAATCTTCATAGCTTTTAGGATATTGGAAGTGTCTGCCATTACATCAATTATCAGGTTCTCCTGCTCTTCCGCAGCTACGTCAACTTTTGCCTCATCAAACAATGGCCATTTTGCAACGCTAATGAATCCTGCGTCGCCTGTTTGGCTCCAAAGTTCCTCGCACATGAAAGGCGCGAAAGGTGCAAGCATTTTAAGCCAAATTTTCACTGCTTCGCCCAGCGCTTTAGCGTCAGTGCTGCCTTTTCGTTGGATATACCAGCGCAGGTCATTCCAAGTTTCAAACAAGGCAATCTGCAAGGCGGTTCGGGTTTTAAGCTCATCTAAGCTGACTGTGACATCTTTAATTCTGTGTTGAAGTTTGCTTTGCAGCCATCGTTCCAGTACTGTGTCTTCTTCTTTTTTGGCAGAAGCGATTACTGCGCTTGCGAAACTGCATAACGCTTCAAACTTGCCTTGCAAGTCGCTTACGTTTTCCGCTCGCCAGTCAGGGTCATCCATGCCCTCTGCACCCAGCAACAGTGCGCTGCGGGTGGCGTCGGCTCCATACTTTTCAACGGCGCCCTTCATTGTTACGAAGTTGCCTTTGCTCTTGTGCATTTGTTTGCCTTCAACCATGAGCATACCGTTTACTCCTATGGCTTTGGGCCAGTGTTCAGGCGGAAACAGGGCTGCATGATGGAATATGCAGAAGGTCAAATGGTTGGGTACAAGTTCTTTAGCTGAATTTCTAAGGTCAAAAGGGTACCAATACAAGAATTCCTGCCTCATTGCCTCCAAAACATCAATAGTTAATCCGCTATCTCTACCTATAGCTGAGATGACTGAAGCAGTGTCTTCTTTTCCGTAGAAAATATAGTCAAACACTTCGGGCGTTAAAGCTTCAGGCTTAATGTTGTTTTGTTTTATGTGCTTGTTTATGGTGTAAAACGCCATGTAAATTGTTGAATCGCTTAGTGTCTCGATTATCCAGCCTTTTCCCCAAGGCAATGGAGTTCCGAAACCTGTGGTTCTGGCGCAAGCCCATTCTCTCAGCCAGTCTATAACGGTGTTGAACGATTGTTTGGCTGAGTCAGGGTAAATCGTCATTTGAGCCACTGCTTCTTTGGCTTTTGCCTTCCACTGTTGGTCGGAGTAGTTTAGGAACCACTGGTCTGAAAGTATCTTTACTATGCACTGGGTCATGCATCGGCAAACCACTGGCTCTGGCAAATCGTACATGTTGTCGGCGACGCCGAGCTTACGGAAATCAGCAATAAGCGTATCTTTTACGTCCCTGACGGATTTTCCAGCGTAAGGTCCGCAATTCTGCTTTAGCACTCCGCTGTGGAATTCTTTTTTGTATAATTGTTTTGTAGCCTCATCCGCTTTGGCATCATTCTGGTCTTTGATGCCCATTTGTTGAACTATTTCAACGGCTGGGTACTCGCCGAAACCATCGACCTTAATTATTGAGATAGGTTTAATCCGCTTAACGACTTCAGGGTCAACGCCAAAATCCTTGAGAACCTCAGGCTTTTCCTGCAAATACTTGAGTGCCAGCCAATCGTACGGTGCGTGGGCGGGCACACTGTAAACGACTCCTGTAGCAGTTTTTGGGTCAACAAACCAGCCTGGCAAAATAGGAAACTTGCTTTTCGTTATAGGGTTTTCGAAAACTTTGCCAATAAGCTCCTTACCTTTAAACGAACGTTTTACTTGTGCTTTCTTTTCTTGCTCTTTAAGTTTCTCAGCGGCTTCTTGACTAATTATCCAGTTTTCCCCATTAACGGCTGCTTCAACGTATGTTGCGTCGGGATTTATCCACATGTTTGTAATGCCATAGATTGTTTCGGGACGGAAAGTTGCCGCTGGCAAAAACGTGTTCTCGTCAAGCTTGTATTTTATCAACGTGTATTCTTCTGGAGTGACGCCTTCGCCTACTTGGCGGTCATGGTCTCCTGTTGGGCTTTGGTCTTTTGGGCACCACACAACAGGATGCGTTCCCCGCGTGACGTAGCCTTTTTCTTTGAGGTTTTTGTATTGCCACTCAATAAATTTCTGGTAAGTCGGCATTATGGTGGTGAATTCGCGTCGCCAATCTACTGAGAAACCTATGCTTTTAACGGCTAAGCGTCCCTCATTAGTGTAATATTGAGCCATATACAACGGGTCAACAAACTTTTTCAATTCTGATTCTGGAACGCCGTCAACTTCACGGAGAACTCGAATGAAGGCTTCGTCACCTCTCGCTACTCGCTGGCTGGCTCCTAGAAGCGGTTGTCCCGTCCAATGCCAACCCCAAGGCCAAAGCACGTTGTAACCTTGCATACGCTTGAACCTAGCGTAAGCGTCAACACGTGAAGCCGTGAACGTGTGCCCCACATGTAATGGGCCATTCATGTATGGGTATGGAAAAGTCACCATTATTTTCTTTCTTTTTGGGTCTGGGTCAGCCTCAAAAATGTGGGCGTTTTCCCATTTGGCTTGCCATTTCTGCTCGATTTGCTTGGTTTGGCTCATGAAACTTGTGATTAAATCATTGGCTATTAAGAGTTTTGCTTTAACGGTTCCTCAATAGTTTGTTTAACTATCTCAAGCGCAAAAAAGACGTTGGTAAGAACATTACAAATCTTGCTTGTACTGCCTGGCTGTTACCGAGTGCAAGCACAAAAGGCGATAAGCGGAAAAGAAGTCTTATGTACTTGATTTTAACACATAGAAAGTGATGAAGCATGCAAGATAATACAGAAACAAGAATTAAGCAAGACCTTTTTGCTGAAATCCAAAATTTAGAACAAAATTATAAGGTAATCGAGAGTTTTCTTTCAGGAAAAGAATATGATACTATAGCTATTGGCGGAGCAATTCAAGCTTTCAAAGACAGCTTAAGTCGAGCCAGCGCATTCGTCCTTGCCCTATACAACCTGAAAGGTAAACGAGTTAGCATTCCATGGGAGCCCCTCTTTACAAGTTTAGATTATGCTTTAGCAACGATTGCGGTTTCTTCATCGCCAAAGCAGAAAGCGGCAGTTAAAACCATCCTATCCATGTCTGAAGAGCAAATCGGGCAGGTTCTATCTTACTTTTCAGCTCTGAAGGAGTCGCTGAAATAAGTAGAAAACTAAGTTGCAAGTATTTTTCGACATAGAGACGAAGATTATTGGGTGCTTCCAGATATCCTCCGAAAATGGGGCACGGTTCTAACTAAACTGTAAACTGAATGAGTAAACAAGCCGTAAAGACAGCCAACGTTACGGTAAGACGTAAACATATGTGACTGACTTTATCACAGTAGCACTAAGATCTTTCTAATGAACACAAGACGCTAAACGTAGAAAAAGTAGAAACTCAAGTCATTGGTCGTTTCTTTCGAGCATACCACCAATCATAAACTTCGCCAAAGCAGTAGACAAAAATGACCATGCCAACAAAGAAAGACACATCCGCAATAATGATGTCTATATCACTCAAGTCTATCACAAATTTTGCTCAAGCTGTCCAAGCTTAAAACAGTTATTTCGGAATTCGGCTACGTTATTGAAATGAAATAAAGCGGTAAAGGGTCTAATTAAAAGTAAAATTTATTTGATATTCTTGAATTCGTCTAGTAAATCGTTGAGTTGAGCGAATAATTCGAGAAAACGGTATCCTCTTTCGGTTGTAACGTATTTGTTTAGTTTTTTCTCAAGCAAACCCTGAGATATTAAAGCGTTCATTTGGCTTTTAAGCTGGGAATAATTTAGGTTTGCATTGTACATTATGCTGGTTTTTGTTTTTTGTTGCTCGCAGAAAAGTAGAATCTCTGCTATAATATCCATTTTTCCTCTTCTTGAGCCCTTAGCAATACTCCATTCTTTTTCATGTTTTAGAAGAGCAAACTGGAGTTCTTGTGAATTTAATTTTGCGGTTCCAAGTAAACTGCTTGTCAAACTACCTTCCCCATGTTTAATTTGATTTATGGCTTCTTTGGCTCTTAAACGAATGTGATTGTACATCAACAATAACAACCAATCAAATTGGCG
This sequence comes from Bathyarchaeia archaeon, assembly GCA_050015395.1. Classification (GTDB taxonomy): domain Archaea; phylum Thermoproteota; class Bathyarchaeia; order Bathyarchaeales; family Bathycorpusculaceae; genus Bathycorpusculum. Next base: position 22,913 of record JBEKBM010000026.1, read on the forward strand.
ATTGTCTTCTCAGCGCTTCAGTTAAGTGGCGCCTTTTTGGCTAGGAACTGGTTATGGTTGGCTTTTAGCTTTGAGAAAAAGCGTGTAAATAGTAGTCCCCTCCCCCGCTTTGAAGGGGTTGTTTTGGGTTGCTTTTTTGCTTTAGGGTTTGATTTGGCGTCTGGTTGTGGTGGAATTTGGTTAAAAATGGCTTGGAAAGCTGTGTTTGACTCTGCAAAGTTCAATCCGCGTAGGGGCTAAATGAAACCTCAACGCTTTAAATAATAAGTAGGTCTAACATGCATAAGAAGCGAGGGATGCCACGTAAATGCGTTTACTGCTATACTCCGACGGTGGAGCAAGAGGTAACCCTGGGCCAGCCGCTATAGCTTATTTAGCGTTAACGGAAAAAGGCGTGGTTGTAAAAGCGGATTCACGCTTCATAGGGATACATACGAATAACCAGTCAGAGTACAAAGCGTTGATAGCGGCATTGGAGTTTGCCATAGCTCTTAAAGTTGAAGAAGTCGTTTGCCACTTGGACAGCGAATTAGTCGCAAAACAGCTTAACGGGGAATACAGCGTAAAAAACTTTGAGTTACAAAAACTTTGGCGCAACGCAAAAGAATTGAAAAGCTGCTTTAAAAAAATAAGCTTTGTTAACGTTCCCCGAAGCAACCCTTACATTCAACGGGCAGATGCTCTTGTGAATAAAACTTTAGATGAAGAATCCAAAAAGATTTCGGAAAATTGCTAAGTTTATGGCGAAGTGGCAGGGCTTATTGGACACGTTTTCACGTATAAGACGCAATTTCCAAAACTAAACTTGAGTTTTCACACGGTCTGGCTTGGATTCAAGTCTTCCTCAACCCGACCTGGAGGACACTTTCAGCAATCTGACGTTGTTCGATCTAAGAAAAAGGAAGGCTGTTTTATTTCTTTAATGCTTCACGCATCCGTTTGATTTTTTCTTCGTCATCCACATTCATTTTTCTCTCAATTTCATTTTCTTCCCCAATTCTCTTGTTGTGCTGTTGCACGTGCTCGTTAGTGGAATTCACGAGTTTTTTTACCAACTCAATTATATCATTGATTTTGTTGGGTGTACTGAGCACATAAATGCTCATTCCTTCAAAATCGACTTCGGAGTCTAACGGTATCGGTTTTTTTCGTAACTCATCATAAAAGAAATCCTTCCAAACAGAATCAGGCACTGCTTCTAACAATAAATTAAACTTGAATGTTTCTTTAGTTCCTGGCACCTTCATTATTTCCAGCTTGGAAGGGTCGACAGGTCTTAGATTCACAACAATAGTTTTTGTTTTCATCGCTAACCCTCGCTAATTCTGAATAACTAATAGTTTTAATTTAAGTCTTTTGAACAACGGAAAAGTTGCTCAAGAAGCGTTAAGGTCTTCTGAAAGCACACGTGACCCATGCCTCATAGGTTTATGCTTTACCAAGAAACTAACGACCAATTCACCGTTAAAGTTGCTGATACTATGGAAGAGGCAATTAAGCTGATGGAAGTAGGTTTTGGCTTTCATGCTGACTGAGATTGAAGGACATAAGCTATTCAGGAAGCGAAAGTGAGATAATGGATTATTCCAAAAACAAAGGGGTTATAACAAACCCTGCGTTCGTAAGCATAAGGAACATGGGGTGAGAAAGTGTTTGTTCATGCAAGCATTCGTACAAGCAACATGACGAGATCCATTGACTTTTACACCAGACTTCTAGGCCTGAAGCTTCTGAGTCGCCGAGAGATTAAGCAGACTAACGCTGAAATCGCTTTCCTTCAAGACGCAGAGGGCGAAGGCTGCACGCTTGAATTAACCTTCTACCGTAACCAAAAGAATTTCAATCAACCTGAATATGAAGAGCGATTGTTTGATCATTTAGGGTTTGAAGTTGCAGACATGGGCAAGGCTATTGCTGCTTTGCGGAAGGAAAATGTGACGATTAGTGATGAGCCCTTCAAACTTGGATCGAATGGACCAGTAATTGCCTTTGTTGAGGATCCAGATGGAACGCTTATTGAGTTAATTGAAAGGTAAGCTACAGGTTAATCATGATATCGTTATTTTCAACTTTTAGTTCGTATGTAGGTTCAGGTTTAACTGTTGGTCCTTTAACAAAATTGCCTGTTTTAAGGTCAAAGGTGGATCCGTGGCACGGGCATATGACTGTTTCACCTTTAAGTTTTCCCTTAGATAATTGACAACCCCTGTGTGCGCACACATTGCCGATGGCATAGTAATTTCCGTTTACGTTGGCGAGCAATATTTTTTTGTTGTTGATTGTTACGCCCATCATACTGTTTGGTTTTGCATCGTTTGTTGACGCTAACTTGATAAATCCCATAACATATCGCCTCCCAAAAACATATTTTTAAAAAGTTACTCGTAGAATCTTGGCCTAACTTTCTTGCTGTATTCCTCTATAGCTTTGGCTCTTTCTTCTTCCTCTTTATCTTTGGCTTCAGCTTCTTTTTCAGCAGGTTGAGCAACGGACTTGTCAAATTCTCCGTCAACACTCTTGTATGAGCCTTCAAGAGCAGTAATGTAAATTTTAAAATCGCCAATCGTGCTTTCCGCCTGCCTGTGAGATGCATGCACCTGCTCAGAAACAAGAATTATCAAGTCTAGCATACTGCGAAGTGTTTGCCTATCCGCTTCTGGCGAATGGTCGTAGTATCTTTGGAAGACGCTTAAAAGGTCCATAAACATGTCGTCTACCTCTCTGGTTTCCCGCCTAAACATGTTCTCAGAAGTAAGCGATTTAGTTTTCAGATAAAGCATAAGATTCTTAAGAATAGCTGTATCGCAACTGGACAAAACAAAAACCCCAATTTAATTATGGTTAGTGACTGAATTATATTTTTTGGTATCGAGTTCAAAAATATTCGGCAAAGACTTTTTCGCAATCTTATTTGTCATTTAATAGTGCTTGCGTAAGACTATAGCTACATTATGGGGTAACTGGGTTTTTGGTTGCTTTTAGCCGCCTGCTTATCAATCCTTTGGGAAAAGCTACGTTAAAGTATCAGAAGTTAAAAGTGTAGAAAGAGATTGAAGAAAACTATTTTTTCTAGCCGTTTCATTAATATGGATGTTTAAATGGAACTTTATTATAATAATATGGTAGAATAGCAGAAGCTTTTTGGCTTTATTATCTTGAAAATGACCGTTCAATGTTTAGGGGGGGGTTCATTGCTGTTTTTTTCCGGATGATTAATGCTTTGAAAGAGGAAATAGGTGAAATAGTAACACGCCTTTAGTTGGACGCAAATCAATTGCCTTCATGCTTCTCGGTTTGGTAGCTTTTACACTATACTTGTGGTTCTTTGTAGGGTTTGGTGGTCTTTTTAGTCTTCTAAGTAAACTTAACGTTTACCAATATTCGCTGTTTTTCTCGTTAGCTGTAATTTCGCTTTTTCTAGCAGTAGTTTTCGATTCTTTAATATGGCATAGTTTGCTGGGTTCCTTATCGGTTAAAATTAAGCTGAGAAAAATCATACTTTACAATTGGATTGGAAACTTTGTTGAGTTAGTTGTTCCAAGCGCAACAGTTGGCGGAGAATTAACACGAATAGTCTTAGCTCAAAAAGAAACAAAAAATGACCCTGGAATAGCCGCTGGAGCAGTAATTGGTTCACGCATAATCAGCACATTTGTTTATTCAGGCGGATTACTGGTCAGTTTTCTAATGCTTTTGCTTTATCATCAATTGCCAATTTACCTGCTTACACCTGTTATTTTAGTGTCAATTGGAACTGCTGGAGTGATAGCAGTTGTTTTTATTATAGCTTTCAAGGAAAGCGCCGGTGAGAAAATAGTCAACTTTTCCATGTGGATAGCGAGACGTGTAACAAAGAACCCAATAACATTAGGTAATTTAAGAGAAAAAATTTCTGATTCCCTGTCTTCTTTCAGCGAAGCATTTAGAACCTTTAAAGCTAACCCGCGTTACCTAATAAAACCAGTCATTTTCGCTATTATTGCTTGGCTGTTTAATATAATTGTTTACTTGATGATTTTTTATTCGCTTAACTTTACAGGCATCTCCATCATTGATTTAGCTACCATATATTGTATTGTCACAACTGTCGAAACCGTAACGGCGGGCTTCCCCGTCGGCGCAGTAGAAGTTACCATGATTAGTCTTTTCGCTTTATATGGCGTTCCAATCGTTGTTGCAGCAGCCGCAACCACGTTAACTCGATTATTGACTTTCTGGTGCCAAGTACTTATTGGTTACTCGCTTGTAGAGTGGATAGGTGTTAAATCTTTAATCAAAAGTAATGTAGCTAGCGGATTAATGATGAAAGCGCCGATTTTGAGAGAAGAATAATTCGACTAAACTGTTAAGTGTAAGGGTAAGATTGGCACTTGAAAGTCTCCTGAAATTTGTTCAGGCTTGCGTTATGTTTAATTTTGCATTTTACAATTTTTTGCCTATTAGGAATAAGGTCAAAAAAATTATCCTCAAACCTTCCATCCAAGCCACCCATATCTAATTTTACCGCTTTAGCATAAACCGTCGACTCAAGCGAAATTTTAAAAGTTCTGTCGCCAGCTTTTTTGATATCCGTTTTAATTTTTGGTATTGGTAGTTTCAAGTCCTTGGGTTCTTGAACGGTTTTTGAATCCTCATAAACGATTATGCCATTTCTTTCAAGACTAATCGTTAAAAGACAGTTATCTACAACTGGAAGAGTATCTAAAGCTTCATTTAAAACTAAAGCGGAAGTGTAAGCTGGCGTTGTCGCCTTTCTGTTTTCAGCATGCAGGCTCTCACCGTTAAACTTTAAGAGTTCAAACTTAAAATCCAACTCTAAGCTCTTGCTTGTTTCGTTAACGATGTAAGCGTAAACTTTGCCCTGTTTAACAATTAATGGGGCAATGACTGGTTGAAAAGCCCGCTTGACAAAATAGTATGCTGGCTTAGGATTCAAGCCGTAATCAATGAGGCTCCAGCTTATCGCTGGCCAGCAATCATTGAGTTGCCAAATTAAGCATCCGCTGGTTTTGAACATGCGGCTTCTCCAATGGGTCACCGCTGTCTTTAATGCTTCAGCCTGATTCAGCTGCGCATAAAGTGTAAACCGCTTGAGGTCTTCAGGCACAGGGTAGTGCAAGGATAGTAATGTACGTAGTATTTTTAACCCGTCAACCTGCTTCTCATGAGCGTCAAACGCAGGCGAATCAAGATTCAAGTCAGCGCTATCCAGGTATTCACTTAAGAGCTCAAGCGTTGGTGGAGCCTGCCAGCCAAACTCTGTCAAAAAACGCCCCTTATCATCAAGATACGCGGGGTAATCCACTTGTTTACTCCAAACAATCCAGTTGTTCCTACTGCCTTCATGCTCACTATTGGGTTCTCCTTCGTCATATGGACTGCTTGGCCGGTAAGGACGGGTGCCATCAAGTCTACCTATTACGTCTGGCAGTATCTTTTCAAATATTGGCAACCCAAACAGTCTAGGAGTATCCTTCCACAAGGTTTTGTATTGCCATTGAACCTCGTTGTTGCCGCACCAAACAACTATGCAAGCGTGTCCTCGCAAACGCCGCACGACCTCCTCTGCTTCTCTTTCGGCTTCCTTGAGGAACCAGTCGTCTTCTGGGTAAGCTGAGGAGGCGTACATGAAATCTTGCCAAACCATTATTCCAAGCCTATCACACAAATCGTAAAAGGCATTGTCTTCGTAGATTCCGCCGCCCCAAACCCTGAGCATGTTAAAGTTCGCTTCCGCCGCCAAACCGAGAAGTCTCTGATAGCGGTCTGCCGTAACTCTGGGCAAAAAGGAGTCGGCAGGTACCCAGTTAGCCCCCTTACAAAAAACTGGCAAACCATTGACTATGAAAATAAACGATTTGCCTTCATCATCAGGCTCCTGCAGAAGCTTTACGCTTCTAATCCCGCATTTAGCCGCTGCCTTATCACATAAAACCTCGGCGCAGTAAAGCTCCACTGAAACATTATAAAGATTCTGTGCACCATAACCTCTGGGCCACCAAAGATGTGGCTTAGCAATTTCAAACTCGCTTTCAAGACAACTCTTCCCAGAAGCAATTCGCTTGCTTACTTGTTTTTCATTTCTCTGCCCGAACCCTTCCATAACAAACTTAGCCTTAACAACGTAAGGCTTTGGGGCGTAAACATCGGCGATGGCTTTAATTTTTGCTTTGTCTTCTGAAACTTCCAAGGGCAAAGCTGCTAGATAACCTAACTTTGCCTTGTCATAGGCGATTACTCTTGCGTTCCGCCAGATTCCAGCTGTTGGTAAGGTTGGTCCCCAATCCCAGCCGAAAGAATATTGTGCCTTGCGCACGTATGGTCTGGCTGAAAAGTTCTCAGCATGCAAAGAGCCATATTTGCCGCTGTATTTGCGTTCCAATTCAAATGCAACCTTGTAGGGCTTAAAGCAAACTGCAATAACGTTCCTGCCATCTTTCACTGCTTTGCTGATGTTGAATCGCCAGGAAGTAAACATGTTATTTGCTTCGCCAACTTTTACGCCGTTCACCCAGACAGTGGCAAACGTGTCTAAACCATCAAAAACAAGCTCAACAACCTGCTTTTCTAAAAGTTCAGGTGATAACTCGATTTCTTTGCGGTACCACCACTCGTTTTCAGGTGCCCATTGGACCTTTTCCTCGTTTAAATCCTTGAATGGGTCGGGGATAACATTGTTAGCCAATAAGTCCAAGTGAACAGTTCCCGGAACTTTCGCTGGAAGCCAACCATCATCATCGTATTCCACTCTGTACGCCCCTAATTCTTCTCCGTTGCACTCGACAAAACCTTTGAACTTCCATGAACCATTCAATGATAACTCAAAATTAGCCAAAATTCTACCCTAAAAAATTAGAGAAATCAAACTAATAATCTTACCCTTAAATCTGAAGGCAGTGAGTTAAACTAAATAAATAATACAGCACTTGAGCAAAGCAACGATTATCCTTAAGTTAGCTCTAATTTTGCCGCCAATCCGCGGGTTACAGCGCCTAGGCGGAGGCTCATACATTACTTCGCCAATCTTAAAACCATGCTTTTTAGCAATAACCAGTAATTCGCCGCCAAAGGTTTCTCCGCCCCTCAGGTTAAAGTGGGCAATTGTTTCTTTTTTGTAAGCCCTAAAATTTGAGAAAAAATCTGATACTCCTAACATTTTACCCAGCGTTCTGGAAGCCAGCTTCTCTGAAAATCTTGGAACAGTGGTTCGTGACGCTACAACTAAATCCAACTCGCCGAATCTGCTAATAAGGCTAATTATGAAATCTGGGTTATTTTCTAGGTCAGCGTCTATTGTTACTATTACAGGAAACTTGGCTAGTTTCATCCCATACACTAAACCTTTAGTTTGCCCTTCCCGAACTTTTGAAACCGCCAAATCTGCAAAGCACTTAGCAACATCAAATGTCCCATCAGAAGAACTATCATCAACAACAATTATTTCATGCGGAAAATCTCTGAGCGCTGACCTTACTTTAAGAATTAATTCCTTAATGTTTTCTCTTTCGTTCCAAGTCGTTGTTACTATGGATATGCCCTGAGCCATTTCGTCACCGACGCTCATGAGTAGCCATAGCCATCTCAAGTTATAAGTTATATTGCATGCAAAAATTAGCCTAAAATTTGATTTGAACATCAGTGTTCTGACTTTTCATGGGTCCTTGGGTTTTCCAGTCATAATACAAGCGGAAGCAACATCATAAACTTATACAACTCTAACAGTGGCGACATCTCCCGCACTGCCTTCCCTTTTTTTTATCAGACTCAAAACCGTTTACTACGTGCATTCAAGCCTTAGAATGTACGCGGTGCCTGCTTTTATCTCGGTTGCATCGGCGTTTAGGTCTATCTGCCTCTTGCAGTGTGTCTCCCAAATTTTGGTACACATAAAGATGTTAAAAGTTGCATTGGCTTCTATGCTGTGGATGCTTTTTTGAGGAATTGCTCGATTAATTGCAGGTCTTCTTGGACGGGCTGCATGCTTCAACGCGATGTGGATTTAACCTTCAAAAAAGCTCTTTAATGTCCGTAGCATCCTTTTCCGTCGGCAACGGCGTGATCTCAATACTGCGTTTGTCTGCGTTAATCTCGACTAACATACCGTAATAACCATTTTCTTCTACGAGTTTTTTCATTGCTTTTGTGTAATATGTGATATACACAGTGATACACGTGGTGATAGCTACGTGTGCGAGATATAGCTACGTGCGGGAAGGAGAGAGAGAAAGAGACCGAGTGAGTGAGAATTAAAACGAAAGAATGTAAGTTTGGGTTAGGGTTTGGAACTAAAATTTAATATACTTCTGATTCAGACAATATTAATAAGAAAGCGCTATTATGTTATTGAATGGAGAGGGGGAGGTGAAAAAGAGAATGAAAGTCGCTTTAACGAGGAAAATGATTGTTTTAACGCTCGCTGCTCTCATGTTAACTGTAGGCGTCGTTTTTGCTGCAGCTAGTGTGTCAATTTGGACGAAGCCTTCTAATACCATAACTGCTCAACAAACAGTGACAATCCCTAAGGGATTAGTAGTTTGGTGGGTTGAACCGCCGCCGGCGAGTGGTGTGGTGACCAATGAGCAGTTCATGATGATCGTGGGAGTCAACAACACCAATCTGGGAGCGCTGGGAGCATTGACATTCAATGTGACCGTGACTGGTACGGGGATCTATCCGGCAGCAGGTCCGGCGGTTTCAGTATCCATGTCTACAGGAGATCTGAGTACCTCATATTATAATGGATATGAGACCATGAGCGTTTGGAGTAGTACTGGGACAAATAATATCGTTTTCCTAGGAAGTTCTATAACAGTTCCGCCTGGTGAGACAATGTGGGGCTTCCTTGCCACGTCCTACGTCTCTAGTACACTCAAATGGTCCGTAACAGTAGTAGCACCTCCTTCTTATTACGTGTCGTAACACAGCCATCAGAAAGCGGTCCTTCAGCACTCTCCTATTTTTTTTATGTGTTCTAAGTCTTCGCCAAAACTTAAATCCCAAGGGTTGTACTGTATTTTTAACTCTAAGAATTGGGCTTCAACATCGCGTTCTGGCTGTCCTTTAGATTTGCAGTATAAGTTCCACTTACCATTTTCGAATGATATTATGAGTATATCCTTCATTCTTTCACCTCTTCTTTGCGTTCCGACAACACTTAGCTTCCTACTGGATGGTTTTTCATGTACTCGGTTAAGGCTTGCGCTGTTTCCTCAGAGACTTTGTAGGTTGAACCTGTTTTTTTGACAACGTACAAAACCCAATCTTTCCAGAGTCAAGTATGTGTCATAAACGCAGGATTGCGATGATAAACTTAAAATAATTGGAAGGACTGATGTGTTAACGAATTCATAAATTAGAGTAAGATTAATAGAGGAAGAAAAAATGAGCAAACAAGAAAAACCCCACTTAAACCTCATCATCATGGGGCACGTTGACCACGGAAAATCCACCACTACAGGGCACTTACTTTACTTAGCAGGCGCAATTGACGAGAGAACAATTAAGGCATATGAAGAAGAAGCCGAAAAAATGGGCAAAGGCACATTCAAGTTCGCTTGGGTACTCGACAACTTAAAGGAAGAACGAGAAAGAGGAGTCACGATCGACCTTCGATTCCTGAAATTCGAAACCAAGAAATTCAACTATACAGTCATTGATGCGCCAGGACACAGAGACTTCATCAAGAACATGATTACTGGCGCAAGCCAAGCCGATGCTGCCGTGCTCTTCTGCTCAGCCAAAAAAGGCGAGTTTGAAGCAGGCATTGGTCCAGGCGGCCAAACACGCGAGCATGCGTTTCTAGCATTCACTTTAGGTATTCGACAACTAATTGTTGCAGTTAACAAAATGGATGATGCATCCGTTAACTGGAGCAAGGATAGGTATGAAGAAATAAAGAACGAAGTTTCAAGAATGCTGCGAATGGTAGGCTACAAAGTCGATAAAATCAACTTTATACCTGTTTCAGGCTGGACAGGCGACAACCTGATCAAGAAAAGCGACAAAATGCCATGGTACACTGGTCCAAGCCTAATTGAGTCACTAGACCTTTTAGAAGTACCCGCTAAACCAACTAACAAGCCCTTACGCGTTCCAATTCAAGACGTTTACAGCATCACTGGCATCGGTACAGTTCCAGTCGGCAGAGTCGAAACAGGCACTCTCAAAGCAGGACAAAACATAATTTTCATGCCCAGCAACAAAACCGGCGAAGTTAAATCAATAGAAATGCACCACGTCAACATTCCAGTAGCTGAACCAGGCGACAACATCGGCATGAACGTAAGAGGCATCGCAAGAACCGACATCCACAGAGGAGACGTAGCGGGACCAGTTGACAATCCGCCAACAGTGGCTAAAGAATTCATTGGTCAAATCATAGTGATTTACCACCCAACCGCCATGGCAGCAGGATACACACCAGTACTCCACTACCACACAGGACAAATCGCATGCAGATTCACCGAACTAATAAAGAAAATCGATCCACGCACAGGCCAAGTAACCGAAGAGAAGCCAAGCTTTCTCAAAACCGGCGATGCAGCTTGGGTAAGAATGGAACCATTGCACCCTATAGCCGTCGAGGCTTACACAGACTTTCCAGAGCTCGGGCGATTCGCCATCAGAGACATGGGCACAACCGTAGCTGCAGGTGTCATAAAAGAAGTCACTAAAAAGGGACCTTAAACCCTTCCATTTTATTTTTTGTTTAATTAATAAAGCGTGTCTTTTTAACTTTAATTCACTATATTTTCAGCGTTAACAGGCTAGACTATTCAATTTTTAATTTGTTCAGTTTAATTTATGAAAGCATTGTTGTAGTCATGTGACACACACAAGTGTATAAATCGTATGATTAGGAAAGTGGCTTACTAAAGGTGTGGGTTAATGGATTATCAAATTGAGAAATCCTGCATGCTGTTAAACAAGAATTTTGACAGGGCTAAAAGGGGACGCTTAAGCCAAAAGCTTGAGTGTATATCATTGAGAGATGTGCCACTCGAAGTTAGGCGCGAAGAAGCAAAAAAACCGTTATTCTTAATCAGGTACGAGTAAAACGATGATTAACAAAGCAAACGATTGGTTCAATCAATAGTTTCTTCTAACGTTTTAACTGTTTTTTACTGGAAAAGCTGACATTTTTCAGCCCAAAGTTGTTTTTTATATTTTTAAGTTTTCGATTCTTAGAAGCGCAAGCAAAATAAATACATGCAGTTATGGTTACGTATTAAGGGTTGACTGTATGTCTGGAACTGAAACGTTGCTTCCTTACGTGAGTGATAAAAAGAAGAAGGGTGAAGAACCCACCATAATAGTGGATAGCCGAGAGGCGAGTAGTGCAGAAAAGATTGTTAAAGGCTTAATTGAACGGGGAGTCAACGTTAAAACTGAATTATTAGAGAAAGGCGACTACATTCTCTCTGACCAGTGCGCGGTGGAACGTAAAACCGTCAACGATTTTGTTTACACCCTCACCCGGCGGTACCTTTTCGAGCAGCTTTTCAGCCTTAAAGATGCTTATCCCAAATCGCTTATCGTTCTTGAGGGTTACCTGCCGATAATCTACAAGTACAGCCACATACAACCCAGCGCAATTTGGGGAGCAATGTTCAATCTAGCCAAAAACGGAATTTCGCTAGTTAACACGGCATCGTACAAAGAGACTATTGATTTCCTTTATGTGGCGGCACGGCAGGAGCAAATTGTTGAGAAAAGAAGCCCCGTCGTGCACGCCTTCAAAAAATGCGAGACGCTGTCGGATGCCCAAGTATATTTTGTTGCCAGTTTGCCTAATATTGGAAGAGAAAAAGCAACAGCCATACTGGATTCTTATCAAACACCGATAAACGCGTTAATTAACGTGGATGATTGGTCGAAGGCTGTGAATGGTCTTGGTCCCGTGATAACTAACAAGGTGAAAGAGGTTTTAAGCACGCCTTACAAGGACAAAACATGTGTAGAAACATAGATACTTTTAGGTTCTGCTTGTTTCAGTAGATCCGTAAGTGGATTGGCTTATGTGTGCTCTCTCAGCTACCTATCGGAGGTCAAAATATATACGTTTTTCATATACGTTTGTATATACAGTTAGGCTGACGGTGAAGTCTGAGTGGTATCTTGGCATGATTGCATCAGGCTTCTGCGGGTGAATACTCTCCAGCCGTCGTTTGAGACTTTCAAGCAGGTCTTGAGCTAACTTGCAGGCCTGCGCAGCAAGTAAAAAAATCATACCCGAGCAAGAGCAAGTACTAGACACTTTCGGAACTACTGTGTTTAACGAAAAGTTAAATGCTAATTGAACAACTATAAGCCTGCGGTTGGCATGGACAAAGTAAAGATTGCCCTAACAATACTATCGATATTAATTGTAATTGGCCCTCTCGCTGGTATCACGTACGCTTATAGGGATAACTTGCTTGGTTTAGTGGTTCCTCCCCAAATTAAGAGCCTGGTAAGCGGCGGTAATTCCACTGGGTCACAGTCTCAACCGCAGTTTCAGACGCCCCAGATTGTAGGGCAACCGCAATATAATGCTCAGACGGGCGCGTTTGCTCTTTCCTTCAACTTTACTAACCCCTTAACAAATGGAATTTCAATCGATAACCTATCCGCAGAAATAACATCCGCAGATTATAGTGTCTCCTTAGGCAATATATCCCTAAGCCAACCAATCAATATAGCGTCAGGTGAAACCTCTATCATCAACATTTCTGGAATTTTGAATCAAAACGCAATAAGTCAACTTGAAGCTCAAAATCCAGGAGTTAACAGCATCAACATTTCCCTTGAAAACTTAAATGTTGAAGTCGCCGGCATCACCGTACATATGGACCAGGTAAATGATGTAGGGCAGCTTCAATTGCCTGGGTGAACAGAATGGGTCGAAGCATAAACTGGTTTGGTCTGGCTGCTGGAATCATCACTTTAATTGTGCTTGTTATTTCCTTTTATGTCCCTTGGTGGCAGTTAACGATTGGTGAAAACCTCATAAAAGTTAATGCCTCCCCAGTGAACACAAATTTCGGCTTGTTTGGTGGTGCTCAATTTACGGTGCCGTTAATTTGGGCTTTGAACCTTATAATCATACTAACGTTTACCGCCAGCGGTCTTGTAATGCTGATTTACTCTGTTAATCCTACAAAATCTTACTCTAAACATCTGCTTGGCTTTTCGTACAAGAAGCCACTATATGCGTTGATATCTTTTGTGGTTGGTCTAGTCGCAATTGTAATAATCGCTGGATTCCTTGGAATGAGTATTCCTCTTATGGGCTCAACAACCCTTACTTTGCCGACACAATTCATCGCCAGTGGTCTGAGCATTAGCGCTTTGGTTTCAGGAAGCTTTCAATTGCCCTTCTACCTTGCAATAGTAGCCGCCGCACTATGCATCGCCGCACGCTTATACCACAAAAACCTCGCTAAAATCCAAAAAACAATGCCAGAAACAGCAGCTTCGCCGACTGAGACTACCTCAACCAATGTATCGGCTTAAGCCACTCTTTCTTTTCAACAACAAATGTTGCCTGACCGTTAAAGTTTAAAGCCTAAGCCAACATTATTCTATGAACCCGCAAAAAATAGCCGTCTAAAAGCGATTTAAAGGGGCTGTCGGCTAGCTTGGTCTAGGCTTGTAGCCTCGGGCGTTATAGACGAGAGTTCAAATCTCTCCAGCCCCACCATAGAGCTCGCTGGTAGATTTTTTGCGATTCTTCAATCTACCTTTATTTTGAGAGTTAAGCTTTCGTCAAAAAAAGAGTTGGACACATTGCTTTTAAGCGCAAGCTGACAATCAAGAGAACGTCAAGTTGGTCCCGCAATAAATGTGCTTGAAGAAACTACGATTGCTAAGAAACACGCCTAAGAATAACAATCTATCAGAACTCGAAAATGATATACAAGAACTGAAAGCTAACTATGAAGTAAGTCGTATACGAAAATATGCGAAAATATTTCTTGTTGGTTTCTTTTTTGGGCGAGATTCGGAAAACAAAGTCGCCGAATTAACGGCAAAAATTCAGATAAGAATTAAAGAAAACATCTCAGAAATTAGCAAACTAATTCATGAAATAGGAGCGAGTGGAATATATCTAATTTACCCAAAAAAGGCGAATTGCTTTTCAAGAATAGAGAATGTCAAATCAGAGATAACCGCATGTGAAAAAAACAATGTTCTCAGCACTAAATTCATCGGTGAGATGAGAAAGAGTCTTGATGAAAGCAAACAATTCGTTTTGTCTTACAATCCCAAGTTTATCAAGCAAAGGAAAATCGATTACAAACATCTCTGGTCTAAAGGCGCAATTTCCCTTGACGATGAACAGCAAACAGCTATTGTAACAGATGACAAGTACAACTTGGTAGTTGCAGCAGCGGGTTCAGGTAAGACAGAAGTACTCATAACTCGAATCGCCTACTTGATACAACGGAAACCTGACTCTGTTCAACCGAATCGTATTCTTGCAATAGCCTACCAGAGAAAAGCTAAAGAACAAATTGAGCAACGACTATGCCAACGATATGGAATAACAAACGTAAATGTAAAAACCTTTCATAAACTCGGCAAAGAAATTCTCGAACGCTCTGGCAGAAGAATAGAAAAAACAGACATCGTGGATGAAAACAAAAAGTTTGGTTTTGTTAAAAGCTATTTCGAAGAAAATGTTGCAACAAATCCTGAGTTTTACAAACTGTTCATTCGCTACATAAAAACTGTACATGATAAAGAAGATGAGCCTACTGACTCAGACAAGGATGCGGTTGTTACTCACGCAAAAGAACGGAAGTACATTTCGATTAACGGTACTAAAGTGAACAGCAATGCTGAAAAAGAAATTATGGATTACCTGCTGACGCACAAAGCCAACGGCAATCCCATTGAGGTTAAATATGAACCAGACCTTGATGGTTTTAGACCAGACTTCTATTTACCCCAATTTGATATTTTTATCGAACATTGGGGAATTGACAAAGATGGCAATGTGCCACAATTTTTCAGTCAATCGAGCGAAGAATACAGAGATTCAATGGAGCTGAAGAAGAAATGGTTTGCTGAACATAATCGAATGCTTGCGCAAACTTATTCTTATGAATTTAACCCTGAAGAACCTGAAATGTTCTATGAACTTCTAAAAGAAAAGCTTCAGAAGACCCTGAAAAAGACTCTTCTGTTTACACCATTAACATATGAGGAGATTCTGGAACTCATATGGGAATCACAGAAAACGCCTATCGATGATATTCAAAATTTCATCACAATAGCAAAAACCTATGGTTTGAATCCCGATAATATTGCAAAGAAATTGGAGAACAATAATTGGAGCTCTAAGCAGCTATCATTTGGGCGACTGGCACTTAATGTTTTTCGAAGTTATGAGGCTCAATTGAAAAGATTGGGAAAAACTGATTTTGAGGACATGATAAACGAGGCAACGGTCGCTTTAGATAGTAATGAAGACCTCTGCAAAAATATTTATGACCATATACTTGTCGATGAGTACCAAGACATTAGCACCCAGAGGCTTAATCTTCTCAAAAGATTACTTGAACGTAACCCAAACTGCAAGTTTTTCTGTGTTGGAGATGATTGGCAAAGTATAATGGGTTTCTCTGGTTCAAATCTCAATTTTTTTGTTAACTTTAGTGATTACTTTGAAAATCCAGCAGTAAGTCAAATCTGCACTAATTATAGAAGCATCGAGTCAATCGTCGATGCAGGAGCGGAATTGATAAAGAACAACGGGAAAAAACAAATGCAAAAACCAGCGTTATCAAACAGGAAAGAGATTAAACCAATCTTGGTTCTTGGGTCGCCTCATCAAGAAAGTTTTGATAAACAATACTGTAGACAAATTGTTGAAGATTGTCTTGGACGCATTAATGAGTACATTGGAAAGGGCTATTCACCGGATGACATTCTTGTGCTTACTCGTTTTATGAGAACAAAAATTCTTGGCAGGTCCCAGTTCTTCAAAATTGTTCAAAC
This sequence comes from Bathyarchaeia archaeon, assembly GCA_050015395.1. Lineage (GTDB taxonomy): Archaea > Thermoproteota > Bathyarchaeia > Bathyarchaeales > Bathycorpusculaceae > Bathycorpusculum. The sequence goes on from JBEKBM010000026.1 coordinate 38,897, forward strand.
ATTCCACTTTTTAGCTAAAGTCAGCGGTATCAAAGTATCCATCGATAACGCTAAAGAATCGAATGCTATAAGACTGCTAACAGTTCATAAGTGCAAAGGTCTGGAGGCAAGGGTTGTTTTTATTTTAAATGTTGTTAGTGGTGAATTTGGTTTTCCAAGTGAAATCGAAGACCCTTCAATTCTTGAAGTTGCAAGAGGAGATAATGGAATTCAAAGCCAAATTGAAGAAGAACGTAGATTATTTTATGTAGCCATCACACGAGCTAAAGAAGACCTGTATATTTACACTCGACTTAATAATAAGTCGGAGTTCTTAGCTGAGATATCAGGCTATACCCAATCTGTTTACATGAATTACTAATTGGCAGCCGCTCCTTGGTAGACCCAAGCATGTGAGGGGTATAGTTTTTTGCCAGCACAAATAAGGGCTTAATATTGACAGAAATCAGAAAAACGCCTGAAAAAAACAGCTATAGACGAGAGTTCAAATCTCTCCAGCCCCACCAAAAACTTGAATTACCCATGAGAAAATCGTTAGAATCTGGAAAATTATGTTTTGGGTTAATATTTTTTTAGTGAATGTTTTCAGTTATTAACTCGACGAATTCTTCTGCCCATTTAACTGCCTGCTCAGCTTCGCTTAGCGAGACAATATCCAAGAAGAAACAATTATCGGGGTTTTACACAAGTTTAGCTAGTTGCATTACTCGGGTTTTTGACCTGAATAGATTATCTATTTTAGATGTCATATGATCTATTTAATATGTCAAAGAAAATCTAAAATTTTCTAACCAAACTAAGTTACCTTTGGGATTGAGGGCACGGCTTATCTGGAGCATATTTGACTATCTAACAATAAAGTCCATGTTAAAGTAAGCTTCTTCAACATGTAAAACAGCTAATTCATGTTGAAAGTGCGGGGATTAATTCTATGTTGAACTATGTTGAATCATATTTGAAGCATATTAGAAGCATCTAGTAGACCGGGTAGGTAGGCTGAGCACACACACATCTCGAAGGCTAAAGCCAAGAGAGGTAAATATGCACCCATTTTTGTTTTAAATATAAGGTAAAGATTGTTTGAGGCTACTCCAAACGTAGGGTCTTATTGTTGATGGGTGTTTCTAGTTTTCCCATATGTATTGGCTGAATGGGGTTAGTGCATTTGTAGAAATGAAATAGCGCTCGCTGTCTAATAGCAAACTTAGTTTATGCTGATTAACAAAATTTGTTATAAACACAAGGCCGTTGCCGTTGACCAAGTTTTGTTCAATGCTTAAAACAAATCCATCCTTTAAGGTATCAAGCATCTTTACGTCTATACTACAGCTTGACCCTATTTCTCTTTTAAATACCATCGCATCAAATACGTTCATGTGTCTTCACCCTGTTCCAAATTTAGCTGCTCACATAGCCAAAAATATCTGGACAGGTGATTCCAAACTTGGTTATTACTATATAAGCTTAAGCACTCTTAAGGCTTCGCTTAATAAAAGACGAAAAACCACAGTAAAAATAGTAAAAATAAAACAATTACATAAAATAAGTAATTAGCAGATTTCTCAGCTTACTGTTATCATCTAACGCTCTGAGTCGTTCGCTTTTCTATCGTCAGTTTGTTTGTGCTTCCAGAAATTTTCGGTTCCCCTCATAATCCTGGTAACTTCGGAAATTGTGGACCCATCGCTTGATTAGAAGACTCCTAATAATGCTGCTACTACAACAGCTATTGAAGCTGCGGCTACCAGAAATATCAGTCCTTTTGATTTGAAGAACGAGTTTGTTGCTGCTTCGCCTTCTTGGAGTTCATATTCTTTTATTTCTTTTGTTTTAGAGTTTATCTGGACTTTAGCCGTGAGTTTTTGAAACATCATCTCAACAATGTATAGTTCCCCATCAAGCGAGACTTTCATCGGCAACCAGCTTCCTTTGTACCCTAACCTTTTCAGGAAGTCAGCTGTCATGGCTGTCGCATTTTCGGCGTCGAACCGTGGAGCCTCTGCTGTTTCAGTGGACATGAATCTTCTCTGAGAGAAATTGACGCTTTAGCATTTTAGGATTTATGAAGCCAAAAACCATATTTCTAATCAACAGAGCACCCGCTAGAAAAAAGCTACCGCTTTAATGTTTTACTAAAAGAAAAAAGGTGGTTTAGGGCGACGGTTGGCTTGGCAGTTGCGGTTGGGTTCCATTAAATAGGTCGGTTTGGTTTAGAAGGTTGTTTTCGAGATTTTTTAGTGGGCCAAGTTGTGGGATGTTATTTGTGTTAAGAGTTTGTTCTACTGTACTTACGGCATAGGTGACAACTACGCAAGTTAGCACCACAGCCGCGGTTATTAAAAGCAAAGTAGCTACTGCTGTCTCCAAAGCTTTCTTCTCCTTTCTCGAACCTATTTTGCTGAAAAATCGTTTAATAGTTTGTTCTTTTGCCCAGATTATTGTTATTTTGGGAATATGTCGGAAACGGTAATAACACGCGTTCGACTAGTTAGTTATGCTTTTTACTGCTTAACTATTTCAAGTAAGCTCAGAAACTTTTTCTTTTTTAATCTTCTATTTACTTGGCGCTTGCTTTTCTGCAGTTGGCGCACCAGAAGCCGCAGGAGCTACCGCTGGCGGTGTTTCAGGTTTTTCTGGCGGCGGTTGATTTTGGGGTGTGCTTGATAATATTTGTATTTTTTCTGCCATTGGGTGAAGAAGGTCTGGCGGTGGATATGGCGTGTTCAGGTTGGAGGATAGCATGTAGATCGAGTTGAAAACGTGCTGGTAGATGGTGAAGAGGATTTGGGGAATTTTTGTTTTAGGATTAACCTCCAGCTTTTTCTTGATATCATCTGCTTTGCCCACCAGGGTTACTGTGCCTGTGGTGCTGTATTTAACGACGTTTGGCTTAGTAGAAATCGCCAAGTCGAAGCTGAGTGTTACTTCGTTAGTGCCTTTTTTTTGCTCTTCCAGCTTCGCGTTCACATCAAAAAACAATTCTTCTTTTGAGAGGTATTCGCCAGTTCGTTCAGCCTGTAAACTATTAAGGGTTATGGAAACGATGACTCCTGAGACAGAATACTGTGGGTTTACGGCTGATTCCTCTGCTACATCATTGCTGTGATTTTAATATTTAACTTTGTTTGTAGCCAGCATATATGACCACCCTTGCAGTCGATAGGTTCGGGTTTTATGGTTGGTCGGAACTGTAGAATGCTGGCACAGAAAGCTCCCCTATAAACTTGAAGGCTTCATCTCCTTTAGTGTTTGCTTTTGGTTTTAACACGATTTTTTTAGGGACGTCTTCTTCAATGTAAACTATGTAGTTAACGGTTGTTCCTAACCCTAAGCGAGCAAGCTGCTGCACGGTTGCCTTAAATTTCTCATTTTCCTGAATTTTTTTATTTATTTTTTCGATTGCTTCAAACAGGATTTCTGTTTGTCCCTGTTCCGTGAATGAAATTGCAATGTCGCCTGATTGAACCCAGCATGAAGTTTCTTCCTTTCCTTTGGCTCCCTTTTTTCCTTTATCTGCCGTTTCAGCAGGTTTCTTTGATTGGCTGCGCAGGTTTTTTTGCAGGGCTGCCGATTTTTGATACCATTCTTCGTTTTTATGGGCGCCTTCAAAGTCTCTCAGTAACGTGCCTAGCCATTGGCTGTAATCTTCAAATAATGCTCGGTACTGTAGAGTTTGGTTTGCTAAAAATTCTGTAAGGTCTTTTAGTGACGTGAAGGTACGAATTTCTGTTCCCATTTTTTTCCACTTCCTTTTCCATATTTTCCTCGGGGATTTTGCTCTGGATGCATTAGGTACGTTAGTTTTTGGATAATAGGATTTGTCTATTGCAGAAATTACATACTTTTCAGGGGTGCGTCGAGAAAGTTTTGTTTTACCTTTGTCTTTTGGTTGGTTGTTGGAAGAGGCTCCTGTGGTTTTAGGGTAAATATTGCGGAAGCAATTGAGCTAACCCCCTCACACCTCTTCTTTTGAATCGTTCAAGCCGTTGCTTAAGCGATCCAGCGTTTGCTAATAGCTCAAGGTTTGCCGTCCACTTTATATTGCCCTTTTCCACATGAACCTCTTCCATGGTTTGGTTCTTCTGGTTGGAAAGTTCTTGGTTTTTATGTTGTTGTGTTCGATATAAAAGTATTATGTATTACTACACAATACACTTAAGCAGTAACAACTGTTAGTGTTTTCATCGATTTCTGGCTTTGTCGTAAGCCTTCGCTACGGCTTCGCTTGTTAGGACGCCCACTACTTTTGTGGGTGATTCCTTGTCGACAACGGGCAGTAGGTCGATTTTTTCTTTAGTCATAATTTTGTATGCTTCGAAAACTGCTTCGTCCGGGTAGGTTGAAATGTTTTTTAGGGGCATCTGTTCAACTTTCAGGTTGCCGCGCTGCTCCGGTGTAACCTTGATTATTTCATTCCAGATTACTACGCCTTGAAAAACGCCGTCTCTCTCCACAAGTGCGTCATGATAACGGTTCTTGAACATAACTTCGAAAGCTTCAGCGAGGGTTTGGTCTGGATGAACCGCGCCCACCTCAGATTGCATGACATCTTTGACCTGGACACTCGCCAGCGTCGTGGAAACTATCGTTTGTTCTGCTTCTTCACTGGCACCAATGTAAATAAAAACGCCAATTATTATTAATATGGGATCAATTAAAAATCCTACCACGACCATTAGGATGCCAAATATTCTGCCAATATACGCCGCGTATTTGGTTGCCTGAGAAAACTTCATCCGTTCAGCCAGCAAAGCCCTGAAAACTCTGCCGCCGTCCATGGGGAAAGCTGGAATAAAATTGAATGCGCCAAGCAGCAGGTTTAGGTATCCTAAGTCCAGCAGGATGTTTCCTGTAGAAAACAGTAATGCGGAAACTGCTGGAAATAACGGTATTTTTACTGGTAACACATAGTTTACGCCAATCAATGCTGCTCCAAGCGCTAGGCTTGTGAGGGGTCCAGCGGCTGCCATTCGCCACTCTATTTGGGGGTTTTCTGGTATTTCCTCAATTTCTGACACTCCGCCGATTGGGTAGAGAACAATTTTACGTACCTTAATGTCATAGCGTCTTGCAACAACACAGTGCGCAAGCTCATGGAAAAGCACGAAAACAAACAGGAACACTATGAGAATGAAAGCGTAAATCTGAGAATAATAGATAGCTAAACCTAACACGCCTAAAATTAACAAGATAAAAGTAAGGTGCAACTCAATGGGAATACCCCATGCAGAACCAATTTTAAAAGACAACTTCATAACCAAAATGAAGACAATGTCTGCTTTTTAAATTTTCTATAAGTATGCATTTAGCCCCGCCTTTAGGAGGATTTGTGTGTGCTCAGCCTACCTCCTCGGTCTACTAGATGCTTCTATTAGGCTTCAAATATGATTCAACATAGTTCAACATAGAAATAAGTCGCGCACTTTCAACATTAAACAGTGCTTTTTCTACATGTGAAGAGTTAATTATGACTGAAAAATATACATTGGAATCAAAATATTGAATAATAACCGAAACCGATGGTTTATTTTTTACTGCTGGTCTGTGATACTGCAGTTTTCTTGTAAATTTATTGGACTTAACCCCAAAAGACTTGTCTTTTGATAGTCTGCTTATGGCTCTTGGGGTGAAATGATTTTGAGGTCCTCTATTTTTTTGAAGTGTTCTGTATTGCGTGTGGCTACGCTTTGTTCTCTCGTCAGGGCGATTGCGCCGATTATGGTGTCTCGCAGCCCTATGGTTTGGCCTTTTGCTTCCAGCTGAGCGTATATGTGACCGGCTTTTTGAGCTGACCTTGGCGTCAACGGCAAAACATCCAGTCTGCTTAGAAGCTTTTTGGTTGCTTGCAAGTTTTTTTGGGGTTGTCTGGATTTGTGTGCGCCATAATGCAGTTCAAAAGCGTTGATTACGGTTGTGGTTAAAACAATTTTTTTCTCTTCGAGCGCTGCAACGAAGGCTACAGCTTCTTTTTTGTTTCTGAGAAGATCAATCAGTATGTCGGTGTCGATTATTGTTTTTGTGGTTTCCATTTTTCCCATGCCTGGCTTATTGATGCTTTAATTTCTTTTAGTTCTTCATCGTTTACTTCCCATGAGCCGGCTAAATCCGTAATTTTTGTTCCTTTTTTTCTTTTGTTTATGAGGTGTTTCATTGCTTCTTCTATTGATACTGGTCTTTTCAGTTTGACTTGCAGTTCGCCAGCTATTGCGTTTAATTCAGCGTATGTTTCTTTGCTGACTTTAATTGCTTTGAGTTCAGTCATACTGTTTCACGTTGGTGGTAAAAGTAGTTTAAACATACCTATTAAACTTGCGGGGAAACCATGAACCAGCCAATAGTCAGTTTACAAGCGCGTTAGCTTTAGGGTATTTGTTTTTGTGCACAAGTCTACCCCGGTCTACTAGATGCTTCTAATAGGCTCCGAGGGGTGTGCACAATTAAATTTTTTATAGTTTGTTCGCTGAACTATTTGGTGAGCAGTCTGGGGTTACGCCCGATTGTACCATTGGTTTGGTGTCTGACCAGCGCCATGACCGACGTTGAATGGGCTAATCCCAGTACTTGCTTGCGCACTTCAGGCTTGAGTCGCCCCTAAGCAAAGCTTCAATCGCGTTTGCCTCTATGCAGACAAGCCCAGCCATAACCATCGCTGATTTCTTCACTAAGCCTTTGGGCCTAACCCAGCAGCCCCTCAAGATGTTATGTTTAGAGTGGCTGTTGAACTGTTCCGCCGGGTAACGTCTACCCCTGAAGAACTCTGCATTCGTAACTTTGCCTTCCTTGCCCTTCCTGCGAGGGTTAACTGCAATAATGGGCACTGCACCCATGTCCCTGACGGCTTTAAGGTTCTCTAAAGAATGGTAGCCGGCGTCAGCCAAAACGTACTGCGCCTCCAGGTCCTCGATGAGTTTGGGCAGAAACGGCGAGTCAAAACGGTTCCCCGGTGTAACGATGGCTTTGAGTGGTAGGCCGAGTTGGTTGACAACGGCGTGGAGTTTGAAGCCTT
>JBEKBM010000027.1:0-42464 GCA_050015395.1 Bathyarchaeia archaeon
TAACTATTCAGGGAACAGTTACTGACCAAAGTCCTGGAGCTATCGGCACCCCAGCAATCGCTGATCAATACATGAGTACATGGATGGCTTACCTTTACGAGCAGCAGGCACTTCCAAGCAACTTCCCATGTGATAAAGCAGGCGTTCAGGTTACCTTTACCGCGTTCGATCCAAACCACAACACCATCACTATTGGCAGCGCAATAAGCGACAGCAACGGACACTACGCCTTAGAGTGGACGCCTCCATCTGGGACTCCAGGACTATACACTATCACTGCTACATTTAACGGCACAGACTCTTATTACGGCTCAGTTGCACAAACCTCAATAAGCACAGCACCAGCAGCAACAGCAACCCCAGCACCTACAGCTACCCCAACATCAATCGCTAACATGTACTTTGTCCCAGCAATTGCAGGCTTAGCCGTCTTAATCATCGTAGTAGCTATCGTACTAGTTCTTCTGATGCTTAGGAAACGACCGTAAAAATGCCGAACAAAAACAATTTCCCCCTCTTTTTTTAGTAAAGTATTGAGGAAAAAATTGATCTTTAAAAATTAGCGTCATCAGCTATTTTTTCGCCACAGTTAGAACAGTTAGCCAAACTCATTCACCATAAATATCCATGTTGTATTGCAAATTTAAGCCTTTACTGATTTATGCAATTAGATAAAAAAAGAGGTATACGAAAAAAGTTAGGTAAGAAGGACTTTAATGGAGTTTTTGTTTTGCTTCTTCAATAAGTTTTATCGTCTGTAATCGCCATGGCTCAAAGTTCTGCGTTGTTGTGGGGTACGTGTTGTAGTGTGCACCAACCTGCCTCATCATCGTAACCGTCAAACGCAACTTTTTGAGAAATCCTACCCGTCGAATACCTCTGAAAACCCGTTTAGCAGTTTCCGTAATGTTTAGGTGGAAGTCATCGCCCATACCTGCTTTTAGCACGTCATCTTCGGTCATGAGTTTCTCGTTCATGCCGTAGTTTAGGTCTTCATCGCTGCAGGATAAGAGGAACATGCGAAACACGTCCAAGCTTGCTTGTTTTTTGCCGTAAGTTTCAATGTACTTCTTATTATAACTCCACAACGCTTCTTTGGTAGGTTCGCCCTTAGCTAAGGCTTCAACGATTGTTTGCCCAGCAAAGTACCCGCTGAGCATTGATGGTCCGATGCCTCCGCCGTGAATCGGATTAACCAGCGAAGCAGCATCACCCACAAGCACGATGCCGTTGGCAACCATGTTATCCAGTGGTCTTCTTGTCGGGTCAAACCATGCACCCCCATTCAAAACAAGCGACCCCTCAAACGCCGGTTTCGCAAATGTGTTATCGTATAGCTGCTTTTTGGGACTAGGGTATTTGCCGCGCATGCATATGCCTAAGCCAACGTTAACTCTGACGCCGCCTTTGGGAAAAATCCACACGTAACCGCCCGGAGCAACTTTCTGGTTGAGGTAAATTTCGCAAAACCGGGTGTTCTCGGTTTCCTGTTTTAGCTGACGGATTTCGCGGTAACAAGCTTCAACATCCTCATTTTCTATTTCTTGGTCTATGCCCATTTCATCTGGAAGCTGATGTCTAACAACACCAAAGAAACCGCTGGCGTCAACAACAACTTTGCTTCTCAACTGCACAGTTTGACCAGTTTTCATGTTTTTAGCTGCTATACCAACCACTGCGCCCTTCTCAATTATGGGTGAACGGAAATTCATGTTATCCTCAAGGATAGCGCCTCTGTCAGTTGCCTTTTTCAGTAGCCATTGCCCAAAAAGACGCCTGTTAAGCAAATACCCGACAAAGTCCTTATCCGCTATAGTGAAAACCGTGTTCTCGTCAGGGGAATAAATTTTGATACCGTCAATCCGAGTCTCCAATTCGCCGCCAGTTGGCTTCTCCAGCCCCAAAAACTTTAGGTGATGTTCTCCGAGAGCGTCGCCGCAGATTTTTTCTCCAATCTGCTCGCGCTTTTTCTTTTCAATTATGCAAACTTTTAAGCCTGATTCAACCATGGTTTTTGCGGCTAAGCAGCCTGCTGTTCCTGCGCCAACAACTATGGCGTCATATTTTTCCAAGAATTCTCTCCTCCAAGACCTGTCTTGATATACTTTGTATACTTTGTTGTATTTGTAAACCCTTATAAATTATGAAGTGAGCCAAACTACACCGAGTGTAATCTCAATGAGTGCCCCTTTAACTTTAAGCGCTGAATTCCGAAAAATCGTGGAAACACGCATGAACCAAGTCTTAAAGGGCGTAGAGGAAACGTTCAACCAAATAATAGAAACCCAAAAGATAACGCCCACCGAACTCAAGGATGAACTTGATAGTCTGCAAGAAAGCTTCAACCTCTTATTCCAGAAATGGAGCCTTGAAATACTCTATACGCTACTGCTTAAAGACGCCATCGGTTTTGGCGGTATAAAAAAAATCTTAACCGTCAATTCCCGCACGCTCTCAGATAAGTTGAAGATGCTTCAGAAGCATGGCTATATAACAAGAAATGTTACTGCTGGCCCGCCACTGCGAGTGCAGTATTCTCTAACTGCTAAGGGAAAAAACACTGTACTTCTCGCTTTGCCGCTTCTGTACTATTCAAGCTCATCGGAAGTTAAGGCTTAACTGGTTCTTCTCATTTCGCTTTAATGGTCGGGGCAGGCTTGTTGTTTCTTTCACAGTTTCAAAAACCATGCACGTCAGCGTCTTCTCTAACCCCTTAATCAATCGCAGCTTGTCAACTACAAATTTTCCGACTGCATCCACGTTTTCAGCACGAAGTTTCACTAGCAGATCCCAATCGCCAGTAATAATGTGGACTTCCTGCACTTCAGGAAACCGAGCTATCTCCTCAGCAACGGCTCTCTGAGAAACTGGGGCATCATCGGTTTTTGCCCTGTATGAAACGGAGGCTAAGATGAAGGCGGCTGTGCCTAAATTCAGCTTTTCAGGAGACAGAATTGCCCTGTACTGTTTTATTATGCCTATTTCCTCCAAGCGTTTTGTTTTTGCGAAAACAGTGGTTATTGGCGAATTGATTTTTTTGGCGATTTGCTTGGCTGTGAGTTTACTGTTCTCTTGGATTAAAACTAAGATGGCTAGGTCTTTTTCGTCGAGTTTTATGCTCATATGTAATTATTACATGTTATAGGTATAAAAGCTTGTGTTTTTTGTAATTTATCTATGTTTTATTATAAAAAACTTATTATCTGCTTTGCACAGTGTAATTTCCAATAAGCTAACTGAAGTGACTGCACTTGAAAGGTAAACAAGAAACTATTCAAATGGAAATTCCAAAACCATTAGACCAACTTTCACCAAGCGAATTAGAAAGGAAAGCCTGTATAGGCAAAATAATGACTTATACGCTAAAAAGCCTCACATCCACATTCGTAGACCAAGGCTTCCAGTGGCTGCTTCCAGTAGCCCTAAGCCAATGCACCGACCCACTCTGGCCAGACCCAGGCGCATCCATAGAGAAAAGAATAGAAGTTGACATCTACGGTAAACCTGTACACGCAACAGCAAGCATGATCATCCATAAACTCGTCGCCTCATCAACGGCTTACCCGAAGCTGTTCATTCTTTCCCCAAACATACGTATCGAGAAAGCGGAACGCGCCCAAACAGGCAAACACACCTACGAGTTCACACAACTTGACTTTGAAGCCAGAGACGCCACCTCAAAGGAAATCATGACATTAATAGAAGATGCTCTTTGCACGCTAGTAAAAGATTTAAAACGTGAAATGAAAAGCGAATTAACTACGCTGTGCCGCTGTGACAATCTGAAGGCACCAAAGGCACCATTCAAAATTTACGACCGCGTTGAACTAGAAGCAAGATACGGCGCGGACGGTTGGGAAGCAGGCATATCCAAAGACATAACAGAACCCGTTTGGGTGATGAACATCCCCAGAGAATTCTACGATTATGAAGACTTCAAAACAGGCAAATGGGACAACTTCGACTTATTCCTGCCACAGTTCGGCGAAGTGCTGTCAGGTGCCAAACGTGAATGGGAATACTCAAAAATCTCGAAGAAGATCGAGCGTGACCAAGTTAAAAAAGAAAACTATGCGCTGATACTAACAATGGCTAAAGAAGGCCGACTGAAACCCACTGCTGGCGGAGGCATAGGCATGGAACGCTTAGTAGGCTGGATTGCAGGCGTCAAACACGTTGGTGAATGTCAACCGTTTCCAAGAATCCCCGGAACTGTAAATGAACTTTAATACTGTGTAAAGAAATGTACTGGCAATTATTACAATCCTCAACTTTCTTTGTCTTGCACAAAGTTTATCATTTACCTATGCAACTGACTGAAAGGAACCGATTAAATCTCTAAAAACGATTGAAGTGAAAAGAAATGGCTATAATGAATCCATACCTTGAGGCTCTACAGCCCAAACTTAGCGCGTCTGATTTCAAGAAACTAAGTGCTATAGATAATCCTAACGTCCATGAGTTTATAGCGAAAGAAAGCGACCTCTGTCAACCTAAAGAAATTTTCATTTGCAGTGATTCAGCTGAAGATATCGCACGTGTTCGGAAACAGGCAATCGCTTCAGGTGAAGAACAAGCAATCTTAAGCTTACCAGGACACACTGTCCATTTTGACGGCGAATATGACCAAGGACGAGACCGTCAAGCTACCAAGTACCTTGTACCCAAAGGAGTTTTCCTAAGCAAAGCCCTCAACCAAATGGACCGTCAAGAAGGGTTAGCTGAGGTTAGAGGTTTACTTCGGGATTCCATGCAAGGAAAAACAATGATTGTCCGATTCATCTCGCTGGGTCCACAAGATTCAATCTTTACTATTCTGGGGTTGCAATGCACAGACTCATGGTATGTCGCACATTCAGAAGACCTGCTTTACCGCTCTGGGTATGAGCAATTTGTAAAGGCAGGGCCAAAAAGTGACTTCCTACGTGTTCTACACTCTGCAGGAAAATTAAACGGGGACATGGTCAGCGTAGAATACAATAAAAAATGCGTCTACATCGACCACATGGACAGCACCATCTACAGCGTTAACACTCAATATGCTGGAAACTCTGTCGGCTTCAAAAAACTCGCCTTCCGCTTGGCTATCCGTAAAGCAAGCAGCGAAGGGTGGCTAGCGGAACACATGCTGCTTATGGCCGTGTTTGGTCCTGGTGGACGTAAAACCTATTTTGCTGGAGCTTTCCCAAGCGCTTGCGGGAAAACTTCAACAGCTATGCTCCCGGGAGAAACAATTCTTGGCGATGACATAGCTTACATCCGAGACATGGACTCTGCTGCCTGTGCAGTTAACGTTGAATCAGGCATATTTGGCATAATACAAGACGTTAACCCCAAGGACGACGCGTTAATTTACAAGCTTCTAACTAGCCCAGGCGAAATCATCTTCTCTAATGTGCTGGTTAAGGACGGCAAACCATACTGGCTTGGCATGGGACAAGAGCTTCCCAAAGAAGGCTTAAACTATACTGGAGCATGGTATGAAGGCAAAAAAGACGAGAACGGCAACGAGATTCCGCCTGCCAACAAGAACGCTCGTTACACACTAGCACTCAAAACATTGGAAAACTGTGACCCTCAACTTCACAATCCCATGGGTGTTGAATTAGGCGGCATAATGTACGGTGGACGCGATGCTAAGGCTTACGTGCCTGTTCAGCAAAGCTTCAACTGGGAACACGGCATCGTCGCTTACGGCGCATCACTTGAGTCTGAAACCACATTTGCTACCGTCGGTCAAGAAGGCGTTCCAGAAATTAACATGATGAGCATCCAAGACTTCATCTCAATCCCACTCGGCAAAAACGTTCACAACAACTTGCATTTCGGACGGAAACTCAAAAAGCAACCCGTCATCTTCGGAGTTAACTATTTCTTAAAGGAAGTAGGCAACGGCAAATATCTAAACAGTCCACAGGATAAGCATGTTTGGTTAAAATGGATGGAACTGAGAGTACATAACGAAGTTGACGCTTTGAAATCTCCAACAGGGTACATTCCAAAATATGAGGACTTACGCAGGCTATTCAAACAAGTATTAGGCAAAAGCTATGCTAAAGACGATTACATTAAACAATTCACAATTCGGCTTCCAGAAAACTTGGCGAAGATTGAACGGGTACAACGGTTCTACCAGGAAAACGTCACTGACACGCCGCTAGAATTATTCGGTGTATTATATCTGCAACGTCAACGGCTGCTTGAAGCTAAAGAAAAATACGGTGACTACATCTCACCCGAAAATTTCGAAAAAGAAAAAGCAGACTGAGGCATCCAAAATTGAAAACGCTAACAATATTTCACCCCTTTCTTTGCGTCAAATTTTTAAATGGATCCTACTTACTGACTACTAATTCATAATCGTTAATTAAATAAAGCAGTCAAATGGAAATTTAAAGAAAACAAAGGTGAAGAGGAATGATGATGAAAAAGCCACAAAAGAAAGATGATTCAGAATACAACATAAATCTAGTTAGTATTGACGGCGACGGCTCTTTTCCATGCCCCAAATGCGGAATGACAATCTCACCAGAAGACGAGACAGAGAAAAGCTACAAAATCTTAGAAACTAAAGTTATCAACCAAGAACTTGCTGAATTAGTCATCGCATGTGGCAAATGCAGAAGCACAATAAAACTTACAGGCTTTCAAGGGCTTTGACGCTTAGCTTGGCAAAAAGTTAACTAATTTTCATTTTGCCAAAGAAGCTTAGACGTAAATAGCCAAGATGACAAAGAAAAAAATAAAATTTCCGTCCATGGCTTCTTAAATTTTAATGAAGCGTTTGCTAGGCGAGCTAGTTTGCCATAACGAGTTTGGTTTTTGGGCAAATAGTTTATTTTCTCTTTCACCCTTACTGAATTGTTGGATTTGTATGCTTATTGAGACGTTCACGGTTGGCATGTTATCAACAAACTGCTATGTCGTTAACTCGCAGCAAACGAGAGACGCAATCATAATCGATCCGGGATTGGACTTTTCTTCTGAAGCCCAACAAATTCTCGATTACATGACACAAGGCGCATTAAAAGTTAAGTTAATCGTGAACACTCATGGGCACTCTGACCACATAAGCGGCGATGCGATTTTCCAAGAAAAGTACAATGTTCCCATTTGCATTCACAAGTATGATGCTTATTCTATTGAAGGGTTTAACAAAGGCAAGTTTCCAGCAAATGTCCTTTTGGAGGATGGGAGCTTAATCGAGTTTGGTGATGAATCTCTGAAGGTTATGCATACTCCTGGGCACACGCCTGGCAGCATCTGCCTTCTAGGCGAGCGGCTAGTTTTCACTGGCGACACATTGTTCGCTGGAGGGATCGGCAGAACAGATTTTCCAGAAGGCTCAGTCAGTGACATGAGGCTTTCTTTGCAAAAGCTTGTGCGTTTGCCTGATAATTTTTTAATTTACCCTGGGCATGGAGCCACATCTACAATGGGTGAAGAAAAAAGGGTTAATCCCTTTTTAAACAATAAAGACAGCTTTTAATTGAGCTTTGTTTTGCTGGTTTAGCTTATTTCTTGCAGTGCACGCAGACGCTTGATAATGTTTGGGTGAGTCGAGAAGATTTCAGTGAAGTTGTCCTTGTGTGTCGGCTTCTCTGCGAGTGTTTGTTTTAGTAGCTCTTTTTTGTCTGCTATTTGGTTTGCGTGTATTTCTGCTGAGTCAGCGTTTGCTCTGTCAGGGTCAGCGATGAATAATGCTTTAAAGGCAGTGGTATTTTTTTGTTGTTGTCTGTTTTGTTTGCTGCTTCGTTGGCTTTCTTCAACTATTGTTACTAAGCCTGTTGAGAGCTTTTCTGCGCCGTTATCAACCACTGAAACGCTGTGTCTATCAGCATAGTACTCACGGAGTCTGCTTAGGTAAAGTGTGAATAAGGTTAGTACCCACGAGAAAGCCATAAAGCCTAAGCCTAATAATGCGTTGCTGCCTCCTTTTTTGGCTCCTCCTCCGAAAATGCCTGAAAGCATAAAGGTGTAACCAATGAAGTAGAATAATGATGGTAGGAAAGAAACTACCATCATGGCCTGCACGTCATGGTGCTTTAAATGGCCAAGTTCATGTCCAATGACAGCTTCAACTTCACCGTCATCAAGAGACTTCAAAAGCCCCGAAGTTACGGCGACGCGGTTACCTGATAGAGGCGAGCCGTAAGCGAACGCGTTTGGAAGTGGAATCTGTGCTAACATAAGTTTTGGTGTTGATATTCCGCTTTTCCTGCTCAGGTTTTCAACTGTCTGGTGTAGTCCTGGGTTTTCGGCTTGTTTAAGTTCTCTAACTTTGTATATTGCGCCTATAAGGTATGGTCCCAATAACCATTGACCTATGTTCATGGCTACTACAAGTATCCCTATGGTTACTAGGGAAAGGCCTATTCCAGCTAAGGTTAGGACGACTGCGAATACGAGTGTGGATAAACCGAAGATTACGGCTAAAGTTGCAGCCATAGAAAGCCTAAGTTTCCAAGCGTTCATGCATCGGTCACTTTCAATACCCACTGTCTTTCTATGGACACTTATAACTTTTATGCGCTAATTGAAAGAACAAATCCTTGAATATGACTCATTCTGCACTAGCAACCAAGATAAGCCTGCTTGAATTACGGCTAAAACTTTGCCCATTATAATCACCATAAACCCCCTTAACCATAAAGTCAGCTTTCTCCAACAACACTTGCAAACGCTTCAATTCATACAAACGGGCAATATGCCTAAAAACTCTAATTTGTCCCCGTGCCTTATCATAAACCACCCACAAATCACACAGCCTCTCGCCACCTGCGTTTACCGTTCGTTTTTGGAGCAGGAAAAAGCTCGGATATTCTCTCTACTTGAAAAACCGAAAAAGCACTCGCTTAGCCAAACGATTGTTAAACTTCAATAAAATCGGTAAAAAGACCCATTTAAACTCTGTACGCCGATTTGCGTTGTACTTTAGCATTAAACATTCACGGTTGAAAACATCAACGATTAATACGCCGCCTTGACTGAGTGCTTCTCGCAGTTCCCTTTAAGGGGGAGAAACGTTCTCCCCTAACACCCCTTCTAACTGGTTCGATTCATACCCCTATCTGATGATAGGAGGAATCTCACAAGGGGAAGAATCCCCTTCCCAACCCCCTCAACCATTAATGACATTGCATATAAAAACAGACCAAAAAAGAAGTAAAAGAACATACTTTTTTCTTTAGAGAAAAAAGGTATCAAAAAAGAACTTAGAGAAAAGAGGAAAAGAAGTAAATAGGGAATTATAATTTCAAAAGTCTAAAAACAGGCACAAACTCCAATTAACGCTAATCTAACATTAATCGCAAAACTCATATTAACGAACCACTTTCATTAGAGAAAATAACAAACTTTGGGCATTGTCCTAATTTAGATGAGTTAATTCTTGCAGCCAAGAAATCGCGCTTAAACTATATTTTGTGGTAGATTTTCAATAATTCATGGTTTATTCGCTATACACAATCAAAAAAAGGTCACAGGAAAAATAGAAATGTGTTAACCAATCTAAAGTGGGACAGTGCCAAACTTTTCTTAAAAGAAAAGATAACCAAAAGAACAGCCAAGACACATTAAAATTACCAAAAATATTTTTACTACATAACCCAAATTAAGTATAAGACATTCACAGGTGGACTGAGCATTGACTGAAGATAGGAAAAAATGTTTTGTAATTATGCCCTTTTCAAAAACGCGAGAAGAGCACACAGAAGAATATTGGAAAAGACATTTTTTTTCATTTTTAAAACCCCTTATCGAGGAAAAAGCCACACTGAAAGCGTATCGTTCTGAACCTTTGAGAGGTGATATTGCCAGTCAAATAATCACCGATTTAGTCAGCGCTGATATTGTAGTTGCTGAACTAACAGACCACAATCCAAATGTATTATGGGAATTGGGTGTCAGACAAAGCTTCAAGCAGTGTACAGTGACCATAGCAGAGAAGGGTACCCAGATACCTTTCCATTTTAGCCATAAAGGCATCTTATTCTATAACGGAGACCACTTGGATAACAAAGAATTTGAAGAAACGTTCATTGCATCTTTGACAAACTGTATTGAATGCCCAAATGAACCAGACAGTCCAGTACTGGAAGCGATGGGTGGAAGAGGCACACTTTACAGCATAATTCATGCCGAAGAGAACAAAAGGAAATTAGATGCGTTAAAGATGGAAATTGAATATAACAAAATTCTGGTAGTAGAGATTTACGAAAATATTGAAAAAAATATATCCATTCGGTTAAAATGGAAAGAATCCTCAGAAAAAAAAGAACTTACTAGAATGTCATGTGGAGGTACAAAAACCTCTGCAGTTGAATACTTAATTGTCAACAGATATCTAGACCTCGAGGAGGGTTTCTACAGATTTTTAACAAATTATCAGGCTCATTTCAACGCTATAAATGAACATCTTGTTGAATGGTCGAGAAACGCATTACACTCTGAGCAGTATCTCATTGAAACAAAGAATCGCACATTAGAAAATAACAAAATGATGGATGAGTATATCGACAGAGCTTATAGCATATTAAAGGGTTAACGAACTAAGAGAAAGATCACTTTCAAAATCCTGCTCAAAATTTGATTGTTATGTTTCGAGCCAAGCATTCTCCATTAAAAAAACCAGCGTACATTTTGTTAGTAACTATTAAATGTAGAATAGTAACGTTTAAAATGCTTCAAGAATCAGCCAACCATCCTCATAAGACCAACGAGTCTTATCATAACCAGACAACTTAACCAACTGCTTCAAAGGAATAGACTCAATACGAGAACCCTGCTTACGAACCTTAACAAACAAACGTAATTTAGCCATACGTATCACAGGGTAAAAAGCAAAACAAACATTTAAAATTATTCCAAACGAGAGTTATCACAAACGATTTGGAAAAGCATTAATCCTTAAACTCATAAAGAGAGTGTGGTGAATAGAATTGGTTTACAAAATACTAATTGGCTTCAAGTTGGAACCAATAGAACCAGTGTCAAACAAGGAATTTTTTGTTACACTAACATTTCAAAATATTGGTGACTCAGTCTTCGTTGGAGGTCGTTTAGGGAAATTTTCTATTTCTGGAAAATCATCTACCCAAAAGATAATTGATGACAAATTACCGAAAGTACCTCCTATTAACATAAATCAGACAGTTACAATAGCCAAAGAAAGTTTTAATTTTAGAGAATCGGGTTCTTTATGGCTACATGTTGCGGTGAAAGCAGATGATGCAGTCGAAGTGCAACATTTTCAAATTGCTGACTTCAATTTGGGTCAAGAATGGTCGAACATGTTTCTAGTTAGAGACCAAGACCTTGATACCATAATTAAGCTACTTGAGCGAATTGTCAACGTCCTAGAGAAGAAGGAAGCAAAATGAGCCAAGATAAGTCAGTAACTTGGAAGCGAGAAGAACAAATAACGGTTCCGACTTATTCACAGGAAAGGCGAATTGCGATACGGTATCTCGATTGGGATAGATGCAAAAGAAGGCTGTCAAAAGCACGAAATGAAAAACCTCGATTAGATTTAGTTTTTTCTTTTCTCTTCGGAATTACTGCAACGTCGGGATTTTCAATTGCTACTTTTTATGCTGAACCACATGCAAACCTTCCGAATTGGGCTTATCCTTTCTTCTATTTATTGCTAGTTTTCAGTCTTGGAACAGGCTTTGTTTTTGTTTATCTAGACAGAAAGCTAAACACGAATCGTGAATCAGAAATAGACGATATCATAAACGAAATGGAGAGCATCGAAAAAACTTTTCCGGAAGTAGCCTTATAGAACTGCATCTTCTCCCAGACTCTAAATTTAAAACCTAAAATGCCGAAATTAAGGTTTCTAACCTTTTAGTGCACACTATTCCATACCACAGGGTATAGCAGCGAAATAAGCCTTATATCACACGACCTACCAGAGGAAAATAAAAATGGAAAAAAACAATAAACCAACCACAAGAAACACAGGGTAAAACCACAAACCCCATCAACAACCAAGACAAAACAGAAACAGAACTAACAAAAGAACTAAGCCCAAAGGCAGGTACCCAAAACTCGTATCCATGCTAACTGTAGCCGAAAAAGCTCCAGCCTTAAAAGGCAAACACCGCGTATCACCCCTAACCAGTTGGATGTGGCTCCAGCGGTTCTTGGCTATCTTGAGAAGATTTAGTGATATGTCCAAACCGACCATATTGTATCCTTCCTTGCTTAGGGGAATTAAGTGCCTGCCAGTTCCGCAGGCAAGGTCCAGAACCAACCCATTTTCTTTTAAGGTGTTTTTTATGAATTGTGTTTGCCGCTCAGTTGAGTTTTGGTCAGCTATCTCCGCCCAATAAACGCCCATTTCATCAAAAACACTCATAATATTACTTTCTCGCACAGCCCTTTAAACAAGCGTCTGAGTGAGCAAGGATTCTCTCAGGCAAATTTGGGTTAACTCGAATTAGAGATTTAGCAAGCGTCTCTATGATTAACTCTCTAAAAAGCCACGGATTAATTTTTTCAGCGATATGCGGAATGCGGAGCTTGGCTGATTGCTGGGCTGGCGTGTCAGGATAGGCGGGGAAGTTATATAGAAACAAGCGTTTGGCAAAATAACCTCAAATCATCGAGTTGCAGGCTCATGCTTTTGCCACCACCTTAATGTTTTTCGATAGGATAAGGGTTACCATGAAAAGTGTAGAAAAAGCAGAGTCATATTTGGATCCTATATAGGAGCCTATTTGGATCATACAATAGACCGAGGGGGTAGGCTGTGAGAGAGACAGAGAGAGCAAGCGCATGGGCTTAGCATTTGGCTGTGGATGGGTTTTTAGTGGAATGATTTTCATGAGTCACTGTGCCTTTACTGCCGCTTTATATAGGGATTTTTAGGAACCCTGCGCGATAAATGCTTGATTTAAGCCCCAAACAAAAAAAGCAACCTAAAACAAGCCCTGAACCCAAACCGCCTACCGATAGACCTACCCTAATATTTGTGCCAAAATTCAGCCACAAAAAACTGCTTGACCTATAGGTATACCCTAATTTTTACTGGTAGAATTCACCAATAAAAATGCTGAGATGAATATAACGAAGAGGTGTTAGTTTAAGGATTTTCGAGCCCCTTAAATACCGATGCATTTATTGTCTATTCTACTGGAGTTTCACACTTTGACTGAAAAGCAGGATTGGCAGCATCTTTACATGCTTCTTAAGCTCGCGGAGATGGGCGCTTACCGCCGAATCGCCAAAATTTCAACCGAGTTTTTAGCAGGCAAACTTGGAATTTCCCAGCAAACCGCGTCGCGCTATCTGATAGAGCTTGAGCGCAGAGGGTGGATACAGCGAAACATTACTCCGGAAGGGAGCTTGATTAAAATTGAAGAGGCTGGAACTAAAGAGCTGCAAAAACTTTATTCTAGCTTGAAATTTTTAGTTGAAAAATCGTATCCTCCTTCGGTAACTTTGGAAGGAACCGTTTTCACGGGTTTAGGTGAAGGCGCGTATTACATCGCAAAAGAGCCTTATCGGAAACAGTTTACTGAAAAGTTAGGGTTTGAACCTTACCCTGGCACGCTTAACCTTAAACTGTCAAGTGACTATGACATTAAAACTCGCATGGAAATAGAAGCTTACCCAGCAGTCGAGATTACAGGTTTCAAGAACGAAGACCGAACCTTTGGGCTGGTGAAATGTTACCCTGCAGTCATCGATAACAAGGTTAAAGGCGCTTTAATAACAGCGTTGCGAAGCCACTATGATGTTTCAGTGCTCGAAATAATTGCGCCTGTATGCCTCAGAAAACAGTTAAACCTCAAAGACGGCAACACAGTAAAAGCGGAAATTTACATTATGCCCTAGCTAAAACGGCGAAATGGAATGCTTATACTTAACTGAATACTGCTCATGCGGTTTACGCATTGTACCTAACCAATAACCGATAAGCAAACCGAAACCTAATCCGCCTATATGAGCCAAATCATTCACGCCTGGCCCAGAACTGATAAACAGCAGAAAGAACGCGTAAACCAACGCTCCAAGAATAGATTGTCTAACAGAACGCCTATTATAAATCACAATTGCTCCGAACAATGAGAAAATTGCGCCTGAAGCTCCAACCGATAATAGGTTTGGTCCAAACGCTAAGGAAACAACGTTGCCTGCTAAGCCTCCAACGAGGTAGATTCCAAGGTACTCGGGCAGAGAAAACATTTCTTCTCCGCGTAAACCGAAGATGAATAGAAAAAGCATGTTGCCGCCAATATGCGCTATTGAGGCATGTATAAACATGGATGTGAAAAGCTGGTAATACCAGCCATGGAACACAAGAAAATTATATTGACCATATTGAAGCATAATGTTGTAGTTTGTGTTCAGCCAATTTCCGCCAACTATAGACGTGTAAATGTAGACAGCGACGTTTATGGCGATTAGAATGTACGTGGGCTTATACTTCACTGAATTCATGATGCATGACCGATTTAGCCGTCAAGTTTGTCAATTATTTTCTGTTTAATCTTTGATGAACTATCTAAAGTATTCTCTCCAAACTTGCCGATTCTAACAATTTTAACATTCACTTTGTGCTTATCCACGTAATTCGCGCGCTTCTCACTAGTAGTCATGATCGCTCCTTCGTTTTCGCCAGTTTTCAACGACTTTCTCTCTTATTTTCGACGAAGAGTCCAGTTCATCTGCGTCGAATTTGCCTATCCGAACAATTTTCACGTCCAAGTTGTGTTCGTTCACGTATTGGGACACTCTTCTCTCCATTTCATCTTGGTCGTATCCTAAAGCAATTACATCGGGCTTAACTTTCTCAATAACTTCACCAATTTCAAGGTTCTCGTATCCAAGCACTGCTTCATCAACAACTTTCAACGATTCAACCAGTGTGCGGCGTTGATCCTCAGATATTATGGGTTTTCTGCCCTTGGTTTTCTCTACCGTGCTGTCTCTTGCAACGATAACTACTAGTTTAGCGTTTTCTCCGCCTGCTTTTTTGGCATCTTCCAAAAATTTAACGTGCCCTAAATGAAGCAGGTCGAAAATGCCTGATGCTAAGACGACTTTTTTCTTTCTTGGTTTGTTGGCCATTCGAATTTCACAGCACCTAATAGTTTTAAAGCGTCAAGGAGCCCTTCACAGTAGGCTACTGAAGTTAGGCTGGTTTCAAGCTTGCCTTGAGCCTTATAATACTTTGCGTCCTTCAAGTAATCAGAAGCCCAACACAAAATATTAACCACAGATTCCTCTGTCACGCTAATGGGCACTTTTGTTTGTTGCAGTTCTTTAAGGACTTTTTCCGCTGAAAAAATATACTTTGAAGTGAGCGCTTCTAGACTCATTTGGCAAGACTCCTAAACTCTGCTGGTGCGCCAGCAAAAGCAATCAAGGATTCGGTTTCCATAAAATGCATGTCGCCTGGAAAAATCAAACTGTAAGGTGGCTCGCCGAAGTCATAATTTACTAAATTTTTGACGAAATCAGCTTTCAAGGTTGGGTTGTTGCTTCCTGCCCGTGCGATGCCGACTGCAGCTGTGTCTGGGGTGATTACGCCTTTTTTGTTTTTTTGTTCAACCTCAAGTAGCATTGCGATGGCATGGTTGATATTTAAGAACTGCTTTTCGTTTGCTTTCAAATCTAAAAGGCAAAGGGTATGCAAACCAAGCTTCTTGTTTTGAACGATAACATTGTAGGGTGTCTCCGAAAAATTCTCAGGGAAGGGAACGGTAACTGTTTTTCCAAACTTGTAATTATGCAATCCCGATAAGCTAATTATCGCTGAAATTATTGAGGCCCCATGGATAATCCGTGTTTTTATTCCATGCTTTTCCGCATCAATTCGCAAAGTGACATGTGTCGTGGCGATAAATGGGTCACCGGGAACAAGAAACACTGCTTTGCCTTTTTTGGCGGCTTCAAGAATGATGGTGCCGTTTTCTTCCTCAAGTTCTTGTCTTGTAACTACTTGGATTTTTTTGCCGCACAAGGTCTCAAAGCTTTGCAGGTTAAAGTCTGGCATGAGGCTAGTGTAGAGTTCCATGAAAACGTAATCTGCAGTTTTGGTTTCTTCTAGACCTTTGATGCTTATGCCTTTTTCATCGTTTAATCCTAAACCTATGAAGACAAGTTCATTCAATTGTAAGCCCTTATAACTAATAAGGGAGTTAAAACTTAAACGTTATTTTTCCTTGATTTCGCCCTTTTTAACCAGTTGGTCGTAGTAAACGCGGCAAACGTCCATGGAAATTCCGTGTCGTTCACAAAATACTCCAAGAACTTTCTCTACTGGTTCATCAGGTTTTCTTTCTTTGACCATTTCCTTTAATTCTTGAATCTTATGCTTCTTATCAATTTTATCACTCATATGTGTCTTCCTTGCCTATTAGCCCTAGTATTAGCCACTCTCAAAACCTTTTTGTTAATTAAGCCCTGCTTGTTTTTGGATGGAACATCCAACCAAACATTTATATGATTTACGTCAAAAAGAGAAACCTACATTTCAGCCGTGTAGCTGAAGGATTGAAACTTGAATGAAGCCTGTTGAAAATCTAGTTAGAGATAACATAAAGAATCTTAAGCCATGCGTTCATGGTGGAGAGGTTTTGGATGCTGCAGGCAAGAGTGGTTTTAGACGGGAGGAAATTTTAGATTTCAGTTCAAGCGTGAATCCTTTAGGTCCATCAAAAAAGGCGCTTGAAGCAGCAAAAAACAGTTTTAAAGAAATTCCTGCTTATCCAGACTCAAATTCTAACGAGTTACGGCAAGCTATTGCCAGTCACTTTAACGTATTAAACAAAAACAATGTCGTTGTTGGTAATGGCTCTACTGAACTTATATACTTGTTTGCTGAGGCTTTTATGAAAAAAGGCGACACCGCCATTATTCCTGCACCGACATTTGGGGAATACGAGAGTGCAGTTAGAAAGACTGGTGAAACACCAAAATTCGTAAAGCTTGACGGCAATTTCAACATTGAAGCGAATGCTTTTGAACAGGAAATGGCAGGCGCAAAGATTGTTTTCTTATGCAACCCCAACAATCCAACTAGCATTCTAGTTCCAAACGAAACTTTAACTGGAATAATTGAGCGGGCTTTGGAGCAGGATAGCCTTGTTTTTCTTGATGAAGATTTTTTGGAGTTTGTGGAAAACGAAAAAGCCCTATCACTGATAAACAAAATAAAGAGTTACCCTAACTTGTTTATTTTAAGGTCTTTTACGAAAATTTTTGGTTTAACTGGTTTGCGGGTTGGCTACGGAATTGCCTCTGAAGAAATCATCAATGTGCTATTGTGCGCGAAGATTCCTTGGAACGTTAACTGTTTAGCGCAGGCTGCCGCTGTTGCCGCGTTGAAAGACCAGGAGCATCTAAGGGTGACTCGTGAGCTTATCAAAAAAGAGAAAACACAACTCTTAACCGAATTAGCGGAAATTAAGTCGTTCAAGATTTTTCAGCCTGACGCCAACTTTTTCTTCATTGACATTCGAAAATCAGGCTTAACAGCGACTGAACTGAAGAATAAACTGTTGCGGGAGGGCATTTTGATTAGGGACTGCACCTCTTTTAGAGGACTTGACCAATACTATATTCGTGTAGCCGTTAAAACCCGTGTGGAGAATGAGCAGTTGATTGAAGCTTTGAAGCGGACAGTGAAGAATTAGAAAAGACTAAGGTTTGAGTAGTGAACCATGTTACCATTTGATTTCTCCTTGTTTGTCGATTCTGCCCTGATTTTTCTTTTAGCCTTTTTGATTGATGCACTCTTCGGAGAATATCCTAACAAGATTCACCCAACCATCGGCATAGGCAAAATAATATCTTACCTCAAACCAAAAGCGAAAAACCCAAACCCCAGAATCGAAAAAGCAAACGGCGTCATATTAGCCTTAAGTGTTATGCTGCTTGTTTCGGTTCCAGTGTTTTTGCTGCTTTTTTGGATTAGGCAATCCTTCGGTCCAATACCATACATTATTGTGGGCGCGGTTTTGTTTAAGGCTACTTTTGCAGTAAAAGGCATGGGCCAATACACCAAGCCAATAGCTGCTGCATTAAAGAAGAAGGATTTAGCTGAAGCGCGGAAATGGTTGCCCTTCATTGTCCGCCGAGATCCAAACACGCTAAATGAGAGACAGATAACTTCCGCTGCCGTGGAATCCATCGCGGAAAGCACCACAGACGGAATAACTGCACCATTCTTCTTCTTTGCCCTCTTCGGTGTTCCAGGCGCATTTGCATACCGTGTGGTTAACACATTGGATTCTATGGTTGGCTACAAGAACCCTGAAAACAAGAATA
The DNA here is from genome assembly GCA_050015395.1 of Bathyarchaeia archaeon. Classification (GTDB taxonomy): domain Archaea; phylum Thermoproteota; class Bathyarchaeia; order Bathyarchaeales; family Bathycorpusculaceae; genus Bathycorpusculum. Next base: position 18,286 of record JBEKBM010000027.1, read on the forward strand.
TCGGCTGGTTCTCGGCGAATTTGGATACAATAGCTAATTATATCCCTGCCCGATTAACAGCTTACCTAATGGTTGCCGCCTCATTCTTTTTAAGGGAAAATTGGCGTGAATCATGGCGCATCCTGCAAAGAGACAAGGGAAAAACCGCGAGCATAAACGCGGGATGGACAATTTCAGCCATGGCTGGAGCATTGGGCACTCAACTGGAAAAGCAGGGCAACTACGCTTTAGGCGATGACCACGGCATCTCGCCAGAACACATCCCGAGGGCACTACGAGTAATGGCGTTGACTGCTGTACTGTTTGGCATAGTGGTGGTCGTGCCAGTTTTGGCTTTAAGAATCTATATTGCTGGCTTTTAGTTGCATAGTTTTTAAACAGGCTTAGCATCAATATATAGGCATCAGAGAGGGAACTACTGGTTTGAATGGGAAACCGCTCGTCAGCATAGTCAGCGCTGGCATGTCCAAATTCGGCAAGCATGATGGTTTACTTGCAAGAGAAATCTTTTCCGAAGCAGCTAAAGAAGCGTTCACTCGCTGCCCTAAACTTGACCCAAAAAACGATATTAAAGCCATGTTTATCGGGCATATGGGTGAAGCTTACGAGCATCAAGGACACATGGGAGCAGCCGTTGCTGATTGGGCGGGGCTCACTGGTATTCCAGCCACTCGGACTGAGGCGGCGTGTGCTTCTTCAGGCGCTGCATTGCGAACGGGAATTTACGCTGTGATGTCTGGTCTTGCGGACGTGGTTTTGGTGGGCGGCGTTGAGAAAATGACGCATCGCACAACAGCTGAGGTTACAGAGTACTTGGCTATGGCGTCGGATTACCCGTTTGAACAGTGGCACGGCATCACTTTTCCCGGCTTATTCGCGATGATGGCAACCGCTCACATGCATGCGTATGGCACTACTCAGGAGCAGATGGCGTTAGTAGCCGTCAAGAACCATTATCATGGAAGCCTAAACCCTAAAGCTCACATGCAAAAAGAAATCACCCTCGAAAACGTCATGGCATCACGCTACGTGGCTTGGCCGCTCAAACTCTACGATTGCTCACTGATAACTGACGGCGCAAGCTGCATAATACTAACCAAGCCAGAATTCGCCTGCAAATACACCGATATGCCCGTACACATAATCGGCAGCGGACAAGCAAGTGACACCATCGGCTTATACGAACGCAAAAGCCTCACATCGCTAAACGCCACAAAGTTAGCGGCGAAAACGGCTTATGAAATGGCAAACACAAAACCACAAGACATAGATTTGGCTGAGGTGCATGATTGCTTCACATTCGCTGAATTGATGGCTTACGAAGACTTAGACTTCTGCTCCGTAGGCGAAGGCGGCAAACTGGTTGAAAGCGGCGAAACCCGCCTTGGCGGACGCCTTCCAGTTAACACGAGCGGCGGCTTAAAAGCCAAAGGTCACCCTGTCGGCGCTACAGGCACAGCGCAAGCCTACGAAATGTACCTGCAACTCACAGGGCAAGCTGGAAAACGCCAGGTAAAAGACGCGCAAGTAGGCTTAACACATAATGTTGGCGGGTCAGGAGCTACAGCGGCAGTTCACATTTACAGGAGCGACCAGTAATGAGCACAAAAGAACCATTCACAATCGAGCAATTCTACAAGTTCCTGCAACAGCAGAAGCTTATGGCTGGAAAATGCCTCAAATGCGGAAAAATCCATTTGCCCCCAAGACCCTTATGCGACAACTGCTTCTCACAAGAGTTCGAATGGGTCAGCGTTTCCGGAAGGGGCAAACTGCTCACTTACACCATCATCAATGTTGCGCCACAACAATTCCAAGCCCTAACGCCCTACGCCGTGGGCATTGTGCAGCTGGAGAACAGCAGCTTGAAAATCCCTGGAATGATACAGGGTTTAACGCAAGAGCAACTAAAGATAGGCCTGGAGTTAACATTAGACTTCGGTTCATGCAGCACAACGCAGCAGTGGCCGCAGTGGACAAGATACTGCTTCAAACCTTGACACTTTAAGCGAAAATAAATAAGGGCTTATTCTGCTTGAAAGTTTAAAAAAAAGGTGAGTTTCCTACTCAACGATTGAAAATAAAACCCGTAATTCAGGAAGAGAGGGGGAAATACGTTCCAACCATTTCATAGGCATTCCTCACCTACCAAGTTAATGCTTGCTTGTTTGATATAAATTTTCACCTAACCAAAACTTTTTTTGCTTAAAATTATCGCCACGTTTTTTATTATGACACGGAGAAAAGCTTTATTGGCAATTGAATAACTAGGCTTCACTTAGAAGCTGAATAAACGGTGAACGAAAAAGCTAAGTTTTGTCTTGTTTCATGCAGCGTCTTAAGAGAGGAACTTGAGCAACTGGTTAAGCAGGGAAGCCTTGATGCAGAGTTAGTTTTTGTCAGCAAATACTTCCATGTAGATTACGAAGCGCTGGAGAAAAACCTGCGTAAAGTTCTAGAACATACCCTCAAGTGTTTCAGTGGCAAAGTGGTGCTGGTTTATGGGGACCTCTGCCTTGGCCAAAACGATGAGATGAAAAAGTTAGCTGAAGAGTATGGGGTGGTCAAGGTTGATGCGGTTAACTGTATTGACTGCCAACTCGGCGGCAAAGGAAAATTCTTAGAGGCTGATCCTGAGCATAATCTCATGTTTATGGGTCCAGGAATGATCGAATTTTTCAAGCACATGAAGGAAAGAATGCTAAAGGAAGGGGTTGATGAGGCAGCCTTTGCTAACATGTTCAGCGGCATCAAAGGCATTGTGCTTCTAGATACTTGTGGGAACGCTGAAAAGTGCCGGGGCGAGTTGGAAAAGTCGGGCATGGGACTTCCAATTCTTGAAACAAGAGAAATAGGTCTTGAAAACGTTAAGCGAGTAATTTTTGATGCAATTGAACGTGCAACTAGAGCCAACTGACTCTTTTAACGCTCGAAAGTTAAGTAATTGATTGCTTGAACATCTTGGATTAACCGCAAATATTAAAGATGCATCCGCACTATAATGCAGACTATTACGTGTGGATGTGGTTTGATGACGCAAACGGTTACCTCCCAGCCTATGAAGAGAGTTGAAGATTGGAAGTCTCGATTAATCGACCTTTCAAAAAGAAACAACCTCCTATATTTCCATAGGGCAAAGCGTGGAAGCCTGCCTATTTCTCAACCTGGCATGCAAGCAATTTTCAATGCTCTCGTGTTGAAGAAGCGTCGTTTAGAATTCTGGTTGCCTCCGGAAGAAACAAAAAAGCCTGAAAAGCCAGAGAATGCAAAAGGCAAAGTTAAAGCTAAAATGGCCAAAACCAACGTAAAAGCTGATGTTAAAGCAGCAGATGTGCCGGAGGAACCAAAGCAGCGCCCCCCGGCAAATCAACTGGTCAGCGGAAGCTTAACTCGTGTCGACCTTGAAAGAAACCTCAAAGGCTTGCAGTGGCGCTCACTTCTCGATTACCGAGAACGCGGCGTTCGCATTCTGCACGCTGCTTTTGGCACCTTAAACTGGGTAGACTTGGAAACAAAAGAAAAAGTTCAGTCGCCCCTGATTCTTGTACCTTTAGAGTTAACAAGAGATTCTATACGAAAACCCTACGCGATCGCAGTGCCGCCAGTTGAGGAAGAGGCTGTTTTAAACCCTGCATTGCAAGTTAAACTGAAAAACGACTACAAAATTGACCTGCCGCCTTTGCCTGAAGAATGGGAAAACCAAAACTTAGCAGACTACTTCAACTTGGTCAACCAAGCAGTTGCTGAAATGGGCTGGAAAGCAGAGTCATCAGTTGACCTGGGGCTTTTTTCATTCCAAAAACTCGTTATCTACAAAGACCTTGAAGCGAACGCTGATTTAGTTACACAGCACCCGATAATTCGAGCAATCGCCGGCATAAAAGAAGACAACCTCATCTTAGACGGCTTGCCGGACGAGAAAGACGTAGACAAAATCGAGCTTCCAGAGAAAACCTATCAGGTCCTCGACGCAGACAGCAGCCAACGAGTCTCAATCGAATACGCCCTGCGTGGACAAAGCTTCGTCATGAAAGGCCCACCCGGGACAGGAAAGAGTCAAACCATCGCAAACATAATCGCAGAATGCATCGCCAACGGAAAATCCGTGCTTTTCGTCAGCGACAAAATGGCCGCCCTCGAAGTGGTCTATAAGCGGTTAAGCGAGGTTGGTTTAGCGCATTTCTGCCTTGAACTTCACAGCAGCAAAGCGAACAAGCAGCAAGTTGTAGCCGAGCTCAAACGCAGCCTCGACGAAAACCTTGTCCCCCGTAAACTGCCGTCGGCTCATGAATTCGAGCGGATGACTGAGTACCGTGAAGCATTAAACGGTTACGTTACCGCGTTGCATGAGAAACGCCCGTACTTGCAGAGAAGCGTCTACGAAGTTTTAAGCTTAATTTCAAGCCTTGAGCGGGTTCCCTTTGTTCCTGTAGGCTTAACTGAACTGGGAACGTTGACTCCTCAGAAAATGCATGAGCTTGAAGAGCTTGTTTCTCAACTAAGCAAGGTTTGGCAAGTTATAGAAGAACCAGACTTCCCATGGCTAGGATACCGCGCTAACACCTATAATCTTGAAATTCGCTCTGAAGTGTTAACGGCGCTTGAAAACATTAACGAAACATTACACGACCTACAGCTAGAAACCGAAGATTTTTCCGCCAAACTTGGAGTGTTTCCGCCTGAAACGTTTGCTCGGATAAAGTGGCTAATTGAAGTAAGCAAGTTCCTCTATGAAACCCCCAAGCCAGAAGCATACTGGCTAACCAACCCAGACATTGACAAACTCATAAGCGAAGCAAAAACTTACAATGACACCTGCATCTGGATTAAGAACACGCGCGCCAGCCTCATGGAGCGCTATAACCCGTCCTTGTTCGACTTGGCCCTCAACAGGTCAGCGGAAATGAAACAGCAGCTTGACGCGCTTGGCAAGATGTTGCCAGCGGTAGGGTTGGAAGAAGGCGAATTTTTACAGAAACGAGAGAAACTCTTAGCCTTCGTAAAGAACACTCAGTTAGCCTCAAGGAAGTGGCGTGAAAACTCTCAAGCGCTCGCCCCAATGCTGGGATTAGATAGCGATGGCTTGACTATTAAGCAACTAAAAGAATTGTCCAGAATGGCACTGTTATGCTTCGCAGAGGACAAGCCTGAGCCGCAATGGTTTGATTCAGCATATTTTGAGCAAGTTCAAGAAATTGTGTCAAAAGCAAAACGGCTCTACCAAGACCACAACTTGCTAAAAAGCAGGTTAGACGAAACTTACAGCGACGGAATCTACGCCTTAGACCTTGACGAGCTCATAAGAAGATACAGTGGACCATACCAGAGCTCGCTAAAAATGTTCAATTCAACTTATCGTAGCGACCAAAAACAAATCGCCAGATTAACTAACGACGGCAAAGTTCCAAAAACCGTACTAAGTGACCTAATTGATGCTAGAAAAGTCAAAAAGCTACATGCCCAGATTGAGGAGTCAGCTGAAACAGTCCGCAGCTTGCTTGGGCACTTCTACCGTAAATCCAGAACAGACTTCCAAGGCGCAGAAAAAGCCATGGAATTAACAGCTGAAATCCGCAAGCTGTCATGGGCAACACAAATCCCCGAAAACCTCCTCAAACTAATCACTAACACTTCCAGTCCTTCACCCATGATTAAGAATTTAGGCTTAGAACTTCAGGGGTCAGTTGATAGGTGGGAGCAGCTTGGCAAAGACTTAGAACAGCTCATACCTGCAAGCATGCCTAAATCCGCTGCGGCTATCACTCAGACGCCGTTGCCACTGCTTGAGGAATGGGCGACCGAAACAGAAAAACAACTAAACCCACTGTGCGCACTGACAAAAGAGACACTAACAACATGCAAGCAAGAACCTCAGAACTATAAGCAGCTTGTGGGAGACCTCAAAACTGCTGAAGACATAAGAAAGAAAGAAGCCGCCATAATAGGCGAAAAAGCCCAACTTCAAGCAAAATTCGGCGCACGCTTCAATGAGCTGGAAACAAACTGGCAAGACATCCTAACTGTTCTTGAATGGGCAAAGAAAGTTCAAGCAGCTTTCCTTGACATCCCAGTTCCACAAGCTTTTGCACAGATTGCTGCTCAAGGACCAACCGCTGCACCATCAAACACAGAACTAAACCAAAAATACGACGCTTCATTGAAGATTCTGTCTGATTTTGAAGCTCGCTTTGAAACAGAAATGAAGTATCAAAACCAGAAGCTAAAGGAATTAGAAATCAAAGTAATCGGCGAACGAATCAAAGCGCTTCGAGAACGCGTTGATGACCTGCAAGTTTGGATTGACTTCAAAGACATCAAAAACCGCTTTGCCCTCAGAGGCTTAGACCAGTTCTTCAACCGTTTGGCAGAGCAGCGGATTCCGGCAGCCGACCTAGTTGATGTTTTCCGCAGAGGCGTCTACCAAGAATGGATAAACAACCTCTACAACGAAGACCAGAAGCTGGGCAGGTTCAGAAGGGAGAACCATGAGCAGTTAATCGCTGACTTCAGAAAACTAGACCAAGACCTCATTAAGCTAACATCCAGCATGGTTATTGAACAGGCAAACAGCCGAAAACCCCAAGACATACTGGTTCAAGCAGCCGACTCCGAAGCCAATATTCTTCTCAAGGAAGCCGCGAAGAAGAGGCAGCTAATGCCGATTCGCACGTTACTGCAAAAGATTCCTAACCTGCTTGTTAAGCTAAAGCCTTGCTTGCTGATGAGTCCCATAACCGTGAGCCAGTTCCTGCCTCCTGAAAGCAACAAGTTTGACCTGGTCTTGTTTGATGAGGCATCGCAGATTGTGCCTGAAGACGCCATCGGCTCAATTTACCGTGGAAAAACGTTGGTTGTTGCAGGTGATAACAAGCAGTTGCCGCCCACATCGTTCTTCCAGAAAAACCTAATTGACGATGTTGACTGGGACGAGTTAAGCGACGAGGACGTTGAAGTCTTCGACAGCATACTAGACGAGTGCTTAGGCATTGGGTTACCCGTTAAAACTTTGAAGTGGCATTACCGTAGCAGGCATGAAGGCTTAATTGCGTTCTCAAACCACCGTTTCTACGATGATACACTGATAACTTTCCCAGCGGCAAAAGCCCAAACCGACAGCTTAGGCGTAAAACTAGTCTACGTTCCTGACGGCATCTATGACCGCGGCGGCAAAAGAAACAACCCAACAGAAGCCGAAAAAGTGGCAGACCTCGTTTTCGAACATTTCCGCCTATACCCGAAGAAAACCTTAGGCGTTGTAACCTTCAGCATAGCACAAATGGAAACCGTTGAAGACGCTATAGACCGCCGACTCAAAGAGCAACCTGACTTCGAGCCGTTCTTTAAAGAAGACCGAATGGAAGGCTTTTTCGTCAAGAACTTAGAGAACGTTCAAGGCGACGAACGGGACGTTATATTCTTCAGCGTCGGCTACGGTTACGACCAGCAGAAGCAGATGACAATGAACTTTGGTCCATTAAACAAGCCTGGCGGCGAAAGACGCTTAAACGTTGCAGTCACCCGTGCCCGCGAAAAAGTAGTAATAATCACATCGATTAAAGCTACTGATATTGACGCTGAAACTAAAGCAGTCGGCGTGCAAACCCTACGCTACTACCTTGACTATGCAGAGCATGGGCCTGAAACGTTGGAGTCAGTTAAGTCTAGAGAAGGCGAGTTCGAGTCAGCCTTAGACGAAGATGTGGCAGCGGAAATAAAAAAGATGGGCTATGAAATAGTTCCGCAAGTCGGCTGTAGCGGTTACAGAATAGACATTGGCGTGGTCGACCCAGTTAACCCTGGAAGCTTCCTGCTAGGCGTAGAATGCGACGGCGCCACATACAAATCCAGCAGCAACGCACGAGACAGAGACCGCCTCCGCGAGCAGGTACTTAGACAGTTAGGATGGCGTATTCACCGTATTTGGTCTCCAGCGTGGGTTGCAAGACGCGACTCTGAAATCCGACGGCTAAAAGAAGCGCTTGAACAAGCCAATAAGCAGCAGCTTGAAAAAGACACGCAAAAACCGGTCATTGACGTTAAAGAGAGTATGGCGCCAAAGACTGATGTTCAAAAGATTCAGTTTGCAGGCATCGAAAAAATTGGCCAACCATACAAAATTTACCCGCTTAAGGCAGCATTCAATCCATACGTTAAAGTTACAACAGCATCCAACTACACGTATAATTCCCGTCAGAAAAATGAGTTTTATTTTCCAGAAAACAGAGAAATGCAAACAAAACTTCTCGCCGAGCTTGTGGAAAAGGAGGGTCCGGTTCACTTTGATTATGCTGTTGAACGTTTAGCAGCCGCATGGGGCGTCAAACAGGTAACGCCGCAGATAATTCATGCTGTAAAAGAAGCACTCAGCAACTTGCTAAGAGAACAAAAAGTAGTGATCAAAGGCAGTTTCCTTTGGCCGCCTGAACTCAAAGAAACACCAATCCGCGTTCCAGTGCAAGGTATTCCTGAATCCAAGCGGAAACCTGAGTATATTGCGCCTGAAGAAGTTGAATCCGCTATGAAGCTGGTTGCTCAGTATGCTTTAGGCATAAGTGAAGATTCATTGATTGCTGAAACTGCAAAAGTGTTTGGGGTTAACCATTCTGGCGAAGGCGTTAAAGAGGTGTTCTCTGAAATACTGAAGCGGCTGGTAAGAGACAGAAAACTCGTCTGCAAAGACGACGTCGTTACCGCTGCTTAACCCTTTTTGGCTATAAGCAGGTTCGTGACCTGCCTTTTTACTCTATTTTTTAGTGTTAAAAATAGTGGGATGAAGGGTCGGCTGCTTTTGTTAGGATGCTTTTTGTGGTTGTTTTTTTGTCACAAATAGTAGGGTAGGTCTACGGGTGGCGGTTTTGGGTCAGGGCTTGTTTTGGGTTGCTTTTTTGGTTTAGGGCTTGAATTGGCTTCAGGTTAAACTGAAAATTTGGAAAAAAGAATAAAACGGATTGGAAACTTGCCTAAGCGAACGTATGCAAGGGCAAGCTGGAGAATTTATGAAAACGGGCACGCTGATTGGCGATAAACGGGTGGTTTAAGTCTTATTTAATTCTTTAATAAGAACGGGCAAATCGTTTAATGAAGTTATAATGTAGTTTGCGCCATTATTCATCAACTGCTCCATTGTGGACATGCCAGTTGGCAAACCTACCGCTATGGCTTTCAGTTTCTTGGCACTTTGCATGTCCACGACGCTGTCTCCAACTATTACAGCGGTTTGCAGGCTTGCGCCTAACGCTTTAAGTGCAACTTCAAACTGTTCCGTATTCGGTTTAACGTATTTCACCTTGTTCCTGGCAACCACAATTTGGAAGTAATCTTCTATCTTGAAGCGTTGAAGAATATAATTTGCCGCTTTCTCACTGCTGGTTGTGCACAAACCCATTTTCAGGTTAATACGCTTTAACTCCTTGAGCGTTTCATTGGCTCCCGGCAGCAAACTTGTGGTTGAGGCGGCTTCCATCTCGTATTTCTCAGCGATAGCCAAAGCTTGACTGCGAATTTCCTCAAATGCTTCAGAAGGTTTACCGTTGTTTTTAACGAAAATCTCAGATTTTATCAGCATTTCAAAAATGCTTTCATTAACACTCAGAACGGAGGCGGGAACACCTATTCTCATTAGGTAACTTCTGACTTCAGCGCGAAGAGTTTTGAAATCCAAGTTGAAATTGGCAAGTGTTCCGTCTAAATCGAATATTACTGCTTCAACGATCACCATTATTAGCTCCGTTATCTATCAGCGAAACTGGGGTTAACACTAACTCTAATAGAAATATACTTTGCGGTAAACGTTGCTCGTAGGAGTACTTATTGAGTTATGATAACTTTCAAAGGCTTTTCCGATGGAGTATCAACTGTTTGCAGTGCTTTTTCAAATTCAGTAAGCTTGAACCTGTGGGTAATAAGCCCTCTCACATCCACCAGTTTTCTAGCAATTAACTCAACAGCAGACGGATACTCAACGGGCGAGATGTAAATCGTGAAAAACAATGCTTCATCAGCATCCTCCAAGTTCAAGTAACCCTTAGATTCGCCAACAAGCGCGACTTTTCCAGCTTTCCTCACCAAATAGGGCGTCTGCTCCACGGTACGTGTATTTCCAGCGGCTTCAATCACCAAGTCAGAGCCTATTTTAGTCAGCTTTCTTACGGTTTTGATTACGTCTTCATGTTTAGCGTTTATAACTGCGTCTGCACCGTACTTTTCGCTGAGTTCAAGCCTGTAATCTTCCAAGTCTACTGCGATGACTCGGCATCCCTTCAGCTGTGCAACTTGCGTCATGAGTAAACCGATGGCTCCTTGCCCAATTACGGTTACCCAATCGCCAAGATTAGGCTTCATGTAATCCAGAACGCGAAGTGCCAAAGCAACAGGCTCCACCACTGCTGCTTCCTCATCACTGACGTTTGAAGGTATAGGAATTAAGCTTCTAGGCAGCATAGCCTTTGATTCTGCGAAGAAACCGTCCCTTGTTAAACCGTAAAAATTGCCTCGGACACAATAAGTTGGCAATCCCCGCAGGCAATAGTAGCAGTGACCGCAATTCACCATGGGCACCATAACAACCCGTTCACCCGTGTCCGCTCTAACGCCGCATGCATCATGCCCGATTATCAAGCCTTTTTTCATCCATTTCCAATCGCCCCTGTACAAGTGCATGTCGGTGCCGCATATGCTTCCAGCCTTAAATCGCACAAGCACTTTTCTGCCTGAAACTTCCGGTTCCGGGACTTCTTCAATTTTGATGTTGTGAGGTCCACGATAAACGGCAGCTTTCAAAAAGAGTCAACTCTAATATTTCAAGCTGTGACGGCGAGGTATTAAGTTTATTGTATGTTGTGAGGATTCTACTTTTTCCCAGTGCGAAGGATATTTGTTAAGTCTTGACGATGCCCAAAATAAATGAAGTATCTGTGGAGAACGATTAGCTTTAGTTCTAGCATTCTTCAGTGAACTTTGAAGCTTCGAGAATTACTAGCCCAACAACCTTTCCATGTTCGTCTAAAGATGCCGTGACAAGCCCTTTATCATCAAGGGTATCGTTATTGACTATTTTTGCGTGCCTAAATTTAACATAAAGAACGTCCGCTTCATCATCATAGTCGACAGAAACCATTGTCTTTGGGAATTTTAGCTTTTTAGCACATGACAATGCGTTTTCTACTGTTTTGAATGGATCTATGGCCATTCTCACTTTAATTTCCGCCATAGCCTAAACCTCTTCGTTAACCTCTTGTCAGAAATTACAAAAGCCGTTAATATAAATCAATTGGACTGAGAGAGTTCTTTATAGTGGACGGTAAGATTCTTTGCTAAACCAAAATCCGCAAGTCGATCAAAAACTTTAACAGATGCAAAATTCGATTCCATGCCAGGTGGCGAGAGATAAACTTTGTCAGGGTCGGCAATGGTTAACAGTACTTCAAGCTGGAAATTTACAAGTTCTCTATGATATTCAACTATGTGAAGCCATCTTTCCTCAGTTAGTCTTACGTCCAAGTTATTTAGGGATTTAACTATGGCGACGACGGTAGGTTCGGGATGCCACTCTATCTTCAAGTTTTGAAAGCACTTCCTTTTTTTATTTCAGCAAGTAATACCTTTGGTTATAACTTGGAGTTGGTCATTAGTTTTTCTGTAGAGTGAGAATGCCTGCAACAGTGAGATTAATTATGGGTAAAACTTTTCCTTAAAATGTAACATTGCCATTATATAAAACGAGAAATCGCAACATCTATGGTAGCAATCTAATGTTGATGTTTGCGTTTTGCGTTAGGTTAATAACCCTAATAGCGTATGCATGGTTTGAATGCTTATGAATTTGGATGAGTACACGAAAGAGAAGCTTTGGCAGTTGCTTGTTGAAGCAGTTCACGCTTCCGTTATGTACCCGACTCATAAGGCTTACACTCGTGATAGTATTTTGCCGCAAAAAGCTGACGTTACTGCAAATGAGCTTGCGGAAAGGCTCGGGATGCCGCTTGGGGAAGCACTGGTAATTCTCAGCGAACTGACAGAAGAAAGAAAATGCTCAACGTAGATGCTATTTTTACGGTATTTTTTGTTCAGTAGTGAGGTAGTTTCAAGCGCTCAACAATGTTTACATATGCATATTGGCTAACTAAAAAAACAGTGAAACAATGAATGAGAATTGAGGAGACGAATGAAAAAAGAAAAGAGAATATAACAGACTTCACGCGGGCGCCCAAAGGGAGCTAGATAGACATCGTTATGTTTGTGTGAACAGAACGGCTTAAATATTACCCGTGAGAAAATAATTCAGGGAAAATATATGACAGTTGAAAAACGCAAACTAAGCACTATGGCTTACTCGCTAATTATCATCGGTATATTACTTGGAGGCGCTGTGGGATTTACATTAGGTTACTTTACTTATTCATCGCAAATCAACTCGCTAAACTCAAAAGTAACGAACCTTCAGACCTCGTTCCAGAACTCTTTAGTAACTTTAGCTTCTAATTCGCCGCCGTTTGCAGTGGGTGCAGCTGGCACTCTAACATATGCGTTTGGCTCAGTTCTTAGTACGTTTGAAGCACAGTATTCCAGCATTACAGTTGCACCTCCTCTGTTTGAGGGGAGTAGTTTAGTTGCCCAAGCAGAGAGCACCACAAAACAGTTTAGTTTGGAAGCCGCTGCTGACACGACCGCTATGCCAAGTGTTCTCTTTCCTAAACTCGCAAATTACGAAATTGCCTTTGGCCAAACACAAATGGTCATTATTGTCAATCTCCAATCTTCCGCTGGGCTCCAACTCTACAACATGTGGAGTGACGTTCAAGGACTTACCGTAAATTCTACTCAGTGGACTCAGACTTGGCAACAGATGTTCACCTTGATTGCGCTTAACTCGACCACTGTAGTTGGTGTTTCGAATCCTTTCACTGACCCTAGCGGTTATCAGGCTGCTGGCATGATTCGATTGGCGGGCTTAACTTTCTTCGGAAATGTAACATACCTTTACGACGCGATATACAACAACCCGAGTAAATACGTCATGGCAAACACTGAATCAACTCTGGTTACGCTTATGCAGACCCAACACATAGATTTCATAACGTCAGCTTACGAGTCCAACGCTATACCGCAGACGGCAAATCAAACCCACCTCGCCTACATCACGCTACCCAGCACAGTTAACCTAGGAGTCTTATCGGACACCAGTTATTATAACAAAGCCAACTTCAGCTACACGGAACTGGGAACAACCGAATCATTCGTTGTCAACCCAGTCATCTACTGTGTCACGATTCCAACAGCCTCCACTAACTCGGCAGCTGCCACCTTATTCATCCAAACCTTATTCAGTCAAACCGGCCAGAACATACTAAAGAAATACGGGATAACTCCCTTGTTGCCGGGCATCGTCTACGGTAGCTACACCAGTATTCCAAGCCTAATCAGACCACTCACTACACCGGTTAACGCAACATATTCAGCCTTATTCCCAGCAGGGAGCTGATTAAATTTAATGGGTCATTTAGAGCCATACTGATATTCTGCGGCGCAATAATTATCTTTTTTTTTCTCTATCCAATCCTACTTATCATAGCACTAGGCGCTAAAAATCTCATTTCTGCGCTCGCGACAGGTTCTTTTTTGGCTTCGGTTGAGGTTACTTTCGTAATTGCCACAGCCGCAGCGATTCTTTCTGTGGTAGTAGGTACACCTTTCGCTTATCTTATGGCTAGATCCGAGTTCAAGTTGAAAGAAGTTATCGAAGCAATCATCGACATACCTGTTATGGTTCCACATGTCTTAGTTGGCATAATGATTGTGTTAGCTTTCTCCTCACAATATGGGTTAGGTCCATTTCTTCAGGGACTCGGCATAAACCTGATTGATACGCTGATAGGCGCCATAATTACAGTTACCTATCTGTCAGCAACTTACTCTATAAGGATGACTGAGTCGGCGATAAAAATGATTAACCCTGATGTCGAGTTGACCGCTCGAACACTAGGTTCCACACCAACATTTACGTTCATCCATGTTATAGTGCCTAAAATCTGGAAGTCAATTGCCAACGGAGCGATACTTACTTGGGCAAGAGCGGTTGCGGAGGTGGGAGCGCTGCTCGTGGTAGCTTATTATGTGTACTTCAACGGTAACAATGTGTATCCAGCTTCAATCTATATTTATGAAGGATACGTAGCACTAGGGTTAACTGGTGTAGTAAAGTATTCAGCAGCTCTTCTAATAATAGTCCTCGCTACATTCATCATTTACAGGTGGATTCTAAGACACGTCTGAAAGAGAGGAATGCGTTGCTTCAAATACTTAATGTTGATCTCACGCTGGGCACTTTCAGGCTGAGCTCTATCAGCTTAAACGTTGATAAACAAGAATACATGATCATAATCGGGCGGACTGCCAGTGGCAAGACTACGCTTCTCAAGACAATCGCAGGAGCCTACAGACCATCCAGCGGTAAAATATTGATTGATGACTCAGATATTACAACCATGCCTCCTGAAAAGAGAAATATCGCTTACGTATCACAGATTTTTTCTTCATTTGATCCGATGAATGTCCAAAGCAACATAGAGTTCGGGCTCAGAGCCAGAGGCGTGCCAAAGCCGGAGAGAAAACAGTTGATTAACGGAGTTGTCAGAGACCTAGGCATTGAACATCTACTGGATAGGATGCCAGCTACGTTAAGCGGTGGAGAACAGCAGCGCGTTTCGTTGGCGAGAGCGTTGGTTACCAGCCCAAAGATATTACTCTTGGATGAACCGCTTTCGATGATAGACCCCGAGACTAAAGGGTCAATCATACGGCTGCTGAAAGCAATTCCTGAAAAGTACAACATTCCAGTAGTCCATGTTACTCATGAATGGGACGAGGCCTACACATTAGCAAGTCGAATCGCTGTTATACATCAGGGCAGAATAATTGAGGTTGGTACTCCTGAACAAATATTTAATGAACCAAGGAGCTATCTTACAGCGAAGCTGGTAGGTTTCTATGATATGCACAAAGGAGACGCTACTCTTACTGATTCCGGGTCTACAATAAAGTTGGAGAACGGTATAGAACTGAAGTCGCGTATGAAAATTAGCGGCTCAGTTTACGCCTGTGTGAGGCCAGAACGGGTTAAACTGAATATTAGTAACGAGTTCAATACCCTTGAAGGAAGAATTGTAGACGTGTTCAGAGAGAGATTTGGGCTTCGCATAATCATCAGTATAAACAATATTGAGTTTACAGCTCTTGTTGGAAGCAAGCCTACAAGGGGAGATGTCGTAACAATTACAATACCAGAAGACAGTGTATACGTGATACCTGCTACAGAACTTAATGGCGCGCCCCTTTGATTAGCTTTATATGGACTTTGCGACATAACCATATCTAGAATGCTCACCAACAAAAAACATAAGCTCTCATGCAAAGTCTGGATAGAATACAAAGATAAACCGCTAATTGGCAAAGGCGGGGCAGAAATTCTAGAAGCCATCGATAAGGAAAACTCGATTTCTAAAGCTGCAGAAACGTTAGGAATGTCGTACCGTTATGTTTGGAATTATCTGCATGATATTCAAAAGACGCTGGAGGAGCCAATAGTCGAAACTTTTAAAGGCGGAAAATCCGGAGGCGGAGGCGCAAGGTTAACTGATTTAGGCAGGAGTTTGCTTGGTGAGTATAATCAAGTTGAGAGTTACTTAAGCAAGGTCTTATCGGATTCAGGCAGTTTGGAGGTGAAAGGTTTGAAGTTAAGTGCAAGGAACCGTTTTAAAGGAAAAGTTGTAAGTGTTGAAAAAGGCATTATTACAGCCAAAGTTAAAGTTGAAGTAAAAATGCCCGTAACTGTCACGGCGGTTATAACAAAGGAAGCAGTTGAAGATTTAGATATTAAAGTTGGCGACGAAGTCGAAGCAATCGTGAAATCGACGGAAGTAATGATTGCCAAATAATTTTTTTTAATATTTCCGTCTAATCTTCCGTCATTCGTTGATGCCATCGAAAGTTACTCCGAAAAACATGTAATTAGGTGATTCTATAGCTACTCTTACTGCACTTTTCTAAAAGTATTCGTCAATTGCTTTCGCATTAACGAAGGTACTTTGTTGCTCATCCATTTTTTTCATACAACCAAATTTGCATGTATATTTTTGTATAAGCTAAAGCGGACTATCGGTTGCTCTTTTTTGGTTAAAACGAAAGAGAGGTGATCAGTGTTTTTTTTCCGAAAGATAAGTCTAAAAAGATAGCCTTAACTCCGAAAAAACAGGGCAAACAGGGACTTGCGGCTGCGTTGACATATAACCATGAATATGCGTGACTAGTAACAATGAACGTGCGTGACATGAAAGAAGAGCCAAAAACAAGCCCTGCTCAACAAAAGAAGCTTAAAACAGACGCTGACGACGTAAAAAAAAAACTTTATCTTCACTGAACTTATCAAGTAAAGGTAGTTGACTCTTAAATTTCTTATAAACCAAGAAGTAGGCTTAGTTTCTTGCTGGCAAAACTATTTCATAAAGTGCCTAGCTTCTAAAACAAGCCGTTGTATGCTTATGAAGCCATTGGTTTTTTTACTCTATTACGTACCTGTAAGTAATGTATTCGCCTGCCGTTGTGCTTTTCCTGGTGATTTTCAGTATATCGCCTGGTTTGGCGCCGATTGCTTTAACCGCTGGGTCGCCTGATTCTATCTGCGGAATCTGGTAGGGCTTAACTCTGTATTGGGCGAGAAGCTGGTTCTTTTCTTTTTCGCTTAGAATTTCGTGGAGAGGAACTAGTGCATGCTCAAAAATGTCGAAAACTGGGAAAGACTTGGGCAGTAATTCAACTTGTTTCTTCTTTGCGCCAAGTTTAACAGCGTGTGTGTAGCGTCCTTCAGTAACTACTATTGCGCGGTCGATTTCTTTTTCTTTCATCACTTTGTAGAGTGTGTTCATGGCGGCGATACCGACGGTTGCTTCACCTAAAATGCACCAGACAATTGCTTTCTCTTTATCCTGTGGAATGTCAATGATATAGCTTATTTCGCCGTCATGTTTTTCTTTTTCAAGCAGTTTGTATTTTCTCAGTTTGATAAGTACTTCTGCCTTGCGTTCTTCAATTGTTTCTGTTTTATTGCTCAACATAAACCCTCAGGATGGGAATACGCGAAACCATAACAAACTATTACCCTTAAACTTTTCCCCTTAAAAAAGCGCGACGCCAAAGAAGATGACCCTGATATGCGTACTAACCGTCATACTGGGCATCTCCTACAGAAAAATGGAGTCGCTACTACATATAATTAAGCTTCCAGAGCAGGAACCCATACCTGACCACAGCACTATACACGACGCCTACAAACACATCAGCGAAGACTACCTCAACCGCGTACTCTCAAGAACAGCAGTGCTCTGCATAGCGGAGTCTGGATGGGTGAAAGGCATAGTTGCACCAGACAGTACGGGCGTAAAAACAGACCGCTACCAGACCGTAGAGTTGAAAATGCAAAAGACCCGCAAACTAATCAACCTCAAATGGCACGTAACGGCTATACTGGACTACAACATCATATTGACTGCGAAGATAACCAGCGGCAAAGCTAACGACTCTCGGGTTGGCGGATCAATGCTGGAGCATCTGCCCAGAATGGAGGGCAGCATCTTTGACGCAGATAGAGGTTACGATTCAAACAGAAACTGCATGCGGGCATACCAGAAGGGTATGAAGCCCAACATGAAGCAGCGCGAGACCGGAGGAGCCAACAGGGGCTTGCGGTTCAGGAAGAAGGCGGCTTTAGAGTTTGATGTGGAGGTTTATCATTTTCGCGGGTTGGTGGAGGGTATATTCGGGGCTTTAGAGGTTGAGAGGGGTTTGGAGACGAGGTGTCGGCTGAAAAGGACGCAGAAGCGTGGGATTTTGGGAGATTCTAAGTCAATCCAAGCGAGTTCTTCAGGACTTCCACATCCAAGCTGCCAGCACGGAAGGTTTTGCCGGTTCTCGCATTCGTTATGGCAACAACCGCAGGAGCGAAAATGTTGGTGTCAACCTTGTAAAAGTCAAAACCCGCTTCTTTGAAGATGTCTAGAAACCTCGGATTCTTCTGAGCTAAACGCTTAGCTTCCTGCAGCATTCCCGAAGCAGATGAAGGCGCCTGCTTCACTATGCCCTCAAGCTTCAGTTCATCTTCATAATCGACGGTGTAATTCGTTACTCCCCCGTACAGAATAGCGTCGTTTGTTCTACCCATGGCTTCACCTGAATTCGGATGCACCGGCACAATCGGCGCATAGCCCCAAGCATGCTTTACCATCAATGGGTCAAGTTCAAGTCTTTCAAGCTTGTGAAGCCCTGTTTCCACGATTCTCCCGGAAACCTGAGTGACTCCTGAAAGGCTGGTGGTGGAAAACATGACGATGAACAGGTTTTTCGGCGAGACGTTGCACTTTAAAGCAATCTGCTGGATTACAGGTTCGGGCGGCGCTTTTTCCGTTTCCAAGACAAGAACTGCTGTGTCTGATTCCTCTTTATGATTGAGCTTTAAGTAAAGGTCTTTGGGTTTGAGTGCAAGTGCCCTTGCAGGACCCGAAGCAATAGCTGAGTAGTCGTCGCCTTTTATTTGCCAACCTGCGAACTGCGAACCTAAAAGCGATAAGGCCGGGTGGTCTGTTTGAACAAAGACCGAGGGCAAAACCATGTCGCCATACTGCACTGGCAAGACGGTTGCTTTTCCGTATCCAGCGAGGCATATTTCGGTTATAATTTCGCCTGCAAGAAATCCGCCCTCCGCCTTGATACCCGCATCTACCAATGTTGTGCCTGACTCTGTCTGCTCAACTGTGACGCCGTACTTGTCGGATTCATCGCATATTTTTTTGAATAAGCCCAGAGCCGATTTGTTTAGGTTAATCTTGGATGTGGACACTTGAGGTTCCTCAGTTCTGCCTAGTGGACAATTACATTCTCAAGTATAGATTAAGTTTTTCCTTGACCACAAAAGAAATTGATATCAACAAAAGCAAGGAAACTTTCGGCGTCTTTTTTCCATGCTGCTTTGTCTGGAAAGAGTGCGCTAAAGAAACTCGTTGAGCAATCGCCATCAAAAATATCAAAAGACTATGGTAAACCGTTCATGCAGATTTTCCGCGAAGCAGACCGCGACTTCTACAAGATCGACCACGGCTTATTCGCGCCGGCAGTGCTAATGATAAACAACGCTAAAACAGGCAGAACATTCAAGGCAGGACAAATTAACCCTGAGGTGCTAGCTGAATCCTTAGGGTTCTAATTTTCTTTATTTTTCGTAGTTGCAAGCCTTGTTCTTCATTTAGGCAAATTTAATTTAAGGATTTTTTGTATCCTGTTGGCAATCAAATAACCTATTGGAATGGTGTAGAGCGCCAATGTAGCGTTGAAGAAAGCTGCAAATGGAAGATATCCTATTGTAACTGCCAGTGGGAAACTAAAGCCGATTGGCGATGGTTGAGGAAGAGCAAAATAAAGAACCACTGACATGAAGGCTACTCTAGTTAGGATTCCTGTTGTTGTTGACAAGGCAGCCCATTTTGGTCCAAGTTCTGCTCCAGCCTTGTCTGGTTTTCCCCTATAAACTTTTTTTGCGATGATGTGTGCTGAATAGATTCCTACTTGCATGGATAATGTTGCGGCAAGGTTGTAGATAGGTCCTGTAGGTAGGGCTCCTGGGAAGATTGCGAATAATACTGCCGTGTTCACTAGTGATATGGATAGTCCTGCAATAGGGCTGATTAGTAGGAAAGCTACTACGATGGGTATTTCCCATATTTGGTATACAAGCCCTTGTGCGAAGGGGGCATAAAAGCCGATGTATGTGAAGGTTGGGTTTAATGCTATTGCTAAGGCAGCGAAGACTATTGTTAGTGAAAGTGTTTTTGTGTTCAATTTTGTTCGCTCTTTCGGTTGTTCAATGCCGCCGTTAGCTATTTAAGAGTAGCTACTCAAAAAATGGTAGTGTTCAAAGTAAAATTTGGAAATAATGATAAATAAGTCAATATAAGATAAGATACAGGGAAGCGCATTTGACGGAAACAATCCAGTTCACATCATCTGGCGAAGTTAAACGGTGGCTTGAAAACCAGACAAGCTCAATCCTCTCGCCTGTGCATGCTCAAGCCAAAAAATTAAGGGACGATATGAACAACGCAATCGAGGCTGTCGGGGACGTAAGCCAGATGCTCTTGGATAATAGTACAAGAGAAATCGAAAGAAGAAACATGAAAGTTTACAATCGAGCCAGAGCCCTAAACAAGCTTTCTCATTTATTTCTTGACCGTCTCAAAAAACTCAATCTTCCAGAAGAAATCTCTTACGATACCTTAAGTAGATATGCTCAGGAAATTCAAAAAGTCTTTATTGTAATCGATATAGACATTAAGAATTGGTTTCCAAGAATTTCACCCTTCTTCATTATGGATAGAAGAAAATTTTTAGCCATCTACGAAAGATCTAAACAAGCATATGCAACCCTCAATGACTTTGTTACAAAAGAGTACGTTAAAACTAAAACTTTGGAAGAAGCCTTCCAGCTTCTAAATGAACTTCAAAACGTCCAACAACAATTAGCTACAATCGGGGAAGAAAAAGAAAAAATAAAGGATGAGCGTACACCGATCGAAAAAGAAATCGCTGAACTGGAACAAAAAATTGCTGAGTTGAAAAATAGCGGACCGATTGATAAGCTAAACGTGGTAAACGCTGAGATAGACGTGTTAAGCAGTGAATTGAAACATTCGATTAGGTATCTGCAAAAACCCTTCATAAAAATGCAAGCATTAGCCACCACGGGTGGTGGAGGTGGAATAACTCCGGATGAGCTTAGCAAGGTGAATCAGTATTTGGAGAAGCCTCTTGAAGCGTTGATAGCTGAGGAGATTGGTTATCCGATGCTTAAGGAGATTTTGCAGAAGCTTGAGAGTTTAATGGCTGAGGACAAGCTTAAATTAAAATCTGATAAAGCAAGGAAAGCCGAGCAAGCCTTAAATGAGATACTCAAGACAGACTCGCTTGCAAAGCTTCAAATCAGATGCGTGGAAATGGCAACCACAAAAGAACAGCTGTCAGGTTCTCCAATGATGGATGAGGTAAAACGCGATCTATCCGTGTTTCAGGCGCAGGTTGACCAGCTAAAAGCGAGAAAAACTAGCATCGAAACACATGAAGCGGTCAAAGAAAATGCGTACAAAGGGGCTGTTGATAAAATCAGCAATCTCAAGCGGTCAATTGAAAGAGATATTTACAGTTCAATTGAAATAAAGGTTCAAATTCCCTAGTTGCCGTGTTTCGCTTTGGATTTATCTTTACTTGTCGAAGAAGCTTTAAGCGTTCAAAGCAGCGGCTTTATTGAGGCAGTGGACAAAGCCATGTCCTTGCTGCGGAATGAAGATGGGCGCGTCGGCAACTTAACAATAGTAAATCGGTTAGTTAAACTTGAACCGTTAGGCGAAGCATTAGTAATCGGCGACTTGCATGGCGACTTTGAAAGCCTCATCATTATCCTGCAAACAAGCGGATTCGTCGAGAAAATGGAGAAAACCAAAGAGGCAACATTGATTTTTTTAGGCGATTACGGCGACAGGGGAGACAAATCAGCAGAAATCTACTACGCAATTCTGAAGCTCAAGCTTGCTTTTCCCGGGCAAGTTGTTCTGTTGCGGGGAAACCATGAAGCGCCAAAAGACTTGTTGGGTTATCCGCATGATTTGCCCTTCCAATTCCAAAACAGGTTCGGGGAAGATTGGAAGATGGCTTACGAAAAAACACGGGCTTTATTCGCTTATCTCTATAATGCCGTGTTTGTTGAGGACCGATATTTAATGGTTCACGGCGGCGTGTCTCCCGAAATCAGAAGTCTCCAAGACATCGCTCAAGCTCAAGAAAACCGCAACGAGGCTTTGCTGGAAGATTTGCTTTGGAGCGACCCCGACGAAAACGTACGAGGCATTTCTTCTTCGCCGAGGGGCGCAGGGAAACTCTTTGGCAAAAAAGTAACAAAAGAGGTTCTTGGAAAGTTGAACGCTAAAATTTTGATAAGAGGCCATGAATCAAGCGACGAAGGATTCAAAATTGACCATGATGGCAAAGTCTTAACTTTGTTCTCAAGAAAAGGCTCACCCTACTTTAACAGGTATGGCGCATATTTGCAGTTGCCGCTTTCAGAAAAATTCGAAAACGCTCAGCAGCTTATTCAATGGATCCATAAATTTTAACTATATCCAAAATTCTGGAAAATACAATAAACCCCTCTGTTGTGTCAAAGTCACACAACTTTATCTTTTAGTTCGATAACTGAAACAGCTGAGGTGAAAAACATGTCCAGTGAAATTGAAAAAATTAAGAAAAAACTAGATGAACTTGACGCAGACATTAAGAAACACGCCGTCCAAGCAGTGCATGCCGACAAGAAAAGACTTGACGATTTAGATGCCCGATTGAAAGCCTTGGAAGAAAAAGCGAAAAAGAAAATGTAATTAGGAATGTAGAGACCCGACGCCTCACAAAAACGGCAGTCTACAACCTGCCTTTTTATAAAATAGTGGATACCTCTTTGGCACTTCGCGCGCTGCCTTGTCCCTTTATTAGGCTCTGTTGGCTTTTGGGGTAAATACGTGGCTCAAGCTGGGAAGAATAATATCGAATAAAAATAGGGCTTCTATCTCGCGAGAAAGCAGCTTATTCTTTAACCGTCTATTTTGTGTGTCGCACAGCCTACGCACAACATATCATAACCTCCAAGAGACAAAATAATCTGAATCAGGAAGGAAATTCGATGGAGATTGAACGATCATCTTTGGAGAACATGCCGCAATTTGAGATACAAGTCGAACCAAACATTGTGGTTAAAAAGCCGCAAATAGATTATAAGAAGGCTCTTCAGGATTTTTTAAAAAGTGAATTTTTGGAATTTACATTGGCTGTTGGTTGTCCCGTACAATGCCTCCGTTATTGTCCGCAAGAAGTGTTTATAAAAAAGTACGGAAATAAAGTACGGTTGATGAGCTTTGAAGTTTTTAAGCAAATTCTCGCAAAGGTGCCAACAAGCGCAGGTATTATCTTTTCTGGGTTCTGTGAGCCTTTTGTTAACTCGGATTTCGTAAGGATGGCTGAATACGCATATTATAATGGTTACAAATTGCTTGTCTTCACTACATTGTATGGCGCTAAAACAAGCGATGTAGAACGGCTCTTAAACTTGGAATATTCGGGGTTTTGTCTGCATCTCCGCGATGGTCAAGTAATTAATTTTCCATTAAGCCCAGAGTATGAACATAACGTATTCAGAGTCATTGAAGGTTTGCCAAATGTCACGTTTAGCTTGATGAACGAGTTGTTCACAACAAACAACAGAGAAAACGTAACAAGAGGGGTCCTGCCTATATCCAAGCATGTAGGATTTTGCTCAAAGCTTGTAACACCCCAATTTGTTGTTCTTCCTAGCGGGTCTGTACAGCTATGTTGCAATGATTTTGGTCTTCAACATGTAGTAGGGAACCTGTTGAAGGAAGATTATGCTACCATTAAGAAGAGATTCCTAGCTAAAAAGTGCAGTTACCACTTATGCGAATACTGTAGCAGAAGCGTACCTTACACTCGACACCTGTATGACAAGATGACGGCGAAAGCCAAAAAAATTGCTGGCCTAAAATAATTTAGGAAGGTGTCAGCCCACTTTGTGGGCCAGTTAAGGTGTTATAGCAACCGGGCAATTGTTTTAGCTATTGCTATTGTAGTTTCGATAGTTGCAGGTGTTCAGTATTTCTATTTTATTTTAGTGGAATCACTGTTTTGTCGACGGCGTTTCTGAGTTTGCCGTCGCTGTATTGGCTGTCAGCTATCACACTTCTCAATTTAGCCTCAGACTGTTTGAGAATCAGCTTAGTCTTGTCCAGCAGGTTCAGTGAGTGTTTCTGCTCGTTCTGGTTGGCCGAAGCAAAAGTGCAAGTCAAAGGAAGCATAGTCACAGAATCGATGGATAAGTGAAGCTTGTAACCCAATCCGAAGGTTCTGCCTGCTCTGCCAACTCTGGCTTCTATGTCAGAATAGCCTCTCTGATTATCAGTAGATCAAAAAATTAACCTCATAGTTCCTCCTGAAGACTTAACTCTCCATCAATCGGCTTCTCCAAATCTGGCAAAAAAGAAATCACCAAGAACACTGCCAAGTGCAGCCTCAAAACGTCAGCT
>JBEKBM010000028.1:0-41635 GCA_050015395.1 Bathyarchaeia archaeon
AGCACAAAACAGAATTGAGAAAGAAATTTAAAGTGAAAAGTATCGGAGTTTTCGGTTCCTATGTACGTCGTGAGCAAAAACGGCACAGCGACGTGGATGTGCTGGTTGAGTTTGAGGAGCCCGTGGGATTGTTTGAATTTATGGATTTAGAAATGTACCTCTCTGACTTGCTAGGCGTTAAGGTTGACTTGGTGTCAAAGAAGGCACTTAAGCCCCACATCGGTGAGCGCATCCTCAAGGAAGTAATCCTGATATGAAAAGCCGTGACTATAGGGACTATCTGCAAGACATCTTGGACGCTGTAAATGACATCGAAAGCTTTGTTGACGGCATGACTTATGAGGAGTTTATCAAGGACAGAAAGACCTTGAACGCTGTGGTGCGCAGCATCGAAATAATTGGAGAAGCATCCAAGAACATCCCTGAAACATTGAAGGCAAATTGCAAAGAGCTTCCTTGGAAGCAGATGGCTGGAATGAGAGACAAACTAATTCATGCCTATTTCGGAGTTGACTAGAAACCCTTTGGAAAGCGGTCAAAGAAAACATTCCCTCGCTGAAAAAGGCAATCCAGAAAATGCTAAAAGACCAAGAAAAGTGATATACCACAGAATCTTCGGGTCTGATTGTTTTCTTGTTATGGTACCTTGTCTTAATTGTGAATATTTTCAATTTCACCCTAAATGCACAATTCATAAATATCATAAAAGAAATGTTGATAAAAACAGGATGAGAATGGAAACATAATGTCTAAGGCTGTACCTAATAGCTCTGCTTTCTGCTTCCTTGATAAAAAACAATTGGTGAATCTGAAAACTAAAGCTATGCGTTCTGGCGCATGGTTCAAAGCATTGCAAAGAATAGATAGAGTGCTCTTTGATTTAACAATAAGAGTTGTAGATACCATCCGAAGTGCAAAGTTAGCAAAAAGTATCGCTGTGCTCACAAGGAAGCTGGAAGGTGCTATGAAAGGCGGCTTTTCGAGTCGTTTGAGGGAGATTGGTTTGCCTCTGGCTCAAAAAATCAGTCTCACGGCAAAGAAGCTAGGAAATATTTCTGCTGGCAGTTGGGTATTTGATTCTTCGTTCGCAATCTTCTTGGCTGTGATGCATGTTAATAATGTTAAAATATTCAAACGCTAATTCAAAATTGGTGCGTCATAATCCATTGTTATGTGGAACTTTGAGAGTTTTTTTGTGTCGTGTTCCGAGATTATGGCAAATGTTAAATTCTGGGTTTCGCTCTTAAACATAACAGTGTCTTTGTAACATGACTCAAATTGTCTTCAATATGATTATGCTTAAGGTCAAAGGATACGTTAAGGAGAATTGGGGTTCTCCCTTTATAGTTGGGTTTATGCTGCTTTTGGTTGTTGCCGCTGTTTCCTTGTCTGCAGGCTTGTCTTCCTTAGCTGACACTGTAGCCGTTTACGCGTTTTATGCCTTGGTCGCTGGGGTTTTTCTTCAATTTGCCAGCTTTCTGAAATATCGCGGGAAAAGCGATGATGAGGTGGCTGTTTAATGGAGCAAGTAGAATTATCTTTCGTTATTCCAGCATACAATGAGGAAAGCTTCATCGAGGACATGCTTGAGTCAATAGACGCGGTTATTGCGGGTAAGCATTTGCCGTATGAAATTGTGGTTGTTGACGACGGCAGCCTTGATAGGACATTGGCGAACACTGTGAGATACGCAAAAAGAAACGGTCACGTTAAAGTTGTAAGTTACCCTGAGAATGTGGGAAAAGGCTATGCGGTGAAAACTGGTTTCATGCAGTCCAACGGAGCTGTTGTTGTTTTTGCGGATAGCGATATGGAAATCGATTTGAGTGTTATCTCAGAATACATAGAAGCTTTGAAACGTGGCGATATTGTCATAGCTTCTAAAAAGCATCCTGATTCCCGAGTGAAAGTACCTTTATCTCGTAAGATTTTGAGTGGTGGTTTCAACACTTTAGTTAGGCTTCTTACTGGGGTGCCTCTTAAAGATACTCAGTCTGGGCTTAAAGCGATGAGGAAGAGTGCGTTCGTTGATATTTTCCCTCGATTGGCTGTGAAACGTTATGCTTTTGACGTTGAATTGCTAGCTGTAGCGCATCTTTATGGTTTGAAAGTTGTGGAGATGCCTGTGAACATCAAGTTGGATGCTTCGTTTAAGCCAAAGGAGATGTGGCGCATGTTTCTTGATTTGCTTGGAATCGCTTATAGGCTTAGAGTGATTCATTGGTATCAGCGCCCGATTCCCAAGAAAAACGGTTTTCAAAACATGGCTTCATTTGTTCTTCGTGAACATTAATGTCCCCAAAAACACTTGTTTCAATTATTATACCCTGTAAAGACGTAGACGACTACACCCGAGAGTGTATTGAATACTGTAGACGCTTGGATTATCCAAATTTTGAGATAATATTGTTACCTGATTATTCTACCGAAGCGATTGATGGCGTTATTATCATAGCCACCGAACCCGTGCCGCCAGGAGTTAAACGAAACATAGGTGTTAAAAACTCAAGTGGCGAATTCTGTGCGTTTATAGATAATGACGCTTATCCTCGAAGTGACTGGTTGACCAACGCGGTGAAGTGCTTTGAAAATCCACAGGTTGGTGGTGTCGGTGGACCTGGATTAACGCCGAACGAGGATTGTTTTATGCAGAAAGCCGGGGGCTACGTTCTGTCGTCGTTCATGGTTGGCAGCTTATCGAGCAGATATAAGGCAAAAGGTTGTTTCGAGTCAGATGACATACACTCATGCAATTTCATCGCTCGAAAAGCAGTAGTTGAAGAAGCTGGCGGATGGAACGAGAAGTACTGGCCTGGCGAAGACACATTGATATGTTTGGCAATTAAGAAACTCGGGAAAAAACTCATCGAATCATCTGATGTGGTTGTTTATCATCATCGCCGTCCTCTCTTCAGTCCCCATTTGAAGCAGGTTTCAAGATTTGGGGAGCATAGAGGTTTCTTTGTCAAAAAGTTTCCAGAGAACTCGGTGAAGCTAACTTATTTCTTTCCCTCTCTGCTCGTATCCTCGCTTCTTGCAGGAATAGTGCTTTCTCTGATTTTCCCGTTTTTTGCATACGTTGTGCTGTTTGGTGCGGTGGTGTATCTTGTTTCCAGCTTAATTGCTTCAGCGCTCCAAGTGAGAAACGTGAAGTTGCTGCTTTCAGTCTGGTTGGGCATAATCGTAACACACATAGTATATGGTTCCTTCTTTTTGTCAGGTTTAGCGAAGCGTGATTTGAAACGATGAAAATTAGCATTTCCTATCCGCCAATCATTTCGGCGAAAGGCGTCCCACTCCTATCCCAAAACAGACAATTCCAGTATTTTCAATCGCCCACGTACATTTATCCTGTTGTTCCCGCGTATGCTGCAACTTTGTTGGCGAACGCGGGTTATGATGTGGTTTGGGATGACGGGATTGCAGAGGAGAAAACCTACAGCCAATGGCTAAGCGATTTGGAGCGAACCAATCCTGATGTTATCATGATTGAGACTAAAACTCCAGTGGTAAAGAAGCATTGGTCCATGATTGGCGACGTGAAAAAAGTTCTTCCTGATTCAAAGGTTGTTTTGGTTGGCGATCATGTTACTGCGTTACCTCAGGAATCGATGGAGCAGAGCCAAGTTGATTTTGTTCTGACAGGCGGCGACTATGACTTTCTATTGTTGAACTTGGTTGATTTCTTAAATGGCAAGACGAAACAGATGGAGTCTGGGGTTTGGTACCGTGAAAACGGAAGCATAAAGAATACTGGGCAGTTTAAGTTGAATCATAGTTTGGATGATTTGCCGCATATCGATCGTGATTTGACGAAATGGCGGCTTTACAGCGAACGTAACGGCAACTTTAAGGTTACTCCTGGCGCTTACACTATGGCTGGTCGAGACTGTTGGTGGAGAAAAGACGGCGGCTGCACCTTCTGCTCTTGGCCTACTTTGTACCCCACTTTCCGAGCGATGAAGCCTGAGCGATTAGCAGACGAGATTGGGTTATTAATTGAGCGTTATGGCGTTAAGTCAGTGTTTGATGACACTGGCTGTTTTCCAGCGGGAGAGTGGCTTAGACGCTTCGCCAACCTGATGATAGAACGAGGATATAACAAAAAAGTCCAGTTTAGCTGCAATATGCGATTTGGAGCATTAGCGCGGGATGATTATCGGTTAATGAGGAAGGCTGGTTTCCGCATGCTTCTTTTCGGTGTGGAATCTGGAAGCCAAGCTACACTTGACAGGCTTAACAAAGGAACAAAAATCGACGAAATCATGAACGAGTGCAGAATACCCCGAGAAGAAGGATTAGAACCGCACATCACAATTATGGTTGGTTATCCATGGGAAACACGCCAAGAAGCGTTAAGTACGTTGAATGTAGCCAAAACGATGATGCAGAAAGGCTGGGCTGTTACCCTGCAGTCCACCGTTGTTATTCCTTACCCGGGAAGCAAACTGTACGCTGAAGCATTGAAGAACGGCTGGTTCCGAGTTGACCCTAAAGATTATGAGCGTTTCGACATGAAAGAACCCGTCATGATCACGCCCGATATGACGCCTGAAGAAGTAATGAAGCTTTGCGACGAAATATACAAAGTATTCCTAACACCACAATACATGCTTAAACAGCTTGTTCGCATACGATCATTAAAAGATATTAAATACTCAGTTAAAGGTGCAGCAAAAGTCTTGGGGCACGTAAAAGACTTTGGAAAAGACAAGTAATCTTACACAGGTGTCAACCATTTACTCTGCAGAAACAAAAAATGTTCCGTTGGTCTCTGTAGTTGTAACTACAAAAAATGAAGAAAAAAACCTTGATAGCTGTCTAAAGTCGATAAAAAGCCAGACTTTCAAAAATATTGAACTAATAGTGGTTGACAATTTCTCAGGAGATAGGACGGCAGAAATTGCAAAAAAATACTTTGCCAAAATTTATTTCAAGGGCAATGAGCGATCAGCGCAAAGAAATTTTGGCGCTAAAGTTGCCCAAGGTGAATACCTGATTTATCTAGATGCAGACATGATTTTAAGCCCAAATCTAATTGAGAAATGTGTTTCAACATGTGAACAGGGTACTGCTTGTGCGCTTTATATTCCAGAAAGAATAATAGGTGATGGTTTCTGGATTAAGGTCAGAGATTTTGAACGAAGCTTCTATACTGGCACAGTAATAGATGCAGTCCGATTCATGCGACGAGACCTGTTTCTCCGAGTTGGCGGATTTGACGAAAGCCTTGTTGGTCCAGAGGATTGGGACTTCGACCGTAAAATAAGAAAAATCAGCCAAACAAGTATTTCACCCATGCCTCTTTTTCATAATGAGGGCACCTTTAATATCAAGCAATATTTGAAAAAGAAGAGTTATTACACATCTGGGATTCAAAAATACATAGCAAAATGGGGCTCTACTGATTTGGAAACGATTAAGCAAGTAGGTACTCAATATCGGTTGTTAGGCGTTTTTGTTGAGAAAAGTAAATGGAAAAAATTAATAAAACATCCTTCTCTGACCATAGCGATGTATTACTTGAGGTTTAGAGTAGCTATTACGTTTATAGAAGGTAAAGCCTAGAGCTCATAGGATCATAAAATTATTTGTGTTAGTTATTAAAGTGTCACGCATTCTTTTGGAAGCTTGAAGCAGTCCATGAATAACCAGGTTATTTTCATTAATATTTATATAACAAATACAATGAATAATATTCCTAAAATGGCATATAGATTAGCAAAGTGTTATTCATGAGCGTTGTTTTAGTTTATCCTCCTAATTACTTCAGAAAAGAAGGTTCATCAAAGGAACCTTATGGAGGGCTTGAAGAACGTTGGGGTCAAGCGCCTCCTCTAGGTTTACTTTACCTCGCTTCTTCACTGCTGGCTAAGGGCGTTAAAGTTCGAGTGGTTGACTTGAATGCTTTTAGACTTGGGCTTAAAGAAAGCGTAGACATAATTGGACTAAGTAATCCTCAAGTTGTTGGAATCTCAGCCACTTCATTTCAACTGCGAGGAGCCTTTCAGCTTGCAGAAGCACTGAGAGAAAAATTTGGAAATAGTATTACTATTGGACTCGGTGGAGTTCATGTAAGCGTTGATCCTGATTTTGTAAATCGAATGCAAATATTTGATCTCGGAATAATTGGTGAAGGAGAACTAACTTTTTCTTCGATTGTTTCCAAAATTATGGATGGAGAAAAGGTTAGAGGGATTTTTCACGGTGAGTTGCCTTGCAATCTTGACGAATTACCTTTTCCTGCTCGAGAACTTGTTGATGCTAAAAAATATTTTTCAGGAGAAAAGTCTGCTACAATACTTGCTACCCGTGGCTGTCCGTTCAATTGCATATTTTGCTCGATTAAAGGTCTGAGAGGACAAAAGGTCAGATTCCGATCACCATCAAATGTTATTGATGAAATGGAAGCTGTCATCAATAGTGGTACGAGACGTTTCTGGTTTGTTGACGATACATTCACAGTCAATAGAAATTATGCTCTTGCCCTTTGTGAAGAAATGATAAAACGAAAACTTGATGTTGAATGGTGGTGCGAAACAAGAATTGCATGTGTCGATGAAGATATACTGAAACTTATGCGCAAAGCAGGCTGCAAACAAATTTCTTTCGGTATAGAATCTGGAAGTGAACGAATAAGAAGAGATATCATACGAAAGAGTTTCACCAACGAACAAGCTATTCATGTGTTCAGTCTTTGTAAAAAATACGGCATCTCAACCGAGGCTTACTTAATGGTTGGTTTTCCAACCGAAACTAAAGAAGACCTTCTTTCAACCGTGAATTTCTCTGGACAAGTTGGTGCTAATACTATCGGTGTTCATATTACTCAAATACTGCCTGGTTCAGATCTCTTCACGCTTGCACTTAAAGAAGGCCGAATTACAGCAGACATTTATGATATATATGCGAAAGGTGAACTCCGGGGATCACTCCCAGTGTATGTTCCTGAAGGTTTAACTTTGCATGATCTGCGGAATGCTCGAGGACAAGCTTACAAAAGGTTTTACTTTAAACCCAAGTTTGTCATGCGTCGATTAGCCAAGGATTTGCATTCTTTCGCTGCTTTCAAGAATGATGTGGACGTCGCTTTGAAGCTATTTTTGGAGGGTAAAACAGCTGCCGAACCAGAGTAAAGATAGTACATTTACTCATATGATTTCACAAAAATCGTATTTTGACAACGCTTACAGTGGACAAAACTCTGCAAAAATTGAAAAGTGGCGGGTCGCTTACCTTCAGCGGGTTTATAGATCATTGGATATAAAACCTAATGATATGTATCTCGATATAGGTTGCGGAGGGTTAGGCTATATCGTTATAGAAGTGGCAAATAGTAAACAGTGTTATTCCGTCGGAGTAGATATCTCATCAGCAGGCGCAAGGCAAGCCGCCTCAATTTATAAAAAAAGGTTTGAAAAATATTCGACTTGTGAATTTGTTGCATGTTCAGCAACGCATCTGCCTTTTCGCGATGCTTCTTTTTCAAAAATAACCCTTATTATGGTCTTAGAACATGTTCCAAATGATAAGCTTGTAATTTCTGAGATTGGTAGAATCTGTCAAAATAATGGTAAGGTTCTTGTTACTGTGCCAAATTCTTATAGTCGATGTTTACCTGTTTTAACTTTGGCTAAGATTAAGGCAGATAAAGCTGTGGGTCATCTTAGGAGCTATAAAGCAGAAGACTTATTGGAAGTATCGACACAAATGGGCTTTGTCTTGAAGTCACTAGAGTATCATGCCCATTTTATAAAAGCTATCCAAAGTTTATTGCAGCGTTTTCCACTAAGTATAGAAACTGACAACTTATGGTGGGTGCTCGAGAAGCTTGATTATGGCATCCGCAATATTCCTACTGGGTCAGCCTTTACGGTAGTATTGGTAAAGCGGTAAGGATTAAGTATTGGATGCGAGAGATTTAAATTGCTTGTAATTGATTTTTGGTTAATTTGACAAGGGTGTAGCAAGTGAAGATTAGTGTCTGTATGCCTGTGTATAATGGCGGTGCCTTTATAAAAGATACTTTGCTATCCATTTTAGAGCAAGATTTTAGAGATTTCGAACTTGTGATAACTGATGATAATTCCACCGATAACACGCCTGAAATAATAAAGTCAATCAAAGATTCAAGGATTAAGTTCTATAGATATGACGAAAATGTTGGTTATCCCAGAAATCTGGAAAGGTGTAGGACAAAATGCAGCAACGAGATAATATTCTTAATGGGACAAGATGATATTCTTGCACATGAAACGTTGGAACGAGTTCATAAGATTTTTGAAGAAAATAAAAACGTGGGCGCCATCACGAGACCCTATTATTGGTTCCATAATGATGTAGAAAAACCAGTTAGAGCCAAACAGCAATATGATACGACCAAGGATTCAATTATTAGTATTAACAGCGACTTTAAAACAATTATCAAAGTTTTTCAAACGTTAGATCAGCTTAGCAGCCTAGCATTTCGACGCGAATTTATTGATCAAAAAATTCACGAGGATGTTTTTACGGCTCACATTTATCCTTTTATTTCCATCTTTAAAAAACACGATGTGGTTTACCTCAAAGACTATGCTGTTGCTGTGCGAATAGGAAGTAGCCAAACAAGGCATGTTTCTTCGATTTATAGCAAATCGCCTATGCAGAGTTGGGTCGATATGTTTAATACTATTTTAAACGAGCCAAAATTTGACGAAATGAGAGAATATTGCATCAAGAATTTTGTGGCAAAAAACTTTGTAGGTTTGGTGCAAATAAAAAACTATGGTAAAACGACTTGGCTATTCAGAGAAATAAAGCTTCTCATTAAATTTAATCGGCGGAATCTTATCGACCCACGATTTTGGTTTTTTAGCCTTGGTACTTTACTTGTGCCAAGATTCATACTAATACCCGTTGTAGATTCTTACAAAGAAAATATTCTTTCCAAATCTTTGAAAAATTTAAAAACTATAGAAGTAGAAAATTCAAGGGAAAGAAATTACGAAAACTATGAGAGAAATCCATAAATTTAACCGTAGGAAGTTTGTTAGGCGTTGATCTATATGGAATGCCTTAAAAATTAGGAATCTAAAACTTTGACAAGGAAAGTGGCTGAAGTTGGATCATAAACAATCCGATTAAGAAATCTAAAATCAGAAAGAAAAATGCCGGTGCCAAAGAAATACATGCCGAGGGGGGCAGTCAATAATGAGGAATAGTCAACCATTTGTGAGTATAATTATTCTGAACTTTAATGGTAAAAGATTTTTAACAGAATGCTTAAATTCAGTAATAAATTCAACTTATTCAAACTATGAAATTTTATTCGTTGATAATTGCTCCACCGATGGGAGCACAGCTTTTATCAATCAGAATTATCCCTCGGTAAAGATAATTGCGAATAAGGAAAATCTCGGTTTTGCGATTGCGAATAATAATGCTTCCTATATAGCAAGAGGCAAGTATATAGTCTTTTTAAACTGTGACATAAGGATTTTGCCAGAAACAATCTCAAAGTTAGTGGAAGGAATGGAAAGGGATCCTACTGTCGGTATCTGCGCCTGCAAGATCATGAGCTACGATGGGAAGAGCTACTTTCATACGGGTATAGGCATTGACATCTATGGCTATCCAATGGCAAGGGGTGGCGTATTCTACTCGGAGGGATCATGTCTCATGATAAGGGAAACCTTATTTCATGAAATAGGTGGTTTTGATGTCAAATACTTCATGTTCCACGAAGATATCGATCTTGCTTGGAGGGTCTGGTTGATAGGCTATAAGGTGGTTCCTATTCCCGAGGCTATCGTTTGTCATTGGTACGGGGGGATCGCTGGCGGGGGGATAGAGAAAGGCAAGTATACTTCAACTCTGTTTAGGAGATATCTATCTGAGAGGAACAATATCAGGACAATCTTGAAAAACTATAGCTTGAAAACCTTGTTAACAATTCTTCCTAGATATATGATGATAAATTTCGGTGAGATATCACTTTTTTCGGTCAGCTTGCAATTTAAGGTGACGCTTTGCTATCTGAAAGCATATTGGTGGAACATAATTAACCTCAGAGACACCTTAGAAAGCAGAGGACAGATTAACCAACGCAGACGAGTCTCTGATAAAGAGATTATGAAGAAGATGTATAAAGGCAGTGGAAAACTTCTGAACTTTAGAAAAGTTGGTTTTCCGCGTTTTGAATAGCACTTACAATGTTAAATGTAGCACAAAATTAGATTGTGTCAACTTAAAGAATACAAACTTAGCTTTCAAACTAAAGTAAAGCCAAGCTTCAACTGACAGGTACCAGCTTCGTTTTTATGCAAAGCAAACCAAAAGCAACCGTCGGACACCTAAAAATAAACGGGTCAGACAACCGAGCAACAAAACTCCCAAAAACAGCAGCCTTAATGACCGCCAAAGCTTGCTCACCTCTAAGCCCTAAACAGCCATCTATGCCAAAACAACATAGCCTCTCTGCGAAAGCTCGAT
This sequence comes from Bathyarchaeia archaeon, assembly GCA_050015395.1. GTDB lineage: Archaea > Thermoproteota > Bathyarchaeia > Bathyarchaeales > Bathycorpusculaceae > Bathycorpusculum. The sequence continues at coordinate 10,474 of JBEKBM010000028.1, forward strand.
GGCTGTCCAACCGCACTTATTAACTTGCAATGGAGTACCAGTAACACTCTGTCATCATGCTATCCTTTTTTGAGAAAGTAAGCAAAACGGAGGTGCACATTATTGGCGTATTATCCCCAAAAAGAAACAAGTTCGATGGCAAGGCCTAATGTTTCCATAATTGTCTTGTCCTATAATAGTAAAAATGATTTGAAGACTTTTCTGTCCTCTCTTGAAAAATTATCCTACCCAAATTACGAGGTAATACTGGCTGATAACGCCTCAAAAGATGATTCGCCAAAATATGTCAAAGACTGCTTTGCTTGGGTTAAAATCATTAAAAACTCAAAGAATCTAGGCTATGCAGAAGCGAACAATCAAGCGGCGAAAGCATCGAATGGAGAGTATCTATTATTTTTGAATGCTGACACTTGGGTGAAGCCCAACTTGCTAGACGCACTTGTCTCGACAGTTACTAGTAACCAGAAAATCGGTGTATCAGCATGTATGCAATTAAGCTATGACGGAAAACGTTTTCTCAACACAGGGTTAACAACAGATTTGTTTTCACATCCAGTGCTTACTAATTCCCAACAATCTATTCTATATTCTGATGGAGCCTCCCTATTTGTGAAAAAATCCGTCTTTCAACAAATTGGTGGTTTCGACCCTCAATACTTCATGTACGGCGAAGATGTAGACCTTTGCTGGAGAGTGCTCTTAGCAGGTTACGATGTTGTTTCTGTGCCATCTGCAGTAATTGGCCATAAAAGCGGTGGTACGCTCATACAATCGGGAGAAACATACCAAATAAGCAAGTTTCGAAGATATCTTGCAGAACGTAACTCTCTTCGGACAATTCTAAAAAACTATTCCGTTCATACCCTAATCTTCTTACTGCCGATCTGTATCGTTACAATGCTCCTTCAAGGTGTGCTATTCTTTTTAATTAGACAGAGTGCTTTTGCAATTTTAGAAATGCGTGCAATTTTTTGGAATTTACGGATGCTTAAGGATACGTTTGCCTTAAGAAATCTTGCTCAAAAAAATAGGCGCCTATCCGATAGAGCTATAATTGGCCGAATGAGTAAAGCCATTGGTTTTGCAAGGGCGTTTGCTAACATGAAACAAGACAGTCTATCAATCAAATGGGAACGACAATAAACATTATACCCTAAAGGCTTTTACTTTCCATCTTTCGGTTCTCATAGAACCGTTAGCGGGTTGTTTGATCAGGACCCGTTAGGAGTTTGAGCAAAATCTGTGGTCCCACCCTTCATGTAATCTTTTGGTATTTGATGTTCTTTTTACTCCCCTGTCTGTCGTTAGTTTTCATCATACTAATATACGACATGTGATAGTATACTTCCCAATATTAGCTACCAGAGAACCCGTTAATTGACGTAAAAAACTATCTAGATTACTAAAACCGATTGAGAGCGTCATAATGTTTGAGCCAATATCTAATGCAGGTGATCGGTATTCCTTCAAGTCGTCACCCCACATGTCCATTCAAATAATTGCTAGCTTAATACCTGAATGCAGCAAAGTTCTAGATGTTGCATGTTGCACTGGGTATTTGGCTGAAATAGTAAAAACGAAAAAATGTCAAGTGGTAGGTATAGAACTAGACGTAAGTGCAGGTAACAAAGCTAAGGAATCATGTGAAGAAGTTATTATCGCTGACTTTGAGAGTCTCAAAGAGTTGTCCTACCCAAAAGGGTACTTTGATGTTATTGTTTGCGCCGATATTATTGAGCACTTGAGGAGACCTGATTTAGCTTTGAGAAAGCTAAAACCTTACCTAAAGCAACATGGTCTGTTTATCATGTCGTTACCAAACATAGCCCGTTTTGAAATGCGTTTGAATTTGTTATTAGGGAAATTTAATTATGCTGAGATAGGATTGATGGATAAGACGCATCTTCGTTTTTTCACCTTTGAGACCGCTAAGCGGTTAATAACCAGTGAAGGATATGTAGTTAAAAAAGTCGAGTATACTGGTCTAGCCCATAGATTGCGTTTACTACGGCTTATGCCGCGCTTATTTGCTTATCAGTTTATTTTTGTATCAACTCCAGACGGCATAGTAGGTGACGAAGATTCTAATCAAGCATTTTAGACAAGATAAGAATGGCCTTATATGCGAGCATGAAGAGATAGAGGATTGATAATTGATTTCCGAAAGAAGTTATTTTTCTGAAACACGACAGAACCTGAGAGATAAAGTCGCTACTAAAATAACAAGAATCTTCTCATGGTCAACGATAGATTATATATTATTGTGCATAATTGGCTTGTGCGTATTTTTATGGTTCAAAGACAACCTTCTATATTTCGGGGGGGATATTAGTTACCCACTGAATCCATTGCAAAACATCAACAGGGTGATATACCTCTGGAGTAACATTCAAGCTGGCAGATCGGCCCAAAATTTTTTGTCTTGTTTCGTTTACGGTTTTTTCTTTATGTTTGAGAAAGCTGGCCTTTCTTTAGTAATTACACAGAGACTTTATCTCTATCTTCTTTTTGTTCTTGCAGGCCTTTCGATGTATTATCTAGCTTCAACAATTTCTCCAAACGATTGCAACAGGCGTATAGTTGCTTGGATTGCTGCCTTATTTTATATGTTTAACCCAGTAACGTTAATTTTGTATCAATCTATTCCTCCATCGTATTTTGGGACGCCCCTTATTTTAGCTTTATTTGTGAAAGCTATGGATGCAAATTTTAAGAACAAAGTCAAGTTTGGGCTTCTTGCATCTATATTCTTGTTCTCATACGCACTAGAGTTCCCAGATTATGAAATTCCTCTGGTTTTATTGATGTTTTTAGTAATATTCAGCATAATACATCTTGCATTCAACCGTAAAGATATCAGAAATGTCTTAACTACGTGGGGAGTTTTCTTGGGTTTAGGTATTATTCTTAATCTTTGGATGATAATAGGTATATTCAATTTCTTCCTAGGGCAAATAACAAGCTATCTTAATACATCCGCTTACTTGTTTGGATCTACGGCTTTTGGAGATTTAGGAGGAACTATTATGGTGAAAGTTTTTACATTAACACCTTATGTTCCCTCATTTTACTATCAGGCTGGAAATCTTCTAATCCTTATTAACTTTATTTTTCCAATATTAGCTTTTATTACTTTATTAATTGTGCCAAAGAAGTCTAGAAACATCATATTTATAACGCTCTTAACATTGATAGCTATTATTCTTGTTACAGGACCTAACCCCCCATTAGGATGGCTCTACCAATGGTTTTTGCCGCATTTCTCTTTTCTCATAGGTTTCAGAACTGTTGGGTCGCTTATCATGTTTGTCGCTCTTGGTTACTCGATTCTGATAGGTATCAGCGTGGCATTCATTTTCAAAAAATTGCGAAATGCAAAATTCTTTAAAGTTAAACATTCACATTTAAGACGTTTAGGATCAATAGCATTTGTTATAATCATTATTGCATTAATTTGTACAAATGGCTGGCCAGAAATAACAGGATCTATTTTCAATACCTCTGGCGTGAGACAAGAAGATATCGGAAAAGTAATTCCTGATGCGTATTATCAGGCTGATCAGTGGTTAATGCAATTTGGAAATCTTTCAGGTGGGCGAGTATTGGTTTTGCCTCCTACAGAGGGGTATCAATCCGCAACCTGGGGCTCCTACAGTTACTACGGGCCATCGGTAGAATATTTTATCCTTTCCGAGCCCGCAATCTACCCTGGTTACATTGGATTTGGCAGTGATAATTTCGCATTAATGCCCTCTCTCGTTAACTCTGTTGAAAGCGAAAATTACTCGATGATTTATAGATTAGCTGAACTATTAAATGTCAAATACATTCTTGTTGATGGATATACTGATAATTCCAGCGTATATTTAGACATGCTACGGTCTAGTGTGCTGTCGAATGCAACAACGATAAATGTTTCTTTTGTAAAGAATTTTGGAAACCTTTTCTTATATGAATTAACCACTACCCTGAATTCTATATACATACCTTCGCATATTGAGTTGATCAATGGAGGAGTGGATAATTTAGTTTCGAGCTTGTCTACTAATAACTACACGACAACTGATTTTGCATTATTTTCATCGGACCAGCTTTCACCTTCGGAAAACCTTCAAATCAAAGAATGCAGCTCAATTCAGAATTCTAATAACATTATAAATGCTAAGGAGCTTAATCCCACCGAGTATACCGTTCAAGTTAATGCTTCCAGTCCATTCTTTCTAGTTCTTGGTCAGAATTACGATTCGGGATGGCAGGCTTCTGTTAATGGAAAAAATATGGGGCAACACTTAGTAGTTAATGGGTATGCTAACGCTTGGTACATAAACAAGACTGGCACATATACAATCACGCTCGAGTACCAGCCTCAAAACTTATTCTATGCAGGAATAGCGATATCCATTATCGCATTAATCGTATGTGTTATGTACCTAAGCAAAAACAAAATAAAAAACATCTACAAAAAATACGCAAAAAAGAGCAAAACAGGCACTTGACCGTTTTTTCCTTTTCTCATTTGCCCTGAATCCTCAGCGAGCGGAGTGCTAGTTGCTTTCTGCTTCTTGTGGTTTGTACGCTTGAAAACTGTAACGGGAAATGGGGACTTTGCATAGTTAGGGTCAGACAGGTTTATGCGTTTTTTTCCGTTTTTCCTGCTCTACCTATGAGCTGCGTTTTTTTGACACAAACCACTTTATTGTTCTCTCGAGTCCTTCTTCAAAGCCCACGTTTGGTTTCCACCCTACAACCTTTTCTAGTTTGCTTGTGTCTGGGCAGCGTCTTTTCGGGTCATCTTTGGGCAGTGGATGGAATTCTATGGTTGATTTGCATTTTGTCGTTTCTTTAACTTTCTTTGCCAGCTCAAGGATGGTGACTTCTTGAGTATTGCCCACGTTTACAACTTCTCGCTTAGCTTGCGGGTTTATCATCAGCAACATTAACCCTGTTACCGTGTCTGTTATGTAGCAGAATGACCGCGTCTGCTTTCCATCGCCATAAACCGTTATGGGCTGATTAGTCAAAGCCTGCAAGATAAAACGTGACATCGCTCTCCCATAAAGCCCATCTTCCCGCAGGCGTGGACCATAAGAATTGAATATTCTTGGAACTCTGACATCCAACCCATATTGCCTTCCATAAGCCATAAGCAAAGCTTCGGCAAAACGTTTTCCTTCATCGTAACACGATCTAGGCCCAACAGGGTTAACTTTTCCCCAATAACTCTCAGGTGTAGGAATAACCTCCGTGTCACCATAAACCTCCGAAGTCGAAGCAAACAACAACGTAGCATCATTTTTCCTAGCTAACTCCGCCATACCAAAGCTACCTAAAGCACTAGTATGCAAGGTCTCAATTGGATGTGCTTGATACTCGTCAGGAGACGCATGTCCAGCCATATGAAGAATAAAATCAAACTTTTCCTCATTTTTGAACGCGCAAACATCAGACTTTACAAACTTGAACAATGCGTTTTTGGTTAAGTGGTCAATGTTTTTTATTCTTCCAGTGGACAAGTCATCCACAGCTGTCACATCAGCGCCAAAACCTACCAGCACATCGCAAAGCCAACTGCCAATAAACCCAGCGCCACCAGTTACGAGCGCTTTCTTTTCTGCAAAGGCGTCTCCTTCAACGGCGCTCTTTATTTTTTCAAGGTCTTCGCTGATTATTTTGTCCATCATATGCTTGGTCTCTTACAAAACTGTTGATATGACAATTCTAAGGCTTCCCAATACCTTTCAGGACTGCCGATATCCAAGTGTGAATAGCTCTTGTCCAGCTTTACAGCGTACACCTTCAAGCCCCAGTCAATAAGCTTCTGGATTGCATCGGTAAGCTGGATTTCCCCATTCTTTCCAGGCTCTGTCGTCTCTAAGGCTTTAAAAATAATGGGTTGAAAAACATACATTGCCATAATTGCCCAGTTCGTCTTGGGCTTTTCAGGCTTCTCAACCACCGACTTTACTTTTATTATTCCCGGTTCTATCTCGTTCCCTTCAACGATTCCATACTGCTTGGGACTCTCAATCTCCAGCACAAGAAATGCAGCATCCGCATTAAACCGCTCAAAAGCCTCAAGCAGCTTCTTTATGTAATCCATATCTTTCGATAATATGCAGCTATCCCCTGCATGCACCAAGCAACTTGCGTTCTGCACGAAGGGTTGAGCCATCAAAACCGCGTTACCAAACCCTTTAGGCTCAGGCTGATTAACCCACATAGTTGTCGAAGAATCAAGCTTCCCATAAAAACTCTCAAGATCAGACGCTTGCCCATTTTTTCCCAAGCCTTCAAGTGTTCTAATACAATGCGCGTCAGGAGTAAAATGGTCCTCTATACCACGTTTACCTCTGCCCACAATATAACAAAACTCGCGAAGCCCAGCATCATAGAGTTGCTCAAAAACCATCTGCACCACAGGCTTTACTACCATGTCACCATTAGCTGTTTTAGAGAAAATTGGAAGCATCTCTTTAGGCTGCTCCTTAGTAGCTGGAAATAAACGTGTCCCCAAACCTGCAGCAGGAATTATAACCTTCCGGATCATCAAACGTTCCCTTACCCTCCGTTCTTATGTCAACTAATATATATTTAATATGGTAACTTAATCCAAATTAACATTCAGGATTTGAAGTTTACTTTGAAAAAACAACCAAAAATCTCGGTTATAGGTGCTGGCTACGTAGGTTTATACGCTGCGGTTGGCTTCGCAAGCCAAGGCTATAGCGTCCTCACCTCCGACGTAGACGCCGAGAAAGCAAAAAAAATCAACCAAGGTATCCCCCCATTCCATGAACCTGGCCTCCGAGAAAAGCTTAAGGACTGCATTCAAAGAGGCACGCTGAAATGCTTAGTTAACCTAACAGAAAAAGCGTTTTCCGCCATAATTAATATATGTATATGCTCAATGAAGATTGAAAACGAATCATTATACTAAATTGAGGAATCAAACTCATGGAAAAACCCAACATATCTGTTTTAGGCATAGGCTACGTAGGCTTGTGCACCGCCGTTGGATTTGCCAGCAAAGGCTACAACGTCATCGCTTCGACTCATGACGCCGAAAAAGCAGCCAAAATCAACAAAGGAATCCCACCATTTCACGAACCCAACCTTCAAAATCTGCTTGAAAAAACCGTCCAAAACGGCTATCTAAAATGTTTAATTGGTCAAACAGAAAAAGCCGTCCTCGAAACAGACCTAACCTTTAACGCCGTGGGAACCCCCAGCAGACCAGACGGCAGCATAGATCTACAATTCATAGAAACATCATCGCGCGACATGGGAAAGGCGCTCCACAAAAAAAGTTCGTACCACGTGATAGTAATAAAAAGCACCGTTGTCCCCGGAACAACACAGGATCTGGTCAAACCGATCCTTGAAAAAGAATCAAAAAAGATATGTGGTCCAGACTTTGGTTTATGCATGAGCCCAGAATTCCTACGCCAAGGCTCTGCCTTCGAAGACACAATGCACACGGACCGCATAGTCATAGGCGAATACGACAAGAAATCTGGTGACACCTTAGAAGACCTTTACAAAGACTTCTACGCCAACAATACGCCTCCAACAATCAGAACCACACTCTCAACAGCCGAACTAATCAAGTACGCCAGCAACTCCTTACTCGCCACAAAAATCAGCTTCATCAACACCATCGCCAACATATGCGAAAAAATCCCTGGCGCAGACGTAAAAACCGTAGCCACCGCCATGGGACTAGACAAAAGAATCGGCCCACTATTCCTAAACGCTGGACTAGGCTACGGCGGTTCATGTTTTCCCAAAGACGTAAAAGCCCTCATGGCACACTCAAAAAGCCTCGGTTACCCACTAAAACTACTAGACGCAGTCGAAGACGTAAACAAAACTCAACCCCTAAAAGCAATCCAATTCTGCAAAGAACAACTCGGCAACCTAGAAGGCAAACGCATAGCAATTCTAGGCTTAGCATTCAAAGCAGACACAGACGACATGAGAGAAGCACGCGTCATACCCATAATAAACCAACTAACAAAAGAAGGCGCTATAGTAACCGCCTACGACCCAGTCGCCACGCCCATCGCAAAAACCATCTTCAAAAACAAAATTCAATACGCATCCTCAGCAATCAACTGCCTCAAAAACGCAGACTGTGCCATACTCGTCACTGAATGGGACGAATTCAAAAAACTCACCCCTGAAGACTTCACAAAAAACATGAAACAGCCCATACTTATCGACGGCAGAAGAATCTACAACCCCGAAACATACAGCGAAAAACTCAAATTCACCGCCATAGGCCTAGGCAAATAACCCACTGCTAAACATTACAAGCAGGCTCTAATCGCGTGCACTAGTGCAATGAGAACTGTGTACACCAAGCAACAACAGGAACTATCGCTAATTCTACCATATTAAACCAAAAGTGATAAACAGCACTTCACCAACAACAGTTTAACTTACAAGCTAACAGCAATCGGGAAAGACACATGACCAAGGCTACAGAGATGGCAAGAGTTTCAGCCAGAGGCGGCTTTAACCTTCTATGGGGCTTAGTTTTATCCACAGTCATCTCAGCTGTAGGCACCATAGCTATCACTTACATTCTGGGTGCAGAAAAGTACGGTTTATACTCAATTGCCCTCATTGCACCAACCCTAATCTCCACATTCCGAGACTGGGGAGTCAACTCAGCCATGATAAAATACTCTGCGCAATACAACGCCGAAAACAACGCTAAAATAAGAAGCATCTTTATCTCAGGCTTGGTGTTCGAGATCATCTTAGGTTTATCACTTTCCCTCCTCTCATTTGGCCTTTCCCCCCTCTTAGCCCTAAGCTTGCACCGCCCCACAATAGTCCCCTTAATCCAAATCGCTTCTCTCTTCATCCTATCTGGCGCACTAGTGAACACAGCAACTGCCGCATTCACAGGCATGGAAACAATGCACCTCTACAGTTTCATGCTAATAATCCAATCAACAGCCAAAACTGCTCTGATAGTTGCACTAGTACTCTTAGGCTTTGGCACTCTTGGAGCAGTAACAGGTTTCACAACAGCCTCCCTATTCGCGGGGTTAGCCGGCATACTCCTAATGTGGACCATGTACAAGTCCCTGCCTAAATCAACTAACAGCAAAATAGAAATATTTGCAACAATTAAAACCATGTTAAAATACGGTTTACCAGTTTCAATAGGCACCATCATTTCAGGATTCCTAACCGTATTCTACAGCTATATACTAGCATTCTATGTAACTAACAACGTTACCATCGGGAACTACAACTTAGCCATAAATTTCTCTGTTCTAATCACTTTCTTCGCTACTCCCGTAACAACCATGCTGTTTCCCGCATTCTCCAAACTGGACTATAAAAAAGACAATGAGACTCTAAAAAACGTCTTCCAATATTCAGTAAAGTACGCCTCGCTCATTGTCTTGCCAGTTACAGCCATAGTGATTGCCCTCGCACAACCAGGCATTGGCACTATATACCAAAGCAGATATGCTGAAGCGCCATTATTTTTGGCATTGTTTTCAATATCTTATTTTTATACTGCTTTCGGAAATTTGAGTATAGGCAACTTGCTAAACGGACAAGGGTTCACAAAATTCAACATGAAATTGTCTCTTCTTACAGTCGCGATTGGTTTTCCCACGGGTTTCCTGTTAATTTCTCACTTCGGTGTCATAGGATTAATTGTCGCTTCATTAACAGTTGGTCTTCCAAGCTTACTCATAAGTTTACGATTTATCAAAAAGCACTTCGGAGTTTCAGTAGATTGGGTATCTTCCGCCAAAATTCTATTTTCTTCAGCAATAACCGCAATCTTAACATACATTCTCATCTCTCAACTGGCTAACAAACACCTTGTAGTAGACAGCCTGAATGTGGCTTTTTCCAATCCGATACGACTAGTAATAGGCGTAATTGCGTTTGTAGTTATTTTCATTGCTGCAACGCTGGGTACTCGAACCATTAACAGAGTTGACCTGATTAATCTTCGGGAAATTATTAATGTGCTCGGGCCTCTTCGTAAACCTTTGCGTTTTCTACTAAATATCATCGAGAAATTAATGACAATTCTTCATACAAAGTAAATTAGGTGAAAAGCAGTGGCAACAGCTCCAATATTAAAGAATATTTATTGTATCAGTCGGTCTTCAGTTAAGTTTCCATTTATTTCCATAGCAAACTTGCCCTCTGCTATTCTGGCTAGTGATCTGTACTTACCGCAGTAACTTCCGCCGACGTGTGTGCATGTGTAGCTCGAGTTTGAGTAAAGGCTGCATGAACGGGTGAACTTGCATTTTATTCTCCGTTTGCGAAAAGACGACAATACATTACGTTTAAGTATTGTTCTCGTTTAATATTCACCTAAAATAAGCGATTTCTAATATGCTATTTCTTTTCAATCGCTAATAGGACTATGTGATTGTACAACTACAACCACAACTGAAATTCAACGTAAACTTATTTAAGTGATAAAATCAATGCTAGTTAAAGTAAGCATTCAACATATTAGTGATTAGCATGAAAGCACTTGTTCTCAGCGGTGGAAAAGGAACCAGACTTAGGCCTTTAACTTTTACCTGCGCTAAACAGCTTATTCCAGTAGCTAACAAGCCCATATTAGGATATGTTCTTGACCAGGTGGCGGCAACCAAAATAAAAAAGGTGGGCATTATTACTGCGCCCGAGACTGGACAGTTTGTTAAAGACTATGTTAACGATGGTTCAAACTGGAACCTTAAAGTTAACTATATTCCTCAGGAGCCGCTTGGTTTAGCCCATGCGGTGAAGACCGCTAGGCGATTTTTGGGGCAGGATTCTTTCGTCATGTGTTTAGGGGATAACGTTACAGGTCAAAGCTTGAACTCATTTATTAAAAAATTTAAGAGTGAACATCTTGATGGGCTTATTATTCTAAAAGAGGTTGAGAACCCATCGAGTTTTGGTATCGCTCAGCTTGATGATAAGGGCAATATTATCAAGTTGGTGGAGAAGCCTAAAACGCCCATGGGTAACCTTGCTATTATTGGCACTTACCTCTTTTCCAACAAGGTTCATCAAGCTATAGAAAGAATAAAGCCATCTTGGCGTGGAGAGTTGGAAATTACTGATGCAATCCAAGAAATGATTAACATGGGTTTTTCGGTTAAAGCAGAAATCTTGAATTCTTGGTGGCTTGACACAGGCAAAAAAGATGATATTTTGTCGGCTAATGCGAGAATATTGGATGAATATACAGAGCGTGACATCAAAGGAACAGTAACAAACAGCGTTGTAGATGGCAGGGTTAAGCTCGAACTGGGAGCAAAAATAGTAAATAGTATAGTCAGGGGACCATGCGTAATTGGAAAGAACGTTTTGATTGAAGACTCCTTCATTGGACCGTACACAAGCGTTGGTAGCGGCTCAGAAATTATTAATTCTAACCTTGAATATTGTGTTATACAAGAAAACGTGGTCGTTAAAGATGTGGAGCGGTTAGAGGATAGTTTAATCGGCAAAAATGCGAAGGTTGCAAGAAACCAAAGGAACAGAACTATCAAGTTGCACGTGGGCGATTACTCGGAAGTGGAAGTCTAGCCCCGAGAGTATGACAACTATTATAAATATTTTTAAAACATATGTTTAGCAAGCAAGCGAGGGATATTAACGTTAAAAGGGATAAAAATTAAACCAATATGTCGGTTACCCGACGAGAGAGGCTTCTTTACCGAAGTTATGCGTAAGGACTGGAAAGACTTATTTGCAGAAGACACAATTGCACAAGCAAACCTTTCATTAACTTATCCTAACATTATTCGTGCGTGGCATAGGCACCTTAAAGGACAAACGGACTATTTTTTGGCGCTAAAAGGGTTAATAAAAATTTGCGCCTTTGACGAGAAAACAGGAGAAATAAACGAGATCGTCTCCAGTGCTTTAGATCTGCAAGTGGTGCGTATTCCTGGTTATTATTGGCATGGCTTTAAAGCACTCGGTAATGAACCGGCTATGCTGTTGTACTTCACTACTAACCTATATGACCCTGCTAATCCCGATGAAGAACGCAGACCATGGAATGACACGACAATAGTTCCCAAAATCGTCAACGGCAAGAAGGACGATGCACGTGTCGGTAAACCTTGGGACTGGAATTATCCGCCTCATAAGTGATGAATCATGAAATTGTTAATTACTGGCGGTTTAGGCTTTATCGGAAGCAACTTTTGCAGGTACATACTTGCGCGGTATCCTGATTATGAGTTGATAAATGTTGATAAGATAGGCATAGGAGCCAACCCAGCCAATCTTCTTGATATTGAAAATGACAAAAGGTACACTTTCATAAAGGGTGACATTTGCAATCCGCAGCTTATAAATAGGCTAATCCATCAAGTTGATGCTGTTGTAAACATTGCGGCTGAGACTCATGTGGACAGGAGCATTGCTGACCCCAACGTGTTTTTGCAGAATAATACAGTTGGCACATTTACAATTTTAGAAGCAATACGCAGACATAATCACAAGGCAAGGCTTTTGCAGGTGTCCACTGACGAGGTTTACGGTGAAGCACTTGAAGGCTCATTTACGGAGAATACTCCGCCTAAGCCATCTAATCCTTACTCTGCTTCTAAAGCTGCCGCAGACATGTTCGTGCTATCTTACTATAAGACTTATAATTTGAATGCGTCTATCACACGTTGTACGAATAATTTTGGTCCTTACCAACTTCCAGAAAAGCTGATTCCTAAAACCATTATCCGTGCGCTGAGGGATCTTCCGATACCGATTTACGGGTCTGGGCAAAACATTCGTGATTGGATTTACGTTCAAGATCACTCTGAAGCAATTGCCACAGTTCTTGAGAAGGGAAATGCTGGAGAAGTATACAACGTTTCAGCTGGGAACGAAATTCCCAACATTGAAATTGCAAAAAGAATTGTCGCTTTGCTGCATAAGCCCGAGAGTTTGATTACTTTTGTGGAAGATCGTCCTGGACATGACACACGGTATAGTTTGGATTCTTCTAAAACAAGGTCCACGTTGGGTTGGCAGCCAAAGTTCAGTTTTGATGCATCTTTGGAGTCGACTGTTCGCTGGTATCTTGAAAACGAGCATTGGTGGACGCCGTTTGCTACAGAAGTGATTCTTCATCCGACGCCTTGGAAGCTAGGTGGTCTTCACTGAAACTCTTAATTACTGGTGCCAGTGGTCTTTACGGCTCCAAACTAGCTGAGCTTGCTGTTGCAAGAAATTTTGAGGTTTATTCCTGTGACGTTCAAGAGTTGCCGGTTTGTGGTAACTTTGTTAAATTTGACGTTTCAAATAAAGAGCTGGTTAATGAAGCGTTTAAGCGTGTTAAGCCTGACGTTGTAGTTCACGCTGCTACCCTGACTGATGTGGATAAGTGCGAGTTGAATAAGGAGCTTGCTTGGAAAATAAATGTTGAAGGAACAAAAAATATTGTAGAAGCAGCTAAGAGCGCCGGCTCTTTTTTGATTTATATTTCGACAGATTATGTTTTCAACGGTGAAAAGGGTAACTATAAGGAGTCGGATAAGCCTGACCCGATTAATTACTACGGTTTAACCAAGCTTAAAGCTGAAGAATTGGTGAAAGCTCAAGCAGAATATTTTATTGCGCGGCCAAGCGTGATTTACGGTTCAACTCCTGCTGCTGGAAAAGTCAACTTTGCTCTCTGGCTAATTGATACGCTTGGTAAGGGTGAACATGTTAAGATTGTTACTGACCAGTGGAACACGCCGACGTTGAACACTAATTTGGCTGAAATGACAATGGAAGTTGTTGAACGAAGGTTAACTGGAACATTTCATCTTTGCGGTGCCACACGCATAAGCAGGTTCCAGTTTGCAGAATTAATCGCTGAAGCTTTTGGCTTGGATAAGAGCCTGATTGATCCTGCTTTGTCTTCACAGTTTAAGTGGCCTGCAAAACGACCTATGGATTCGTCGCTTGATACTTCAAAGGCTCAGCAGGTTCTGGGAAACAAGCCGCTAGAAATTGGTGAAGCGTTACAACGGTTGAAGTTGGAGCTTTCAAATAAAAGCCGTTAAGTTAGACACAAGTGTTTATGTGTAAGTCTCATAATCCTTTGGTTATTTGGGAAGGCTAAATGAAACCGACCAGTGTTAAGCAAATAGCAAGGCAGCGAATTCAAATATTGTTTGAGCAGGCAAAGCAGGTTTGCAAGACTAATCCGCAGTTAGCCATGCAGTACATTAAGTCCGCAAGGAAGATTGCTATGGCTGCAAAAATTCGTTTGCCAGTTGAGTTTAGGCGTGAAACGTGCAAAAACTGCAATGCGCTGCTTGTGCAGGGTTATAATTGTCGGGTTAGGATAAAGCAGAAAAGGGAGCCTCATATCGTAATAACATGTTTAAACTGCGGCAACCAAACTCGTATATTGTTAAGCAAGAGAAAGGAGCAAAAGGAACTTGAGCAAAATAACTACCAGAATGAAACGGCATGTTAGGCACGTATTGAAAGACGAGAATCCAACCATTTGGGTAGGCAAAGACGGCTTAACTCTTCAGTTGATAAGCGAAATTGAGAAGCAACTGCAGCAGAACAAGATGGTGAAGGTTAGAATTTTGCCTGCCGCTTTGCAGGGAGATAATACGGCTCAGGCGATAGCGGCTAAGGCTGCTGAGCAAACTGGTGCTGCTTTGGTTGAGGTTAGAGGCCATGTGTTTATTCTTTTTAGGAAGCGTAAAGCAGTAGAACCCGATAGCCAATAGGTTTTTAACCATTTTACTATATCATGTACAAAACCTTTTCTGGAGGCAACTATATGGTTATGTAAAGTAACCGTGTATTGCATTTTGAAAATAAAAAAAGAGTGTTGACTTAAACAGTGGATTCGCAAGTGGGTTAGCTTTAATGTGTGTGCGCACAGGTACCTACCGGGAGGGTAAATGTCAATACGTTTTGTAGATACACTTTGCAGATACACTGAAGAGCATACGTAGGCAGGTTCTTGGGCGCAAAGCTCCATCCAGAATCGTTAAGCCGTTTTTTAGATGCCTTGCAGCTCTCTTGCGGATTTACTGTTAAAGGGTCCCTTGCTTATATTGGAAGTTTTGTTGCATGTTTAATGTTTATCCGGTCATCACAGCTACCGCTAAAAAGATGACCATCAACGTTGAGGGAAATTCTGTTCTGGCTCCCAGAACAACGACGTCACCCCACATTCCTAGGCTTACATGACCATCAACTTGGCAAATGTAGTAGAACGAACCAGATTTACTAACGGTGAAGGTTCCAAGTCCTACTTTGACTTTTCACAACGGTGAAGGAATTTGACTTGAAAAGTATTTTTGGATTTTAATTATAACCGTAACTCTGCAGTTTTACCCCATAGGCGGACCAAGATCTGACTGTTTTTGCTTTCTTTTCGCATTTGCGCCCTATTTCAAAGTTTTTAACCTATGGCGTAACCTATGACACAACAATATTTAAGGTTTTAAGCTAAAAGAGAAAAATGGCGATGAAAACAGCGTGATTAATCAAACCTATGGCACAAAAAGCAGAGTTTCGGTTATAAATGAAGAAAAAAGGAAGCCACTTGAGAGCACAAGTAAGCTTAAGTCACCACTATTGTCCTCTTAGTGTAAGAGGCTATAATCTTGCGTGGGCACTAATTCCTCTCAGAGAATATTTATATTAGGCTTCATTCCTTAACTGCAAGGAAAAACAAAGGATTAGAGCAATCTTGACTACTCCTCATGACGTTCCAGCTTCAAAATTCATCGACCGGTTAGCTAGGTATCTTAAGGAAAATGTTGATGAAGTTCAGCCTCTTCCATGGGCAACTTTTGCTAAAACCGGCAATCACGTAGAAAAGCAACCGCAGAACCCGAACTGGTGGTATACTCGAAGTGCATCTATACTTCGCAAAGTTTATGTTCATGGTCCAATGGGATTGGAGAAACTGCGCGCTGATTATGGTGGAAGAAAGAATAATGGCGTTAAAAAATCACATGTAGTTAAAGCAGGCGGAAACAACATCCGTAAGATTCTGCAGCAACTTGAGACTGCTGGTTTAATTCAAACCGCGAAGCCTCAGGGTAGAAGAATGACGCCTAAAGGTCGCAAGCTGCTTCAGGAAGTTGCTGGGGACTTACATAAGGAAATAGTTAAGACTATCCCAGAGCTCAAGAAGTATCAAGGCGAATAGAAGCAATGTCGGATGACGAGCTTGAGCAAATCCGCAAAAGAAAACTATCATCAATGCAGCATAGAATGAGTGATGAGCAAAGACAAGCTCAAGCAGAAACGCAAATGGAAGCTCAAAAGCAGGCGTTGCTGAGCAAGATATTGACGCCTGAAGCTCGGCAAAGGCTAAATAACCTCAAAATGGTTAAGCCTGAATTCATAGAGCAAATAGAGTTGCAGTTGATTGAAATGGCGCAGACTGGCAAGTTGCCGATTCCATTGTCAGATGCTCAGCTCAAGGGAATATTGATTCAGCTTCAATCACGGAAGCGAGAACCAACAATTAGAAGGATATGAAAATATGGCGCGAGTTAAACCTACAGCAAAAAAACTTAGGCTAGCTAAAGCTGGAAAAGAGGCAACGTCTGTTCCAACATGGGTAATTGCCCGAACTGACGGTAAAGTTAGAAATAACCCTAAGCAAAGACGAAACTGGCGAACCAGGAAGATAAAGGCGTAGGAGAAGATGACGCTAAATGGTTAAAGAAAACAAAGAAGAACAACAGAAGAGCGCTGAAAATGAAGAAGAAATGCCCGACCTTAGTGAAGATAAAACCGCTGAGAAAGAAGAACCTGTAGAAGAAGCGGCAAAAGAGGAAGCTCCAGCTGAAGAGCAGCCGGCAAAAGAAGAGGCAGAAGAGAAAGAGGAAGTTAAACCTAAGAAAAAGAAAGGGGAAGTAGAAATTGTTGAAGAACGAACCTACACGATTCCTCTGCAGAGAGCGCTGGTTAGGCCACCGAAAAAGCGTGCTCCACGTGCAATGCAGTTGATAAGGGCTTTCGTAACAAAGCACATGAAACTGGAAATGAAGGTTTCTGAAGAAGAGGAAGAAGAAGAGTTACCCCAGCTTATAATAAGCCAGGAAGTTAACGAGAAAATCTGGGATAGAGGTATAAAGAAACCTCCGCGAAAGATTCGTGTCCGTGCAGCTAAAGACAAAGACGGCAACGTAACCGTTTACTTAGCTGAAGCTCAATAATTATTTCTTTAATTTTTTATTTTGTTTTATTATAGTGCTCGGAAGAGACTATACCCAACAAGCCGAACCAACAACTGCTTCATCACTGCTACGTTGCTTGCAAAATTTTAGGGCAATGGTGGGTTAAGCGGATTTAGCCACGTGCTAACATTGACAAGGCGCAAAAACGGCCAGGAGACGCCTTATCTTATATTAGCAGCCAGACCCGCCCAACAACAGGGCTCTTAGTTAATTCCTTCTTCTTTCTCGTTAGCTGTTAGGATTCTAAAGAATATAAAATAATGTTGTCACAAATTGACACAACAATCGCTAAGTTATTAAAATGATTTTAGGCGTGATTGCCCTTTATGTTCTTTCATTCGGTGCAATCTGAGCTTTTCTGGGTCTGTCAGTACAGCGTTGCAAATTGGGCACCGGTAGGTTTCATATATCATATTGGCGCATCACTTAAGAAAGATTAGTTATTTTTATTGCTTATATTTATTATGCCGAAAAATTTAATGTTAGAATAAATTTGACCACTAAAGGCTTTTATTGACATTTAAGATATTGTAAATTAGGGGTTTTTCTTATGAATAGAGATGAAGCGGTCGCTATCTATAAGGAAATTATTAATGTGTGTGAAAACATGGGGTCAAACGCCTTTAACTTAATGTTGTCGGAAAAAAATGACGCGACAGCAAAAGGCTACCAAATACGCATAACAATGTCAACCGATACTGAAATCAAGCAACAGATAACAAATATCGCTAAAAAACATAACTTAGCAGTGAAAGAAGAGAAAGACGAAGTAATAATCTATAAGCCTAAAAAAGCATAGCATGATACCTTGAAACGGTTGCCGCATTCGGGGCAAGTGTAAACAGCTAAGCTGAAGTAAGAGTTTTCTATTTTCTTATCAGGCGTATCGAGCTTGTTTCCGCAGTTAGGACAGTTAACCATTGAAAGCCACTTTTGAAAATTAATAACCAATAGCACAACAAAAGGAGATAAAAGGTTATGTTGTCATAACCAAGTAGCCACAAATGCTCCGAATGCTCGCTTTCACTTCAACCAATCCCTTTACTGCACCAAAAGGTCGTTTCAACACTTGCCTTTTAAGCATTTTAGCCTTCATTTCCAGTTATGCTCAATTTATCCAAACAAGATACAAACCCAAGTGATTGCTCACGACAACTTGGTTCTCAAGGCTGATGCTGCTTATCTTAGGCGAGCACTAACAAACCTTATCGTTAACGCAATACAAGCCATGCCAAACGGAGGCAAACTAACAATTGAAACACAGCAAAAAGAAGATAATGCGATAATAAGCGTTAAAGATACTGGTGTAGGCATTCCAGAAGAGATTAAACCTAACTTGTTTACTCCATTGTTCACTACTAAAGCGAAAGGTCAAGGTTTAGGTTTAGCTGTAGTTAAACGGCTTATAGAAGCAATAAATGGCTCAATCACTTTTGAAAGCCAAGTTGGAAACGGCACCACATTCATAGTAAAAATACCCATAGGCAAGCAAGAAAGCAATTTTTAATTCTTAAAAGAGCACCACAATCTAAAAAAAGGAGTATGCGTGAAACTTCGCCATTAGAACGTTTCATCAGGAGAAATTAATTCTTGACCGTTTACTTATCCAGCATAGTTGGGAGCGCAAGCATCAGTGTGTACTCGCTGGCAACCGAAAACATAGTGATAATCCCGAGAATGGTTCCAAAGGAAAAAGCTCAAGAGTTCGCCGATTGGCTAAACACCAAGCTTGTCTATACATCCATCGGCGGCTCAGTCCTTGCAGGCGCATTAGCATGTGCAAATTCGAATGGTATACTGCTTCCAAACTATGTCCGAGACGAAGAATTAACACAAATCAAATCAGTTTTTGAGGGGAATATTACAATTATGGAAACAAAAAAGACAGCTTACGGCAACCTAGTCTTAACCAACGACAAGGGCGCAGTGGTTGATCCACGCTTTAAAGCGTCTGAAATAAAAAAAATCTCCGAAACCTTAGGCGTGGAGGCGGTGCCGACAGAAATCGCGGGGTTACCGTATGTCGGCTCCTTAGCTGTTGCAACAAACAAAGGCGTACTATCTCACCCGTTGCTAAAAGATGAGGAAAGAAAAATCTTAGAAAACGTTTTCAAAGTTCCCGTCGATGTTGGCACAGTTAACTGTGGGGTCCCCTATGTTGGAACTGGCTTACTTGCTAATTCGCACGCTGCTGTAGCTGGTTCTATGACAACTGGACCCGAGATGTTTATTATTGGGAATGCGCTGGATGTTGTGCGGGAAGATAAAAAATGAAGGCTTTCAAAGTAACCGGCGAAATCAATAAGCCAAAGCTGACAACTCCATTCGTAAGAGAATTGCTAGCCTACAAAAGCGAGCATGCAGTGGAGAAGGTTTACGCTGAAATAGGCAGCAGACATCGGGTAAAAAGATGTCACATTAAAATAACTAATGTTCAAGAAGTTTCTGCAGAGGAAATTGAGAACCCAATCTTAAAGAAAATTGTAAGTGGAGAATAAACACTTGGCGCAAAGAAATAAAGCAGAGGAAGAACTTCGCAAACTCAGCGTGGAAATGCAATATCTAGAGCAAACAGCAGAAACCTTGCAGCAACGCATCAGCATGGTGAACGCCGCTTTAACAGACTTAACTTATGCTAACATGACCTTGGATGGGATTGAAAAAGAAAAAGAAAACTCTGAACTTTTGGTTCCAATCGGCGGAAGCGCTTACGTGAAAGTTAAACTTGCAGACTCAAACAAGATAATTGTCGGAATGGGCGCAGGCGTATCCATAGAAAAAACTCTGCTGGAAGCAAAAACAACCCTGAAAGAACGGTTGGATGAACTGGAAAAAACCATGAACGCCGCTCAGCAACAGTTTACCCAAGTGGCTGACCGAATAAACAGTGGCAGAAGCAGGCTTGAAACTTTGCTTGCCGCAAGAGAAGGGAAACCTTGAAGCGATGTTTGAGAAGCTCAAGTCCGGTTTCAAAGGCTTAGTAAACAAAGTTACAACAACAGAACTTAAAGCTGAAAACCTAAACCCTATTTTGTCAGAATTCAAAATGAGCCTAGTCGAAAACGATGTGGCTTTTCCAGTAGCAGAAAAAATAAGCAACGACCTTGAAAAGCGCCTAGTAGGTGTCCAAGTTAAACGGCTCGATGACCGCAAAAAAGTCGTTGAGGAAAACCTCCGACAGGTTCTTTTAGAAGTTATGCTTACTAACAAAAAAATTGATCTACTCAAGATGGCGGATGAAAAACGCAAGAAGAAAGAGCCATTTATCTTGATGTTTGTAGGCATTAACGGCACAGGAAAAACCACTACAATCGCTAAGGTTGCGCAGTTTTTTCGGGATAAAGGCTACTCTGTAGTGCTTGCTGGCGCTGACACTTACCGTGCTGGCTCAATTGAGCAGTTGGAGGAGCATGGAAAACGTTTAGGCATTCGTGTCATTAAAAGCAATTACGGTGGTGACCCTGCAGCAGTAGCTTTTGACGCTGTTAGTCACGCTAAATCCCATGGAATTAACATTGTTTTAATCGACACTGCTGGTAGGATGCAGACTAATCAGAACTTGATGAATGAGCTTGTTAAAGTGAAGCGTGTTGTCGGTCCTGACTTAACTGTTTTAACCGTTGATTCACTGATCGGCAACGACGCGGTTATGCAAGCGGAAGAATTCAACAAAGCCGTTGGCATTGACGCCACAATTTTGACGAAGGTGGATGCTGACGTGAAGGGAGGTTCCGCTTTAAGCGTAACATACGTGACTCAGAAGCCGATTTTGTTCATCGGCGTTGGGCAAACGTATAAGGATTTGGAACTGTTTAATCCTGAAAAATTCGTCAACATGATACTGCGATAAGTTACGGCTCTTCTACATCGATTAGTTCAAACCGTATTTTACTGGGGTAAATCCAGTACGCTTTAATGAAGTCTTCAATGCTTTGGTCAACGTCTAATGCTTCAAAAAAATTAATAAAGTCCTCGTCTACGCCTTCCAAATTTTTTGATGTGTAGACTCTAAAGTTAGCTAAATATTCCTTACCAACACTTAGCTCCTGCATAGAAATCATGTCTGGCACCTCAACCGCAAAAGGTAAGTTCGTTACAACGTCTAAAACAGCAACCTTGCGTGCGCTATCATTTTTAGCTTTAACAACAACCAAGCGTTTATCAAAAACCCTAAAATTCCAATCACTTTCAATATCTAAAGAAGCCGACATAAACTCTTCACAATAAAACTAGACGTTTCCACCTTAAAAAACTTAAAGAAACCGTGTATTGCAGCCAAGTAACCCAAGATGTGGTGGAAACGAGGTTAAAGAAACGTTAATTTGTTTAAGAATTCGAAGGGTGAATAATACTTTTAGAAGCTCTCGATGGAGCCGGCTTCATGAAAATTTTCTTTATAAAATATAGTTTAACTTTTAGTTTCTATAGATTATTTGTGAAACTCTTAAGAACATTAAAAGAACTATATTTTGCCGAGAAATACGCAGAGCCAACAAGAAATCAAGAAATGCTTCGGCGAATCAACGTTTAACAAGCCAAATATAAACCCCTATAACCCCAATTGGATTCCCAAATCTCTTTCCATCACTTGTTGAGCGTTCGATTCGCTGAGCAATTAGTTAAAATGATTTGTATCCCCAGCCACCGATAGTGTGAAATAGCCGTGTTATAGGCAAGACGTAACCTAAAGTGAGCGATAGTCGTTTTGTTGGATTAAAACTTACTTTTTCTCTCTTCTCCCAATTCTAATCTATTCTTCTGTACTCTTCTCATACTCTCTTGGAGGCAGACACTGCAGACTGCACAAATAGTTATCTGCTTAAAGCTCTTTGTGTATGGCGGGAATTTGAACAAACGCACAGCTAATCGCGGTTTTGTGTCCATTTTTTGGAAAATTAGCTCTTAAACCGATGATTTCTTGAACAAACAGATAGTCTTTTAAACAGCTTGTGGCAAATATCTATTTAGGAAGAAATGGCTGAAAGAAAGTTAAACCCGAGGAATCTTGGATGATAGTTCAAGAACCAATACCTCATTGGAACAACTTTACTGTTCCAGAGTTAAAGGAGATTCTGGAACATTGTAGAGCATTAGAGAGACTCGGGATTGCCCAAGATGAAGAAATGATGATCTCCATTGAAAGAGACATTACAATACGAGAGAAGAAAATAAGCGCGCTCTACGCACCCTTTGAACCGAAACACACAAAAATAAAACAACAAACAGAAAAACAAAACCATATCAAGATAAACAAAAGACAACAACCACAAGACTACTTATTGGAACAAAACGTCTAACAGTTGGAAAGACTATGCTGTAATTCCTATTCTCGGCATCCAGTCGTTCTTTTCGTCCCTTCTGTAGCTTGCAAGCATGTAGCATCCTTCACCGATTAGTGTTTCAATGCTTGAACGGTCACTATTGGAATAACAGGAAAATTTGCCGAAGCCCACATGTGGCGGAGAAGCCTATCGTTCTTTGGTGAACGTATGTTAAAAGCAAACTACGGGTCTATAGTCGCGTACTATACAGGAATAGTACCCTGCTACGGAACAGTGTACTTTTAAATCGGTCGCTTAAAATTAGCCTGTAAAAACCAAGAAGTAAGTTTGCTTTTGAGTTAGCTTAAGGTTTTGTTTGATCTTTTTTCCATTTTGAGGCGTCACGCAGGTTCTGGATTGGCGAGTCGTCAGCATAACCTAAGGATGCTTGAGTTTTTTGTTTATACTTTTTTTCTTGTTCGCTGGCTTTGCTTTCTTTAGCGCTAAGTTCCACGCTTCCCTCAAGCTTCCGTATTGTTCTGCCTAATCTGCGTTGACCTTTCGTAACCATAACTTTTGCTCCTTTCACAATTGATATTAAGATGAAGGTTAAAAATATTTTTCATAATATCAGGCTAAAAAAGCGTCCGTTTAGCATCAGTCTTGGATGTAGCAGGCAAAGCCTTCGGTGCATGCACAACCGACATATCCCGCTTTTTGCTAATGGAACGGCTAAGCAAATAGCCTACCCCCTCCCCCTACCTCAATTTAGCTAAGAAGACTTCATCAAAATATTGACTATCCTCTGGCTTTAGCTATGCCTGAGACGAAAAAGACGACGGCTGAAACAACCAGCATATCACCCGCAAATCCTTTTTTTTCAAACAGTCTCAGGAAGAGAGCATTATCTGAACAAGAGATAAGGTCTTACCGTGTCCAAACATTATGCCAAAGCCAAAAACAGCATTAATAAATAGTTGATTTGTCTTGCGCGGTAGGATGCTTTTTCAATTGTTTCTGGCCATAATCAAAAATATGGGGAATCTGTAGGAACAGTGGGTTTATGATAATGAAATCCAAGTTTGGCTGGGTAAAGGTGAACGGGGCATGTATGAAAAGGACATTTCCTTCACGCCGATAAAATGGTGCGTGAGATAGAATATCGCCTTGATTTTGTAACATGCCTGGATGAAGAAATCTTTAGCAGCATGAGAATATACTGGGGATGCCCTGGATTCCTAAATACTTGTGTTCAGGTGGGATTCAGTCGCAGCATGACTGTTTCGCTTCCGCTTCACGCGCGGTTTGGCGATTTAGACGCTTTGGTTGATTTCGCTGCTGTCCCAGTAGTAGATTTTCGAGTATTTTTCTGTAAAATTGAACTCAGTGCCGTTGTAGATTATGTCTAATCGCAACCCGTAAGTTTTTAAAAGCTGATTTACGTCGTTCCAGATTATTGGGGACAAACTGTCTGAGTTCCAAAGTCCCCAGATCATGTCAGTAGGGCTTCTCATGCCCCAACCGTAATCTTCTGGGAGAACAAGGGCCACTTGTCCATTTTCTGTTCCAAACGTACTCTTTTGTTCGGAGTGTATCTGACTCCAGAAGTTTTCCATAGCGTTGAATTGATCCTGCGACAGGATTCCGTATGGGTTCGTGTTGGGGTAAGTTGGGTAGTTGAAGACAACTATGTATTTGGCTCCTGCCCAGTAAGCGGTGAGCATGTCTTGAAGCATCTCGGTTCCATTTTCCAGGTACGGAGGGCTCGTAGAACTCCATGTGATTATGGCGCCCCATTGTTTGTTTTGTACATTTGCTGCTCCTCTGCATAGAGCTATCTGCTGAATCTTGGTGGTCTCGTTGGTTCCGCCCAACTCCGCGAACACAGTATTATATCCTGCTAGATAATCAAACCAGTAGAGAGCATAATCCGATGTGAACGCAGGTATACCCAATGTTTTCAATTCCTGCATGCTTAGAACGGAACCGAGGCTCTCGACGTACGCGTTTGCAGCCTCATCATAATTTGTTACGTTTGCAAAAACCGCCGAGTCATTGTTCCATGATCCAGTATCGATTTGCTTTCCACCAGGTTCATCGAAGAAGTAAATTCCCAAGAGTTTGCTTCCCCACCTTCCTTTTGCATCATCAACCCATGTGATTTGCCATGGATATATTACGTGAGAAATGTAATCGAAATACACGATGATGTTCAAGCCTTGGCTTACGGCGTAGTCGCAGACTTCGGTTAGGGAGGTTCCGTTGACGGTTTCGTTTAGAGTGTCTAAGGTCCATGAATCTACTATGAACAGGTTGGTGTATCCCTTCACTTTGTCTATAAGGAGTTTTGCCTGGCTGGTAGTGTTGCCTCCGAAGGTGACCCCGAAATAAACCCTATTATTCTGAGCCCTGCCTTCGCTTTGGTGTTCAACATAGGCTACTGGCAGAAGAATTGAGGAAATTAGCAAGGCAACAATCAGAACTACCCACAACGTCTTCATTGAGTCTCATACTTCGTAGATCACCCAGAAATATAGACTTTTTGAAAACGAGTCGATTCATTGCTCGCCTGAACGCAAGGAGTGCAAGACGTAATTTAGCATGGAATCTCTGACAATTTAGTTTATTGGTTGTGGAAAAGATGAAGTCTATACCCCTCGTCCTCTGCCTTTAAGGCAAAATCGGTTAAGCTGTAACTACCCATGCTATGACTTCGCTTTATTTGCCTCACGAATCCCACGCTAAATTTCCGTTCTCAAGAATTGACGCTTTTCATTCGTTTACGTCTATAGCCTTTTTCTGTTCAAAATACCTACTCTATAGCGCATGTCTTTTCCGAATTGGCCAAAAATATTTTAATTCATGGTTGATGGGTGGGTCAGTTTTGAGGGCATTCAAAGTATAGATTAGGATTGGTTGTGAATGCCAAGAAGCGAATTGTTACGTTTAGACATCAACGTTTCTAAATTTATTATCGTTTTCTAAATTTTCATTATAACATTTTTCACATAAACCTTCGTTAAGAAAATATTCTTCTTCTGAAATCTCTACACCACAATTATTACATTTTCCCACTTTATTCACCCCCAAATCTTAATTTCATCTGCCAATAGTAATAAACCAAAAATCCTTATGAATTTATCTGCATAATTCGCTGTATTCAACAAATCCTTTTAATTGGACTCGAATCACCGAGACGTAAAAGCGTTCCCCGCAGACCTGCTGAGTATAACGTTAGAAGTTGTACATGACACGATTAAGCATTAAAAGTGCGGTTAATGTGATAATTTACCCAACATTCATTTAGCTGTCTTTAGCGCCTTCCAAGGAGTGACGTAGAAATCGAGACTTTTCCCCGATAACTTAGCTTCCGCAGTCAACTTTGTCTAAGGCTATGGTTGCTTATGCAGGGTTGCGCTGAGCTTCTTTCTACCTCAGATATTCAACTTTACGCTTGTGATACCGCTTGCATTCTTTGACGATTTTTACCCCGTATGGCGGGTACATCATCCCCATCCCTGAAAGCAATATGAGTTGCGCTGCCTGATCTTGCCTTGTTTCACTGTATTCTGGGCATTCTACACATTGATCGGGGAACTCATTGAAGCACACATGTTGTACTTCCAACACTCTTCCCCAACTATTAACTAGGACCGTTTAACTATTTAAAACAAGCTCAGAGCAATCTAAGCTGAATGGCTATGCGTGCTTCTTTGATCCTTCAGATCCAATACATAATCAATCATTGGTATTACCGTTGGCAGCTCAGTGTAAGAAATCTGCTGGTTACGCGCGCTGTTTTGCGATGTAGCACGATATTCTCTCGCTGGTTGCTTCCGATGATCTGAAAAGCGCGCAGGGTCGATTTTTATAGTGTTAAAGGCTTCACGGGGGGTATTCTAATTCGACTGCAACCTCGTTTCTTCGCAAGAATTTGTTTTTATTTATTTTTGTCTTCGTTTTCTTGTTGGTTTCTTTGTTCGCAGCTGTCGAACATTTTTCCTCTATTTGTTCTGTTTAGGTAGCTGATTAAGATAAACTGCAGTATGCCTCCAGAGCCGCTGGCCACTAACCATGCCTAAGCCCCAAAAGTGGTGAAAGCAGAAATGAAGATGGCGGTTCCGATGAGGAAAACGATGAAGCCTACAATATTGAATTTAATGAAGCGTAAAAGCCATTTCTTTGCTGTTTCTCGAAAACTCTTCTCAGCTGGCTTACCAATGTTTATCACACTCAAAAACTTGCTCCATGCACTCAGAACCATAGCCATATTTAAGCAATCAACAATGTTCGTTTTTTCACATAAAAAATTATAAACGAGCAGAAAAGCTGGTTAAGAATACATTTGCGAAATGCATAAAATCAAGCTCTTCAGAAAACGCAAGTAAGTATGGCAGATTTTACTGCACATCTAAAATTGTTCTGATAGAAAACAGAAAATTATATATATTGTTCTGCATGAGAACAATTATGGACGTTTCAGAAATTTTCGAGGAATGGAACACCTACGCTCTTAGAAGAGTTCTTGTTCAGCGTGAGGTGGATCTAGAGGCTATTGTACGTAATTCACGTTCGAAGATAGTTGCTATCACGGGCATAAGACGCTGCGGCAAATCAAGCGTTTTGATGATGCTCGCTCAGAAGCTGGCAAATGAAGGGAAAAGAGTCTGCTATGTCAATGTTGAGGACAGCCGACTTGGCACAGAAAAAGACCTTCTGGACAAGATTCTCAAGTGGTTTGGCGACGATGGCTTTATGTTGCTTGATGAAATAACCAGTGCGGACGACTGGAGTGGCTGGCTAGCGAGAACACATGAACTTCTAAAGGGAAGGCTACACCTTGTGGTGGGTTCCTCGCGGAGGAGTTTGGTTGTTCCCGACAAGCCGTTGCGAGGTCGCATACTTTCGGTTGAGCTTTTTCCGCTCTCTTTCAAAGAGTTTCTGGCTTTCAAGAATATAGGCGTTGAGAGGACTACGGCTGGAAGAGGAAAATTGGAGCGTGCACTTTCCGAATACCTCAAGTTCGGAGGTTTTCCAGAGGTCGTCCTTGCGGAAGATGATATGGATAAAATAAGGATTCTTGACTCGTACTTCAAAGATATTGTGGGTCTTGACGTCGCAGAGGTTTCACATGAAGATCCCACCACAGTTGCAACTTTCGGACGATGCGTAATTCAAAGTACATACTTCTCCGCCTCGAAGTGTCTTAACTTCTTCAAAAGCTTAGGGTACAAAATCGGCAAGGAGAAGCTGCTGCAGCTTGAAAAATATGCTGAAGCGGGTTACCTCTTCTTTTTTGTCCCGGTGTTCTCTCACAGTGTAAAGGTCCGCTCGGTGTACCCGCGCAAAGCATACTGTGGGGACGTTGGATTTTCATACGCCGCTACAGGAAAGACTGATTGGGGAAAGCTGTATGAAAACGCCGTGTTCCTCGAGCTCAAGAGAAGATTGAAAGATCGGGAAATTTGTTACTGGAGAAACAAGATTGGTGAGGAAGTTGACTTTGTAGTAAAGCGCGGAAGCGAGGTGGACGAAGCATGCCAGGTGGTCTATGATTTGCGTAGCGCTGAGACCGAGAGCAGAGAAGTTGCAGGGTTGATGTCATGCATACAAGAACTCAAGCCAAGCACTTCACTAATACTGACCAAAGACGTCTCAGAAACCCGGAAAATCGGCGCTTTTGAGATCAGGTTCAAACCTCTTATCGATTGGCTTATTGAAGAATAACCTCTTAATTATCGATAAAACTTGACGGGGGATTACGGTTTGTCTACACGTTCGGTGATGCGAATTTGTTCAGAAAACGCAAGTGAGTCTGCGGATTTGTCCAGAGTATATGGATGTATGCCAAAGAGCTGGGGATGGGAATTGAACCCATATATAACAGCTCTGCAGGCTGTCGCCTGAACCATTCGGCCACCCCAGCATGTTGAATCTAGGTTGAGACCCACATAAAAATATTGTTGGCACTGTTTGTTTTTTCTTCTTTAGTGCTTTTTTTCTACATTAAAAAACAGCTTTTTCTATGTTGAAAAGCACCGTTCTGCATGCAAAGTGCGCAGTCTTCGCTCTATGCACATCCATGTTGAATCATATTTGGAGCCTATTAGGATCATCTAGTAGACCGGGAGGGTAGGTTGTGCACACACAAATACCCTAAGGCTAACACGCCTGCAAACTTTCTGGGCTGCCTTTTGACCGCCAGTTTTGTTGTGATGCAACTCCGATAATCTAAAAAGCGTTAATCGAAAATGGTTGATTTGGCATCCTCTGGACAGAAAAGAAGAAAAACAAATATTGCAAGAGACGTTATTACATTAACTAGGAACGTTAAGAATGGACACTCTTGAAGAGCTCAAATCTAAGCTAGAAGCAATTAAACCTGCACTTAAGGCATGTTACAAAGTGGAAACCATCGGCATATTCGGTTCCTATTCTCGAGGAGAACAAACAGAAAAAAGCGACTTGGATATTTTAGTCACATTTTCAGGTCCAATTGGAGTTTACGGATTCATCGAGGTTGAGGAGTTCATAAAGAAAAAGTTAGGCGTAAAAGTAGATCTGGTTCAGAAAGGCGCGCTCCTGCCCATGATAAAAGAGCAAATATTGAATGAGACCGTGCAGGTATGAAAAAGGACTTTCGAATCTACGTAAACCAGATTCTGGAGGCTATCTGCGAAATTGAGGAATTTACAAAAGACTTAACCTATGAGGACTTTTTGAAAAACAAAATGGCGATAAAAGCTGTGTCCATGAATTTGATTCTTATAGGGGAAAACGTAAAACAGGTACCTGTAGAAATTAAACAAAAACATCGGCAGATTCCATGGGCAAGAATGAAGTCGGCACGTAATTTCGTTGCACATGAATATCCCAAAATAGAATTCAAAGAAATGCGGGATACTGCAAAATTTGAATTACCACTCATCAGAGCAATGCTACAAAAGATATTGGCAGAAGAATGAATTAATATTTGAGCTGCAAAAAATAAACTATTCGCCCCGAAACTTAACCTAAAAAACACATTCATTCTTCCCCTTGCTCTTCTGAATACTAAACTCTCACATGTAGAAAGAGCACTGTTTAATGTTGAAAGTGCGGGCGTTGAGTTCTATGTTGATTCATGTTTGGCGTCTATTAGGATCATCTAGTAGACCGAGGGGGTAGGCTGTGAGAGAGAGCAAACCGCTGCTTGACCTACAGGATACCCTGCTATTTGTGACAAAATCCCACCACAAAAAGATTGATTAAACGACAAAGCCTCCCCTCCCTACTTTTTACACCCATTTTTCATTAGTAAAAAGCGCAGAGTAAACAATCACGCTCAGCGTAGACCCTGCACGCCACAGGCGTTCTAATTAGGACATCATATAGGTTTTTTGTTCTAATTTTGCCGCCAAACTTATATGCCTAAAACCCGCCTAAGTTTTACTTCCCGATGCAACTCGGCAACTAACCCATGCCGCGTGAAGACGTGAACTTGAGCCTAAACACCTCAAAAATGACACAAGACGCAAAAACCGCTGTTCAACAAACCTTATTATGTATCAACGTAATCCTTATATTAGCCAAATCCGCTTCTAATGCAATTCAGCAATATGGGTTATACCATCAAAAATAGATGCAACTCCCCACCGCATCGATGAGGAGTGAAGGGTGAACTGACTTCGCCACGACACGCGCGAAGATCAAAATGACACCATGCATAGGACAAACAATCAACGACGCCACACAACATATTGAAATGTGTTTCACCAAACGCCAAACAAACACCACCAATGGCCCGAAACATGCCACGCCGTCTGGAGGATGGCTCGGCTTGAGAGCCGAAGAAGGGCGCGGCAAGCCGCGATACCGCCCCGGGTAGGCGCATGCAGCCTTAGATCCGGGGATACCTGAATGGGACTTCCTAGAATATGCTCCCTTCATGGGAGCGGGAACCCCCCGAACGGAAGCATCTTAGTAGGGGGAGGAAAAGAAACCAAACACGGGATTCCCTTAGTAGCAGCGAGCGAAATGGGAAAAGTCCAAACCGAATCCCACATGGAAACATATGGGAGATGTAGGGTTAAGGGCCTGGCTTCCTCTTCACTGGTTAAGCTGAAGTGGCCTGAAATGACCCGCCACAGAGGGTGACAGCCCCGTAAACGTAAGCCAGAAAGAGCAGAGCTAGAGTCCCAGACTACCGCACCATGGTTTTGGTGCGGAAAGTTGGGAGGCACCAACTTCCAAGACTAAATACGCCTCAAGACCGATAGCGCACTAGTACGGTGACGGAAAACTGAAAAGTACCCCGGAATGGGGGTGAAAAGTGCCTGAAACCAGACGGTTATAGACGTGTGCGGCCCAGAAGAGTAGATCCTCTCCATAGGAACCCGCTGTGAAGCGGCAGTACGAGGAGAGGGGATCAGGGTTGCACGTTCCGTCTAGAAACACGGGCCGGGGAGTTTATAGTTAAGGCAAGCCTAAGGGTTAAAAACCCGTAAGCACAGGGAAACCAACAAGCACGCAACTCCGCAAGGAGCCAGGTGCAGGGTCTGAAAGGGCCCGGAGTCATAACTATACATACTAGAAACCAGACGATCTAGCCTTGGGCAGGGCGAAGCTAGGCGAAAGCCTAGTGGAGGCTCGAAAGGGTTCTGACGTGCAATTCGTTCCCCAGACCTGGGGCTAGGGGCTAAAGACCAA
>JBEKBM010000029.1:0-28782 GCA_050015395.1 Bathyarchaeia archaeon
TACATAGGAACCGAAAACTCCGATACTTTTCACTTTAAATTTCTTTCTCAATTCTGTTTTGTGCTGTAAAAGCGTGCGTTTGATGCGCTCAATATCCTGCATACTTCAAACACGGAAAACTATGAATTTAAGCCTTTTCACAAAAGCAAAAGCTGTTAGAGAGCAGTTATATCTGTGATTTCAATGGCGGCTATTTTGCCTTTCTCGTCATAATGGATTATTGTTTTTTCCGTCGCTTGTTGGTTCGCCTTCAGCGGTGTCAGCGTTTTTGAATCGTATGTATAGGTCGCCTACGTCCTCGTCATAGTCTATGGTTATCACTGTCCGCGGCAGCTTCAAGCCGTATTTTGCTTCAATTTGCTCCAGCACTTTTCGAACATCAATGTCTAGGAGGGCTTTAACTTTCTGAATGCCTTATACCTCCTCGCTTTTCTCATGGTACTTGTATAGTACGCGGTTCTTATGTAGCCTTCATCTTCAACGCTGTAAGCATAAATGAACACGTTAGCGTCTAAGAACTCATTTGCCGACCTCATAGAATTTCTTCTCAAAGTCACTCCAATTTCCGATAGCACCAACACCTAAATCTACTTTGTCGAAGCATTCGGTCAGGTCAACACGGCGCTTGGGAACCAATTTCAAGTAACCTCTCCTCTTGATAACATATAATTCTCTGCTTTCACCTATCTCGGCTTCACGCCAATCCACTGGCAGGATGAAACGCCCTTGAGCATCCACTTTTTTGATTTCTACTCCAGTTCCCAAATTTTCACCATATTACAATCATTTTACCATAATGATAAACTTTCTTCCACAAGGGCAACGGCATTTTTCAGTGAATTTAGCCTAAGAAATTTTTGAACCCTGCGTTTTTGATAACTGAACTATTATAAAAACCAATAAAATAGAAAATACGCAACCCAGTACAGCAAGAGTCACAATTCTTAGGGGTTCAACAGCCCAGATAGCATGTACCATGCCAAGCAAAATATTGGTGTACCGTGGAGCTAAAGGCAAAAAGAAGAAAGGAAGGGGACAATTCAGTACAGCGTAAAGTAGCGCTACTATCGAAGCAGCCCAGTAAAAAGCCTCTTTAACGCGTCCTCCCACACATAATATGACTAGGAAGGGTATTGCCCAAACAAAAAACTGCTCACAAATAATTCTATATGAAAGAAAGAATGCAAGCACAGGCAAAAGCATTACAAAAGCCAAATCATAGGCGGGTTTCTGAAAAGTCATTTTGACAGTTCTCCAGTAAACGAGCACCAAAGCAACGGCCACAAGTACAATCGATGCAATCGATGCAAAAGAAACGAACTCAGCAGTTACAGGCAAGTTGAGTAGCCGATTTAGCTGATAAAGCGACCAGTAAGAAAGACCAAAAGCCACAGGGTTAGTAACTTGATTAGCCACAGCACCAGACGCTGCAGGATTTGACACAAAGAAGCCAGCGAAAAAGCTTGTTATCTTGCCGAAATAGGGAAGAAAAAGCAAAACTGTAGCAGCTGTAAAGACAGAAAAAAACTTCAAGCAATTCTTCCACCTATCTCCAACAGGACTCGACTTAAAAAGATAAACCGCAATAGGCACCAAAAACAAAGCAGGATACAATTTTGAAGCCACACCTAAACTGAGAAAAACCGCGGAAAGTGCATATCTCTTTTTCAACAAAAAGAAGAAGGCAACCAAAGAAAAAAGCGCAGGCAAAGTGTCCCACATGCCCCAACCAGCTGAAATCCAAATTACAAATGGGTTAAGAAACCAGAGAAACGCGGCTTTTTCAGCAAGCCCCTTGTTATTTGTTAATTCCTCCACTATTTTGTAAAGAAGAAAAGCTATCGCAACGTCTGAAATCAAGAAGGGAATTTTAACTACAAAATTAAAAAGCATCCCTGGCACAAATTGAACATTAAAAGAAGGGTAAAAGTTCAATGCAGACGGAAGAGAAGCCATAGGAATAGCCCTTGTGGAGAAAATGCCTGCAAGCCAACTATAACTGTAAGCGATTGGAATCATCATGTAATGATACCACAACGGTGGAAAAGACTGCAAACTGAACGGCCCATTTTTCAAAATATTCATTGAAATGCTATACCAAACATACACATCAAAAGGGTGAGCGGAAATCGGCATCAGAAGAACTCGTACGACTACTCCAACGATGATTATGCTTGCTAATTTATGCTTTGAAATTAACTCGCGAATTTTTGAAATTATCAGATTTTCAACTCTACATTAGTTAATTTGGAGTATAGCGGTAAATGGCAATTTCGCCACTCTGATAGATTTCATGAAATGCCGAGGACACAGTTGGTTGCCCATCCCATCCTTTTCCATTTACCCACCATATAAGGTATATTTGATTATACCCTTCTTGGGCAGCAGTCGTTGCAGCGTTTAAAGGATTACCGAACTCATACAGAAACACCTGATCAGGGTTAAATGTTGTGAGCGCCCAACCATAAAACGCCCTATGCGTAAGCAAAACCGAGTTACCAGTCATATTATCTTTAAGCCATTGAAGGGCATTTACTGTCCCTTGGCAGTCAGTTATGGACACGGTGTTCTGAAGCATAGAGGTCGGAATCGTGTAAATGTAAGGGTTCACCCCTTCCTTAAAATACGGAAAAGGATTTTCTGGAGTCATCACCATGAAACCTAAACTCAGAACCACAGTTACAAGCATTAGATAAACTAAGCCAACGCGCAGCAAAGTTATCCTAAAACGCTTCCAGTGAACAGACTTAAGCCAGCTTAACCCTTCAGTCGCATAAAAAGCTAAGGGATAAACAAGCAACATTACAAGGCGCAGATCGCTGGGGCTAACCATAGGAACCAAAGTAGCAATCAAAATCAAAATGACCAAACTGCGCATCTGAAAGTTATCAAAACGCTTCACACTCAACACTGCTAAAGGCAGAATAGGCAGAAAACAGTACAGAATAAACCCTGCTTCACTTGCCAACATCGCTGGATAAGAAGAGTAACCAAACAAAGCCAACCAGCCATCGGTAGTTGTGGGGAAACCAAAAATCAAACGGTACTCAGGCACTGCAGGACTCAAATAAAAGATAACGAAAAAAAGCAGCACCGCCGGCAAAGAAAACACGATTAAACGAACAGCATCAACGCGGCTTTCGCGAACCAGCTTATAAATAACAGTGAACAGCAACACACCAAGCACAAGAACAGCAACCACTTGATTCGACAATACGACCGCGGCTAGAGCCAAAGAAAACGCCACGTAACGCTTCCAAGAAAACTTACCCGACGCCCCAGCTCTGACGACAAGCAACATGAGAACCACAAAGAAAAAGATTAAAGCCAACTCTTCTCGAAACGCATCCCACGAAACTCGCAGAGCCACAAAATACAAAGTTCCAACCATAGCAGGTACAATACTCTTTTTAGGCGACCAGCCCAAGCCGCGCCTAGCATAACCATACATGGCTAAACCCAAAAAGCCCAAAAGCACAGATGGAAGCACCTTAAGCACCAAAACGACTGAACCACTAGCTAAAGTCAACCCAGCAGTCAAAGTATAAAACAAAGGCGCCGAAGCAATAAAACTCAATAGGCTCACATCGCCATGCAGCCACAACGTCGTAGTCGAAACATAATACGCCATCGTGTCAAAGCCAACAACGTAAGGTCCCATCAAAACCTCAGGGATAACTCTAACCAACAGCGGAACGGCGAACGCAAGCAACGGAAACAGATACTTTTTGGGAAACAAGTCACTTACAACTCGGATTTGAAGAAGTTAAATTTTTCCCAAAATGCAAAAGAAAACGTTATGCAACGAGAAGCCAATTTTTGCTTTGCGATGAAACCAGCGAGGGATAAGGAGCACTGACATTGTTATTTATCGCATATAATGCAGCCGCTAAGATCAACCCATTAGTTTTATCAATCACAGTCGAAACCACCTGACCATTTTCATTAACACCATCTCGGTACCCACTGTTTGTAAGGGAAACAGGCTCAATCGCATCAACCATACTCTGTGTGTAATTTGTATTATAAATTGCGTCCAAGCCAACCGCTACCTTCAAATAAACAACCGGCGTCACGGAAATAACTGAAGTTTCATCCTTCTCGATAACCCATGTGCTTCCATTAGGCAACACCACCCACTCCCACACGTAAGTTACGCCATTCACCCCTCCAATATTTCCCTCACTAAAAGCTGTGTATTTTCCCGTTGCATTATACCTCGCTTCCTCAGCAAGGTAAACTTGCCTTGACAAATTCAGCAACCCTGCCGCAGGTTGTTGAAAATTAAAAATGGAAAGAAGCAAAAGCTCAGACGTTACTTTAGCTTCCGGCAACGCAACACCATAAGTTTCGACTGCAGGAGCATTAACAATGTTGTTAAGGATAGTGTTTGCTTCCGAAGAAAACTGACTAGGCCAAAAATCCGCAAACCCACACGCCACATAATAGTCATAAATATTAACAGAGCCAGCTAACGCACTAACAACTTCGCATTCAGGTCCATAATTGGTACGATTATAAACAATGTAATCAATGCTACTTGCTAAATCAGGTCTATAATCCTTCAAGTTATTAAGAGCCACAAGCAAATTACCAGCATCAGTAGCAACCTGAACTGAATCATCTTGATTCTGCCCATCATCCGTACAATACCTATCATAAGGCTGACCATCACTCGTTAATGGACGAGTTTCAAGGAATGCTAATATTTTATTGAATCTCCAATCTGCACCATAAGTCCCATTGTTACTTATTATGCCCAGTTTCTCAGCGTCAATAATCGCTTGAATATAAACACCTAAATCCCAATCAGTAAAATAGGGGTAACCCTGACCCGAAGCATGCAGCCCAGTTGCAGAGTTTACGCCGTTTCCAACCTGAAAATACTGCCAAGCATTAGTAGCTAAACTCATCCAATACGCTGTACTATCAACAATTGGAGGATTTTGGATAACTTGATTAACTGAGGAGTTTTCTGCAAGCCAAAGGCCCTGCGAAGCAACGACGACGACCATAATCACCGCAAACACCACCGATGTACGAAACTTCATGCCCTCCAGCACCAAGCCTCCCACTTAACCAACTGAATCCGAAACTTTACAAACAACACGCAACATTCCCAATTAAGCTTCTCTATACTATTTGCCTTATTCAAATATAGTTCTACTGCAAAAGAGCCTTCGCCGCACTTGCAAACTTAACGAAAAGCAAAAATACGCCAAAATAAACCACTTCTGCTCTGTTTACAATATATCAGCAACGTAAAAGCGCTATGTAAGCGTCTTCGTAAGCTTTTGCTACTGAGCTCCAGCTTTCTCTCTGAGCAAAATTCAAGTTCTGCTCACTCATCTTAGTGGCTATCTCCTTGTTAGAGAGAACCGTCAAAATTGCTTCTTTCAATGCGTCTACGTCATCGGGAGGCACCAGAATTGCTGAAGCGCCATCGTTCACCAGTTCTCTAATTTCGGGCAGATCAGAAGCTACAATTGGCCGCCCATAGCCACAGGCTAGATGAAATACACCGCTTGTGCCTGGCGTAGCATTGTAAGGTAGAACCACCACGTCAGCCATTCTAAAAACAGACCCAAGTTTCTGCCGAGGGACATAACCTGAGAATTCAACGTTCGGAGTATGTGCTTTGCCAAATTCTTCTAAGTAATTGGGAAAGTTTGGGTGGTTGGAACCAGCAACTACCAGTTTGATGTTGCTTTTTTCCTTCACTATTTTTTCAAAAGCTTCAAACATTAATGGAAGCCCCTTGTGTGGTCCCATGTGACCGAAAATTAGGATGACCTTTTCATTAGTATTCACCTTCAGATTTGTGTCCACTGAGGCGCCGTGAGGTATGTACTGAACCCCCTTGTGACCATAACGTTTCTTCAAAAAATCACCGTAGGACCGAACAAGCACCACGACGCTCTGAGCAGAAAGGATAATCTTAGTAGCCATAAGAATTCCCACTCTGTTCAGCAAACTATCCTTTAGATGAAACTTCTCTAAATCCGCTTTTTCCCCAAGCGTATGCACTCCAGCTAGAACACGAAAACCGAGAAGGCGACAAAGAAGAATCAGAGACAAACCAGTGATGTTGGTGAGTTTATTCTTCCCAAAACTCTGGAAACTCACATTAAAATGCACAACATCAGGTCTCAACTTCAAAATGTAGTACATTACGCTCAGCACTGAAAGCAAATTATCAGCTTTCCAAACCCTCAAAACTTTAACCTTAGGGTCTTCCGGTAATACTTCCTCAGAACGATCGCTTTTGTCAACTAAAAGATAGAGGGTATCTATCGCAGGTCTACTTGCCAATGCAGCTACCAAATTCTGGGCATATTCGCTTAAACGAGCTCGGTTGGGCGGATAAGAAGAGACAAAACAGACCCTCAACCACACCAGTCTCCCTGTCCGCCGGCTCGAAGGATGAATACCTGTGTTATGCCAAGCGGAATCACGGTAAAGCAAAGCGCAGTTATCTTTTTCTTAGTAATCATTCATATTGTTCCTGAAACGTCTTTAAGGCGTTCGCAAGGTTAAATATATTAAACTTGCCTCTTCCCAGTTTGAAAGTTACATAGATGTTGAACCTTAATAGGTTTTAGGTTTCCAGCATCTTTCCCAGCCCGAATCTGGAACTTCACCA
Source organism: Bathyarchaeia archaeon (assembly GCA_050015395.1). Classification (GTDB taxonomy): domain Archaea; phylum Thermoproteota; class Bathyarchaeia; order Bathyarchaeales; family Bathycorpusculaceae; genus Bathycorpusculum. The sequence goes on from JBEKBM010000029.1 coordinate 6,644, forward strand.
AGTTAAAACCGTAATTTGCAATCCAAAACGCCTCACGCTTGCAACATAAAGAACTTTTAAAAAATGTCCTGAATAATAAAAAAAACCGGTATCCCCATTGATTGCTAAAGGTCCAAAGACAAGCATGCATTATGGATTATTCTGTATAGCGTAGAGTGCGGCGTCTAAGATTAAACTATTCGTGTTACTGCCAAGATCTGCAACTAAATTCCCAATATTGTCGGCTCCGTCATAGTACCCGCTTGTAGGGGTCGGAAGGCATTGCTCAAGATAAATAACCATATTGCGGGCATAAGTTGTGTTATAAAGAGCTAAGAAACTAAACGCTACTTTATCATAAATAATAGGATTAATGTTCAAATATGCACTGCTCCCAGACCCTGTTATTTTCCATGTATCACCATTAGGCAAAACCACCCATTCCCATATGTAACCGTTTGAAGGCTTATTTCCTTCACTAAAAGCCACATACTGCCCCGTCGCGTTATGATAGGCTTCACTAGCCAAATAAACTTGCCTCGACAGCCTCGACAAAGCCATTAATTGAGAATTATTATTGTTAAGTTCAAAAACTGAACAAAGCAACGGGTCACCTGTAATTGAAGCTTCAGGCAACGAAACATTACCATAAGGTGAGTATGTAACATTAGCTGAAAGAATATTATTCAGTATTTTACTCGGAACATTAGAGAGACTAGAGAAAAAGCTTGCAAAACCGCTGTAAACATAGTAAGAATAAATATCAGTCGAGTTAAGGCTATTTCTCATGATGCTAGGAACTAAATCAGCATAGTTCGATCTATTATCATAGACATTCCAAACAAAATTATCTATCTGCTGCTGCAAACTATTGTTATAATTGATAAGGTTGTTGAGAGCAACAAACAACCTTCCCGTATCAGCAGCATCAACGATTTCGTTAGATGACACTGAAGAATCGTTTTTTCCAGTTGTAGCATCGTAGAACTGGTACGGATAACCCTCAGTATTAAGAGGCCGGTTTTCAAGGAACGTTAAAACATCATCTATTCTTGCAGAAAAGTCCCAAGCGCTATCATTACCTATTAACCCTAGTTTCTGCGCGTCAATGACAGCTTGGATATAACAACCTAAATCCCAATCAGTAAAACCAGTAAAACCGGTACCTCCAGCGTAAGGAAGCCCAGTATTAACATTAACACCTACACCAGGCTGGAAATACGCCCAAGCATTCGCCGCAACCTCCATCCAAACAGTACTATTGATAATTGTATAAGACTGTATTAAGCCAGGAGGCTTTGAACCAATAGATTGCGCCGCACCTGCACTTATTGGGCTAAACCATTGAGCTATGCCTGATATCGAGGACCCATTATCGTGATTTGCAGCAGCCGGCGGAGTCGCTGTCGAGTTATCACCGCTTTGCGGAACAACATTACCCCTGCCAACGCTTTGTTTTGGCAAAAACGCAAAAACAGAAACCAACAAAACAGCTACAATCGCAACCACTATCAGGCACTTTGCTTTCCTGCTAAAACGCCAATGATTCAGCCGAAAAAAACCTTTTTTTGACTCAGCTTCAAGAGAAGCCTCTAAAGAAACAAGCCAAACTAATGGAAGAGAGCAAATTTTTTTGAAATTAACTAAGGCATTCGTCATCGTAACAGGACTGTCTCGTTTTAGGTGAGTGATAATTTCCTTCTCCACGGAGTCGAACCACACGATCTTGAAACATTAATGAATAGTCGAAAGCTTGATTTAAAACTATGGAAGAAATTTAAACTCCGATAGAATTATTTGCAAATTAACTTAACAATTTTTATGTATATGAAGCGGGCTATTTAGCAATGTTGGATGTTATGAATCCCTTTTTAACCGTTTTATTCCAAACCTTTTTTCGTCTAAATATTAATTTCAGAAAAGCCCACCCAGCAATACACATCTGAATAAGCCAATAAGCGTAAATTGCGGGAACCCAGAGCAGATTTCGAAGCTTCACAGGTTTCTCAGAAGCAATTAGCCCAACACCGACGGAAACTAAGGAAACCGCGGTTAAAGCTATAACTAGCCCTGTGAAATTTATTACCGGATTGCTTTCGGAGAGAAATAACGCAAGGAAAAACCAGTTTACGTAGCTGAGCAACGATACAACCATCATAAATGGTCCAGCAAGCGAAATTTCGGCATCCACAGTCTTCTTATTTAGAGTATCAAGAAGACGCCCATACTTTAAAGCCGTATCCATATACCCTCTATACCAACGAACTCGCTGCTTGATGAAGTCTCTTAAGCCATTAGGCGTTTCCTGACCACAGCAAACATCTTCAGCATACTTTATCTGATACTTTTTTTCAACAAGGCGCAAAGCTAACTCCACATCTTCCGTAAGAGAAGTCTCATCCCACCCGCCTAACTCTTCCAGCACGTTACGCCTTATGAATTGGCAACTACCGTTTAAAGGAACAAACAGCTGCAACTTTTCCCTTCCGCAAAGCAAAGCCTGATACCAAGCCTTCTCTTCCGCTGAAACAACCCTTGTCAAAATGTTTTTTTTCGCATTCAGCGAGGTAGTTCTGCCCTGCACAGCCATTAATTGCTTGTCACCAAAATACGATGCAACCTTTCTAAGCACATCCTTTTCCGGAACACTATCAGCATCAAAAACTCCCACAATTTCCCCTGTTACATATGGCAATGCAAGGTTGAGAGCCGCAGGCTTGCCTTTAGATTCCTTTTCATTAACAATCTTGAAAGCCCCAGGATACTTCGATGAAAAATCCGAGCACACCTTACATGTGCCGTCAATCGAATTTCCATCCACTATTATAATTTCCAACTTATCCTTCGGATAATCCAAATCCAGTAAACCATTCAAACAGCGACCAATAACAACTTCTTCATCCTTGGTCGGCACAATAATTGAAAACTTTGGCTCCTCATTCGCATAATTATTTTGGGGGCGCTTGCGTCTGCTTCTTACACCGACGTATATAATCGAGCCATTATATACAGTCCAAAAAAGCAAAACCGAAAGCAAAATAATAGAAATGACATCAAAAAGTATCATTAGCACCCAGCCTCAATTAACCCTCTACCAAATATTAAAAGTATGTTTTTGAGTGATTGAGCTACAAGATTTATTCGCAAAGCTCTAAACCACACCCAAACACCAGCAATTTCTAACTTTACCAATATCTTTTTCCTAAGGCGAGATCTAAGCATTCTTCACTACAACTTATATTTGTCTTTAAACTCTTTTAAGTTTTGTTTATCAATGTTTACTTGCTAAGCTATAAACCCATAATTTAGAACCCAAGCAATAAAAAAGTATCTCAAGAAACCCTGTGTAATTTGAACAGTAGAACAATTATTATTAAAAAAAAACAATTTGGAAATCCAAACCGCTCCCTAAAACCGCTATCATGTTAATTGTTATCGCCATATACCAAGAAAAAACAAAAAACAAGAAAGACTACGATTCCGTCATAAACGTGATAAAATCTTCAAGGCTCCTACGCTGCAACGTATAATTAGACTTTTTTTCCTCGCCAATAGTTGACGAAGGCTTCAATCCATAATCATGCCCCGGATAGACCTCCACAGCATCGTTTAGTTTCAGGAGCTTATTGAATAAACTGTCATACATGCTTTTGGAGCTGCCGCCAGGCAAGTCTGTTCTTCCACATTCGCCAACAAATAAAGTGTCACCAGTCAACAGCTTCTTATTATCCACTAACAAGCAAATACTGTCCACAGTGTGACCCGGCGTATAAATCACTTTTATCGAAACCCCGCCAACAGTTAATACGTCGCCATCTTCAACTGCAACATCGCAAGTCAATTTTGACAGTTTATAAGCAACCAATTTCGCCCCAAAAATAGAACTTAACTCTGTGTTTCCAGCAGTATGATCGGAGTGTCCATGAGTATTTATGATGTACTTTAAATTCAATTTTTTAGCTTTTAAAACCTTGATTATTTCGCTGGAGTTAAAGCTTGAATCCACAACCGCAGCTTCCACAGTATCTTCGTCCGCTATAATGTACGAAAAATTGTCGCCGTGCTGTTGGATTTGTTTAAAAAACACAGGTTTCACCTATTTTGTTCTTTTCTTCTTTGCGCCAGCAACTCTTCCGCCAACTGTTTCGCTTTTTTGGAATATACGAGAGCAACGATTTTGTTCCAGTCAAAGTCCTTTCTCGAATTATAATTCGGGTACTCTTCTTTGGAAAACATGACTAGCTTGTCTGAATCATATAAGGTTCGGAATGGCTCGGAGGGGTTGTCTGGGTGTTCATGGTGAGTGCTTATGATTTCGCAAACTTGCCTAATGAAGTTGTCAGGGCATTTTAGCTTTTTTAGGATGGCTGTTGCTATTTGTGGTCCTTTTTCGTATTGTTCTTTTATTGTGCTTCCGCCGATGTCATGCAAAACGATTGAAGCAAATGTTAGTTCTTGAAGTTCCGGTTTAACAGTGAAGTTTTGTTTTGCTATATCGAAGACTCTCTTGGTATGTGCTACGCCGAAGTCGTTTTTTTCTAAATACGGTGTCGCCAACTCAAACAGTTTGTCGGTGTCTATTTTGCCTCACCCGTGGCTCTTTATTTAATTCTTTTTGGTTGCTTATTTAGCTCTTCGTTGTTGTGCTTTTTTGTTGTTATACCAATTTTCGCTTAGTGCGAAATGAGGAACTCTGCGGCTTCATAGTGTATAGTTACCCGCCGCCAGCTTGCTATGGAAGACGCCTAGTGCTTCCACACATGACAATCCAAGAAATGAACAAACAGCTAAGCAGCAATATGTTTATGCCAAGAGCGATTACCTACAGTCAGCAATCCGGAAAGCAGTCATGACGGTATGTTATGGGTTTGCTTTGGCAGGAATCATGTCAGCGCTCCTTTGGAGTGGGCGGGCGCTATTATGCTTATGCATTAATGGTTATGGATGGTGAGTTTTAGTTGCCCATAGAATCCGTAAAGGTTTTTTAAGCGTTAGGGTTTTTTAAGGTTGGACAATTTTTTAATGTTGTGTTGCTACTGTAGTCACATATGTTTTTAAGAACCTGTTAGTCAGTAATTTATGTAGATGCATAAGCGAGAACTTTATTTTGCTTTCCTTATCTGATCTCTGGTCGGATAGTTTTATGTTGATGCTGTTTTAGGAATTTACTGTGTTTTAGCCCCGTTTTTAGGAGGAAAATTTTGGAGTTTGTTTTTTCTAGCAAGGCCACTGGCTCCGTTTTGTTAGTTGAGAGGTTGCTTGCATGAATACTCAGAGAACTTTTACAAAAGCTGTTGTTATCATCCTAATTAGCGTCTTAACCGTGTGTTTAATTGCAGGTTTAGGCTTAAACTTTTCCGGCGCACAGGTGAATGCTTCTGATGATTCTTCGTCTTTTTGGTTGAGCCTTGCTGAAAACGCTTGGAATTATTTTCAGCCAGGCATAGGTGTTGATTCAACAACGGGGCTTCCATTAGCATCTGTCGGTGGTCCCGTCTTTACTGATTGGGATACGGGACTTTATATTCAAGCAATCATTGACGCTGAGAAATTAGGTATACTAAGTAGTGGTGGTGTTTGGGGTGCTGATGATAGAATCAATAGAGTGTTAACTTTTCTGGAGAATCGTCCGTTGATGGCTGATGGTTTACCTTACCTTTATTATTCTTCGCAGACGGGCGAAAATCAAGATGATTCAGTTCAGGTTGCTACTGATGCTGGAAATTTGTTTGTGGCTCTTAATAACTTGAAGGATTATAGACCTGATTTAGCAAGTCTCATTGATTATATCGTGTATAATCGGACAAATTATGAGCCGCGGGAGGAATCAGTTGATATTTTGCTTGGAGAAATGTTGAAGGGAACACGTGTTCCGAACATTTACGATTATTATGTTACGTGTGGGTTTGCGGATTTTTGGCCTGAAAGGTTTTCTGCTGAGGCTAATGCGATTCTTAACTTTATTGTTTCCTCTCCCACGGTTAATTACAGTGGTGTTGTGTTGCCGGAGGCTAAGTTAACGTCTGAGCCTTTGCTTCTTTACATTTTTAATTTTCAACAGCCTAATGCGACGATGCTGAATCTAACGAGGCAAGTTTATCTTGCTCAGGAAATGAGGTATAACTTGACGGGAAAATACACAGCTTTTAGCGAGGGAAACACTGACAGTGGTCTTTATGTGTATGAATGGGTGGTTTTGCCTGATGGTCGTATGTGGGTTTTGCAGACTGGGGATTCTAATGACGTAAATACTGATGTTGTTGGGGTAACGCCGATTGTTTATTTGAAGGCGGCGGTGGGTTTTTTGGCTATTTATGATACGCCATATACGCAGAATATGGTTAGTTATATTTTGGGGCGGGTTCCTGCGCCTTCCAGTGGGTATAATGATGGCGTTGACGAGACCGGGCAGGTGGTTGCTGCCTCGTTGGGTGTGGGTAACAGTTTGATTATAAGTGCGGCAAGGTATGCTGTCGATAACAATGTTAGTGTACCCTTTTCTTGTCCAATGCCTAGCCCTTCCTCGACTCCAATAGTTGATGATTCAGCTCCTGTTATTTCTCCTGCGCCAACGGTAGCGCCTACGCCTGTGATTGTGCCTAGTCCTACGATTACGCCGTCGCCTTCAGTTGCTCCGAAAATTGATCTTAGTTCTTTGTCTATTTCTACTTCTATGCAGAATAAAATCTACATCATTATTTCTGTATCAACTGTTGCATTCGCGATTGCAGTCTTTGCTGATGCGTTGGTTTATAAAAAAAGGAAAACTGCAAAGTCGAAATAGTTTGGCTTCGTTGGGGATATTGCTGGTCTTTCTAGCCTTCCCTCGCTGGTGTTATTGTTTTTTGCTTCTTTTAGTTCATTGGTAATTTTGGTTTTTGGGATGTTTACGTATCTTGCCGTTTTTGTAAGTCTGATGCCCTTGCTGAAAAGGCTTGGAGTAAATTCTTTGGCCAAACAAATTCTACAGCTTTTGTCCAGAAAATGAGCCAGTTCCTGATACTTTGAGTATGGAGAAGGGTGTTAAGCTTTTCAGCACAGCGTTCGAACACAACTAAAGAGGTTGATAAGCTTGCACTTGAGCGTTTTCGGATAATTTTCCAGGCTTCAAAAGACGAAACTTGCGCCTTCTTACGATTAAGATTAATGTTAAAACGATAGCGGCTACTACAGCAATGAATATGATAAGCATTGTTGTGTTGGTTTGAGAAGTTGGTTTAGGTGAAGTTAGCGGTGCTGAAGTTATAATTGGAGTTAAGGTTGGAGTTGAAGGCGAGGTTGGAGGGCAAAATTTAAGGTTTTCAGATACCTTTTGGGGAAAAGATAGTGGACTTGACGCACTCATGAGTCAACCGTGAGTAACGTGAATTTGGACTTGCCTTTGTATAAAAGTGCGATCTTTTGTAGACCGATTGAGCGGTTGGTGTTGACAAAGCCTAAATATGTTTAGATGTATATTTGTCAGCTATGACTCAAGAATGACATGCTACACAATCAAGCTTTCGAAAAACCTTGTGAAGAGATAGATGGATGAAACTGGCGCATGATCTCTTTTGAAGGGATATCGCTTGATTCTTTGTCGCCGCCTCGAGTGGCGTTGAGATGATAATTTGCACAATAACAGGTGTTTTAGGCTTACTGTGCAGTTCTGACCTAAAATTTTCATGGTGATTTAAATATGAGAGCTAATAGAGGGTTTACGGTTTTTGTTGAAAGGCGTATTTCTCAGCTTCGGCAAACTGCTGATTACGATACACAGCATCTTAGAAGAGAGTGGATTGATAAGCTTAACGTTACGTTCACTGTGGCTAATTCGATTGCTAAGGGTGAAGTTAATCGGCAGCGAGTTGGCAATAGGGTAGAGTTTATAACTCCTAAGCAGCGGCAGATGTGGGCTCATGTTGCTGCTCATATTGCGATGGTTATGGGTAACTTGGCAAAAGGGTACGATGAGCACCAGTTTAATGAGGATTTAGCTGAAGTGGAACGGTTAGTTGATGAGATCAAGAAGCTACAAGCTCAAAGAGCTGAGGAAGGAGATCGAGCAGCAGAAGGCAAACCTGCAGACAAATGCAGTGGAACAGGCACCGAAAGCGTTAGTAATCCCTGAGGATCCTGTTGATTTTGCGCGGGATTTCTTCGGTTTTGATGCAAAGGAATATCAGGCTGGGCTTCTTCGCGACAAAAGTAAGCGTATTGTGGTTCGCTGGAGCAGGCAAGCTGGAAAAACCACGTGCATCGCATTGAGGGCAATCTGGTTTGCATGCGTCTACCCGAAGACGGTGACGTTGATTGTTGCGCCCACCTTGCGCCAGAGCATGATTATGAGTGATCGTATCCAAGATTTTCTTGCGAGCTTGCCGAAAGATAAGAGAACGATGCTTGTTGAGAAGTTACAGCGCACAACAGTACGCTTCAGAAACGGTAGCCGTATAGTTGCTTTGCCTAATAGCCCGCAGTTGCTTCGCGGTTACACTGCAAATCAGGTTATTACCGATGAATCGGGTTTCTTCAAGGATGACCGGCTCGTATTCTACAATGTGCTTTATCCAATGCTGTCAACAACAGATGGCACATTAATCGCAAGTAGCACTCCCTGGAGCAAGGACAGCGTTTTCTACCGCTTTTGCCAAGCGCCAGAATTCAGCAAGCACGTTGTGACTTGTGAGGATGTCGTGCGTAGCGGGCTTGTTAAACAGAGCTTTATAGATGACACAAAAGCGCTTATTCCTCCTGAGCGTTTCCAGCGGGAATTCATGTCTGAATTTGTTGAAGACATTGATGCGTGGCTAACGCAGAGTCTTATCGTCAGCTGCATCGACAGCCAACTTGTATCTTATGATTTTCAAGCTCAGCCTCAGGGTGAATTCTACGCTGGCGTTGACTTCGGGAAAGAACAAGACTTTAGCGTTGTGCTGGTGGTCGAGAAGCAAGGCTACATTCTGAGGGTGGTTCATGTCCATCGCTTTCCATTACATTCGCAATACGCTTCAGTTATAGGTTATATCAAGAGCCTGCAGGATCGCTGGAAAATAATCCGAGCAGTATATGGCGACGTCACAGGAGTTGGCTCATATATTGTTGAGGATATGGTTCGTTGTGGGATCCAAGGCGTAACTGGAGTGACCTTCACAGTTAAGTCTAAAGAGGAGATGGCTACGATTCTGCGGGAAAAGATGCGCAACGGCGAAGTAAAGATTCCATATGTTCCGACAAGAAAACTGGAAGATATTGATCTAACAGCTGAATTGAATGTTGAAAAGTTTGAGCTCATGAAGACTGGGCACTTGCGCTTTAGTCATCCTGAAGGTGGGCATGATGACGTTTTCTGGAGCACTTCGTTGGCTGTTCTAGGTTCTGTGCAGGCACCGTTGCCTGGTAGAGGCGCTGTTATGCCGTATTAATGGTAAGTGAATATGAGCTTTGTTGCTGAGCGTTTGCCTCAGTTTATTGGTAATTGAATAATTAAGGTGAAAAATTTAATGGACCAAGAGAATAAAAAAATCAAAAAACCTGAAGAAAAAACAGAGACAAAAAGTTTGCTTGAGGACTGGCCGAGTTTTTGTGCTTGGGAGCAAGCCCTCGACGATAGTCGGAGTAAAGGAATTCCAGCGTTCTTGCAAGAACCTGAAGACAAACAAATAAGCAAAGAAGGGGTGAAGCCTTTGTCTGAACTGAACGCTCAGCAAGGTGCTTCTACACAACAGGCACAAGACTTAATCAAAAATGCATCGGAAGAATCGGGGCCAAAACAATTGACGTACGAGGATTTGACGAATCAACTGCAAAACTTGGAAAAGCAGATTAAACAGATTCCAAGCGCTAGCTATGATGAACTTGTCGCATTGAAAAAGAAGATTGCGGATTTGAATAAGGAGATTGTTAAGAGGACGCCTATGCGTGATTTAGGCAAGAAGATTAGTGAGCTTTCTAAACAGTTGCAGCAACCTGAAGACGAGGAAGATAGCGAGAGCAAAGAAACTGAAGCATCTGAAGCTAAAAGTGCTGAGGGCTAAACGTGCAAGCGTCAAAGGCATAGTCGACACTAGACAAGATGCAGCGTGACATACTTAGGAATTACGTGGTTAGCGCTTAGCTATGGGCAAGTGTGCGATTGTGTTGATGTGACGGGTAAGCTGTGGCGGAGCAAGATAGCCACCTTTTCGCAAAAGGTCACTGAAGGCGGATTCTTAGTGTTGCCTATCGCCTAGGCTCGCTAGCGGGAGCTAGAACATAAATTCCGTCAAAAGAGCAATTTCAGGGTAACGAGTAAAGGCGAAAAGAGTTGGGGCAAAAAGAAAAAGAGAAAGATTTGAAGAAGCAGCTTGGAACGCTTGGTGTGGGCGACTTGATCTGTGTGGAATGGTGCGATGCTAGCGTTGGCAAAAGCAGCGGCAGCGGAGCATCTATTGATGTGCCTGTGAAGAGCTGGGGTATTTATGTGGGTTTATTCGGTAACAACCGTAAGCATGTCGTTATTGCGCAGAACAGTTTCCGCTATACCGACGACCTCTTTGACTTGGATTATTCGGCTATTCCGCTTAGCTGGGCTGAGGACCTGTCAGTGCTGGTTAAAGAGCATATTCCCCGAGAAGAGGCTGGCAAGCTAGTTAACAGTTTCTTGCTGGGCGGGCACTGTAGGCTTAGTCGCACACGGACTTTTCAGCGCCGTATCTTTCAGCAGAGGTTAAGTGTTGATGGCAGGCCTGATTAAGCGTGCTTTGACGCACAGACGTTTTCAACTTGGGCGTTTCACTGCAGGTGCAGGAATTTCGCACAGGTGTAGGTGCACGTCTTGCAGGTGTAAGTAGGCCGCCCCACGCACTTCACATTAACTATAGTGTAACTGCTCTTCGCTTACATCTTTCCATTCACCGTTTTTGTACAAATTTAATAAGAAAATCTGTTTTATAGAATCATGAATATTATAATCGGTTACTTGCAGTATTTTGCTACTTTCTCAATGAAGTCTTTGACCTCTTGAAGTAATGCAGGCGAATAAAACTGAAGTCGAATAGTCGCTTTTTGACTATCCTTGAAACGTGCGGTGAGCGTTTCGCCTTTTATTTCGGCTTTATCAAAATCGCGTAAAAGGTACATTTCAGGGTCTTGCCTCTCCACGATATTAAGGCGCAAGTTATGCTTCTCTTGTTGGATGATGAGGTGATGAGTGGTTAACCAGCCTACACCATTTTCTAGCCTGAAGGATAAGATTGTCTTTTCTTCCGGAAAGCCGTCAAATTTCATAATGCTCTTATTGTAGCGTAGTATTATTTTGATTTTTCCTGTTTTGAGTCTGGGAATTTCAGCGGCAGCTTCTAGTTTTCAGGGTTTCATTATTTTTCGATACGAGATTTAAGTTTTATAGCATACGATAGCATGGCTTTTTTGCATAGTGGGAAAATCGAAGTTTCCAGTAAGCCAGTTAGATTTACAGGGGCGCACAGAAGGCAATTAGCAAAGGTAGAAAAGGGCTATTTTCTAATTGACCAAGAATGGTACGTTAAATCTTCTTAATTTTCATATCCGATTTTTTTGTGCTTGTGCCGCTCGCTCTCTTTATTGTTTCGCCGCAAATCAACTAAGAATCGATAAAGACTAAAGTAAATTTCTAAAGCAACGCATGAATAAATTTTATTGCCTCTACCCTTCTTTCTTTGCAAATATTTAAGGTTCTCATGCCCTTTTCCGTTAAAGAAAATAGGCATTTTCCACATGAATATTCTGTGCAAATCATTTCTTCAAACCACAGAATATCCAACGAATTATCAACCTTCGAAGAGTCCAATACATTACCTGATTTAGTTTTTATAGTATTAAAGATGACTTCTTTGCTTAACAAACTCTTTTTTGAGAGTAATGCTAAAATGGCGTACTGCAAGATACGTTCCGCAATAATATTTACTAGTTCAGCGATTCCTTCAGATCTATGTAATTGCTGAATTTCCGCTTTCTTATAAGCCATCAATTTTATCTGCCACCTCCTCTAATTTCTTAATAAAAGGATGATCTGGCTGCTGAATAGCTAATAATGCCATTCTCTCTGCTTGCAGAACGTCGCAGTAGCAAGGAATTTTGCTTATTACTGGATGCTTTAAAATTTCTTCTGTTTTAGATACTAAGTCGTTTTCTTCATTGGGGATAATTCTATTTTCTGGAGAAAATTTATTCAAAATAATAACCGTTTTTTTGTCTAAAATATCGAATATATCTTTAAGCATATTTTTTGTCCCAATCAAATCAACCAAGTCAGAATTCATTACGATAACGCACACATCTGAACAAGCTAAAGCATTAACTGAAGAATACTGAACTCCAGGACTCGTGTCAAAAATGCAATAATCGATGCCCATATCGCTATTAAGTGAAGATAGCAATGAAAAGAGCTTCTTAACGGCAACTGCTTCCCAAGCTTGACTCTTTAGCATCATATTTTGGATGGCTTCAACAGAAGGGTTAGCCAATCCCACTTGCAGCTTACCTTTAAGATTATAATAGTTCGATATGTCAATTAGCACTTGCACTTCCTTGCACCTGCCATTCAAGAAGTCATTTAACCAATATTTTACTGGAGAATTAAGCGCCTTGGAGAAAATAATTACCATACTAGGCGCTCGAAAATCAACATCTAAAAGTGCAACGTTAAAACCCCTGGAAGCCAAAACACACGCTAAATTAGTTGCAATTTCAGTCTTTCCTGTTCCCCCACGGGATGAATGTATCGATATGGTTTTCATTTTTTCGCCTCCAATTCAGGTTCGATGGAAAAATACATGGTTCGGCCTTCCCGTTTTTTCTTTACATAGCCCATCCTTACTAGCTGATTAGCAAAGGAACTTTCTACTGCTCTTAAATTACCCGTTACCTTAGCGATGTCATCAGCGGTGGCTCTTTGGAACTTATACAAAGCCATGGCAGTTCGTCTAAGTGACGCTGGTAGCTTCAATAACGTCATAACGTCAGCTTGTGGATGTGATGAAGATTCATTCGAAGTTTCAAATATTTGTATAAGCTCAGTATTACTCTTAACTATTAAATCCAGCTTATCGTTAACTAATTTAAGCTGCTCAACCACCTTTGCAAGTGTTTCAACTAAGCTGGATTGCTCCTCCATTTACACTTCTCTCCCCAGCGGAGTGTAGTTTTGTATATGCAAAGCTACACAATATAACACTATGGCAGACAAATAGACACACAAGGAAAACAGCAATGATTAAAAATAACAAGCAATAATAGAGAACCATGAATCAAAAAAGCGCTGAGTGTATGAGCCGAAAAATTCTGGAAGATAACGGAGCAAAAGTCGCAGACAAGGCTAAAATGATTTTACTTGAAGATCCCGCACTAAAAGAATTACGAGAACCTTTACAATTCATAAGTGAAAATTGGCGGGACATCACACCAGCATTAATAAGCCTCTCATGCGAGGCAGTTGGAGGAAAAACAGAAGAAACGTATGATGTTGCATTAGCCATGTGTTTGATGAATCTTGGCTTTACTACATGGGATGACATAATAGATAACGCACAATCCAAGACATTCAAGCCAACATTATTTGGGAAGTTTGGTCAAGGCATAACAATCATTGTTGGCGGAATAGCCTCTGCAAAAGGGTTCACCATTCTTAACGACAGCAAAATAGAAAATGGAAAACGGAAAAAAATAGTAAAACTAATTTGGAAGCTATGGAGCAAAATGGCGACTGTGGAAACAAGTACGCTTAGAATGCGTACACAAGGTACTCTATCAAGCAATAAGAAATTTTGGAAGATCAAGTCAGAGGCTCTAGACCTTGGGACGTGCCTTAAAATTGGAGCAATAATAGGAAACGGCTCTAACAATGAAATAAACCACTTAGGCAAATATGGCGAATACCTTGGAATAATCCTTGCATTACAGCAAGACTTTCAGGTATCGGTTAATTTAACCTTGGAGTTGGCTGAAAAAATAAGAAACAATAGACTACCTTATTCCATAATATGGGCAAGTGAGCATTCGAAGCCTTTTAAACTAGAGCTTGAAACCTTAAAACAAAAAAGCGTAATCGACGATGTATCAATAAAAGAATTTATTAAACTTTTCTTGGATACGGCAATTATTTACAATATCGAAAACAAGATAAAAAAATATAAAAAATTGGCTGAAAAAGAGCTTAACTATAGAGCGGCTACCAATGCTAGCCAATCGCTTAAATCATTTCTTAACATTCAATCAAGGACTTTTCATCACGAATTTCCGAGCAAATAATGCAATATTGTCTCTCAGAGGATTTCTGGATATTTTTGCTGTGGAGTAGCCATGGTAAACAGTGTTGTTGCTATTGTACTGAAATATTTGTTTGGTATTTTTGCATTTCTGCAGATTTTACTAAGTGAGACTTTATCTTTTTTTTCAACAGCCTCTTCTACTTGAGAAGCGAATTCAGGGGTGGTTAACGATTGTAGATAGCCTGATAACTCAGCTATATTGTTAATTTTATTCATATTTGTTCACCTAATTTTATATGTAAGATGTTTTGCTTTTAAGTATTTGCTAGAACGATAAATTTAAAAAAAGTACTGCTAATCTCTATCAGGTGTCATTGACCAAATGAGCCTATTGAAAAGCGGTATAGCTATTTCAAAAGGTAACTTAATATTTAGTATTTATTCGTTTTTTTACCTATTTACTTTTTACATTATATTAACGAGTTTACCAAATCTTTCTATTTCCACAAATTATCGTTTAATAGTAGTTGCAGCGCTAAATTTTGAGATATGTATCGCTATTTTGATCAGCAGTTTTTTTATCAAAAAAATCAATAAATTAATTTTTGCTTATATCATACCTTTACTCATAATAATTATGTCTATTTTTCTTTTTCTTACAAATTGGCCTTTTACACTTATAATTATTTTTGCAATAGCGCCGCTCTTAAGTATTGAATTAGTTATTTTTTTCAATCACTTCCAAGAGATCACTCTTTCTTCGGAACGAGCACGTACTGCGGGAATCATTGCTTTCGTAACGCTGCCCTTTATTTTTATTTTAACATTAATGCGCCAAAGCAGCATGAATAGTTTTTATTCTCTTATATTTATAATTGTTTTAAATCTGGGAATTATATTTTTATTTTTTTTAAGACCTAACATAAAAAGCATAAATGAAAAGAAAGAAGTTGGGAATTACTTTGAAAAAAAGGTAATTTTCTTTTATTTATTTCCGTGGATATTATTTTCAATTATTAATGTTACACTAGCTGAGGATGCCTCGATTTATATCCTTGAACAAACATCAGCTTCATTCCATTTGTTCTTGGTTGCTTTACAAGTTATTGGAGTTAATTTTGGGGCAGTTATAGCAGGGTTTTTTGCCGATTTTTTTGGAAGAAGGATAACTTTAGCTCTTAGCCTCACTCTGTATGGGACCAGTTCAGTTCTCGTAGGAATGTTCACAACTAATGGAGCATTTTCTTTAATGTACTTTATTAATGGTATGAGCTGGGGCATTCTTTTCGTGTTATATATTTTTGTTGTTTGGGGTGATTTAGCGAATAAAGACAATTGCGCGAAAATGTATTCTTTTGGATTAATAACTTATTTCTCCTCATTAGGAATCGGCTTGCTTATTCCTCGAACTTTCTTACCAATTAGCACCAGCTCACTTTTAACATGTTTAATAATTTTCCTTTCAATCATACCAGTATTCTTGGCACCTGAACTGATTTCATCCGATTTTATTGAAAAAATTAGACTAAAGCGACACATCAATGTCATAAAAAAACTGAATAAAAATCAAGGATAAATATTGTCAGCTGATCTTGGAAACGCTGAAGCTTTTTTAATATTTGATAGTTTGCATACCCATTGGAGCAACCTTTCTATTCCTATTGCAAATCCAGAGCAGGGCTCTAAGCTTGATTGCATAAACTTTTCCATCCAAACTTGATTACTTTCATTTAGTCCTGCCTCTCTCACAGTATTGAGCATTTTGTCTTTTTCCGTTATCATTTGCAAGCTGCTTGCAATTTCACCATAGCCCTCTGGAGCAAGCAGGTCGGCGTATAATGACAGCTCCGGCTTCTCTGGATCTGTTTTACTAAAGAATGTCTCAGGACCATAGGGATATTTCCAAATAAAAAATGGCTTATCAAACTTAAGACTCAGATGCTGCTCTAATTTCCAGTCTATTTCTTGTCCCCATACAATTTCGTAACTGTCATTTTGCAAGACATCGATAGCTTCGTCATAGGTCAACTGTTTAAACGGTTTCTGTACTTTTGCCATTTCACTGTAGGGACGATTAAAACAATCGAGCGTTTCCTTAAACTCGGATGCCAGAGAACTGCAAATAAAGGCAATAAGTTCTTCCTGAACGGTCATAATATTTTCTAAGTCGCAGTGTTGAACGGCTTCCATTCGCCAATATTCAGTCAAATGCCTTTTATTCGGTTGTTCTTTTCTGAAGCTGGGTGTAATGGTGTAAACTTTCCCCAATTTATCCGCAAAAACCTTCCCATACGGCAAGAATCCTTTAGCCAAGTATGCCCTTTTATCATAATACTTGACCTCAAATGAGTTTGGCGACTCTCCTAATGCAGGAACAAGTATTGGCGCTTGAACTTCAATGTAACCATTATTATCAAACCAACTTCTTGCTTTCTTAAGTAAAAAAGCCCTAAGCTTAAGCAAATCAACCGTTTTTTTATCTATCAACCTATTTCTCTCCAAGCCATTATAGGCTGAATAAATATAAAAAAATAGTTAATTTAAGACCTATCTGGGCTTGCTCCAAGAGAGAATTTATATTGTGTAGTCGTCTGAGGTTTCTTGTGGGTTTTCTTCGTCAACGGTTTCGATGGTTACGTAACCTTTCTTGAAAGCTAAAGCGAACACGGCAGCCAATGCAACTATGGCTGAAGCGGCTATTAGTATTGTTTCGGTTGGGAAGGGGTTGGTTTGAGTTGGTGTTGGGGTTGAGGTTGGGGTTGTTGAGGGGGTCGGCGTTGGTAGCACGCGCGCTTAATCGATTAAATGGTTATTCATTGAGTTTGGCGTTTTTTCTTGGGGTTATGTCTATTGCGTATTGGAGAATTTTTTGCATGAGGAATCTTTCTTTGATTGTGGCAAATTCGCTTGGCGTGTAGGCGAGTGTTTCGAGGTCTTCTTTGTATTTCCACATGTGTTGTAGCAAACCCCATCTTTTAGGCTCGGGCATTTTGGCAAAAGATTCAGAGACTATTATAATGTCTACGTCGCTATTTCTATGTCGCTTGCCTTTTGCAGTTGAACCGTAAAGAAGTGCTTGGTCAACACCAAGTTCAGTGTCTAGCATGTTAACGTATTCTCGTATTCGTTCCATAAGAGGTCTTTTATCTTTTAGTATAAGTTGCTGTTTAGCCATTAAGATTGTTTCTCCTTGATGCTTCTTTTAACCCTTTTGGCGGGAAGCCCACGTCCTCGGTAGAGCGGGGATGAGAGCCAATAATCTCTATAACATTTATAATTAGCAAGTGCCGAGCATGACGCATAG
The DNA here is from genome assembly GCA_050015395.1 of Bathyarchaeia archaeon. Lineage (GTDB taxonomy): Archaea > Thermoproteota > Bathyarchaeia > Bathyarchaeales > Bathycorpusculaceae > Bathycorpusculum. Next base: position 24,134 of record JBEKBM010000029.1, read on the forward strand.
GAGAAGCGAAAAACACGCTATTATGACCGAGGAGTTTAGGACAGATTTACTCAAAGCATAAGCTCCTTAAGAGCCTCTTTGTCCGTGTACTGGTATGCTTTTACGCCTCTTTTTTTAAGCTCAACCAGAAACTCTTGGATAGGTATCTCAGCTATTTCTGCTGCTTTTCCAACACTTATTGAACCCTTAGAGAAAGCTTCTATCGCCGCAGCTATTCTAACATCCTTTTCGGACAAGAAGTCTGGAACCTTAACCTGAACTACTTTCGTCAAGAAAACCACCCTTCGTTTTTATTCATATCATAACCGAATTAAAAAACATGTTGGAGCCTTTACTTGCTGAAAAAGAGAAGCTTGAGCGATTTGTTTGATTAAAGCAAACGTAGCCTTTGAGGAAGGTTTGGAAATTATATTGTGTAGTCGTCTTGGTTTTCTTGTTCCATCAACCATTTTTCTCCGATAAAGTTAAAGAGAACAAACGCTAAAAGGAATATCAATAGTAGTCTTAAAGAGTTCCTAAAATATGCAGAGGTCACTTGAACATGTAAAGCAGCAGCTTCAAGAGTTGAAGCCTACGCTTAGGAAACGTTTCAAAGTGGAGTCTATAGAAATTTTTGGTTCTTACGCACGAAGCGAGCAGACAGAGAAAAGCGATTTAGACATTTTAGTTACATATTCTGAAATGGTTGATTTACTTTTAGTAGCTGGCTTACGAAGATACCTTAGACGAAAGCTTCACATGAAAGTGGATGTTGTTTCCAAGGAATTCTTAAACAAACACATCAAAGACCAAGTTTTAGAGGAAGCTGTGCCGGTGTGAAAAGGGACAATTTGGAACGCAGCCCCAAGATTTATTTGTCAGAAATTATTGAATTTATTGACAAAATCGAAAAGTACACAAAGGGCATGTCATACGACGATTTTTCCAAAGACACACGAACAGTTGATGCCGTAGACGCCAATCTCAGGAATATTGGTGAAGCCGTTCGTGTGTTGTCGAAACACCGAAGGGTAAAAGAGTTATTCTACCGTTTCCACATACCCTATGTTGACCTTTCTGATATGCGAACCGATCTTACGCATGAATACTTCAGCATGAATCCTAAGTCTATTTGGAAAACAACATCAACATTAATTGCTCTAAAGCCGCAATTTAAGAAAGTTCTTGAAGAATTGAGTTGACACTACCCGACTTAAAGTTGGGGAGATTCTTGCTGATTTTTTCTATAAAAAATAGATTTTAGACCTGTCTGGGCTTGCTCTAAGAGAGAATTTATATTGCATAGTCGTCTGAGGTTTCTTGTGGGTTTTCTTCGTCAACTCCGATAGTTATGTAACGTTTTTTGAAAGCATAAGCGAACACGGCAGCCAATGCAACTATGGCTGTAGCGGCTATTAGTATTGTTTCGGTTGGGAAGGGGTTGGTTTGAGTTGGTGTTGGGGTTGAGGTTGGGGTTGTTGAGGGGGTCGGCGTTGGCACAGGTGAAATTCACTGCCTGATTAAAACCAAAAGCGATAAACACCACCTCGCCAACAGCAGTTATCTTAAGTTAACAGCGATTGGGAAAGGAAAATGACTAAGGCTGTAGAGATGGCGAGGGTTTCAGCTAAAGGCGGCTTTAACGTCTTATGGGGCTTAGTTGTTTCCACGGTTATTTCGGCTATAGGTACAATAATTATCGCTCGGCTTCTGGGTCCAGATAATTACGGCTTATACGCAATTGCTCTTACTGCCCCAAGCCTGATTTCCACATTCCGCGACTGGGGAATCAACACGGCTATGGTAAAATACTCTGCACAATACAACAGTGAAAACAATGCTGCTAAAATAAGAAGCATTTTTGTTTCAGGCGTACTATTCGAGGTTATTTTAGGTTTATCACTTTCCATTCTTTGTTTTGTTCTCTCTCCCTTTTTAGCTATGACCTTTAACCGACCTGCTATAGCTCCATTGATCCAAATTGCTTCCTTTTTCATCTTGGCTGGCGCGCTGGTTAATGCGGCGACTGCGGCTTTCACGGGTATGGAGAAAATGCACCTCTACAGCTTCACGCTAATAATTCAGTCGATAGTCAAAACTGTGCTGATAGTTGCACTTGTAGTTTTAGGTTTAGGCACTTTTGGGGCAGTTACAGGTTTCGCAGTGGGCAGCCTATTTGCAGGGTTAACCGGTGTGCTTCTAATTTGGACTATGTATAAATCCTTGCCTAAACCAACCAAGGGCAAACTAGAAATCATGGCAACTATTAAAACCATGTTCAAATATGGTTTACCATTGTCAATAGGCACTATTCTTACAGGATTTTTAACTCAATTCTACAGCTACATACTGGCAATTTATGTCCTTAACAACGCTATTATCGGCAATTATAACGTAGCCTTAAATTTCGTGGTTTTGATCACTTTCTTTTCTGTTCCCGTAACAACCATGATGTTTCCGGCATTCTCCAAGTTGGATTCTCGGAGAGATAAGGAGCTTCTAAAGAATGTTTTTCAGTATTCGGTGAAGTATGCTGCGCTTGTTGTTGTGCCAGTTACAGCTATGGTTATTGCTCTTGCGCAACCTGCTATTGTCACCATATTCGGAGATAAGTATGTTCAAGCGCCATTGTTTTTGGCTTTGTTGTCTGTAAATTATCTTTATTCTGCTTTTGGATCTTTGAGTGCAGGCAACTTGATAACCGGTCAAGGTTATACAACGTTCAGCCTGAAATTAGCTATTCTTACAGCCGTGATTGGTTTTCCTTTGAGTTTAGTGTTGATTTCTCACTTTGGTGTCATAGGTTTAATTGTTGCTACGTTAGCGGATGGTCTTCCAAGCGTATTCATAAGTTTACGTTTTATTAAAAAGCACTTTGGAGCATCGGTGGATTGGGTTTTTTCCGCAAAAATTCTGTTCTCATCAGCAATAGCCGCCATCTTAACATATGCTTTTATTTCTAAACTGGCTTTTTCCAGTCCGATACAATTAGTCATCGGCGTAATTGTTTTCTTGGTTGTTTTCATTGTTGCCGCGCTGGTTACTCGAACCGTTAACAGGGCTGACATGAGTAATCTTCGGGAAATTATTAATGCGCTTGGTCCTCTTCGTAAACCGCTGCGTTTTCTGCTTAACCTCATCGAGAAATTGATGAAAATTCAATCCAAAACAAAGAAGTCAAGGAAGTGAAGCGTTACCGTACATAAAAAAGCTATAGTGTTATTCAAAGGAAGCAAGGACGCCTTAACGACCTTCAAGTACCTCTTTTAGAAAATTTATCTGTTTTTTCTTTTCTTTATTAATCATTTCTAAATTGAGGACTGTTAATCCTTTTGTTATATCGCCAAGATTAACCCGATCAAGAATTAATCTTCTTTTGGTTTTACTATATAATTTACAAGGCTTACCTAATGAGAGAGCAGCAACGCAAGCGTGAACTCTATCACTATGTAATTCTTTAGCATTACCATATAAAGTTAAGTAGTCTGTAGGATTATCTGAAACCATCAAATTATTTTTTTTGTATATTTTTTTTGCTCTGGAAACACTGAAGGGGTAAGCATAATGGCTGGTTCGAACAATATCACAGTCTAAATTGATTTTCGGCTCAGATTGGCTGTCGAAACAAAAAACGACGTATGACGGTATGTTCAGGTGAGGAGGGGAAAAATAATCACTAACAAAGTAAGCGGCATCAATACCATCATAGGAGTGTTGGGCAAATTCTTGGTAATTTTTAAATGATTGATGATCTCTTGAAATAAAGGCGTAAGGCTTAAGTTCCTTCAAGTAATTACCGACAATTTCAACTTCAGCTTTCGAGTAGGTAGCTCCACCAACAGCGTTAAGAATAATTTTGCGATTTTTTTCGGTATGATATTTTAATGATCGTGAAAACAAACTCAATTGATTACTCAACACACATCCAGAAAGTACGACAAAATCAGCGTTTAACGTAAAACTCAGATCATAAAAATTATTCGTGTTCTTTACACTTTGAGTAAAAATTTTTTGATACAGATTCGGTGATATTCCATCACTTTGTTTTCCAAAAAAGTTTCTTATAAATGAAAATGAATCAGCATAATATCGAAAAACCTTTTGAGACCCACTAGTAGCCATAACATCAAGTAGCCTTCTGCCTAGACCGCCTAAAACGTTAATTCTCGCTTCGGGAGAAGCGGTTTTTAAAGATTGCAAGCTACCTAGATGAATAAATGTATTACCTATATTTGTAGGCCAATCTTCTAAGTAAATAATATCCATTTTGCCGAATATCACCTATTTTAGGGTAAACTCTTTACCTACTTGATTTCTATTTATTAATACTAATGTTTTTTTTAAAAAAGTTTCGCAAATGAGAGCAAGAAAGATATTTGTTTCCTATTTGTCTAGTCAAAATGTAAAACGATTGTAAGGGAGTAATAACAGCAAGTTAAGTTATAAAATACGACAACTTAGCTAATCATCAGACAATACGCTCTTACCAAAAAATTTAACAACCTATTGGAACTAACCCTTACTTCCAACAACAAATAATTAGCGCGCGCCAGTGCGTTGCTAATTTAGCATTTTTGTGTTTAGTTTCTGCTCATCTTGCGAGTAAGGTTATGGACCGTGCTTTTTCTACCCTGTTTAATCGAAATGCAGCAACTGCGTTGAGTAGCATA
>JBEKBM010000030.1:0-27411 GCA_050015395.1 Bathyarchaeia archaeon
CGAAAACTTTAGCTCCTGAAATACGTAAATCGCGGCTGGCTTCTGCTGCTGGAACAGACCCCATTTCAAAAAGTAACTGCTTAACTCTATCAGGATTTACGCCAACAGCTATGGAAGCTGACAGCGCTAAATTCTTGACTAAGCCACAATTAGAGCCTTCAGGAGTTTCGTTTGGACACAAACGTCCCCAATGGGTTGGGTGTAAGTCTCTGGCTTCAAAGTTAGGTTGGCTTCTGCTCAATGGCGACTGAAGCCTACGCAAGTGGCTTAATGTTGAGATGTAGTTTGTTCGGTCTAAAAGCTGGGTGATGCCGACTCTGCCTCTTCCCCAGTTGCCCGTTGCCAACGCATGCTGAAAACGTTCAGTTATTATGCCGGGGCGAACTGCGGCTGAAACGGTTATGATTGGGCCTTTAACACCTATGCGTTCAAGCTGGTACTTTATGTCTCTGGTTAAGTTTCTGAATGATACGCGGAAGAGGTCTGCTAGAAGTGGACCACCGAGGCGCAAACGTTTGTTCTTGAAATGGTCTTTATCGTCAGGTTGCCTTCTACCTGTTTTCAACTGTAGAACACGGTATGCCATTTCTCCTAGGAAAATTGCTTTTTCCTTTCGGTTCTTTTCGCTTCTGCCTAAGTGGGGCAGGAAGTTTTTGTCGAGGGCGGTCTCAGCTTTTTGTAAGCGGTACTCTTCGACTTGTCCGTGGGCTACACGGTTGCCAATGAATAGGATTGCGTCTGCAGGTGTGTCTACACCTATGGCTTTTTCAAATGAAGCGGCTAATTGGCTTTGCATTTCGCTGTCAAGCGAGACTGCTTCTGCAATATCTTTGTCTTTTTCTAGGCTTAAGGCGCGCATTATGACAACGAACGGGATTTCTGTCGGTACTCCGGGCATGGTGACGTAGATGGCGTCGTCTGATTTGAGTTTAAGTTCGATTCTTGCCCTGAAGCCGACGGTGGTTGAGAAAATTTTTGCTTGATAAACTGGTGAGGTCCCTTTCTCGTCTATGTCTACAATTACGCGGTTAGGCGCCAAGTCTTCCATAGCGACAATGACGCGTTCAGAACCGTTAACAACAAAGTATCCGCCCTGATCATCGGGATCTTCTCCAGCAGCAATAAGTTCTTCCTCTGAAAGCTGGGATAAGAAGCAAAGTTTCGATTTAAGCATTACAGGAATGTTGCCGATGTAAACTAGTTCGGTGTCTTGCTCTCTTCCATCGATGACAGGGGTCATTTCCAAAGCTATAGGCGCCGAGTACGCTAAGTTGCGCAGTCGGGCTTCCATCGGGTAAATTTCATGTTTTGTACCGTCTACCTCGGTTACGTACGGGCTGGTTATTCTTGATTGAGGGTCAATTACCCATATTTGCCCAAGTTTTACTTTGTATGGGTTTTCTGGAACTTCAATGGGGATTTCTGCGACTTCATCAACTACTTCTTGTAAGCCGTGGTCGATGAACTCGTTGTAACTGTCAAGGTGTTGGCGCACTAAGCCTTTCTCTTTGAAAAAAGTTTTCAATAACTCATGAATATCTTCTTTTTGTATGAGGCTGGTCAATTTACCAATTCTCCATAAATTTTAAGTTTTTGTGATTAGCTAAGCTCGTTTCTTTCAAACTTTCAACTCCTTCGATATGGGGATCATCCAACTTGAAAAAGGATTCTGCTGACTTTTCTAAGAGCACAAACACATGCTACATAGCTCTCTAATAAACCTTATTATGCATATTCAGGCTAAAATGAAGGACTGATAAACTTTCATAGAGCCAAAGCTTCAAAAAAACTTTGCGGTTCCGCCGTTGCATGAAGTAAAATGCGAAAGAAACGCAAAAACGAAGCGTAACCTGAAAAATGGTTTTGCCAGAATGCAATTTAAGAAAGCGGGTTATCTAAACAGATTTTTAAGTTGCGACTTTGCGGTTTTGTAAAGTTGCGACTTTTAGCTTATCTAATTAGCCCACTACGAGGTAAAGTCGAATAAAAAGTTACATTTAAGTCGTCTAACTGATTATTCGTATTTTCCTTTGTGTTATAATAATGAGTTGGTTGTGAGTTTTCTTCAGGTTTATTTTTTCGTGCGCTCGACTTAGTGTTTCGAGAATCGCAGCGGGGGTTGAGTGGCTCACTCTTATGACTATAATGCTGAGCGTGCCTTTTGGGGAGTTATGATAAATTTGGGCAAAGTCAGTATCAAGCGTAAGAATAGTCATATCGTTTTTTGCTGCGTATTCCGCTATTTCTTGGTCTTTTGCACCTTTAAGGTTAGTATCAGAGACGTTGATTGTATCAAAACCTTGCTTCTTGAGCCATTCCCTGACGTTTCTTGTTACACTTTCGTCAACGAGCATATGAGGCAAGTATTTGCACCCAGATTACATGGTAACTGTAACTTCTCGATCAAGACATTTTGAAGCGTAAAGAAGGGCAGCTTTAATGTCCTCTCTCTTAAGTGTGGGGTACTGGTCGAGAATCTCTTCTTGGGTCAATCCGTTAGCTAGAAATTCGATTATGAGATAAACTGGAATCCGCGTACCCTTTATGACTGGCTTCCCTACCAGAATCTCAGGGTCAACAACAATCCTGTCCATTAGCTTCTCCATTCATCAGCCACCAATAAGAGTCTTAACGCATAATTATAAGTCCTCGACATATTATAAATTATTCCTAAGAAAAGTCGTCAAAATAGAATACATAGCCCCCACCAAAATAGGAAACGCCCAAGCATACAAGTTCCTAGTCGAAAACCACCTAAGTGGATTACTATCCTGCGGCGCTGAATTTCAAAGAAACCGAACAGACATTTGAACGAAATCTAACGTTATCACGCCGACATATCAATTGGATGTCTCTTGTTTTAAGTAGTCAACACAAGCTTGCCACTCGCCCGATTTCCAAAGTTGCCTATTTTCTTGTTTATAATCGGTAGAAGGCATGGATCTGTTTCGAAGCCTATGCTGTTTCGTTCGTTCTGCATGGCTATTTTTGCTGTTGTGCCTGGGCCCAGAAACGGGTCTAGTACTGTGTCGCCTTTGATGCTGAACATTTTGATAAGGCGGTCGGCGATTTCGTCGGGGTAGGCTGCCGTTCTTCGTTCCAACTGGCTTGCGGTTTGGCGTGTTCCCTTCAGCGTCCAGATTTGACTGAACCATTCGTCACGCTATGGCTTGGTGAATTTGCTGTCGTATCGTGTTTGGTCGTGGGGTGGAAATTTGCGGAGACTGCCTTTCCTGAAAAGGAGAATGAATTCGTGATACTGTTAAGTTCTTTTGTCATGGACATGGCAGAGCTCTTGTTAAAACGCTTTAATCTTGTCTATTTGTATGTTATTTATGCATTTTCTAGTTTATCTAGCAAAAGCTCAGATAGTAATACACAATCTTTTAAAGTTTTTATATCTATTTCTAGCAATTTAGACACGAACGATTCGACAATACTTATCTAGAATTTATGCATATTGTTCTTTATGCTTGAACAACCAACAACTGAGCTTAATTCTAGTTTTATCCCTAACTCAGTTCACAAGATTTATTTCAAAGATTCTCAATGTATGAAAGAGGTATTAGACAAAAATGTCCATCTCGTAGTGACCTCGCCGCCTTATTGGAACATAAAAGACTATGGGCATCCAGAGCAAATAGGCTACAGAGATGATTTGGAAGAATACCTTGCAAAACTCGATAATGTATGGTCTGAATGTATCCGTGTGCTTGCGCCAGGTTGCAGATTATGCATTAACATCGGCGACCAATACCTAAGGGCAAACAGCACCGAAAACAAACCATACCAGATAATTCCATTACACGCCTATTTAGTGAATCATATAATGCAACGGCATATTGATAACGTAATTTACCTTGGAAGCATAATTTGGAACAAAATTCCAACAACAAAAACAAGTGGTGGTGCAAGCGTTATGGGTTCTTACGGCTTCCCTCGAAACGGCTACGTAAGTTACAATTATGAATACATTGCCATTTTTAAGAAAAAAATAGGAAAAGGCGAAACCGAACCTAAACCAAAGCCAGAAATCAAACAAAAGGCATTCATAAACCTCTCACAGTGGAGGGAACTATTTAACGGAATATGGAGTTTTAATGATAAATCAGACACCGAACAAAAGGCATCCATAAATCAATCACAGTTGATAGAAGATTTTAATATAATCTGGAGTTTTAATGGCGCTAGACAAGTTAACCACGTAGCCACGTTCCCAGATGAATTGCCAAAACGACTGATGCAAATGTTCACTTATGAAGGAGATACCGTTCTCGATCCATTTCTAGGAAGTGGAACAACAACGAAAGTAGCCTTAGAACTTGGACGTAACAGTATAGGCTATGAGATTGGGTTTAAATCGCCAAACTTAGATGACACAATAAAAGTAATAAAAGAAAAAATACATTTTGATGATGTTCCTACAGAATTGCGGAAGAAAGTTTTTCCCACTCTTTCTTAGAAGCGTAAAATCGTTTTAGAAAACAGAAATGCCTCACCACATGGTGGGCATTTTATTTCCAAATAGCGCCGAATCAGCAAATTCGCCTCTATTTTTATCTCTGAGCCAGAAGTGTCACATAAGAAATGAATCTTCTCCTGCTTAGTCATTAAATTTCCTCCTCATTTCCAACGAAATCTTGTTTATAGTAGTTTTCAAAGTATACAATAGCTCGTGCTTTTCGAGTTGTTATCCCATTTGCTCTCCTATCAAGCATTTTTGCGTAATCGTTAAGTTCCTTTTGATTTTCAATTATGAAATAACCGCCATTGTCTAGTGCTCCAATTGGCAACTGTTTATTCTTCATCAGTTTTCTAATCAACATTCGGGTGTTGATGAAGGTATCATTATCGCGTATGCCCACTTTTTTAGAAATTTCACGAGCGGTAATTCGGTTCTTTTTTCCTATTCGTTTAAGCAGAATTGCTTCAATTTCTGCCATTTCTTTTTCTTCGCGTTCCATTTTTATCACCTCGATGATAGTCATTGTATACTGTATGCGTTTTACCTTTTTGGTGCATTTCCTTGCGGTAGCAGAAAATGATTAATATGATGGAATAAAGTATTGGGGAAACCCAAAATAGCCAAGCCGAGTTTAATCTTATTGTAAAGTGAATCAAAATGACCAGCCTTCAACAGGAAATAACATGGGATCTAACGGAACTTTTCCCCAGCATCAACGACGCATCCGTTGAAAAAGCAATTAATGAAACTAAAGCTTTGGCGGACGTTTTCGAGAAGTCATACCGAGGAAAAATAGCCTCCCTTGACCCCGCCAGCCTGCTGCGGTGCATCCGAGAACTGGAGGCTTTTGAAGTTAAGCTGGGCGACGTATCGCTTTTTGCAGGCTTGTCTTTTTCTGCTAACATGACGCTGCCCCAGGCGCAGGCGCTCTACGACAGGGTGAGCAAGTTTGAGGCGCAGCTGGGTAAGCAGCTGGCTTTCTTTTCGCTGGAACTCGGCGCGCTCGTTAAAGCCAAACCCGAAATTGTTGCGGAGCCAGTTTTGGCTGGGTACCGTCATATGCTTGAGCGTGTCCAACGGCGGGTAACCCACCAGTTGACGGAGGTGGAGGAGCAGATTATCATCGAAAAGGACCAGTTCGGCGTCCAAGCTTGGGAGGAACTACAGAGCAAATGGCTCAACACCCGCCTCTTCGACGTTGTAGTCCTGGGCGAAAAAAAGACGCTTAGTTACGGCGTAGCGAACGGGTTGCTGCCTCATCCTGATAGAGCAACAAGGGAATCCGCGAACCGCGCGATTTACGGCTTGCTTGGCAGAGACGGTGAAATCTTCGCTTCAGCCCTGCGCAGTATCTGCAACGACTGGGTCACCGTTTCACAGCGCAGAAAATACGCATCGCCTATGGAGCCGAGCCTCATAAGCAATGATACCGAACAGGCAATAGCTGAGAATTTGCTCGGGGCAATACAGGACAACGCGGGCACATATCGCCGTTATCTGAAACTGAAAGCTAGACTCATGAGCCTGCCCATTCTGGGAAACCATGACATCGTCGCGCCCCTGCCAGATGCACCTGAGTTAAAATTCACCTTTGAAGAAGCAAAAAGCCTCGTTACACGGGCATACAGCCGCTTTGACCCTGAATACGCCACCGCGGTTCAGGAAATGTTTGCGAAACGCCGCATCGACGCCACGCCCAGATTTGGCAAACGCAACGGTGCCTTCTGTGCAAGCTGGTACAAAGGCAAATCCGCCTTCATCCTCGACAGCTTCAACGGCACCTTAAACGATGTCTACACGTTAGCACACGAGTTGGGACACGCCACCCATGACTACTATGTCTCCCGCAGCCAAACCCTCATGAACACAAGCATCCCGTCTATTGTGGCGGAGACTGCGTCGATTTTCGGCGAGCTCTTGCTTACGGACCTGCTGCTGGACGAGGCAAAGTCGGATGCGCAACGCAAAGCCGTTCTCTGCTTAGTTCTCGATGAGGCAGGCATGACAACGTTCCAAGTCACCGCTCGTGTATGGTTTGAGCAGGCACTCTACGCCTCCATTCAGCAGGGAGAATACCTGGATTACAAGACCATCTGCAGCCACTGGACCCGGGCGCGGGACCGCATCTACGGCAACGCAGTCACATGGTTCCCCGAAATGGAAGCCGAATGGACAATGAAACCGCACTATTACATGGCGAACTACCGCTTCTACAACTACCCCTACGTCTACGCCCAAATGTTCGTTTACGCCCTCTACGAGCGGTACCTGCAGGAGGGCAAGACGTTTGTGCCTAAACTGGAGAAGGCGTTGTCGGCGGGCAGCAGCATATCGCCACTGGAAATCGGTAAAATCGTCGGCTTAAACGTGGCAGCACCCGACTTCTGGAACTACGGTTTAAAAGTGTTTGAACGCTTCATCGTTGACTTAGAGAAAATTATCTGAGGCAAAGCAACGAAGCGGCAAATGATTAATAAGAAAGAATACGGAAAAGTCTGTAGCCCATAAACGTGTGCTGCGGTAACCAAGCCAGGTCAAAGGTGAAGGACTCAAGATCGACGCTTTGACTTGAGCGCCCAGATGGGAAATCCTTTCCCGCAGGGGTTCGCAGGTTCGAATCCTGCCCGCAGCACCATGCAATCATTAAGCAATCTTTACCTTTTTAGGGAAATTTTAATACTGCACAAGCCTGTAAATAAGGAGAGTAACTTGGTGACTAGAGTTGGTTGAAGCTGTCTTCACGGATGAGGATAAGAAAAACCTCAAAGTCATAGCTGAGGAACTGCCAAAACTCCGCTCGCTTGTCGAGGAGCTTATGGAAACTGTTGAAATTCTAAGTGACGAGAGACTGCTGAAAAGTATTAAGGCAAGCCTGAAGGACCTTCAAGAAAACAAAGTGCTTAGCTTTAAGGAAGTTTTAGGCGAACTGAGCGTAGATGAAAAAGAAATTTGAGCTATTATTCACTAGGGAATTTCTAAAACGATTGAAGCGCTTTGATAGGCAAACTCAAATTAGAGTACTTAGAGAGCTGAGGATTCTAGAGGAACAGCCTTTTGCAGGTAAACAGTTAGTAGGACGTCTAAGTGAGCTTAAGTCCCTTCGAATAGGGGAATACAGAGTAATCTATCAACGGTCTAAGCAGACAATTATTATTCGAACCATTGGTCACCGCAAAAAAGTCTACGATAAATAAAGCAGTAAATTCCTGAAATTTGAAAAAGCATTTTCTTATTTCATTAAATTATTTTTTTTATAAATATGACTTCTTCAAGGTCCCGGAAATGCTCATCTCCAGTCACTACTTTTCCCTTAACACTTCTCGCCGTGCAAAGAACTATTGAATCCGCTAATCTCCAATCTTTCGCTTTCTTTTTCATTTCACAATCCGTTTTGCCTGCTGTAACTGCAAGTTCGAAATCCAGCTCTGTTACCTGGCTGGTTGCGCTTATGAATTCTAGGCGCTTTAGTCTTCCGTCAGGGGTCTCGTTTCCAAGCTCTATTTCTTTTTGCAGTTTCCTGCTTATTTCTGAAATAACAATTGTTGGAGTTATTGAATCAGGGCTCTCTATGTATTTTTTTGCAAGTTCCCCGTATTCTGAGGCTCTAAAGTACTCTATCCAAGCGTAAGCATCAATAACGTACTTAGAGGTCATGGAATTCGGCCTCATCACGTCCTGAAAAAGGCTTTAATTTACGGTTTGATCCAAACATGGAGCAAGGAATTTTTTTCCTTTCTAAAATTAACGTTTTTATAACTTGGTCGTGGCTACTTGCGTTCATTTCTTTCTTGATTTTGTTAAGCATTTGAAGAGTTTTTTCGTCCACTTGTACGGTTGTCGGCAAAACCAGTTCCCCGCTGCATATAACTATAACTATAGATAATATAAGACTTACTTCCAATAAACGCAGGTCAGCAAGCACCATTCAAACTGTTAATCAAGCCTTTCCCTCTCCAAGGTTCGAGCATCAAATCCTGCATGTGCACAACCGGTCTCGTTTTGACCTTATCTTTAAAATTTGTAATAAAATTTAACCATTTTTCAAAGTAATGATTTAAATTTTTTTAACCTTGCACAAATCAAGTATTTAGACGAAAATAATGAGCGGAATGTATAAAAAAATGAGCGATTTTTAAATTTTCTGAGACAGGAGCGTTAGAACAATCAGCGGAGCAGAAAAAACTGCTTTCAAAGGCAAAGGAAATTCTTAAGCTAAATAGCTCTTCTTTGATTGATTAATAGCTGCTGGTTTTTTCTTGCTTAGAAGCCTAAGAGTGCCAGAGTTATCAGGACAACTCCAAGGGCAAAGGTATACACGGCAAAGTAATGGTACTTCTTGTTTAACACAAGCTTTTTCACCAGCACGATGGCAAAATAGCCTGCAATCACCGTAAATACCAAACCCACCAAAAGATTCAGTGAACTGACGCCGACACCTTGAGAAACCAAGCTTCCTCGCTCGAGGTAGGCATCAACGCCTAAATCGCCTATTATAGCGGGAATAGATAGTAAGAATGAGAACTTGAAAGCCATTTCCCGCTTGACGCCTTGCAGAAGCCCGCTTGAAATTGTTGAACCGCTTCTTGATAGTCCCGGAAAACTTGCGGCTCCTTGGGCAGCCCCCATGACAAGTGCTTTTCGGTATGAAACTTGAGTTTGATTTTCCTTGCCGAATTTGGAGGAAAACAGCAGGGTCGCGCCGACTAGAAAAGTGATCCCCATGATCAAGAATGTTTGATAATTGTCTGCCAGAAACTTATCGTAGAGCAAGCCTATTATGCCCGTGGGGATAGAAGCAACAACAATTAAAGGGATAAATCTGCCATACTCTGAGTGAAAATCCAGATGCACAAGATCAGTAAGTATGATTTTGATCTCACGCCTAAAATAAAATATTACAACCGAAAGCGTGCCTATATGCAAAAATACGTTAAAGAGCGGTGTTGCTTGAAAACCCAAGAAATACTCGGCAATTCTCAGATGAGCAGTGCTTGAGATGGGCAGCCACTCTGACACACCCTGAATCAAACCAAGGATTATTACTGTGAATAGCTGGTTAAGCAACAAACGCTGGGGCACCTGCAAATATTTTTGTGTTGGCTACAGTTAGCGTATTCTTATTAATAGCTTTTGCAAAAATCTCACATCATGCCCTATACCGTTAATATTCAGTTTTTAGCCGCCAAGTCCTTGAAAAAGAATCGAAAAGGAGCAAGAATGTAAAAAACCAAGCGGCGGCATGTTCAAAAAAACAAAATTTTTTAGGTATAGATATTAACCTTGGTTTACTTTTATTCTTGAAGCGTGGATTAAAATGAGTGTTAGGCTGCAAATTTTCGAGCATAACGGTAAGGATGATAATCCTTTTCGAAGAAACTTTCGCTTCGCTGTTGTTGACTACAGTAAGTCTCAGAGTTACCCCTCAAACTTCGTTTGCATGTTACCGTTAAAATTAGGCGTGGGAAAACCAGATAGCGTTTTCTTGAAGGTTTACGGGAACAGAAGTTTAGAACAAGCTAAAATATTGTTAACTGGAGCTTTGAAGGCCGAAAATGATGCTGAAATCAAAGCTGAAATTGAAAGAAGACTAAAACTGCTTGATCCTACACATTCAACGCAAATCAAGTGCAGTTCCTGCGGCAAACTTTTTCAGCCTCAAAGAATAAGACGGTATAAAAAAAATTTTTGCCAAGTTTGCATGAGAAAAAGGTACGGAAACCGATAAGTTACTCTCGTTTTGCGCAGCCTTTTTAGTGGTCTGAGACAGGGTTAACTTTAGAATTTTGATATTAACATTTTATTAAAATTAGCCATATTGCTCGAACGTATACCATTTAACATTTGGCAAAACCAAACTTAATCTTTTGATTCAATCATTCCGTTTGGGTGCTTTCCCATCCAGTCCAAGGCGAAGGCTTCGGCTTTAGTCTCCTTGGAGAACTCGGGCGAGATTTTTTTACTCTCAGCTTCATCCGTTTGCTCTCCAGCAAAGAGCAATACATGGTAGTTTGCACTGAATTCTCTTTTGGAAACAATTAGAGTTTGCCCTGTGTTTTCGTTAACATAGCCGCCTTGATTGCTTATTTTCTTCCATCCTTTAATGATCTTCAAATTATTCGCCTTCTTGTAAGCCTATTACAAGCCTTCATGCCATTAGAAATAGAAGTTAAAGTAAATAAAAGGCGTTTAGGCTACTGCTATCTTCGTCGTGCCCACGCCTGTTTTGGCTCAAAATTAGCGTGTGTATTTGCGGTTTTTAGGGGTTGATTGGTTAAGTGTTTGGAAAAGCAAGCTTTGCAGTAAACTGGCTTGCCTGGAGTAGGCTTGAAGGGTACAATTGCGATTTGATTGCAAGAAGTACATTTTACCTCATAAACATTCCTTTGAGACATTATTTCACCTCGTTTATCCTACAGTAAGAAAAATTTAGCCTTAGAATTCGGGAATCTTGATTATGAATTAAGCCTTTTCGCCTTTTTTCTTGTTATCGGTAAAGCTTTTCTTTGATGCTTTCTTCCTATATACACAATTTAGCCGTACAGAAGACTTGCATCTGCGACAGTTCTTAACTAAACCCGCTCTCAATATACACATTTACATTTACCTCAATATTTTTTTGAAAAGAATCAGTTATACGAAGGGGTAAGCCTAAGAGGATAAGAGAAACTCTTCAACCTATGAATTCTCTCACCATGCTTATAAAGCCATGCCACAGAAAAATGCTTTTTTAAAATGATAAAAAGTTTTGCGGTAAATTTAACAAACGTAAAATAAACCATAGAAAAACGATTTACTCCTTAGCTATGCTAATATAGTTCTACACACCTTTTTGTGTAAGGATTGGAATTCTTTAGGGGAAGAGTTAGATCGGCCATTCGCAAGTTTACTTTTTCTCCAGACTGTTCTATAAAAAAGAAGTGCAGAGAAAAATGGGTAAAAGGAAAATTACAAATGAGGGCAACCTCGAAAGGATGGTTATACCTTCCTCAAATGACGTATTAGGCGTAGCCGTAAAGATGCTTGGCGCCGAAAGAATCATGGTTAAATGCCAAGATGGCAAAGAACGATTATGTCGAGTTCGTGGGAAACTAAAAAGGCGTGTATGGATTCGAGAAGGAGACATCGTTTTGATTTCACCTTGGGATTTTCAGAAAGAAACCAGAGGCGACATATTCTGGCGTTACCGTAAAAACCAGTCAGATTGGCTTAGAGACCACAATTATCTCACAATGTAAGCAAAGAGGCAAAAAAAATAATCTTAAAATGTTTAGAATGCGGAAATACTTTCAAAATAAATGATGTTAAAGAGGGCGAGATAGTTGCCTGCCCGATTTGTGAAGCTGACTATAAAGTGGTAGTTAAAGGTGGAAAAGTTCGGTTAGAAGAGTACGTGTATGAAACCGAAGACTTAGGCGAATTATCAAAATAACGCTTACTTTGGGCATTAATTTTTATTTTTAATCAAAAACAAACTGCGTTAACTTGCTAATTCAACCCGTGTACCTATCGCTTGACCAGGAACACCATGCGAGAATCTTACTCGAACCATACCGTTTCTACCGTGGGCACCCATAACTCTTCCAACAAATTTATTATTGCCACTTGTCCAAGTTACCTTTTGCCCCACGAGTTTGCCCGCCAAAGATGCAGTATCAACCGTTTCAAATTCAATTAAGCATTCTCTTGATGTTTGTGATTTTGGACCTGTTCTGTAATTAACTATTCTTCCGTGTACTATTTGGGTCAAAATATTCGCCGCTTCGCTGCCCCTGTTAAGGTATACTAGCTTTTAAAGCTGCACTATTACGCTTGGATGACGACGCCGATTTTTTGAACAGCCAATTCTAGTAAATTTACCGCTTCCTGAACTTTCATTATTTCTTTTTCTATGGTTCCGTCTTTGTCCTTTAAACCAATACTTGTGCCGCAAACGCTGCATTGAATAGTTTCTCCTCGCTTCAGTTGTATAAGGGTCGCTTTGTTTTCATTATTGCATTTTAGGCAATGTACAGTGATACCCCATAAATCTACATTAATCATGTTTATCATGTACTGGTTAGGGTGTATCTGCTCTAAAATATTGCGATAAATTTTTTTTCTGTCAGTTGTTAGGAAACTTTTAGGCGGCTATTGCTTGACCCCAATGTTACCGTTTTCCTTTTGATTTTTCGGTTTTTCAGTACTTGCTTAGAGATTGCAGCCGCCATTTCTGCCATTTTTGTCGCGGTATCATGCCCCATGCCAGGAAGCCAAGTGGAAAACCTCACAAAATGAGATACCGAATTTTGGTTTTCGAGAGCCTTTGTTTACTTAGTTTGTTTTAAGCAATAGTATCTTTTAGTTGGGCACATGTTTCCTCAAAAAGCCAATCCTCGAAGTTAGTAAGGGCAAGAGTTTATCTGCTGCAATGAACGCGATTGTGGCGTAGGCGATTCCGCCTAAGACGTCAGTAAAAAAGTGTTCGCCTAGGTAGACTGCGCTAAACCATGTTCCGACAGGAATCGATAACGCTGGGAGTGCTTTCCATTTCCAAATTTTGAACGCGAAAAGAAAGACCAGCCAAGGCATAGCTGAATGCATACTGGGAAATGCAGCGTATGCATTTGGGCTTAAAAAATCAAACAAGGTCCTGTAAACAGGAAGACCTAAGTTAGCATCAACTGACCCAGTTAAGATTCGAGTAACGTCTGGAACCGCAATCCATGGGGGTGCAACAGGGTAAAAGATGAAAGTTATCAAGGCACTGTACGTTAATACGGCGAAGCCAACGGTGTATTTCCAGTAGTTCTTAGGGCTTTTTTTCCAAACAATATAAGCAAAGACGGTTGGTACAAAAAAATATATGCCGTAGAAAACGGCTCCCATGTAATTTAAAATAGGCATCTTTATCGTTTGTTGAAGAACAAGGCTGGGAACTTGACCGAACATTAGCACATCGAAATTGTATGGTCCTACATGAAGGTTGTACTGTGAGATAGTGCCTATGAAACTATACATAACTTCATAAGAGACAAACACCGTAACGAATGGAAGCCAATCTTTAAGGGCATGCCAGGTCCGTTCATTATACGTACAGTAAATTAGGATGCCTAAAACTAGAAATTCAGGCCCCGGAATAATTTTGTATTCCACGCAGAAGATAGCCACGGCCACTATGTATAGTGACGATAAAAGAAGAGAGAAGAAGCGGGTAGAGTGATAATTAATATTTTTTAATGCAAGCCTGGATTTCTCGTCTTCTTCTTGTTTTTTTTCCATTATGTAATCGTTACCAGCAAGTTAGCTTGTTTGTTGCTTTTTAAATGCTTTTTCCCAATTCCACCCCTAAAAAACAAAATACTTAGACAAATGATGGATTAAAATAGATACCTGCAAGCCCGTACCTTAAAACAAAAGAAATATGATGGTTTATAGCCCTATATAACAGGACGCGATGCTCTCCAGCAAAACTTTTCTTTATACTTTTGACCTAAAGCACTTTGACCTCTAAATACTCAAGGACTCAGGCTCTTTAAATAGCCATTTCGCGGGTATTCGGTTCCGTTTTTCAGCGTTAGCCACAGTGAAGCGGGGGGGCGGGTCAATTTAACTAGCGAAAACTTGTAGCTAAATGAGGGGAGGGGTAGGCTATTTTTAGCTAGTGAAACAAGTCTAAAAGTGAACTGCCGATGTGATAGGCGCAATTTGTTCAAGAAATTTTTCTATCAATTGGAGTATCCCTCTGTGTCAGGCAATCCAGGAAATGGACTCCTTCAAGCAGCTATGAGGGGCAGAGTAGGCTTTAGGTGACCATTTGCTGCGCATTAAAGAGTGCAGACGAAAATTTAGGCTGACATCAAATAGCTTGAGTTGCCGTAATAAGCAACGTTTCTAGCCACGGTTCTAGCTGCATGTGAGCTTTGGCAAAGCTTGCCGATATTTGCCATGAGCTGATAAGAAGCCTTCAACGCTAAGTTCAAGTTGTTGTTTGTTAAGAATTTTGCTTCTATGTTAAGCGCTGTTCCTTGAATGTTTGCGGCTATTTGGATGCCACCGTCTTCCGTGATCCACTTTAAGGTGACGCCTTGACTATTTTCTGATATGCCTAGCCAACGTAGCAAACCGAACCATTTGCCTTTAAGCGCCAAGATGAGTTGTTGCGTCATAAGGTCTGATGGAAGGAAAGTTTGAATCAGCGGCGTTGTTGGTTCTTCTTTGCGTGCTTGGTTAAGTTTTAGTTCAGTTATCTTTGGAGTGACCCTGTAGCCTTCGGGTCCTTTTTTCACGATGCCCTCTTGCTCCAGTCGGGCAAGTATGCGAGAGAGCGTTTCCGGATGCAGTCCTGTTCTTCGTTTTAACCCGTCGAATGTGAATATAGCTAAGTCTTCGTTTTCTATTAGCGCCAATACGTCAGCATCGCGTTCGCTAAGGGAGTAGTCGGCTGGAAGGCTTTGCCAATTAACATTCAGAACAGGTATCATTATTTTAATGTTTTTGAGACGTCGCTTTTGAATGTTATCCCATCTTTGCAAGAAAAGCAACGTTCAATATTGTTGAATACTTTGGTTAACTTAATTAAGATTGCATTTGATGGAAAGTCTAAAGAAGCCCCTTATGTCATAAGAAATAATGTTCTGTGAAGTCTTCAGCTGATTTGGGGTTTCTTGTGAAATTTTGGTTGGCGATTTTTGTTTTGATTGTTACCTTAAGGTCACTTTTTCGCCGGTGGCAATGTAGACTACGGCTTCCATGATGTGCGTCGCGTGATCCGCAATACGCTCAAGATATCTTACTACGAGCGTGCTGGAGATAGTGCACTCGTTCGTGACGCCTGCCTCCTCCACAAGTTTGCCCAGATACTCAAGGTACATGTCATCTACTTCTTGCTCTGTTTTAGTCATCGTCTTAACGAGTTCCGTATCTAGGCTTTTAAGGGAGTTAATGCTTATCGTGACCATTTGAAGAACTTTTTCAGCCATTTTCCCGATGTACTCATATATCCATTTATCACAAGTGCTTAGCCCATTGAAACGCGTGCTGATAAAGGATATGTCCCAAGCATACCTGCCGTAACGCTCAAAATCGTAGGCGACTTTCATGTAAGAGTTTATGATTCGTAAGTCAGAAGCTACAGGCTGATACTTTGCTATCAAACTAAAAGCTTTTTCCTCAACCTCAACAGTCCTGCCTACGAGAATTTCGGAGAGTTCATGCACATCCTCGGATGCGTCTTTACCTTCAAGAAATCCTCTTACTGATATTGCCACGGCTTTCTCGGCGACTTTACCCATCTTGTAAACCATTGCTGTAAATTCTTCTAAGCCTTTATCTAACAGTCTTTGCATAATGTTCACTTTATCCGAACTTTCCAGTTATGTATTTTTCTGTTAATTCACTTTTTGGGTTCTCGAATACTTCTGAAGTTGTGTCAAACTCTATAAGCTGACCCAGATACATGAAAGCAGTGAAATCCGAAACCCGAGCAGCCTGCTGCATATTATGCGTCACAATTACAATTGTAAAGTCCTTCTTAAGCGCAACAATTGACTCTTCAATTTTAGCTGTGGCGATAGGGTCAAGAGCGGAGCAGGGCTCATCCATAAGAATAACTTCTGGCTCAACCGCAAGAGCTCGTGCTATGCATAGTCTCTGCTGTTGTCCCCCCGACAAGTTAACTCCAGGTTTCTTGAGATCATCTTTGACTTCGTCCCAGAGGAAAGCCATTCGAAGACTTCTTTCGACCACGCTGTCGAGTGTCTCTTTGTTTCTTACACCAGCGAGTTTCAAGCCTGCTATCGCATTATCATATATAGACATTGTAGGAAAGGGATTGGCCTTCTGGAAAACCATACCTATTCTTCTGCGGATTGCAACTGGATCAACTTGTGGAGAATAAATGTTTACTCCATCTAAAATGACCTCTCCTTCGACTTTTGCATTCGGAGTCAATTCGTGAATTCGGTTGAGGCATCTTATGAACGTAGTTTTTCCGCATCCGGAAGGACCCATAATTGCAGTTATGCTATTTTCAGGGAAGTTTAGGTTAATCCCTTTCAGAACTTGTACTTTGCCAAATCTAGCTTTCAAGTCTCTCGTTGCTAGTTTAACTGTCGATGAATCCAAGTTTTTATATTTACTTATTTTTAATTGTCCCTCCTAACTTGATTTTGTATGTAGCCTATTGAATTTTTGGCCGTTACCCTACATCTCCATTCTTGTTCCTGTTAGACTTCTTCCTATAGTAAGCTTGACCAAAAGATTCAAGCCAAGCATAATGAGTATTAGGACTAAAGCTGCTCCCCACGCCTGAGCTTGCCAAGTTGCGTACGGAGAAGTACCGTAATTGTAGATGAGAACTGTCAATGAGGCTGTTGGCTGAAATAAACTTGTTGCAAAGTAACTGCTTGTAGCCGCTGTATATAGTAATGGAGCTGTTTCTCCTGTTGCACGCGCCACGCCCAATAGTATGCCAGTTAAGAGCCCATTTTTCCCTGTGCTTATAACGACTCTGAGCACGGTTTTCCATCTTGGGATTCCAAGCGCCATCGAGGCTTCTCTCAATGTCATTGGGACAAGCTTAAGAGATTCATCTGTTGTCCGTGCAATGATAGGAATCATTACAAAACTCAAAGCGACACCACCTGCAAAAGCAGAAAATTCTTTGGTAGTCAATACAATTACAATGAAAACGAACAGCCCTAATACCATTGAAGGAAATCCGGTAAGTACATCGTTCATAAAACCTGAAACGGTAGAAAGCTTAGATGAAGGCCATTCTGAAAAAAAGATGCCTGCTCCAACACCGATTGGTATGGAGATAAGGGCGGCTAAACCCACCATCGTGAAAGATCCAACTATTGCATTGGCTATTCCTCCACCTGGAAAAGTCGGTGCAGTCGGCAAATGAGTTAGGAACCCCAAATTTATGGCTGACGCTCCCTTTATGAAAATGTCTCCGAGTATGAGTACTAAGGGTACTATTGCTAGAACTACAGCTGCGATTACTGCAATGGTCATTATCTTGTTAACAACTTTCCGCCACATCGAAATTCTCGGAGGGTTAAATTTTGTCATTACCGTAGCTCCTCTCAAATCTTAACCCGCGTACCACGAGTCATCCTCCAAAGCAGAAGTCTTGCAAAAATGTTGATTACTAGCGCCACCAAAAACAGGATTAGTGCTATTTCAATTATGGCAGATTGATAAAGTCCTGAAGACTCCCCGAATTCATTTGCTATTAGCGAAGATAAAGTGTAGCCACCCGAAAATAAGTTTGCAGTAATTCTAGGAGTGTTGCCAATCACCATAGTGACCGCCATTGTTTCGCCGACAGCACGCCCCAAGCCAAGAATGAACGCGCCAAATATACCTGACCGAGCATAGGGCAAGACACTTTTCTGCGTAACTTCCCATTCCGTAGCGCCAAGCGAGTACATTGCTTCCCGCTGACTATTTGGAACGGCGTTCAAAACGTTCCTAGAAACGGCAGACATTGTTGGAATTATCATTATCGCTAATATAATTCCAGCAGTAAAAAAATCCAATCCAAAAGGAGTTCCTGAGAATAATGGGATGAAACCAAGAGACTGATGTAAGGGCTTTTCCACATAATCACGTAAGAAGGGACTTAGGATTAACAGTCCCCATAGACCATAAATAACACTGGGCACTGCCGCAAGGAGATCGACAACTGTTCCCAATAAATAACCAAAGCCTTGGTGGCTTTTCAGCCTCTCTGAGATAAAGATTGCTACTCCCAGACTGATCGGGAGTCCTATAAGAATAGCAATCGCAGACGTTAACAATGTTCCATAAATAAACGGCAAAGCACCAAAAATTTCATGTACTGGATCCCAGGTTCGCCCAATTAAAAAGGCTGGCCCAAATTCACCTATGGAGGCAGCTGAACCTGCATAAAGCTCGACTGCAAGTGCAACAAGAAGACCTATTATGAATAGAGCTGCAGCGGCAACAATTACTTTTAGGATTACGTCTCCTCTTAGCACTTTGATATGCAATTTAGGCCTTGCCTCATTATTTTTCGGTGATAATAAAAAAATAGGGAAAAATATCCAATTAAAAGCCATGCTCCCTACTTTATGGGCGTTCCATTGTATGTTATCTGGCCAATGGTTGTGTTGTCAATTGCGATTATATTAGCTGGCAACGGAACATAGCCTAATCCACTTCCATCTGCCTGGCCTGTATTCACGATCCATGAAATGAAGTTAACGAGTGCGGCACCTTGAACATCACTAGTCTGTTGTTGATATACCAGAAGGTAAGTGAGCGTCGTGATCGGATAGGCGTTTGTTGCTGCTGTATTGCTGTATATGCTGTCGACTATAGAGACCTTTGTCCATGCTGCGTTCCCTGCTGGAAGACCAGAAGAGGCCCCGGCTTGAAGCGCGGCTGCTATGTTTGTCACGTTGGCTAAGATGTAGTTGCCAGCGGCATTTTGTACTGCTCCATATGAGATTTGATTTGGGTTCTGTATTTCATAGGCTATTTCAAGTGGACCAATTGAGCCAGATGTATCAACAATCCCGGCTGCTACACCAGCATTTTTTGGTTCTCCTATGCCGACTGGCCAGTTAACAGATGTTCCTTTTCCAACCGTTGTGTTCCATACACTACTTGCTTGAGACAAGTAATCAGTGAAGGCATACATGGTTCCGCTTCCGTCAGACCTGTGAATTACGGTTATTGCTAGATTGGGCAAGGTTGTGCCTGGGTTTAGAGCTGCAATGGCTGGATCGTTCCAATTAGTTATTTTCCCCAAGAAAATGTTGGCTAGAAGTGCGCCCGTGAAATTGAGGCCGTTACTTATTCCCGGTATGTTATATGCTGGTACGACTCCGCTGGCGGACTCGGGTATTGTCAAGACTGTTGAACCAGCTGCCGTGTATTGTGCCGCGGTCATTGGCGCGTCTGAAGCGCCGAAGTCGACTAATTTTTTAGTAAGGTCAGTGATGCCTGTTCCACTTCCAACGGGGCTGTAGTCAACTTTTATGTTGGGTTGGGCCTGCGCATAGACAGGTGTCCAAATAGACATAAGCGGGAAGACAAGTGTAGATCCTGCTCCGGTTAATGTTGCTGCCGCTAGTGTTGAAGTAGACGTCTTTGCGGGAGTTGATAAGGATATGTAAGCGAAGACTCCTCCTATGATAATGACGATTACAACAATTGCTGCTATAATTATATACATATTTTTCATTCTTTTACCCTTCAAATAAACCACTATTTAGCGCTTCATTATATGAGTGTGCTCTCCATAAACATTATAGACTATATATAAAATCAATGCACGTATGTATAATAGCGTAATATTATATAACGACAGAGACATCTGACCATAAAATGCATAAAAAATGCTTTAGATGCGACAATTACAAATGCAACAGAAAACAAGGAACAAAGAAAATTCTAAGTTACAAGTGGATCTGCATTATTCTTTCACTGCCAAATTAATTGATAACGCGAAATCAGCTTAAAGGGTGGAGCCTGCACCAACTCCATTTAAGTTATTGATAGGTTGTGAATCGGTTTGTGATAGGTATGCGTGTGTTGCTACTGCATCTATTATTTTGGCTTGGAATTATTGCGATTATAGCTGTGCATTCAGGTTTCTCATAGTTTTGATTCATCGTGAATATTTAGCTCTTGTTTTTTCTTCTTTAGTGCTTTTTTTCTACATTAAAAAACAGATTTTTCTATGTTGAAAAGCACCGTTCTGCATGCAAAGTGCGCGGTCTTAGTTCTATGCACATCTATGTTGAATCATATTTGAAGCATATTAGAAGCATCTAGTAGACCGGGTAGGTAGGCTGAGCACACACAAATACCCTTAAGACAAAAAACGAGAGCTAAATACACACGATTCATCATTTTTTTATAACTAAAAAGCCGAGATTTTATATAGTAAATTTAGTAAATATCCATAAAGTTTATAGTCTATATAGATATAACTAATATATTGATGAACCATAAAAGAGCTAACTTGGAGTCAAACGTGACTAAAGAAGCAGAAAAACTAAACGAAGAGCAACGCAAGCTTCAGGTGACAGGCGGATCAACATTCATACTCTCATTACCTAAAGATTGGGCGATTCGAAATGAGCTTAAAAGAGGAAGCTCAATGGTGGTCCGCGAGGAAGACGATGGATCCCTATCTATAGCGCCTTCAAAATTTGTAAAGAAAGAGAAGCAAGATGAAGCCTACATCAAAGCATCGTTAAACGACAATCCTGACGCTGTCATGAGAACGGCAATTTCTGCCTATTTAGACGGCTTCAACATTCTGCACATTAGAGCGCAAGGACAAAAAGTGCTCTCCTCAAAACTTCGAAACCACCTCAAAACTTTTGCCAGACACTACTTGGTCGGAACAGAAATCGTAATTGACACCCCAACCGAATTGACCCTGCAGGTTTTACTTAATTATCCTGAACTCACAGTTCAAAATGCACTAAGCCGAATGTCAATAATCGCCTCCTCTATGCATAAAGAAGCTATAGCAGCGCTAAAGAAGCTGGATTATTCAGCTGCAAAATCGGTTATTGAAACCGACCGTGAAGTCAACCGCTTCGGCCTATACATAGTGCGGCTGCTGAAGCTGGCAGTTTCAAACCCAAGAATCGTTAAAGAAATCGGATTAAACAACCAAAAAGACTGTTTGGGGTATAGGCTTATAGCGAAAGCCGTTGAGAGAACCGCAGACCACGCAACCAAAATCGCTGAAAACACCCTTCTCCTGAAAGAGATAGTAAATGTGGAGCTTCTAGAAAAAATAAGTCAGTTAAGCGGTTTGGCTAATTCAATGTTTGAGACCTCTATGGACGCGTTATTTCGGCATGACTTTAACTTGGCTGAGAGCGTAATTGAAAAGATAAGCCTAGTACATAAATTGGAGAAAGAAACAGTTCTTTACTCGCAAAATGTAAAGATTGAAGAAATCGCTAACTTGAGGCTACTGATTGAGAGTGTTAGGAGAACAGCAGAATACGCCAGTGACATTTCCGAAGTTGTGCTAAACTTGAACGTTGAATCAGTTCTGAGCTAGTTTGTTAATGACCTTTTTTCTTGACGCTCG
Organism: Bathyarchaeia archaeon; assembly: GCA_050015395.1. Taxonomy (GTDB): domain Archaea; phylum Thermoproteota; class Bathyarchaeia; order Bathyarchaeales; family Bathycorpusculaceae; genus Bathycorpusculum. The sequence goes on from JBEKBM010000030.1 coordinate 21,537, forward strand.
GTTAAGAATGTTATCTCTTTGCGTTTATATGAATGAAAAATAACGGTTGGGGTTTGATTGTTTATGTTGGAGATGTTGGAGATAATATTTGTCCATTAAAGGTTATTTATTGAATGGGGCTTCACCTATTTGGACAAAGTTTGATGGCGGAAAGCAAAGGCTAATCTTTATGCCAAGTTTTGGCTGCCTAAGATTTTACATGTTTATTCGTTTTTTTCTCATATTTTTCGATTTTAAGAAAATAAAGTAATATATGCCTGCTCTGTCTCTCACCCATTTAGAGACATGCTAAGTTAAGCTATTCCGGTTCATTGAAAGGCTTCAAAGAAACAGATTACATCGAGGCTTTGATTTATGCTGTAATTATCAATCAGGTGAGCTGTTCCGTCTGGGCAGTAGACTTTGTCGCCTTTTAAGGTTTTTTTGTATCGTACACTGCATTCCTTAAGCATGGAGCAGCCATCGCAATCTCTTGAGAGCATTCTTTTTTCACCTCTACACATTTTCAAAGTAGAAAATATGTTGAGGCTCCTATAGAGATTCTCTTCATAATCTATATAGAAATAATACAGCAAGATTAATTCATCAAAAACTATAAGAAACGTTTAAGAAATAAGGAACCACTCTCAAGAGACAGAGACAGCCTGATGAACGAAAACGGATTTAAAGTAAAAGGCATTTTCTTAGACTTAGACGGTACAATAGTTGACTCCAGAGAAGCCTACATAGAAGCAGCAAGAATAGCATTCGAAGCCTTCGGGCAAAAACCGCCAGGAGAGAAGGCTGCATTTGAGATTCCTAGAAGGCTCGAACAAGGTCTCACAATCAGCGACCTCGTAAAGGGCGACTCCAAAAAATTCCTAAGCATATACTTTGAAACTTACTACTCAATCAGCCGAGAAAAAACCAAACTTATACCTAACGTTTCAGCAACACTTGAAACCTTATCGGCAAAAACTAAACTCGCCCTAATAACCATGCGGTATATCCCAAAACAAGCCATAATAAAAGAGCTAGAGTGCTTTGGCATATCAAAATATTTTACTCATGTTGTAACCGCTCTGGATACTTCTAAGCCTAAGCCTTCGCCTGAAGCATTAATAGCATGTGTCCAAGCCCTAGATGTTGAAATCTGCGAATGCGTTATCGCAGGAGACTCAGTTAACGACGTGCGGGCTGGGAAAGCCGCAGGCGCAAGAACTGTAGCAGTTTTATCTGGGCTTTTTCAATGCGAAGAGCTTTTCAAAGAATGCCCAGATTTGATTTTAAACGATGTCAATGCACTTCCAAAGTTTATCAAATAATTCTGTGCTATATATCAGAATTTGAAATATTGCTAGAACCCGACTAGCCAGTTATATTCCTCAATAAAAATAAAGTTTAATATAAACCTTAATCTTAAATCAATATTGGAGAGGGCTTCAGAGCGGGAATCAGAATGAACTTTGTTGAATTGATGATAGGGGAGAAATTGAAAGAAGCGGATTCAGCCCTAGATATTATGGGGTCAGACCGCAAAGTTTTGCAGGTTGCTTGCCAAGACTTCACGAATTTCCTTAAATTCCATTGGAACCTGATGGGGAAAGAAGCAAGCCAATGCGAACTAGTTGAAAGATTGGAGAACATTTTCAAGGAAGATTCATCGGAGCTAGACGCGTTCTTAACTGTTTGGATTGGCATCTGGTTCAAAAAATGGAAGGAACGAGTCAAGCTTCTCATAGGCGACCAGAACGCTAGCCGATGGAATAAAGTTTCAAAAACTCTCGCTAACGCTGAACCACTATGGAAGAGAATTGAGCATAAGCAAGAACTCCAAGAGATTATAGTCTCTACGTTGGTTAAAAACGGGGAAATATGCGGAACCGAAATCTTATCTGAAAATCTATTGAAGTTGGAGCTTGGAGAAAGCGGCGTTCAAAACCTAAGTGACAGAGAAAGAGTTTTCACTGTAGTTAATGAGGCGTTGAGGAAAGCTCGTGAGATGGCGCAAAGTAAAGGTCCGCTAATCTTTGTCAAGATAGACAAAGGCTACTATAGCTCAGGAACCGAGTAAGCGTTCTGCTTACTTTCTAGTTTTTTTTTAAAAAAAGCAGATTTATTAGCTATCCGCTTTACTGTTTTTTCATGGCTCGTTTTGTTGTTTTCCTTCGGGCGATTAACGTGGGCGGCCACACTGTCACTAAGGCAAAGTTGCAAGAAGCCTTCATCTGCTTAGGATACCAAAACTTTTCGACACACAAACAAAGCGGCAACGTAATTCTCGAAATCGACGAGGCAAATCCAAAAGAAATTAAGAGAAAAGTAGAGAACAAGCTTCGCGAGCTGTTGGGTTACGATGTGTTAGCGTTTGTGCGCACAATCCCACAGCTCAAAGCAATAGTTAATCTTGAACCCTTCAACGGCTATGATAAAGAAGGGGCAAGTTTTCTGGTAACGTTTCTTGCTGACGCGCCCTTGGAGTTTCCGCTCAAGTTGCCTCTAAACATTCCGAAATCTACGGCGCAAATAATTTCAGTGAAGGACGGCGAGGTTTTCAGTGTGACTCATGGTGGCGGTGAAGGAGGGCTACCTAACCCTTTTCTTGAGTCGAAGCTAAAACTGAAGGCGACCACCCGAAACATGAACACAATTGCTGAAATAGTGGAAAAGTTCCCTGAAAGAGAGGCGAAGGAAAAAAGCTAAGAAAAAGTTTGGCAGAAACTGCTTGGCGATTCTTTCTTAGCAACGAATAAAATTAATAATAAAGTAATAGAACTTGAGGATTAGACGACTCTTACTCTTTGGAGAGTCTTTCTCATCCAAGCGTAGTGTCGGATGGTCGTGGTTTCTCCGTAACCGCAAGCTGCACAACGTTTATGGCGTACGTGATATGCGCGTCTTCCGCAGCGCCTGCATTTTATGTGAACGGTTTTGCCTTGGCGCTTGCCCATTGATGGTGTGCCTTTTCCCACGGCGGTCACCTGGGCGAGGGTGAAATAAGGACTACGTTGTCTCCGCGGACGATTATTAGTCCCAGTCTCTTTTGGTTGTCAATGTTTGTTGTGTCTTCTGTTTCTTCTAGAACTAGGTTTAGGTGCTGGTCGAAACCCTTCAGTTTTCCCCTGAGGCTTTTTCCGCCTTTCAATCGTACAAGTACGACTTTGCTAAGGTTCTGTTCAAGGATTTCGGTTGTCATTTCGCTCATTCTGGAATCCTCACGTATCTATATCTCTTCTATACTTGAACTCTCCACATTTAAACCTATCGAGCATGAGTTAGGATTCTTTTAGCTGGCTTAGGTTAAGTTATCTTTCTATGTGGGAGAGGTGTGTTTTAAGCTGGTGTTTTTAGTTCTGTAGTTGCAGTTACGCTTTTAGCATGGCAGCTTTTTTGTTGCTCTTTTTGTGGTTGATTTTTGCCACAAATAGTAGGGTAGGTCTATAGGTAGCGGTTTAGGGTCAGGGCTTGTTTTGGGTTGATTTTCTGGTTTAGGGTTTGAATTGGTTGCAGGTTGAGGCTAGAAAAGGTGCAAAAAGGTAAAAAAGGTGGAATAAGGTGCCAGCGGTGGATTCAGGTAAGTGGTTGGATAAAATCTTCAAAAGACTGCCACTTCATAAAAAGCGGCTCAGTGATGTAGCGCAAAGTTAAATTTAACGCCTGCAGTGACTTACAGAGAGAAACATTATGCCTACAAAGCAGCGAAGATACCCCATAAAAGCGAAAGAGGCAAAACAAGTTCTAACCGAAGCCCAAGCAAAACTAAAACTTGACCTTGACGCGCTTTTCGGCGCTAAAGCAAACGTTGAAGTTGTTGAATCCGAAGTAGGCTTAATTTACCTTATAGGCGGAAAACCCCTACTCTTCAAGTCGGGCGACAAGGTTCTGCCCACGCTGCTTTTTAGCGAGTTCACGGCTAAAGCACCAAAAATAGTGGTTGACATGGGTGCCGTACCATATGTTTGCAAGGGCGCAGATGTTATGGCGCCAGGCATAGTGCGGATTGAAGGAGAATTTAGTAAAGGCGACCTCGTCCTTGTGGTGGATGTGAAGTTTGGCAAAGCGTTAGCGCTGGGCGAAAGCCTCATGGACACAGAAACCGCCAAAGCCACCAAGAAAGGACCAATAGTTAAAACGCTGCATTATGTAAGCGACAAAATCTGGGACTACACCAAAATACTAACGAATAACCCCGATTTGAAAGCATAAGCGGTTAAGATAGCTGGCGCAAAAAAATTACAGGAGTTTCTGGACTTGTTTTGCGGTTATTTCGTTTAACAGGGTTTGTTTCAGGCTTTGCTTATATGTCACGCATCAACACTGAAACTATTCAGTCAAAAACAACGCAACCTGTCACTATAGACTCAAGTTTTATCTGCCCAGCACTTCCACTAAGGTTTCGACTTCTTTGATCCATGTGTTTATTGTTTCGAGGTTCTCGCTCTGGTTATGTGACACTTTCTGCATTCCCTTCAGTTGGTCAAGTTGGTGTTTGTAGTACCCAGCCAATAGGTTCAGAGGTTTTATGAACTGGGCTGTTGATCCGTGTTGTTCCAGCTTGTCGCCTAAGTTGTTAAGCGTAGTGAGCATCTCCTCCACGGTCATATCAGTGGTTTTTTTAAATTCTTGGAGCACCCATTGTTTGACAACCATGTTGCGGCTTTTCCAACCATTGGATTGCTCAGTGAAGGTTTTGAGCACGGCTTGGTATAATTGGGTGACATGTGTGTCAAGTGCGGGTGTTTGAGGCGCTAAAGTGCCGCTTGTTACCTCTGCCTGAGAGTCATACCGTGGCTCAGCAGAGGAGACGTTTAAGCTCACGGAAAGTTTAAGTGGGGCACCCAACGCAATCCACAGTTTGCTTAATTCATCTAAAGAAAGCGAATCTATTTTCACTGTGAGCCTGATATTGTTCTTTTCATCTGAACTAGCAATCGACGGCGTAGCTAAAAGCGTATGAATTATTTTATCAAGTAATGAGTGGTCGTCTTTGTCGTTTCCAGTAAATGGTGTAACAAGATAGTGCAGGGCAAAAGTCGTTTGAGTTGTCTTTTTTGTGGAGTAATCTACGGTTGAAGGCATGTTTCTTGCTGTTTCTTCGGTTAGGTTGTATAGAAAAATCGAAAGTTTTCTGGTTCCTTGAGTGCCGGTGGCTTTTGGAGAGGAAAACGAAATCTGCTCTCGGCTTGAGATTATGTTTTTTACTGAGGATTCATTTTCTATGCCGTTCCAGATAAGGTTTGCCAGCGCCATGTCGATATCCGATATGAAGGCTTTTTGACTCATGAATATCGCTTAATTATTTTGTCAGGTTACTAAAAAGAGTTTTTAGCCAAAATTCTTTTCAATTGCTCTTCCTGAAATAAAAAACAAAAGTGGCATAAACTTTTGGATATCAATTTATCTTTCCAAAAGAAAGAAATAAAGATTTAACCCGTTTTTGGCTATAGATTGCTATGTTTATTGGGCTTTGACGTATCCTGTGTGTTTTTAATGTTCTCCTTGCTCCTCCAATCAAGCACTCTTCATGCTTTTTACTTAGGAGGTGATCCGGCCGCAGGTTCCCCTACGGCCACCTTGTTACGACTTTTCCCTCCTTACGAAACTTAGATTCGATGCCGCCACAGAGGACGGCGCCTCACCCAAGAGTCGCTCGGATGGAACGACGGGCGGTGTGTGCAAGGAGCAGGGACGTATTCACCGCGCGCTAATGACACGCGATTACTAGGGATTCCATGTTCACGAGGACGGGTTACAGCCCTCGATCCCAACTACGGCAGGCTTTCGGGATTGCCTTCCCCTTTCGAGGTCGGAACTCATTGTACCTGCCATTGCAGCTCGCGTGTGGCCCGGGAGATTCGGGGCATACTGACCTGCCGTGGCCCGCTCCTTCCTCCAC
>JBEKBM010000031.1:0-27028 GCA_050015395.1 Bathyarchaeia archaeon
TCACTTTCGAACCTAAAATTCAGGTTGACGGCAGCTTCCCCAACAACGAGACAGTAACCGTCAGAATCCGCTTGGAATACGCTGACAACGTAATCTCAAATGGCGTTACTCAAACCTTTAACAGCAGTGGAGCAGTATGGTTAAGTAACGACCAAATGATGCAACTATATCCCTCGCAAGACATAATTTTAGGCGTTGTGGTTGACGCACAATCAAGCGCCAGCTCATCAAACGCAGTTGTCACAGTTAGCGGCTACGGCACAGACGGATAAATCTCCTTACCTAGAAAGGCTAAGGGGGAGGGGTATACTATTTGCGTTGTCTTTTCAGTAGCAAAAAGAGGAGTTTCCCCATGGGTGTAATAAGGCGTTTTATTGTTCGTTAAGTAATCGTTTGCGGCTGAATATTTTTTCTATCTCTTCTGGCTTAAGCAGTTTCTTTTCCAACGCAATCTCTTTGACTGAGCGGTTCTCTGCCTGAGCCTGTTTTGCGATTTTTGCTGCTTCCAAGTAGCCGATGTATGGTGATAGCAGCGTGGCTAAGGAAGGGTTCTTTTCCAAGTATTGGCTGCATTGTTTCTCGTTAACGGTTATTCCTTTGACACATTTCTTTGTGAACACTGGAATGAAATTAGTTAGGATTTGTATGGAGAAGAGCATGTTGTACATGATTGCTGGCGTCATGACGTTGAGTTCCAGTTGCCCTGCTTGAACTGCATAGGAAACCGCTAAGTCGTTTCCAACTACTTGGAAGGCGATCATGTCTAAGCATTCAGCCATGACAGGGTTCACTTTTCCAGGCATAATAGATGAGCCAGGCTGCACAGGCGGAAGCGTGATCTCATTTAACCCAGTCGTGGGGCCAGAGGCGAGAAGGCGCAGGTCATTTGCTATCCTGATAAGCTCTAACGCTAACTCTTTAAGACCGCTAGAAACCGTTTGCGCTGCTCTATGGCTTTGGAGCGCTTCGAAACTGTTTGCTGCAGGCTTTAAGGGAAAACCAGTCAGCTTTGCCAACTCTGCGATTGCAATACGCTTGTATTCTGGATGCGCATTCGCGCCTGTTCCAACTGCTGTGCCGCCTAAAGCTACAGCATACAGGTTTTCCTGCCTTTTACGTAGCTCGGCGCAAGCATTAGCGATTGCTGAACCATACGCAGTAAACTCTTGCCCAATCGTTACCGGCACAGCGTCCTGCAAGTGAGTTCTTCCAGATTTTAACGTGTTAGCGTATTTTTTGCCTAACTCGTTAAAGGCATCCGCCAGCTCATCCAGCGCAGAAAACAACGGCTGCAAAGACATGAGAACTGAGACGTGAAGTGCCGTGGGAAACGTGTCGTTAGTGGATTGCCCCATGTTCACGTGGTCGTTCGGGTTCACAGTTTTGTATTCTCCTTTTGCTTTGCCCAAGATTTCCAGTGCTCTGTTCGCTAAAACCTCGTTAACATTCATGTTAAATGAAGTGCCAGCGCCAGCTTGGAAAACGTCAACTACAAACTGGTCTAAGAGTTTGCCAGCTAACACTTCGTCACATGCTTGGATAATCGCTTTAGCCGTTTTCTCTTGTAGCCAGCCTACTTGCGCGTTTGCGGTGGCTGCTGCTTTTTTTATGAGGACATAGGCCCTGATGAATGATAGGGGTGCTTTGACTCCGCTTACGGGAAAATTCTCGGTTGCCCTCAAAGTTTGAATGCCAAAGTAAGCATCTTTGGGAATTGCTCTCTCGCCTAATGGGTCGATTTCTTTTCGCGTTTCCATTTAAATCGGTCTCCTACCTGCTTTCAGGATGAAGTTCTTGAATTAATTTTTCTTAGCCTATAGTATTGTTTCAGTGCCTTTAATGTTCTTTGGACAGACCATTGTGCAGAGGTTGCTGGTTGCCAAAAAAAATTTAGATTTCGAATTTTTCGATTATTTTATTTTCCTTTTCGCCTGTGATTTCAGCGATTACATGGAAGAATTGTTCGAGTCCTGAATTGATGATTCTTGGTTTTAGTAGCTCGTCGATTTGGAATACTCCTGCTGAGTTTGACATTTTTATTTTTATGACGATTGGTTTGCCTGTTTCCGCTAACTCTACTTCTACCTTTTCTATGGATAGGGCTGATACGGCATGGATGTCCACCTTTCCAGCCTGGAAGGGGATTCGGGCTCTTCCTGCTTCCATGTCCAATGCGTCAGCTATGCCGACTATGCCTGCTTCTTTGGTTAATATCCTGCTGTGTGGTGGTTCGTTGCTGCCTGGTTCTTCATGGGTTACGATTGCGTGGAGGACTTCCGAGGTCATTATTGCTATTTGTTCTTCATTGTAGGTTGGCGGTAAACATCTCTCTAAAAATTCTAACGCTAAAAATGCACTGTATTTTTCATGGTTGTACCTTTGGACGATCATGCCTAAATCGTGGAAGATTGCGCCTAAAACAACAACAACTTCAGCATCATCATTTTGCATCCCATAATTTTCCACTATGCTCGGTGTTATGAGTTTTTTCTCGACAAGAATCCGCAGAAGTTTCAACCCAAGATTCGCGACAATTTTAACGTGCGTTGGACCATGGTCAGTGTAGCCCATGCGCTCTATCGCCATGACGTTGGCGCATTTCCAATAGGTTTGCAGTTTCTTATCTTCTTTTATTCTTTCCATAACCTGCTTTAGTTTAGCGTTATTTCGGTATGGGATGTTAAAGTGATAGGACACTTGAGGTTGCTCCGTATAATTGATTATTCTAGGGTAGAGATTTAAGCTTACATTAAAGCTTCTTGGATTATCTGCTCGAAAAAAAATAATAGCTTTCTTATTTAAGAGTTAGCAGTTTAGTTGGCGTTTGTTGTTTGACATCAAAGTTTATTTTTTCTCGATTATATGAACACGCTTTTAAGCAAGCTAAACATATTTTTTCAAGTCAAATGAGGTTTACGTTTGGGAAAGAAAAAAGTGTTAAGCGAAGGCGCAATCGGCGAGTTAGTTTATCCTAGAGAAGGCGAAGTTTTAGGTGTAGTTGTGAAACTGCTTGGTTTTGACCGAATTATGGTTAAGTGTCAGGATGGCGCTGAACGTTTATGCCGAATCCGAGGCAAAATGAAAAGGCGAGTGTGGATTCGTGAAGGCGACATTGTTATTGTTTCACCTTGGGAGTTTCAAACTGACAAGCGCGGCGACGTTGTCTGGCGTTACACGCATTCGCAAGCTGATACGCTACGGCGCAAGGGCATTTTAACCCTTTAACATTTTCGCTTTTAAACCAAAATTTGTAAAGATTACCTTTTAAACGGAGTATCCATATTATGGATACATTGGATACATGTAAGAACATTTTTTCGCAATCATAAATGCCTTCAGGGCTTTCTCGTCTTATACAGCGCCATCCAGAAGCCATCTGCCGAGCGGTTCGTGGGTGGCGGTCCTTGGTATTGTCATAATAAAAGAAAATATATAAAAATTTTTATTACGTTTAAATAATTATTAAGCTTCGAGTGGTTTTAATATCCTGAAGCAGTTAACTTGGTTGGATATCATGTCTAAGAAAGCTCAAGAACGCCTTGCGCATACCGAAAGAAGAGTGGAGCGAAGAGACAAAATGCTAACACACGACATGACAAAGGAGCGTGCCACCGTGGAGGAGGTTTTTGACCAAACCACGCGCATGGTTGTTTTTGACATGTTGAATAGCGGTGTGCTCTATGAGCTCAATGGGGTTGTTAGTTCAGGCAAGGAAGCACGGGTTTACTGGGGTACAGACAAGGAAGGCAAGGATTTAGCAGTAAAAATTTACTTAACTTCTTCTGCTGAGTTCAAGAAGGGTATGCTCAAATACATTGAAGGCGATCCACGCTTCAAAAACGTTAAACGTGATACGCGGTCGCTTATCGCCGTCTGGGCGCAGAAAGAGTTTCGCAATTTAAAAGAAGCTACAGACGCAAAGGTTCCTGTTCCCAAACCCATAGCCGTCAAAAGCAACGTGGTAGTCATGGAGTTCATCGGGAAGGACGGCGTTAGCGCGCCATCGCTGAAAGAGCAGCCGCCAGCCAATCCAGAGCGAACCTACCGCTTACTAGTCACTTATGTGAAGCGTCTCTACCAAAAAGCCAAACTCGTACATGGTGACTTAAGCGAATACAATATTATGATGTGGAAGGGCAAGATAGTGATTTTTGACATGTCCCAGTCAGTTTCAATTCAGCATCCGATGGCTGACTTCATGTTGACAAGGGATTTAACGAATTTGAATAGGTTCTTTAGTCGGTTAAATGTAAAGGTTTATTCTGTTGAAGAATTTCATAAAATGGTTGTTGGTTAAAAATGGCTGGTCTAGACACGTTTGTTAGAATTCCGAAAGAACGAGTTGGAATACTTATTGGTCCTGAAGGCAAAGTTAAGCAGTATATTGAAGAGAAGCTTCAGGTTAAGCTTGACGTTGACAGCGAAGGAAGCATCACCCTTACGCTATCAGAAAAAGCAGCTGACCCATCCATGCTTTTAAAAGCTAAAGATGTTGTAACAGCCATCGGCAGAGGATTCTCGCCTGAAGTAACATTCCGCCTCATTCGGAACGAGGATGAAATCTTTGACTTGATAGATTTGCGCGTGATTTTTGGGCGTTCGGAATCTGACATTAAACGGATAAAAGGCAGAATAATCGGCGCAGAGGGCAAAACAAGAAAGCTAATTGAAGAGTTAACTGAGGCTGACGTGGTTGTTTACGGTCACACTGTTGGGCTTATCGGCAGTTTTGAGCAAGTGGATGCCGCACACAACGCCGTGCAAATGATTATTGAGGGATGCCAGCACCACACAGTGTACAATTATTTGCAGAAGAAGAGGACGGAGCTTAAGAAACAGAAGCTTGAGCTGTGGGAGAAGCCGCCAGAAAAAAGATAATTTTTCTATTAATTATTAGGTGGGCTTTTACGCCATTAGCGCACTAATTTGAGGCGCAAACGGCTTTTCGCACTCTGATAGTTATTTTAGAACTGAGATTAAAGATCATTTAATTGAATACCGTAAGGCTGTTTCCCATTTACAAGTGTTTGAGCGGGATTCTAAGAAACTTGGTAAATTAGAGAATGAAGTTGAAAGATTGAAGAAACAGAACTTTGATCTCCAATATACCTTGAATAAAATCATCAGTCACTTTAACCTCAATATCAAAAACCCTGAAGCAATAGCTAAAGATCTCACAGAAAAGTATGAAAATTCAGAGGAAGAACCAGAGGAATAAAAGAATGCAGAAAAGCAAAAGAACAAGCTATAAAACTATCATAGGGATTAGCAACTTCCTTTCTTAATTACACTACTTTCAAAGCATAGTTTCAAACTACTTTCAAACTGCCTCTTTTCATGGTAAACCTGACTGCATACCCACTTGTACACAATTTGTTAACATTCCGTAGACATCCACGGTAGCTTCTCAATCACTTTAAACCCTACCTTCCCGACCTTCTTTTCTGCCTCTCACAGAGGTTGCAGCACTCAAAAACAGGCATGCATAAGGAAAAAACAAGCGCGCAAAGCCTTCTCACACACTTCTCAGAGACTTTACAGAGACTTCTCACACTCAAAACAGCCAAAAAAAAACAGCCAAAAACCTGTAAATGAGGTCGCGCAACACATTCTAGCCTGAACAAGACCATCCAAAACAGCACTCAACACCACTTGAAAAGCCTTATCACCGCTAGAAATCGCACTTAATACCCCTCAAAATAGCCTTGAAATATCTTAGCACCTAATATTTCAGCAAAATTCACTGCAAAATCACTTTACCTCAGCGTTTTCTAGCTCTCAATTCCCATTACTTGGGATTTTTCTTGCACACCGCGCTCAAATCACTAAAAATAACCTTAAAAGCCTTAACATTACTTTGTATTTTCGCAGTAACAAAGCAAGCAAGGTCTACGCAAAAATTCTTAAACAATTCCGACTAATGCTTTAATTCGAAGGTGTTTCAAAAGCAGAACTTTAGAAAGGTTTTAAAAAGAAATCGAATCCTGAGGTATCTATTCGTAAAAGGTCTATAGAAAAGAGGGGGAAAATCCTGTGGGTGAAAAGAAAGTTGTAAGCAGAAAAGTTGCTTTTGGAATCGGATTGTTATGCATCGCGCTATTAATTATCATTGGTGGAGTAGTGGCCAATTACACATCAGCGCTAAACGATAAAGATACCCAAATAGCCATGTTGCAAAATCAAAATGCAAACCTTCAGAGGCAAGTGTTGTCTGACAACTTGACAATTAGTTCTGATAACTCGACAATTAGTTCATTGAACACCGAAATTTCAAGCCTGCAAACCCAAGTTAAATCCGAAAACTCGACAGTCGCACTGCTTCAAAATGATTTTTCATCTTACGGCTTCACTGTATCAAGTCTTCAGAACCAAACAGCATCAGATAACTCAGAAATTAATTCATTGAAAACTGAAATAACAAGCCTGAACACTGAAATAGCAAGCCTGCAAACCCAAATTTCTTCGCTAGAGACAGAAGCTTTAGAGCGCGCGCTTAACGGATTTACCGTAATTCAGATTACGGACACTCAATATTTGAGTGATTCTAACCCAGACTTATTTAATGGGTTAACCAGTTGGATAGTGAATAATAGTGGCGCTTTGAATCTGACGATGGTTATTCACACAGGTGATATTGTACAGGTTGCCAATTCTACGGTTGATTGGAGCAACGCTAACTATGCCATGATGCAGCTTTACAATAATGGTGTTCCTTACTGTTGGAATGCTGGAAACCACGACCAACTTAACAACACAAACGAAGCTGGCGGTGGAAACCCTAACGGCTCATGGTTGGGAGAAAACTACCCTGCTTTTAACGTCACAGCTATGAGGCAACAGCCTTACTGGGTAGGGGACATTAGCGACGGCAAAAACACAGCTGTACAATTTACTTACGACAATTACCACTTTATGATTATTAACATCGAATATGATGCTAACTCAACCGTTTTAGGTTGGATGCAGACGCTTCTTAAATGTAATCCAAACGTAAACGTGATTGTGGCAACGCATAATTTTCTTAACGGAAATGGCACGTATGGCGGTAATAAGAATCCGAACGACGTTACGTGGGCTACCAACTTTGAAAACTTACTAAATAACTATCCTAACGTGTTTATGACGCTAAATGGGCACGATGCTAATGATGGAGGTTCAGCATACAACAAAAGAGTAGGGAACAGAGAAGAAATCTTCTTCAACATGCAAGACAATGACAGCAACCAGGGTGCGGCGACCGCGCGAATTTACGCTTTCAACATGAGCAAACCCGCAAACCCAGTTGTAACTGCTTACACCTATCAGACCTATGGAACACCGCAATACCTAACTGACCCAGAGGATCAATTCAGTTTTTCAACGAACCTTACTCCTTATTCATCCTCAACCGTCAGCATTGCGGCTAACACTACTTTTTGGGGAGCAAACGACCACAGTGTAAGCTTCAACAATTCAACAACCCTGAACGGTTTCAGCCAGTACGGTGACGCGCTTACTTTTAACAATTTGACTTTGAACGGAGTAACTTCAAACTTTACAGTAACTGCAATCGACGCAAATATAGTGATAAGCAGCTATAACTCGAACAGTAGCATAAACTACGCAGTTAGCGGGAGCGGAAACCAAACCTTTTCTGTGAACAAGTCACCTGCATCAGTGGACATTGACGGCATTCCAGCTTCCACTGGCTGGAGCTACTCGAATGGAGAAATCATGGTCACTGGCGCTACCTCTTCGGTAGTTATAAACTTCTCGTAGAATTAGCGCGAGGGTATGGGTAGTGTTAAACGCGGTGGGCTCTCACGCCATGTTAGTGCGCCGCGCGCGCTATAGAAATCAGTAATAGTAATATCAGAGAGATTTTAGGTCACCTTATTGATGAACTTGCAGAGAAGCGTTTAATGTACGGAATAGCCATGAAAAAAGAACCTGAAGAATGGTGAGTTTCAGATAAAAGAAGTTTCTTTCTATTCTGCAAAGCACATTAATGAGGTTACTACGTACATGAAAGAATTCAATTGTGTGAGCAGGCTCTTAGAAGGCAAATACGAACTTTATTAATATCATTTTTGCCTTCGCACACTCAAGATCCTCATCATCCACTATGTCTTCGGGGCCAGAGTCGTCATTGCCCACCCGAAACAAAAAACAGCCTAATAGGTTCTTAAGGTTTGTGACCTTTTCGCTGGGACAGGAGTTATTTTCGTTTTGCAGAGTACAGACTAAGAAGTACAATTCCTGCAACAATTAGAATGGCAGGATACGCCACATAAAGGAAAACATGAAAAAATCCAAATGCAACAATAAACAACAATATAAGAAGACCCGCGATTAAGAAAACGGTTCCTTCAATTAGCCAATCTGTGTGCCTACCAATACGATGCATAGCTCCCTTATGTTTTGGAGCAAAATAAAATTTTATGGAAAAAGTTTCCGTGTTAATGATAAATACACCACAACAAACTTAACAGTATGCCTCCAGTAGTTCCGAAAGTGTCTGGTGCTTGCTTGGGTATAACTTTTTTTACTTGCTAAGCATAGTTGCAAGCCAGTTTAAGGCTGCTTGAAAGCCTTCAACGACGCCTAAGAGTGTTCACCCGCAGAAGCCTGAGCAATCCAAGCCAAGAAACCACTCAAACTTTACTGCCAGCCCAACTGTACCGTCAAAATGTACCGTCAAAACGTATATAACTACACCTACCTGGTAGGTAGTAGAGCACACAAAGCTAACCCACTTACGGATCTACTGGTATAAGGCCAAGTTATTTAGTGCCAACCTATCAATGCGCCGTATTGCGAATATACTTCTTTAACTAATTCGCCTGCTTTTGGGTTGTTCCAGTCGTGCATCCACTCAGAAACCAAGCTCTCAAGGGTAATTGGAACCACGCCTACCTGCAGCATCCTCTTAATTCCGTATTTATGCGCTTCAGGGGTTGAATCTCCTGCTGCATCCATTAACCCATAGACCTCGTACCCTTCCTTGATTGCATGAATGGCGGTGTAAGCGAAGCACATGCTTGTCCAAAGCCCCGAAACAACCATCTTCTTCCTGTCTGCCCGCTTGAACGCGTCCCAAGTGTTCTCGTCTTCAAAAGCGTCAAAACTCGGCACCTTTCTTGCATAAACCATTTGGTTTGGAAACAACGCAGTAACTTCTTGGAGAAAGTCTCCATTAAGCTTAGGGTTAATGGTTGATAAGACAACCGGGATTCCAAGTATTTTGGCGGCTTTTGCAGCGCATATGGCGGCATTCTTAATTATTGTTTTGTCACCAGACGTGATCCCTTTTAACATTGAAGGTTGATAGTCAACCAAAACGAGAGTGCTGTTCTTATCGGTTAACAATTCTAGTTTTCCATCTTTTGAAGAAATCATTTAAAAACTCACCATTCTAAATAAATTGATAACAAGATATAAAACTTCTGCCAACCTCCAGAACGTGTCGTGGCTTAGCCTTCTGAACTTCCTCCGCCAAAATTTTCCCTTAATGCGGTCCAACGATTGGCAAAAATTCTTTTTCTGCTGCCTTCTCAATTTCCCTTAAAACTTGGTCGGCGCTGCTTAAGACAGGTCTTTCTGTTATCATAGGGGTACCTTGATTTTATCAATAAAACGATGCTGTAACTTTGCAATTTTCGGGGCAATCACGGCTTGGCAATAAGGCTCTTTCGGATGTTTCTTGTAGTAGTCTTTGTGGTATGTTTCAGCTTTGTAAAACACCTTGAGGGGCTCAACTGTTGTAACGATTGGTTTATCCCAAATGACCTCTTTTTCGAGTTCATTAATCAGTTTTTCAGCCGTGGCTTTCTGCTCTGGGGTATGGTAGAAAATGGCTGACCTGTACTGCGTTCCAATGTCTGCTCCTTGGCGGTTCAGCGATGTTGGGTCATGCATTGTAAAGAAAAATTCCAGGATTTCTTTGTAACTGATTACTTTTGGGTCAAAGAATATCTGTGCTGCCTCAGCGTGACCGGTAGTGCCTGTCGAAACCTGTTCGTACGATGGATTAGGCACTGTGCCGCCAGTGTAGCCAGGCTCGATTCGCTCTACGCCTTTTATTATGCTGAATGCGGCTTCGGTGCACCAGAAGCAGCCGCCGGCAAGCGTTGCAACCTCCAAATTTTTATTATCGTTAGGCTGTTGACTCATATTTCATCTTTCCTAAAAAATAGGTTAATGCCTGTTGTAATGCTGGGTAGCTTTGAACTTAATTGTTTGTGGCTGTCATGACACAGCAACTAATCTAAAAAAAATGAGTTTATTTTCAATGCAGTTTCTGTCTGAGCACTGAAGCCTATTGAGCGCATATTTGAACATCTAACACAATAAAGTCCATGTTAATAGTGCCAAAAAGTACATGAATAAAACACGTTTCTATGTTGAAAGTGCGCGCATTATTCCTATGCAGCGCTATGTTGAATCATATTTGAAGCATATTAGAAGCATCTAGTAGACCCGGGGGTAGGCTGTTGCGCACACACAAATACCCTAAGCAGTAACTATTATGTAGATTCCTATTGCAGCTATGACAAAGCCTACGATTGCATCATTGTACTTTTCTGGGACATGCTCAAAGGTTTTGGCAAGCCCGCTAATTCCAACTTGGACAAGGAACATTTTTTTGTATTAGAATCAGCAGACCAGTTGGGACTTTTTTTTGTTGAATAACTACAATACAATCGCTTGAGTTATGCAGATTTATAATAATATTGTAAGGTATCTACGTTAATTTGTTTCTGAAACAATCTTGCCATGGAAATTGTGTTAAAAATGACGCATTTTGTAGAGCGTTTGTCTGCCATTTTTTATTTGAGGTTGATAGTAATTCTCTTAAGCTTAAGCAACATTATTATACAGTTTACGAGGCAGCGTAATGAGAAGGCGCGAGGCAGCCCGACTTTTGAGTGAAATATGTAAGTGTGTACCAGACGCTTTCATAAGCAGTATATCGCTAACGCCTATCAGCCGTTCCAAAGAAGAATTTGATCTTCGAATAAACGTCTCTCTCGACCTCAAAAGTCTCATGAACGTGCAATCTATTGTAAATAAACGTGGAATGATTTTAAAAGAAGACCAAGGGTCTCTGCTGATTTATGGCTCTCAAACAAAACCAACTGGAATGGCAATCATCGCATAAAATTAAAGTTCCCAACAAAGGCTTGAGGGAATGGCGGGGTACACCCCAAAAAGCAGTGAAGCTCTGGTTAAATCACCCGTGTATATTTAGCTCTTGTTTTTTCTTCTTTAGTGCCTTTTTTCTACATTAAAAAACAGACTTTTCTATGTTGAAAAGCACCATTCTGCATGCAAAGTGCGCAGTCTTCGCTCTATGCACACCTATGTTGAAACATATTTGAAGCATATTAGAAGCATATAGTAGACCCGGGGGTAGCTTGTGCACAAATAAATATCCTAAGACAAAAAACGAGAGCTAAATACATACGACTTGATTATTTAAAATGTACCCTTTGATAAGTAGTACGCTCCAAGATTTCTCCTTAAAAGAGCGGGGAATCAAAAGAAAAAACACTCCAATAAAACAATCAATTGTGTCGCCGTTAATGGCGTCCCGATAGAAAATGCGCATAGTGATTTAAATGAATTTGTGATTGCGAAACAACAACAACGTTTCAAAACAGTATGTGTGTAGCAACCGATTGTACACAATAATTTATTTTGCTCTTACTCCTTAGATTTTGCAACAGAACCTAACCGTAAAAATGGCATACTTGAAAGCCAACAGTCCAGTTGAGATGAGAAAACTTGCAGATTAAGAGCATAAAGATTAGCATAAAGCACGGAGCAGTTTTGTTTTTAGGTATTTATTTCAGATTCATAGGTTGCTTTCATAAGTTAGTTAAATAGCCTTCGCTATTGTGTGTTCTATTGGAATCTGGAGGAAAGTGTATGAAACAAATCGCGGAAAAAGATAGGAAAGAACTAGAAGCTAAGCTAGAGAATGTTTTCCAAGAGAAAATTGGTCAATTGCCGACAGAATTGCGTGAAATATTGCTAGATGACATGGTCACAGCCTTCGAAAACAGGTTAAATGTGTTAAACCGAGCAAGCACAAAAGCCGATAATTAGCTGCATTCATGGACAAAAACATTGATTAGTAATACATAAATGATTTATATTAAAAACTGGAGTTTAATAAAAAAAGAGGAGTATAAAGTGCGTCGTTCAAAACTAGAAATGTATGTTGACATCCTTTCGGTTCTGGCTCACAGAGGACCACTAAAACTAACACACGTCATGTATAAAGCAAACGTTAACTGCAGCGTCCTAAAAGAGTACCTTGACTTCCTCATAAAACAAGGCCTGGTCGAAGAACGCACCGCAGGAAAACAACGAGTAGTTTACGCCGTAACACAACGCGGCATAACAGTACTGAAATACTTTAAAGAACTAAAACAAGTCCTGCCCATAGTAGAGGAAGCACGAAACCAACCAGCAATCCCCTACTAAAACCCACAATTCCATTATTTCCCCTAAAAAACAAATTACATTTCACATTATTCGTATTGCCATTCCACGCTCTGCTTTTATTAAATATTAATGTTATAGTTTAGTTGTTTCAAATAAGTAGTAAAGTTTCGTAAGACTTAATAAATACTTCGGGATTAAACTATCAACTGTATATGTGCAAAACACGTCTGGAGGGGTTTGTGATTAAGGATGAGATATTGGCTAAAAAACCGATAACGATACTTGAAAAAATTGAAGAAAGCCTTGAGAGACTAAACGAGAAAATGGAGGTAATTATTGAAATTCAGAAGAACGGTAATGACAGCCAAAGGTCTGTTGCGGCATTGCCTGATGCCTCCTTAGATGTTATGACGCTTCTTTCTATGCCGGATCACCTGCGGAAAACAGCCATGGCAATTTGTAGGTGTGGAAGAGCAACTGCTGAAGAAATTGCTGGGCAAACAAGTCGAGCCAGAGCCGTGGAAAGTGCATATCTTAATCAACTTGTGATTATGGGTTACCTTAAGAAAGAGCGTAAGGGAAGAAAAGCCTATTTTTACGTTGATAGGGAAACGCAAGGTTGAAAACTATGAGCAAAATAATCGCTCTGCATTCATATAAAGGCGGAACGGGAAAAACGCTTCTTTCCTTAAACTTAGCAGCTGCTTTGGCTAAATTGGGCAAGAAAGTTTGCGTTTTTGATCTTGATTTTCGAGCACCAAGCTTGTTCTCCATTCTGAAAGCTGAAAACGTTGAATATTGGCTTAACGATTACTTAAACAACAGCTGTGACGCCGAAAAAGTTCTTATAGATTTAAGCAGCAAGGTTCCTGGAAACGGCAAGTTTTTCGCTGGCTTAGCAAACCCTGCAACTGAAGCAATCCGAGACATGTCTGCAAAGGATAGAAAATGGGAAATGCGTGCACTGGGAAGGCTGCTTGCGCTTAGGGAAACATTGCTTGAGGATCAAAAGTTTGATTACTTGTTCTTGGACACAAGCCCGGGATTACAGTATTCCTCAATAAACGCTATTGTCGCCGCTGACTTCGTGGTTGTGGTAACAACTGGTGACAGGTCAGATGTGGACGGAACAAAACGAATGCTACAGGAGTTATATAACTTGTTTGAGAAGAAAACGGGCCTAGTGCTAAACAAAGTGCTTGATTCATCAGCCACAGCTAAGAAAGCCGAAATGAGCAACAAAATAAAAACTGTTTATCACGTGCCCATGCTGGCAATCGTGCCTTGCTTTTGCGAAATCCTAAGAGCTGAAGGCAACTCGATATTTATCGAAGATAAACCTGACCATCCCTTCACAAAGATAATTACTGAAATGGCTAAAAAGATTGAAAATAACGAAGTAAACTAGTTAGCCATCTTCTTTATTTTTGATTTTAGTTTTTGCGATGCAGGTTACCGTTAGAGAATGATTGCGCCGACGCCGGGCGGTGCTGCGTTTGTGGCTGCTTTGCATGATAGTGCTAGAGCCATTAGTTGGTCGTCGTGTCTTCCGTGCGGGTGCCAGAATTTGAGGTGGATTCGTTCTTGAGCCGTTTTAGGCTGGAGATACTCGTACTGCTGTTCGTTGATTTGTGCGATTAAGGTTTTGTCGTCGCCTGCTATTTTGAGCAGTTTCTTTTCCATGAGCAATTTGAGGTTGTTTAGCAAGTTTTCTTTTTCAGTGTCCGTAAAGAAGACGCCTTCAACGGCGGGTATATTGATGTTGTTTAGTTCGTCGATGACAGCGTCGCCTATGCAGCCCTTATCAACGTATAAGCCTTCGAAGTTGAAGATTTGTTGTGCTCTGGCTATGTAGCCGATGACTTGGGGGTAGTTTGTGCCCAAGGGCAACTGGCGTTTATGCACCAGCCTAAGCTCGCCGCTATAACATTTCTGAACCACAACAAGCACGCTGTAGTCAACTTGTTTGCCAAGGTCTAAGCCCGCGTAGTAGGGTCCTCTGAGTTTTTGTTCTGGCGTGACTTTTTCCATGTCTTCAATGTATGCGGCTGGCGAATCTGGGTTGCCCAGCTCTGGGTCTACGCAGGATACGATTAGGTCCATGGGGAAGAAAGTGTGGGAGGCTTCTACCCATATGCCCTCAACCTCGCGCTGCCATTCTTCACTGGTCATTACTTCTTTCCATTCGTCAAGCTGCGTTTGGCTGACAAGTGGGCTTTGGTAGCTTGCGTAGTGATGTACGCTGTAGCGTTTTGTGTCCAGGAAGGCTTTGCGGAAAACGTGGTCTTGACCCATGGGTGTGCCGCTCATGACTAAGGATGCGCCTGGTTTTGTTAGCATCATCATTATTTCGCTTGTAATCATCTCGCCTGGAACAATCGATGCTTCGTCAATGAAAACGTAGTCTGGATGGTAGCCTCTGAGCTTGTCTTTTGAACATGGAAGAGCAATAATTCTTCCGCCTAAGGGTGGTTTGAGTTTTATTGCTGTATGGGTTGTTCCTGGCCTCTGAATCATGGCTTTCAATAGCGGGTTAGCCCTGATTGTGGAGTAGCAGTAGTCGAACATAATCATTGATTGGCGTTGCGTGCTGCTAATGATGAGGCTTTCCACTTTGGGCTTGGTGTATAGTAGCCAGAGGTTTTTTCTGCTAAAAACTAAGCTTTTGCCCCATCCCCGTCCACAAACAGCTACCTGTCTCCGACTTGCGTCTAGTAGGAGTTTTTGGTGCTCAGGCGCTTGGATTAGCCATTTGTCACCGCACATTAACATGGCAAAGAATACTGGGTCTTCAATTAGTTTGGCGGCGACTTCTTTGTGGGCTATGAGTTGCCTTAGTGCTTTTGGTCTCTGTAGTAAGCCCTCGCACATCGCGGCTGTGAACGCTGGATCGCTTGTTAATTTCTCGATGAAAGTCTTCTCTTCCAATCCCTAAATTCCCTTCTCAAAAGCCTACGCATCTTGCCGTCGGCGTACTGTTTTCCGATAAAGTCGCCTAATGTGTCTTCGTTAAACTGCAGTTCTTGACCTTTCTGGGCGAGGAGTTTATTGAGTACGATGGCGTGATATGCGACGGCGTTGGCAAGCCTGATTTTCTCGCTAGGTGTAAGAGTCTGGTTGTTTAGCATTTGCTTCAAATCGTTAAGCAAGTCCCATTCTATAGCGATTAATTTGTCAATGGTCGCTTCCTCTTCGTCGCCATCTTCTGTCTCTCTCACAACCTACCCCCTCGGTCTACTAGATGATCCAAATAGGATCCTATAGAGGATCCAAATAGGTTTGAATTGACGGCTTTTACTTGAGCCATTTTATATTTCTCCCCTATTGTTTGAGAATCCTAAACTGCGACCTCTACGCCTTTTAAGCCATCGCAGAAACGACTTTTTCAAGCAGTGGAGGGGTGAGTGAAAGTGAACTGTTGCCAGAACTCTGGGTTTACTTGGTTTTAGTTGCATAAACTATTTTTATAACTTAGGTGGAGTACTTTGTGTGGCTGCTATGACTGAAAGTATTACTTTTTCGGCTATACTTTGGAAAGAAGGAAAGTTGCAAATTGCTTGGTCCCCTGAACTGGATATAGCCAGCCAAGGGAAAAATGTAGAGGAGGCTCTAAGTAATTTGCGGGAAGCAATCGAGCTTTACCTTGAAGATGAAGATGCCAAGATTCCAACCAGTAAATCGCCTATTCTCACAACATTGAGCGTTGAAACCCATGCCAAAGCTGAAACCTGTCTCAGGCCTTAAGATAATCAAGGCTTTGGGTAAAGCTGGTTTTCAAGTAGTCGGCAGAAAAGGAAGCCACGTCAGGCTAAAAAGAAAAACTGCAGACAGGGTGTACATAGTTGTCGTTCCTGTTCATCCAGAAGTAAAGACGGGAACTCTCAAATCGATATTGAGACAAGCTGGATTAACAGACGAAGAATTTGCAGATCTTTTAAAAAAATAGTTTTCCCTTGTGGAGTTCAATCTTAAAACAGGAGAAAATAAATTTTGAAATCACATACATTTGTGAAAAGTTTGTGATTAACCTTTAAGAAAAATTAAATAGTGTGAAAGTAAACTATTCTTACTGATACAAATGAGTGAAGAGCCACAAGTTACCACAATCAGCGAAAAAGGGCAAGTAGTCATCCCACAGTCCATAAGAAAACAGCTAAAAATAAAGCCAAAAAACAAGTTCCTCGTCTACGGCAAAGGCGACACCATCATACTCAAAAAGCTAGAGCTTCCCGACATAAAAAAAGAATGGGACAACATTTTTGAAATGATGGACAAAAAGCACCTAAACATTTCAGAGGAAGAAATCCAAGAAATAGTGTCAGAAGTTAGGAAAGAGCGTCACCGCAAATAATTAAGATGATTAAATGCTTAGGGTTGTTCTTGACACTAATGTTTTGGTGAGCGCCACAATTTCTGACGGCAAATCAAGAGAACTTTTACAAAGAGGAATGGCGAACCGATTCTCTATTGGTACGACTATGATAACAAAAAACGAATGCGTGATTAGCAATAGTCTCAATTGTAAACTAGAACGACACCTTGAAAAATTCTTCTGGCGGATATCTTTCATGATAAGTATAAAATCCTCGCTTTCCTCTGCGAGTTAGCATTGCCTTATTACCCTTTGATAGTTTTTCCAGTTCTTGCGCTAATCGGGCATCCCCAAAATCATATCCTGCATCTCGCAATCTTGTTTTTGTTTCTCTAAAAGCCTTTCCGGGTTTAAAGAAACCTTGGCGATAGATTTCTTTAATAATTTCAGCTGGTGCTTTCCGAATTTCCTCTTGTCCAAACACCAAAGCTATATCTGTTCGAGTTAAGCTGTAAAAGAAAGATAAGAAATTATTGAAATCTCCTTTCAAATCATTTCCTAGATCCATTAAAGCTTCTAAATATTTTACATAAGCGGGTAGACATAGTCTCGTGCTAAGATCAGCTTGAATTGGTTCTGGTGGAGGGACATCATGTGGCCCAGAATGGCTCCTTGTGTAGTAAATGCTCTTGAGTAAACTGCATATAGTATCTGCTTCGCTTATTTTCTTAGCCTCCAACTCTTTGCGGAGTCTACCGTTTCGATTATCGAATTTTTGGTCTCTTGATAATTCTTCCCAGATACCACTAGAATCTTTTCTGTCAATTTCCTGTATTAAGTTTCTAACAATTCGCTCGCAGAAAATACCGCTAGAAGTCATGGCGTTTCGCCATGCTTTTCGCTCCATTTCAAAAAGTATATGAATATAGAAAAATATTGGGCTCAAGAAGAAATATAATTCTCGTGCTTTATTTTTGTCGCCTTTTAACAATTGTTGAAAATAGGGAGTTACAGAAGGTTTTAGACTGTCTCGTCCTCCCATCATTTTGTCCCAGTCATCTATTGTCTCATTTAGTTTGTTATTGAGTTCTTTTTCATCCAGTTTTTTTCCGCAAGAGTAAGAATACAGTTCTTCTAATGATTCATAATGTTGCTTTTCTTTCCCAATAAGGTCGGGAAGCTCAATTGACATTCTATTCCGTCCAAAACACCCAATCGTTTTCTTCTTTTGTTCCTTTCAAAGTCTTGCCAAGTCGCCTTTTCAATGATTCGCGCACAGCTTTGGCTTTACCGCTCGTTGGAAGTCCCTTTTCCTTGAGAGACTTCAGCACATCTTCGACTTTCCTTTTATTCGGCAATTTAAAATAACCTTCATCAATCAGCTCATCAATTTTCGGCGAGAACAGTTCTTTCCTTGAGCCGCCTTGTTTTCCTTCTGGTTCAAGCGTCGGTTTAACTCCGGTGGCTATTTGATTAATCATTTTAAAAGTTTCAACTTTGGCTGAATCAACGAGTTTATACTGCCTAGATTTTGTTTGACCTTTTTTCAGGAACACCTCAGGTTTGTTATCCAAATATTTAGACAAATTCGCGAGGCCCCCTATACCGTGGCTTTCTAGAGCCTGAGACAAATTGAGCCATTGTTGCCCATAAACCTCCCCATAAGCAGCCAACAAAAGTCTAGAAACAATAATTTGTTTTTCAGATTGTTTTCCTTCCAAAGAAACAACAAAAACTGGCTTGTCTTTCTCAAAATGATATACATTCTTCAACTGTTTAATGCTCAAATTGCATTTTGCCGCAAATTCTTCAATAGTAGCTTCTATTGTTGTTGCTTCCAATGGTGTGGAGATATCTGATTTTTTTTGATTTACACTTTTTTCTGTAACAATAAAGTCGTTAAGTGATCTTGACAGAACAATTTCAAATGCTTTTAAGCGAAAAGGTTCTTCGACATCCTTTGTAATGCTTATTGCTCTTTGAATTTCGGCTCTAATTCGCTCATCTTCAAGATTCTTTGCCATTTTTTATCAAATTATATTATTTGAAGCCGTTTAGCTTATAAATCAAACGGTTTGTTAATGGAGCCTTTTTTTTCTGTTGCATTGAGATCTCATACTTTAATCGTTCAGAGTTCTGAAATCACAAAAATATACATGGTATGATGACGGAAAAATTTTATTTACGTCTATCCTAATGTAGTCTTGTCCAAAATCCTTTTTCATTTTGACACAATCAAAAAATTTTTTAGCCAGTTCAAGGGAATCGGGATTGTTATAGATCAATATTTAGTCAAACGGAAAGCTCTAGAGTACAATTTGCGACCCTATAAGGTGAATAATAAAGGAGAATTTGTAACAATTTATTCTGATCAAGACATTGTTATATTTAAAGACAAAATTTTACAAGACTATGACGAATTTGTTAAGCTAAGAGATGAATTAGGCGGTCTATCCCCCTTACCTAAGGACTTTTTGAAAATAATGTTTGTAAATCGATTAACGGATGCACGGTATAGCAAGAACAGTGATGGCAATTTGATTTTCGTCAATCTGGCTGCTTTTCATGCTCATCGCGACAGATTCTTTTGGCTATTCACAATTGCAAGAGAATTAGCATACATTCGAAACCACCGACTTGGATATCCGTTCTTTATAGACATGCGTAGGCTAATGGTACATGCTCTAAATAGGCAGTTTAAGTAAAACCTATCATCTTTATTTCAGCCCTTTTTTCCTGTTGGAACAAAGAATTATGTGTTCGCGTGTGCGCGTGTGTGAGCTTGTAATTTAGGGGTGGAGACGTCACTTGTTTGGATAGATCTGCAATTATTCTAGCTGAGGGTTCCCACAAATAGTTGAATCATAAGTAGGATACTCGTGTTTCAACAATTTAAATCGCAAAAAATCATTGAAAAAAACATTTTGACAAGCTCAAGATACTTGGCTTTTGACTTAACCGACTTTGAGTCACTGATACCAAACAACAGATAAGATGCAGTAGGCACACCGAGGTATTTGAATCCTAGACCTTTTAAGTGCCAGTCAAGCACCTAAACAAAATTTACTTGTTGGCTGTTGTGGGTGCTCCGTATGTTTTTTAACTTGTTTTGTAATTTATGGGTGAAGACGTTACCTGTTTCTCACGCAAATCCTTCCGCCTTTTTCAAATTTATTAGTAGGGTTGGCATAGGTGTATTCTGAGTAGTTCGGGGTAATTTAATGGCTAAGACTGCGTATTTAGATGAGGAAGACCGTAAGCTCCTCTTGGAAACCAAGCAAAAGCTAGACGAAGCTACTAAGCTGATGGGTAAGCGCATGGAAACCATTGAAGTTTTAAGTGATTCAGAAATGATGAAAGCTATCCAGCAAGGTCAAGATGATATTAAAGCTGGAAGAGTCAAGGAGTTACGCAAGCTTCTCAAGGAAGAGCGCTTTTGCTAAGAATTCTTTTAGAATAAATTAATTACTTACTGGGGATAGATAACTATAGTTCTAGATGTCTCACAAAATAGAGAAAGTAAAACCAAACAAAGAAGCATTGAAAAAGCATATTGAACTTCCTAAATGTGAGGTTGAAGAGGGTAAAACGTGGTATCCCCCAGATGAATTTTTGGTTCTTGCACATGACATTATGATTGAACGTTATGGTTATTGGTCAGGTTTTGAGGTAGGCCTAGAACCTTATCACTGCTATATTGAAGAAGTAAAGAATGCTGAAGGCATATACCGTAAAGCCGCTATACTGCTAAAGAGAATTGCTACTAGTAGAATATTTCAAGACGGACATCATAGAACAGCTTTTGAAGTGACAAAGGCTTTCCTTGAAGTAAATGGAGCAGAACTCAAGGAAAAAGATGAGTTGAAGATAATTAAATTTATAAAAGACATACGCAAGTATGATATTGAACAAATAGAAGGTTGGCTTAAGAATGGCACTTTGTAAAAGACCTTATGAAATACTCATCAGGAATATTAAAGCTGATGATAAGATTCTTAGGGGACTTAATAATAGTGCTGTGAAAGCTGAATAATTATAATTTTTTATTTTTTTGGAAAGTTTTAAGTCCTGCGCTAGTCCTACTTGGTCATGGTGAATTTTACTTGGGTGAAGAGGTAAAAGTGACTCGAAAGTATCAAGTTACTATACCCCAAAGCGTTCGCTCTAAGCTTGGCGTTAAAATTGGCGACAAACTCATTGTAAAGTCTGAAAACAAACGCATAATAATGGAATCCCCTAAACGCCTTTCCAACCCATCTGATGCTCTTTGGAATCTTTTCGGCAAGCCTCTAGACATAGATGCAACCAAACTTGTTGAAGGATCTTGGAATGGATCGGAAAAAAATCAAACACGTCAAGATCATAAGACTCCTCGAATACGAGAGATTAGTTAAAACCCAAAAGTAAGGTGCCGTCCGCCTTTCGGTTTTTCACGGGAGGCTTGAATTTTGACCTTTGACTTATGGCTCATGCTTGCATAAAGAAGGACGCTGTCTCTTGATTGTAAAAAGAGGAGATTAATGCAGCCTCATCTATGGCATATTAAGTGTTGTTGTGAGTTATTATCTGCTGCGGGGTCGAAACGGTGATCTGAGAGTCTGATGCTGAAGTCATCGTAAAAGTTAATGTATTCGAATCGATTGAACCGCTGAGGTTAAAATCAAAGGTCTGGCCAGAACCGGCAGTGCCTTGAGCGTTCGCGGTAAGTTGTGAACCAGAAGTTGTGCCCACAAAGTTAAAGACCGTATCGCTGCCACCAGCGGTAATTGCTTGCTGCAGACTTCCAGAAACACTTGTAGGCGTGAGGTCTATACTCAATTGTATGTTGCTTCCACTCTGTTCAACCGCGCAGTCGATGTTTGCCGTCATTGTTCCAGAAAGCGTATTTCCATTTGACTGCATACTAAGGTCAAATTGACCGCTACCACCATAACTACCAGTCGGATTGCTCGGCGACGGATTATTATTATTTACTCCACCTTGGCTTCCATTACCGTTATTGCTGCTGTTCCCGTTATTGTTATTATTGTTATTGTTGTTATTGCTGTTGCCATTGCTGTTATTGTTATTTCCGTTGTTGTTACTGTTGCTGTTTTGATTGTTGCTGTTCGCAACGTACCCAAAGTTTATGTTCAATTTCTGCAATTCTGGTCCAATTACAGTGAAACTTAAGTATCCCCCAAGAATCATTCCAACGAAAAGAACCACAACCACAATACCGACAACTTTACCTAGCCCAACAGAATGCCCTTTCTTTTTTGGTTTTTCTTCACCCATTTAGTAAACCTTCATTTTTCTTCTTGTAAAAACCAATTGGCAGCATCTAAGTTTATAAAGCTTTCATAAAAACAGTCTTTTAACTTGTCTGCAACCTCAGCGGCAACACGCTATTTAGAAAAAGAAGCAAACAGCTAAAACAATGCCAAAAGGACCGTTGAATCACGAAAAATCATGGACTAGTGGACCAGGGGGGGGATTTGAACCCACGCCTGCTGGAAATTTCAGCCAAGAAGCCGCTTTTAACTTTAGTTTTGGGTGCTCCGTATGTTTTTTTAACTTGTTTTGTAATTTAAGGATGGAGACGTCACCTGTTTGGATATATCTGCAATTATTTTGGCTGGTGGTTCGTCAGTTGGGTTTGAGGAAGATAAGGATCTGATGGGACAGATGGTAAGCCTGCGTATGTTGGCTATAAGTGGATGTATGTTGATAACTGTTAAATACTTCTCAAAGCTATTTGGGTTTTGAGAGATATGACATCAGAAGCAGAACTTAAAGAGATTCGCAGTCTGCTTGTCCAACTAAACAAGAAAGTACAAGGGCTTAATGAACTGGTTGAAGAGCGGCTAATCGGATGTGAAGAGCCCACTAAAGAAGATGTTGAAGCTATAGAGGAATACGAGGCTGCAAAGAGAAACAAAAAACTGCGTCTTGAGCCTTTGAATGAATTAACGAAAGGGAATTAGCATTTGCCCAAGCACCTAGTTTTTGTTTAAGGCAAAGCTAAAAAGCAGTTTAAGAAGTTGCCCAAAGAAAATCAAGAAAGGATACTTTTAGCTCTGAAAACTTTAGAGGATTAGGGTCTTTCAACTAGGTTAGACATCAAGAAACTGCATGGGTACAAAAACCATTACCGTATTAGAGTTGGAAAAATAGTAAGAATACTGTTTGAGCTTTCAACTGACCAAAGAATAGTTGTCTTTTCTATTTCGACGCGCGAAAAAGCATATGA
Organism: Bathyarchaeia archaeon; assembly: GCA_050015395.1. Classification (GTDB taxonomy): domain Archaea; phylum Thermoproteota; class Bathyarchaeia; order Bathyarchaeales; family Bathycorpusculaceae; genus Bathycorpusculum. The sequence goes on from JBEKBM010000031.1 coordinate 22,977, forward strand.
GTAATCGTGAAACCAAAGGCGTAGAGTCGAAGCTCTTGCTTTCAGGGAAGGCCGAGACGGTTATTTAATATTAGTTAATGGGTTCTCTGTATGTTTTTTAACTTGTTTTGTAATTTAAGGGTGGAGACGTCACCTGTTTGGATAGATCTGCAATTATTCTGGCCGAGGGTTCCCAGGGCAAGTTCAATGAAGACAGGGGTCTTTTGAAACTGGACAATAAACCCTTGTTAAACCACGTAGTTGACACAGTAAAAGGCATTGTCGGCGAAGTATTAGTGGTTACCAGCTCAAAGGAACAATCAGACCTGTACGCTAAAATTGTTTCGTCAGCTAATGTTCAATTTGCCATCAGCGTTGACAAGTCGAAAGATCCTTTAGCGGGGGCTTCAACTGGTTTTAAGGCTGCCCAAGGCAAATATTCGCTGCTTCTGCCGTTTGATGCGCCGTTTGTTTCCAAAGAGGTGGTGTCTTTGCTTTTTGATTGTTGCATTGGCAAGTCAGCGGTTATTCCAAGATGGCCAAGCCGCCAAATTGAACCCTTACATGCAGTTTACCATACAGAGCAAGCGTTGGAAGCAGCTGAAGAAGCGTTAGCAAGCGGTGAGCTTGAAGTGGAAGTAATGGTAAGTAAAATGCGTGGGGTACGCTACCTTTCGACTTTAGTTATAGAACAGTTAGACCCTGATTTTCGAACTTTCTTCAAAATTAAGTCACCCTTGGATCTAAGGAAAGCTGTGGCAATGGCAAAGCCCAGAAAAACAAAAAGTCGACAGTGATGCATGTCCCACGAGACTTAAGCCGCCTTATTTAAGCTGCTTAGCCACGCGTTTAGCTTGTTGTAGTGCCGATACAGTCACATCATTATTTATGGCTCTACCTGTACTAATGCTAATAGTCGCCTAGGATGTGATAAATCCAAAAGCGTTTGGCAAATGAACGGTTAACTGAAACGCAAGCGACAAAGTATTGTTCCCCCCTCTCTCTTCCGAACAAACCCTTTTTGCTTGCGCCAAGTTAACTCAATCATTTGCCAAAAAAATTTTTAAAAAAAGGAGATGACAGCTATGGAGTTTTGCGCGGAATGCGGTTCTCGACTTGTACCTAAAAAAGTAAGTTCGGGAAAACAAGCTTTAGTAATGCTAGTATGTACTAAATGTGAATTTAAAAAGCAAGAATTAAACGATAACGTAAAAGTCGGCACTAAAATCATAGAGCATAACCCGAAGCAGTTTGTGGCTGTCATAGGGAAAGAAGAGCAACTTAGTACGTTGCCAACTGTACGAATCGACTGCCCCAGATGTGAGAATAACACAGCTAATGTTTGGCAAGTGCAAACCAGAGGATCAGATGAATCTTCAACTCAGTTTTTCCGATGCCTCAGGTGCGGCTTCACATTTCGAGAGTACACTTAAACCATTCATTTTATTAAAAAAAATTTAAACAGAGTTACATGTTATCATAAGCGTACGAATAGAAAATTTACCGTTATTTCGTAGATTAGTATTTTTTGCTAGCTCGCACTTGCATTATGGATTCTTGCCTAGAACTGTTTCATGTATTCCTTAACTGTTTTCACCTTATCAGTCATTGTCCTTTGCTTATCTCTTCGGTCATCTATCCTCAGCGTGGATGAAACTCTTTTGATCCCCATAGCGATGATGGCTTCATGCGCTTGGCGGACAGCTTCAAATATTGTGTCAAGATCTTTTGCTGCGAGGATGGTCCCCATGGGTGTTACTTCAAAGTCTAAGCCTTTCACATTCTTTAAAGCGTTAACCGCAGCTGCCACATAACGACCTACGCTGCTTCCAGCTTGACCAATTGGTATTATGCTAAATTCGGCTATAACTGGGTGATTTTTATCCAACAGAAAAACCTCAAAATTGAAGTATCTGAACTAAGCATTTAAAGTTTCTTAACCATGATTAAGCGTGTTTGCGCTTGCATGTTTCATCTTCGCTAAATTTTTCGCTTGATCTCCATTTTCGAGTTATAAATGTAATTGCCAAGACGGTGAAAATAATTAGCAAGATTAAAGTTACTGCTGTGTAAGCTAAACCTATCTTGGAAGGAAGAACCTCGTAGATGCCTACTAGCCCGAATATTAGAAATATTGTTGCTGAAACCCACTTAATTGTTCTCTGTGGAATGTGTTTACCTAAAACAACGCCCGCAACAATTCCGATTCCGTCTGCCACCAACATGCCCAAGGTTGCTCCAATAAAAACGCTTACTGCATTTTGGTATTGGGCTGCTAAACTAATTGTTGTAAGCTGAGTCTTATCTCCAAACTCCGCAATAAAAAACGCTATGAATACGGTTCCGACCACTCCGAACCGTGAAGCTTTTTTATCTGCACTTTTCGGTTTGTCGCCTCTTAGAGTCCATAGTCCAAAGCCGATGAATGAAAGTGAAGCTGCCAGCGAGATTACATCTATAGGCACGATTGTAGTTAGAAGTTGGCCTACGGCTACTGTGATTGCAAAATTAGCCATTGTTGCTAAGAAAACTGCAAAAAGTACCTTGTAGGCGTTGTATCGTGTGGCAAAAGACATGGCTAAAAACTGAGTTTTATCGCCCATTTCCGCCAAAGCAATAAGCAGAAAGGAAGCAACCAAGGCGGCTAAGCTAAAGTCCAACAAGGCTCTTCATCGTTCACCTGAATTTTACTGGGTGATAATTTTGTTTACTTGTTTATTTACTCTTCCACTTTCGCACTATTTTATAATGGGGGTTTAGCGATTTTTTTGTTGCCCAGTGTCTTCATCCATTGCTTAAACTCTGCGGAAGGCGGAAAGTCACGGTAAAGCTGCTTACGCTTGGATTCTAAGAACATGTTTTCGTTGCCCAAGTATTCTGCAGCCGTCATAACGCTATGCTCAGCCCTGGACGCTTGCTGGTAAACTTCGCCTATTTTTTGCTTCCATGATTCATCCCTTAACGCGTGATGCTCAAGAATGACCACAGGCACCGTCTGGACTATGCGTTCCAGATTTCTCAAACCCTGCTCCAGCTGAGCCGCCTCAACTCTGAAGCCTGCAAGATAAAACGGCGGTCCACCCAACATAATCACTGTTGGCTCTGCCGTCAAAATCAGCTCAAGCGTATGAGGGGACATTGGTCCTTGAACGTCAGGAGCAAACATGAACCGCTCACCCTCATACTCCACAACCGCCATTATAACCCAGCCCAGCATTGAATCTTCAGAGCCGTGAGCAACAGGTTCAGAAAAACACAGCGCCGTCTGCCCATAAGTGAATGTTTTTCCGTCGGCTGCTTCCAGTTTTCTGGCGTATTTGCCTCCTGTTTTTTGGAAAAGCCAAGCGCGCTGTCTTTGGCTGGCGTTGATTTTTTCTTTCGGATTCTTCATGAGAACTGTTTTGTCTTGGTAAATTTGGCGTGCAGTCTCGTTTGCTTCTGTCCAGTTAACTACCCAATCCTCGTATGAGGGCGTGTAATGGTCAAAGTGGTAATGGCTAATCGTTACCACCTCAGCATTGTCTGCGGCTTCCGCAATGCGCCTGCGCAGCCTAGCGATTGTTTGAAACTCAATGGGGTGCGGCGGCAAACTGAAACGGTACGGACAAAGTGATACTCCAGCATCTAAAAGCACTGTCACATCGGGTGTTTCGATTAATGTGCACATGGAACGGACGCCGAAGCTTTCGGCTGCCAACGGAGTAACCTTAATCTTGCTTAACAAGTTTTTCGCTTTTTCTTTTTCCATTTATGCAGTCACACTGAGAAATCCTTGCTAATTGGCTAACTCGATAGATAGTAAAATGGATTACGCTGTTTTGTATGTATTTACGTGGCTTTGGTACTTCGGCGCCCTCTTGTGTGTGCGCAACAGCTTACCCTCCCGGTCTACTAGATGCTTCTAATAGGCTCCGAGGGGTGTGCACAATTAAATTTTTTATAGTTTGTTCGCTGAACTATTTGGTGAGCAGTCTGGGGTTACGCCCGATTGTACCATTGGTTTGGTGTCTGACCAGCGCCATGACCGACGTTAAATGGGCTAATCCCAGTACTTGCTCGCGCACTTCAGGCTT
>JBEKBM010000032.1:0-24012 GCA_050015395.1 Bathyarchaeia archaeon
CCCCGGTTGCGATTCTAAGACCCAGCAGCATTGCCACTCCAATTATTATGGCTGACTGGGCCATGAGCACGAGTATGTCGCACATCAAGCGACCAAGCAAAATTGCCGATCTGCTGGCAGGAGTTAAAAGCACTTTCTGAAGAAACCCCGAGTCAAGATCACTCACAATCGACTGGCCCGACGGCAACCCAATAACTAAATTCAACACCAATATCCCAGGCGTAAGGTAAGCAAGGTAACTCCCAGTGGGTCCCAGAAAAATGCCGAGTTTTTGAAGTAACTGCGAGAAAAGGATCAGAAACAGCAATGGCGTGAAGAGGTGGACAAACAGTAGAGTAGGGTTTCTCCATAGTTTTGTTAAAGCTCTTTGGAACAAGGATTGAATGTCATAAAATAGTGTCATTTTTAGTTTACCTCACATTAAGATTTGTTCGGTGGGTTTTCTGCCGAGTTCTTCGGGTCTTATTCTTCTGCCCGTATGGTGCAGGAAAACATCATCAAGTGTTGGAGAGGACATGTTCAAAGAAGTCGGGCGAATGTTGTTGCGGTCCAACGCTGTAACTACGTCAGCTATTATTTCGTTTGCGTTCTTCGCATGAGCAGCAATGCCGCCGTCTGAATCAGTAACATCCACTACTCCCGGAATTTCTTGCAAAATCCTTTTCGTTTCGGATCTCAACAAGGAATCTTTTGGGTTCTTAAGTGAAAGAGTTATGGTGTCATGTCCGATTGCTTGCTTGAGTTCTGCGGGCGAACCACCAGCAACAATCTTCCCGTGGTCAATTATTGAGAGTCGCCGGCAGAGCTTGTCTGCCTCCTCCAAGTACTGAGTCGTCAAAAATATTGTAATTCCTTCTTCCCTGTTTAGCTCATCCAGGTAGTCCCATATTGACGCACGGGCTTGAGGATCAAGCCCAGTCGTCGGCTCATCAAGGAAAAGTAATTTAGGCTTATGAATTAGGGCAGAGGCGAGGTCAAGCCGTTTTTTCATGCCGCCTGAATATCGGCCAGCAGGTTTGTTTGCGAATTCTTCAAGCTGCACAGTTTTTAGTAGCTCGTCTACTCGTTTCTCTAAGGCGCTACCATGTATTTGTTGGAGACGACCTTGAAGACGGAGATTTTCCTTGCCTGTTAGGTCAACGTCTATTATGGTTTCTTGTGTGAGGACTCCGATGACTTTTCGGATTTCCTTTGGCGATTTTTCTAAATCGTAACCAGCTACTTGCGCGTGCCCTGAAGTCTTTCTGAGGAGCGTGGTGAGGATTTTGATTGTGGTGCTTTTTCCTGCGCCATTCGGCCCCAGAAACCCGAAAAATTCGCCGTCTTTCACATTAAAAGAGATCCCTTCAAGTGCTCTTGTGCCGTCAGCATAGACCTCTACGAGGTTTTCGACCGAAATAATATCTGATGTTTCCATTTATTTTTCACTTCGCTTAGTTTTCTGATATGTAGACATCGTTACGGATTAAGCTTATAGCGAGCATATTCGCTGTAACATTTTAATTGTTGAATAGATGTAATGTAATCACATGCGCAGAATAGTTGTAGAATGGTCAGTCAACGAAGCAATTAAAAGAATTAAGGATCGAGAAATCGAGAGACTCAAAACATCTGAGACAGGTGACAATTCCGAATTAATCAAAAAAGCTCAATTGACTGAATTAATAAACAGGCTTGAAACTATGAAAAAAATCAAGTCATTTGAGATGCTACACATTTTAAGATTTGATTCCTCTGAAACGGCAGCAATATTCAGATTAGAGCCCAAGGATAACTCTTTGGAAGTTGAAGAACTCTTAAAATCACTCCTTCAAAACCTAAACGTTGAATATCAGCTTTTAGAACAGGATAGAGGCGCTTGCATCTATTTTATCAAGGGAAAAACGGTTCAGCCAAGTTCAGGAACACCCATCAGAAGAGGGATGTACCCCATGTTGCCCTTTGCTGTCAGGGATGGAAAAGTTAGAGTTACCCTTGTCGGGGATAATGAGCAGGTTAAGGAGTTCCTTGAAACTAGAGGGGTTAACTATAAGGTGTTGTCGTTGACGGACGCCAAATTTTCGCTCAATTCGCCGATCAGCCGCTTGACTGAAAAGCAGCAAGAAGCCATTTCTTTGGCCTTTAGGCTTGGCTACTTTGATACACCCAGAAAAGTAAGCGCGGATGAACTTGCCGAAAAACTTGGTCTTTCGAGTTCTACCTTAGCAGTTCATTTGAGAAGAGCTGAACACCGCTTGCTTGCTGAAATGTTAAACCAGTAGAGCTTTTACTTTGAAAAGGCGGAGCCTCGAGCGGGATTTAGTGCTTGGGCATTAAAGCCCTTCTTGTTTTTTGACATAATTTTTGCTCCTCAAGCCCATGCATGAGGCTTGAATTAAATAAATGTTATTCTGGTAAATGCAAATGAATGCACTCTAACCAAGAGGTTCGAGTCCGCTGGGATGCGCTACTCTGGAGGAGAATTTAACACTTTTAACTATCTTTTTTCATTTGTTTTAATATGATGGCACAGGGGATGGATTCGAACTCCGCCATAATGGAGATTTCACTCACATTCCTTTTTTTGGGGAATCGCTTTCCAACTTACAAGTGCCGAATGCTCGAATTTGCTTAGGTTCTGGATTTGAAGAAAAAGAAAAGCAAGTATTATCTTCGTTCACCAATCCATTCGAGCTTAAGACTGATTGATTGTTTTACGGCTTTAATTAAATCATTTTACGTTAAGTACTTTTGTTTCGCTAAAGCTAGTTTACCTCTAGAAGCGTTACTGTTTTTGTGTCTTCCCAAAGCATGTCAAAGAGTTTTCTTGCTATTCCGATTACCTCTTTGTTGTTTGTAACTAACGTTGCACTTGCTAATGACAATTCTAATGGAACCCAGAGTTCTTCGCCATCAATTATTGCGTAGTACAGACCATCTTGTCCGCAAGCTTTCTTTATCGTTAGATTAAAAGCTGTCGCCCGCTTTGGCCAATTTCTTTTATTAAAAACCTCATCAAGTTTATTTTCCTCTTTATTGCAGCCAATGAGAACTCTTGCCTTAACGTTATGTTTTAAAAAAAGGCTAGACACAGCAATAAGTTCCGATATTAACTCGTCTGCACTCGGCGGAAATAGTTCTTGGCTAGTAAACACGTCATATGTACTTTTTGCATTTTCATACGCCAATTCAACTCTATTTTTATACGCTTCGGTTCTGAATGGAAGCAGAACAAATTTTGAATTTTCGTGTTTGAGATACGGTTTAAACTGTTTTTTGATTGAATCTATTATGTCCATTGCAGTCTTTCTTTGCGCTTCAACATTCCTTTGTTGAATTTCTATCAAGTTATTTAGAGCTTTCTCGACAGGCAATGCTTCTACTTGGATAGGTTTGACTGCCGTTCTTGTGACTAAACCTATTTTCTCGAGCTTCTTAATTATTTTATAAATATCTTGCTCATACAAATTAGTTCTGTCAGAGATTTCGGGTATGGTGTGAGCATTGGTGAGGACGCTTGCATAAACTCTGGCTTGTCTAAGGGTTAATCCTAGCTTGCAGAATCGTCTAACTAGATCAGAATCTTCTACCAGCATATTTCCACTTGTATTCAGACGTTGTACTAATATTTTTTCTATTTCCGTTTTGTAAAGCGACCGCTTTGCAATAAAAACTATTAAGAAAAAAGTCGATGTGCCATCGCGCGATAAAAGCGCATGTGAAAAAAATGAAAAAAACAAAAAAAGTTCAAAATATAATAACTGCATTTGTAATCAGTGCTTTGCTATTGATTTCGATGATAGCTTTATTATCAGATTCTACTTTGTCTTCCGTCAAGGCACAGACAACATCAGGGAGTACAATAAGCTCAAACCTGATCAACGACATATATGCGGCGCCTGCCGGTAATGATAGTCGAAGCTTTGCAGCGACGGGATCAGGTCCAACAACGAACAACATAATGTGGACTGATGACATTCCTGGCGTTACTACAGCGGGAATAGAAAGCGATATAACGGCTTTCGGCGGCTACGTATTCGTTCAGAATGCTACTGACCTTATTGCATTAGACGGCGGAACCGGAAACATCGTTTACACAATTCCTAGCCCAGACGGAGAACTTGGAGAACCAATATACTTAGGCGGCAACTACATGCTGTTAGGACCAAGTTGCATTACAGTTGATACAGGAACGTTAGTTTGGACCCTGCCAGGATTCAACCTAGACGAAGCTGGATATGGACAAGCAATAGAACAGGGAGGCGGAGCACCTGTTACAGACCCACAATATTTACCAGCAACAATGTTCTTCTTCGGCCAATGCGGATGGGAACTAAAGAATCCTGCCCAACCACCAACGGTCCTATGGAACGATACGGGAAACCCGCTTGCGACAGGCGAGCTTGACATTTCACCTGTATATGGCAGCGGAGTCATAGTCTACACCGACATGGCAGACCAAACATTCAACGGATTCAACGCAACAACAGGAGCATACCTATGGACAGTTTACGTTCCATCTCTCCAGTTTTGCGGTACTACATCTATCGACGGCGTCTTCGCTTTCGGAACACAAGATGGCTGGATATACGCCTGGAACATCACGACAGGACAATTCATGTGGAAATGGAATCCAGGAACACCTGACAGCGATTGGTCTTGGAGCCTAGGCTCAAGCTACGGAATGATCTACGGACACAACGAAGACGGACACTTCTACGCAGTAAACGCTACAACAGGAACGGAGGTTTGGAACGCATACACAAACAATGGCGTCGCATATTCAGGCACTTTTACAATAGCTGGAGGATACATATACGCACAAATGGGCGACAATGAATACCGAAACCCCTACACTGGAGCGTACGGGCATAATGAATTTGACTGCTTCAACGCCTACAACGGCACAGAGGTTTGGTCACTTCCATTTGCAACTGGAGCGCCAGACAACGCCCAATGCGTCGCTTACGGCAACCTTTACGTGATACCCACGACCTCATCATCCACACCTGGAGTTTACACTTACTCAACAATCGCAAGTTTCGTTGGTGGACCTGGCACACTAGGCGAAGTCATGTGCATTGGAAATGGAACAGCGCAGAGCTGGCCAATGTACATGGATAGCGCTGCGCATGACTCAAGCGGTGTAGGACCAACAAACTTAACCGTATTATGGAGCAAACCCCTGGGCAGTGGCGCATCGTTTGCAAGTTCACCCGTGTTCGCTAACGGCATAGGATACATCGGATCAGTTAACAAGAATATCTACGCCTTCAATTCCACCAACGGTGATGTAATCTGGAACTTTACAACTAACGCTGCAGTATATTCTACACCCGCCGTCGTGAACGGTTACGTCTACACAGGAGCTGATGATGGAAACGTCTACTGCTTAAACGCTGCTTCAGGCAGTTTATTGTGGAAGGTAGCATTATCTGCAGGACCTGCTACTAACTTCGGCTTCGGAGAAGCGGGAACAGAAGGTCCGCCATCGCCAATGGCTGTAGGTAATGACCTTTACATCGGAGATAACGACTACATCTATTGCTTAAACGCGAATACTGGAGCGACAATTTGGTCATACAGTTGGGGCAATATGTTCGCGCCTTTAATCGGGACGCCGACAATCGTTAACAACGTCGTTTACATTGCACCTGACACAGGTTACAGCGGCGAACTCGCTTTTATCTTACCCGGTGCATCTTGCCCTGACGGTTTCCTCTATGAACTTAACGCGCAAACAGGAGAACTAATCGCCAACATAACAATTCCATACGTTGAAAACCCATTCTTAGCTCAAGGATACACAGCCATTTCCGAAAACGGAGAAGGAATAATTGCGCCAGTGACAGTCGATACAACAGATAACCTTGCCTTTGTACAACAGATGAACGAGCGTACTGATGCTATAAATCTAACGTCTGGAACAATACTATGGACCTACGATGCATACTACAATCCAGGAACGCCTGGACAATGGGGAACTGAACAAAATGGAGGCGTGCTCTATGCAGATGGCAACGTTTACTTCAACGAGTGGTATGATATCGTTTGTCTCAACGCAGTTTCTGGTAACGTCACCTGGAACCTGTACCTTAACAGGGAATCAGAGTCGCCATTATCCATCTATGCTGGAAATCTCTACGATGTCACTTACACCTTCAACGTCTACGTGATTAACGCCGCTACCGGAGCAAAATTATCGTACGCCGCCTGCGGAAACGAACCAACAACACCTGTACCATACGCTGGCAACCTCTATGTAGCGTCAGGTGACTTTAACATCACATGCTACACTCAAGCAGCCGCTCCAGTAACACCGACTCCAACGCCTACTCCAACTCCAAGTCCAACTCCGACACCATCACCTACCTCTGCACCCACAGCAACGCCACTATCGCTATCTCCGCTTGGCTGGTCTCTGCTGTACGTAACCATCGCCATCATAATCACCATCATAGTCGCAGTAACCGCGGTCGGCGCACTTGTGCTGCGAACACTGAAAAAACGACCATAGGCGAGAAAGCTGGAAAACAAAAAATTCCCTTTTCCCTTTTTTTAGTCCCACAGAAACAACGGAGAAACAAAAGAATGGGCGCTGAGAAGGCTCTGGTTACATTCAAAATAGCTGCAATTGAAGAGTTTGCATTTTCTTTTTCTCCTAAAGAATAGAAATTTTCTTCCTTAGTTTCCAGAGCCTCAGCAAACCCTTCTAAAAACAAGTTAGACTGATTTTCGTGAGGTTCGAGCGTTGTCTAAAACCGAAGGTTTAGCGGACCGGTGCTGTGATTGCGGTCGCAGGTTTTCGTAAGCCGAGTGTAGGCTAGGCTACTTTGATACTCCTAGAAAAGTAAGCGCGGATGAACTTGCCGAAAAGCTTGGTCTTTCGAGTTCTACTTTAGCTGTTCATTTGAGACGAGCTGAACGCCGCTTACTCGCTGAGATGCTAAACGAATAACACACTGTCACCCAATGAAGAAAGAAGCAACAAAACAGCCACCTTCCCATGAATTGATGATTTCCAATGGCGACGTATATAGTCAGCTATGGCAGCGCCAACTAAAGGGACGCTTTCTGTTGACATCCCCAATCTAAGCTCCTTATCTCTCAAAGAAAATAATTAGTTGATTACCTAGTGCGCTAGCTTATAGCCAAAGTAAAAGACTTTTTGCATATTTAGCAAATGCTTGAGAACAAAAGCAGACTAAACACCCCTATTTACAGTCAATATTGTAGACTTTGAACCAGACTATTATAATTCAGTTAAAAGCCTACACATTTTAAGTCCAGAAAATCTTCGAAGCAGGCTGTGAGTATGTTTGTGAAATGGCAACAAAATCTTTAGAAGACGAAAATAGGGTAAAGTCCTCACATAAAGAGGACTCGGAATCACTAGAAAGTATGTTGAAGTGGACCGGGCGGGATTAGAACTCACGTTCTTGGGTGAGACATGAGAAAGTCTTCCGTAAACTGTTTTTGATGTGAAAGCTATTATATTTGTTATAGCTATTATGGTATTTATGACAACTATATCGGTTACAGAAGATGTTAAGCAGAAGCTACTTGAGGTTGCTTCTGAACTTCAGATTAAGCTAGGTCACCGAGTTGACCTTAACGAGGCTTTACGCTTCTTGGTTGATCAGCGAGAGAAGAACCCCCAGCTACTTGAAGAAGCATGCAAACCAGTAGCCGGAGCTAAAGAAGCAATTGAAGAGTTGCAAGAGGAGCGAAAACTTGATGAAACCAGACTTGAAAGGAAAATTAGCCGTAGACACCAGCGCATTGATTGAGCTAATATATTGTGATGAGCCTGGACAGAACCTCAAAAAAGCTCTAGAAAGTGACCTTGTCGAAGCTTGGACCACCGAACTGGCAGTTGCTGAGCTGAGGTATGTGCTCTGCAGAAAACTTGGATGGCATGAATCAACTGAAAGAGTAAACAAGCTACTTGCATCAGGATACATCAAAGTCGAAGACACACTAAAGTTAATCAACCAAGCTTCCAAAACTAAATGCAGACGAGCCATTTCTCTACCCGACTGCTTCACCATTGCTCTAGCCCATCAAATTGCAGGCAACGCACTTTTCGCCCGAAAAGAACAGGACCTAACAGCTGAAATGCACAAGGAACCGTTTGAAGTCAACATACTCTTTCTAGAAGATGAAAAGTAGTGTTAACAAAATCTAGCGATGTTTGTTACGCCTCTAACCTTGTTTATGGCTAAACTGTACTGCGTCTTCAGGAAACTGTAAACAGCTTCTATATGCGGCCTCTTGTGACACTCCCTTTTCTGTTCTTCCGACCCGTAGGTTCGAAACTTCTTATCCACCCTCAGCAAGCCCTCGACGTTTCGCTTCTGGTTTGCTCGATACGGAATCACTGTCTTGTCAACAGCGTTTCTGAGTTTGCCGTCGCTGTACTGGCTGTCAGCTATCACACTTCTCAATCTAGCCGCAGACCGTTTAAGAATCAGCTTCGTCTTCTCAAGCAGGTTCAGCGCGTGTTTCTGCTCGTTCTGGCTGGCCGAAGCAAAGGTGCAAGTCAAAGGAAGCATAGTCGCAGAATCGATGGATAAGTGTAGTTTATAGCCGAGTCCGGAGGTTCTGCCTGCTCTTCCAACTCTGGCTTCTATGTCAGAGTAGCCTCTCTGATTATCCAGCGGGTCTCGTGTGCTCCACGCTTTTATGAAGGAAGCGTCAAACACAGCGTCAACTTCTTTCGCGCCGTTCTGTTGCATGAGCTTAACGACTTTCTCTTCTATTATGTTGATGAGGTTGTTTTCTCCGACTTTGCGGGTGAACCTGCTGAGAACACTTCTTGGATAGGCTGCTTCGTTTGGTTTTATGAGGCATAGTTTTCTTAGCCTTGGATCAGCATCGAGTAGTCTGGTCATTTCTCTTAGGCTGCGAACGCCCTTCATGCGCATAACGATGAAGGTTCTGAAAAGCCCTAAAGGGTTTCTGGGATGCCTGCCCGGTCCAGAAGTGTGGAAGCAACCGCGTAAAACGGTTTGGGCAAAGCTTAAGTCAATGTTCTTGAAAAGGGTTTCAAGGGTCTCGTGTTCATCTTGTCCCGCTTGGGCTCACCTCCTAAGCTTGGACGTAACTCATTTGATACGAGACCCTTCTTCTCAAAATAAGCTTTTCAATTTCGGGACAAACCAGCGCGCTTCGTTGTGGTATGGATAGCGCAATCGAAAGTTTAGCTATTCCAAGTATTTGGAGAGAAAATCTATTAAGCTCATAAGTCCGTAGAAAGGCTATAATTCACCGTTGTCCAGCAAGAGTGAAAGAAGTTGCCAAGATACATAATAGTTGATGCTCATGAGGACATCGCATTTAACGCACTATCTCTGCAGCGAGACTTTCTTCAGGACATTTCCAAGCTCAGAAGCAAAAACTACTCGGAAAAGGAAGGAACGCCTACAATCTGTCTTCCAGAGCTGCAAAAAGGGAATGTGCGAATAGTCTTTGCCACCATCTGGGTAGCCCCATGCGAGGCATCGCCTGTATCTAAAGGATCTTGCTATAAGACGCCTGAGGAGGCGCATGCACAGGGAATGGCACAATTGGATTATTACAGGAGAATAGAACACAAAGGACTGATCAAGATCATTGAAACAAAGACGCAGCTAAAGGAGCATCTATCTTCCAATACCAAATTAGGTCTTGTAATTCTAATGGAAGGAGCTGATCCAATACGCGCCCCAAATGAGCTAAAGGAATGGTTTGGGGCAGGAGTGAGGATAGTCGGTCCTGCCTGGCACAGAACTAAGTATAGCGGGGGAACCGGCGCTCCTGGTCCATTGAGCCAAGAAGGCAAAAAGCTGATGGCAGAGATGGAGAGTATTGGCCTGATTTTGGACACATCACACATGGCAGAAGAAAGTTTCTTCAACGCGCTTGATTTGTTTCATGGACAGGTGATTGCAAGTCATGCTAACTGCCGTACCTTCATACCCACGGATAGACATCTAAGCGATGAGATGATCAAAGCATTAACCTCAAGAAATGGGGTAATAGGCACCGTACTGTTCAACCAGTTTCTCGATTTTGACTGGGAAAAGAGAGGTAAGGTCAAGAATGAGGTCACTTTGTCCACTGTGATCAAACACATGAGACATGTATGCGAACTGGCTGGAGACAGGCTTCACAGCGCAGTTGGCTCAGATTTCGACGGAGGATTTGGCATGGAAGCAGTACCGTCTGAAATTGACACCGTCGCAGACCTTCAAAAGCTAGGGAATGCACTAAGCAGCGAGGGATTTTCAGGTTCTGACGTTTCAAACATAATGGGTGGAAACTGGATAAGGCTCCTAGAAAGAGCTCTTCCACACTAATTCGAGTTAAGCCTGCAAAAAGGATCTATGCGCGCTGGCGCGCATGGGATTCCCAAAATATCGATATGTATTTATTGTCTCGTCTGAGGGGAGTCGTAGTCATTCCTAACGGGTATGCTGGCTTGAAGTATTCCAGAATCTCTCTCCAGTTGTTTTCGTCCCGTGCGTTGCCCCCGATGGCATTCGTCGACGATGATAGGGTCAAAGAAGTCTACTGGATAATCCCTAAAGAGTCCAAGCCTCCGCTCATCTCGCGCGATTGCCTGATAAGTGGCAAAATAAACCTCACGTTTCTCTGATTCTCAAAAAATATAAATAAGGCTGAGTTTTTATATAAAAAACATGTTTTCCGTAAGAGGGAGCGGGTTATTAATCTTCTTCTCGCGGAAAGTCGTTTTTTACGTGATCACTTTTTTCGTTTCGTTATCGTTGGTCTGGTTGTTACCACATTTAATGCCAGGAAATCCTGTAGCACATTTGGTTTTTAGTATAACTAGCGGTTCTGGGCAAACGGAAGTTTTGCACAGATTATATGTATATTGGGTCCAAAAATTTGGTCTAAATGAACCTCTAGATGTACAGTACGTTATTTTTATAAAAAATATGGTAACATTCAATTTTGGGCCATCAATCGTTGGCTATCCCACCATGGCATTAGCTGAAGTTTTATATGCCCTTCCATGGAGCCTATTGTTATTGGGTTCTGCTGTCGTCGTTGGTTTGGTAGTTGGTGTCTACCTTGGGGCTGCTGCGGCTTTTCAAAAAGGGATATACGATAAACTTCTTTATCCCTTCTTTCTAGTAGGATCAAACATGCCGTATTACTGGTTCGCATTAGTTCTGGTAGCTGTTTTTGCCGCGACGCTCCATATATTCCCCGCAGGATCAGCATGGAGTTCAAACTGGATACCACAATTGTCGTTTGGATTTATCCAGAACTTCCTTTGGCACTTCACGCTACCCTTCATATCTCTTGTAATCCCATACATTGGAAGTACAGCCATAATTATGAGAACAACGACACAATCCGAGATTAGCTCTGACTATATGGAGTACTCAGAAACACTAGGATTATCCAGGATAAAACTTTTGAAGTACGCATTAAAGAATGCTTTATTGCCCTTACTAAGCCAGTTACCACTGTATCTTGGCGGGGCGTTTGCAGGTCAAATAGTTTTAGAGGTAGTGTTTAACTATCCAGGTATAGGCGAGTTAATATATAATTCAATCTTGAATAAGGATTTTAACGTAATACAGTGTGCCTTCACATTTATAATACTCGTGGTATTAGTAGGAAACTTTATGATAGATGTTCTCTATGTCTATGTTGACCCACGTATTCGCTTAGCCTACAAGGGAGAGAAGAGTTAATATTGGCTAAATCTTCAAGGTTAACGTTTTTACGTTTCATACTTAAGCGTTCAAGAAGGCTTCAAATTGGATTATGTATATTTGGCTTTTTAGTGGTGTATTCTATAATCGGGTTGTTCTTACCCGCTAACGCAGGTGGCCCGAATTTTGCAGGTTATCAGCCACCTTCACTTGAGCATTTCTTTGGTACTGATGCTATTGGTCATGACATATTTATTCAAACTCTTATAGGTTCTTGGTATTCTATGGAAATAGGTGTCATAGCAGGGTCAATAGCCACATTACTTGGAGTTGTTGTAGGCGGTTTTGGGGCATACTTCGGCAGGATAGTTGATGAAGTTGCAAGTGGTCTTACAAACGTCGTCATTACAATACCTACACTTGCGCTTCTGCTGGTTATAGCCTCATTTAGTGCAGTTCGCAGTCAGTGGACCATCATTTTTCTGATAGCGATTGTTTCTTGGCCTGCGACTGCACGTGCTATTCGTGCGCAGGTTCTCAGCCTTAAAAGTAGAGAGTTTGTAGATGTCGCTAAGCAATCAGGTTTAAGCAGAACTAGAGTTCTTGTCGCTGAGGTATTACCAAATATGCTTGGTTTCATTGTAATGTCGTTCGCAACGATGGTGGGGGGTGCCGTAATTGCAGAGTCCAGTTTGTCCGCTTTGGGCCTAGGTCCCTCTTCGGTGACTTCATTAGGAATAATATTATATTGGGCTATCACATTTCAAGCCGCGGGTACTGGGATCTGGTGGTGGCTCCTACCGCCTGGTATTCTAATAACACTATATCCACTGTCATTATTACTCATAAAAGATGGGCTTGGTAATATTTTCAATCCAAGAACTAGGAAGTAGAATAGATGATGTCTGCTGCAGATTCGGGGGAAACAATCTCGCTTGAAGCAAAAAATGTAACTGGACACTATATTTTACCAGAGGGAACCGTGCCTGTAGTAGAAAACTGCTCAATGCAGTTAAGAATGGGGGATACCTTTGGATTGTTAGGAGAATCTGGATGCGGCAAAACAACATTCGGAAAATTGCTGCAAGGTTATGTTGTACCTCCGTTAAATTTAATTTCTGGAAGCGTAACTATTGATGGATTGGACATATTTAGTATGAGCTTGAGAGAAAGAAGTCGTAAAGTATGGGGAGTAAAGATAGCTAGGATTCCGCAGTATTCCATGAATTCTCTCAATCCAGTCAGTAAGATTAATTCAATCGTAATAGATTTTATGAAATCAAAGATGCCTTCGATTTCTGAAAAAGAGGCTCTTTCAAAAGCTAAAGCGCGATTCGAAGAAGTTAAGCTTTCAGCTGACATATTGGATAGGTATCCTTTCGAGTTAAGTGGTGGAATGAAGCAACGTGTAGTTGTTATTGTCTCATCACTTCTCGATCCAAAAGTTATAATTGCAGATGAACCTACTACTGCTTTAGATGTAACAATTCAACGCAGTCTAATCGAGTTTTTCTTCTTTTTAATAAAAAAGCGAGTGATCTCCTCGTTGTTAGTCATATCGCATGACATTGCAACTTTGAACCAGATATGCAATTACTTTTACGTTATGTACGCAGGTGAAATAGTTGAATATGGAAAAAGAGATGCGATTATAAATGATCCTCTTCATCCTTATACGAAAGCTCTGATAAATACTATTCCAACTATAGATTCTAAAATCAAGGAAAGAAATTTAAAAGATATTCCTGGCTTTCCCCCTGATTTAAGATACCCGCTTAAAGGCTGTCGCTTTCATGAAAGATGCTCTTACTGTAATGAACAAAGATGTGAACTAGAAGAGCCTAAACTATTAGAAGTTAAGAAAGGCAGATTCGTCAGATGTTGGCTATATGAGTAAGAGGCGAAGTGTCAATGGCAGAAAGATTGTTAAAGGTAGACAATTTAACTAAAACTTTTACAACAGGTTTTCTTAGAAGAGGATCGGAGACTATAGCTGTGAATAACATTAGTTTTGAAGTTAATTATGGACACATATCAGGCCTTGTAGGTGAAAGCGGTAGTGGTAAGACAACTGCTGCTGTGTTAATCTCTAAACTGTTAAAACCAACCAGCGGAAAGATCTACCTTAAAGGTAAAGAAATAAGGTCAATACCAAATATTGAATATTATAGGCAGGTACAACTTCTCTTTCAAGATCCTTACTCCTCCTTCAATCCGATCTACAGAGTAAAGCATGGGCTTACGAATGTTTTTAAAGTACTTTCCCATGTGCCTAAAAATGAACAAGAGCAGAAAATTTTAGAAGTTCTCAATTTGGTTAGATTAACAGATGAAGTTTTGGATAAATTTCCCCATGAAGCCAGTGGAGGACAGTTGCAAAGAGCATCATTAGCGCGTGCACTCTTGATAAATCCAGATCTTTTAATTGTCGACGAGCCTACTAGCATGGTAGATGCTTCACTCAGGGTTACCATCCTGAACATTCTCCAGAATCTAGCCAGAAACTTGAATAAATCAATCATATTCATAACACATGATCTAAGCCAAGCTTTCTATCTTTGCGATGAGATAAATATAATGTACAAAGGCGAAATTGTAGAGAAAGGATCTACTAAAGAAGTAATTCTCAACCCTCAACACTCATATAGCAAAAGACTTATTGCCGACATCCCTAAACTAACTGAGAGATACGAAACATTACGCGATGACCAATCTGGAAACGTTATCACAAATATATAGCACTATTTTATTTGAAACCCATAAAAATCTGTGATAGAAAGCAACCGAGGGAAAAAATGACCGTTAAGATCTGATAAGGGCAAAGATTTCTTTGAAGAATCTGACAACAAACAAGAATGTCTATTTACAAAACATGCTCACATTACATATGGACACAAGAGCTCGTAGCTTAAGTAAGGCTAAATCTTTATCAAAACCTAAGAAAAACAGTGGTGATGCAGGAAATAGTTTTCTAGGTAATAGATAAAACGATGGAGAGAAATTGTGTATCTTTAGTTTAAAAGGTGCATCCCTTAAAATTGAATGAATGCTCCAAGAGAAGGATAAGCTATGAAAAAAGAGGAAGAAAACTACAGAGAAACAAAACAGATAAAAATGATGGTATTAAGTTCAATTTTCAGATGTTTTCCCATTTTCCTGATTCTGCGGATTTATAGACTGCGTCCATTATTTTGTTAACGATCAAGCCGTCTTTGAGCTCATGTCTAGGCGCTTTATCTTGTAAATAGCTCGCGACGATATGCTGCATCTGGGAAACCATGGCCTGCAGGTATTCTGCCATAACAACGCCACTAAAGAACCATCCTTTATCCACACCAGGGACATCCATAAGTCTCTTTAAGATCTGAGCGTCTGAGGCAGTTGAGAAAACCTCCACACGAGGACAAGTCCCGATTGAAAAAGTGCCCTCTGTTCCAAGGATCTCTAGTTTAACTCTGTTACCAGGGCTAATAACTCCCCAGCTTGATTCACATTGGCTCATAGTTTCATCATATTTCACCAGAGCCAAACAGTAATCTTCAACTCCAGTTTCAATGGCTTGTTTGTTAACCAATGAATCAATCCAACCGAAAGCCTGAATCGGATTCTTCTTTCCAAGAAGCCAACGATGCGCTTCAATAGAGTGGCATCCTAAGTCCATGAGGCATCCTCCTCCAGAAAGTTCCGGTTTAAAGCACCACGGAGAAGAAGGCCCACTGTTGCCTTCATAGAAACGCATCCATACTGGCTTACCTATAGCACCATTCTCCAAGCATCTTTTCGCTTCTTCGACCCAAGAGAAGAAAGAGTAATTTTCTAGATACGCGTTGAAGACGCCGTGTTTCTCAACAGCCGAAACCATCTCTCCTGCTTCTTCAGCATTTCTTGCTAGTGGTTTCTCACAAAGAACCGCTTTGTGCTCCTCTGCTGCCAACACAACAGCTTTAGAGTGTAGAAATGGAGGAAGTCCAATGTCTATCACGTCAATTTCCGGTTCCTTACATAAATTCTCGATTTCAGTGAAGGTCTTGGAAATTCTCCATTTTTCAGCGAAGGGCTTTACGTCTTTTGGCAAGGCACATACAGCAACAACCTCCACTTCCGGGATTCTGTTATAGGCATACATATGAAAATCATGAATCGTACCTCCACCTGCTAATCCTATTTTTATCTTCTTCATTTCCAAAGTATCCTATTTTCTCTATTTTTACATTTTTATCTAAATAGTTATTTTTAAAGGTTTTTGAAGTGCATCATAACCCTGCTGTAAACCATAAATTGCTTAAAGCCTTTCCAGCTGCTTTAGTTGCATCTAAAGTTGACATATTTTTAAGGCCTAAAGGTTCTGGAGTCACTGGACCGTCATATCCTATGCTATGAAGGCATCTAAGGAATCCAACCAGATTAATTACACCTGTCTCACCAGGTAAACATCTTTCGTCATCACGTAGATCCTCAACTGAGACTCCTTTGGGAGCATCGCTAACATGTACGTAGATAACTTGTTCTGGATCTAACTTTTCTATATCTCTTAGCGTTTCTTCTGCGGCATACCAGTGAAAAGAATCAAACAGTAAACCTACATTATTCATTCCGATAGCTTCGATTAAGCTAAGCATACCCTCCATATTGTAGATAAACTTGTACCTGTGGCCTTCCCGGAATTTTCTAGGTCCAACATATTCCAAGCCTAGTTTACAGTTTTGTTTTTTCAGAATCTCTGCGATAGGCCGTAGGCGTTCCACGTGCCAATCTAAATTCTTTTTAAATGGAAGTTTGTCGGAAAACGGCAGTACCCATGTATATGCTCGATTACAAGAAAATTGCTTTGCAATTGAGGCATAATTAGACAAGTTTTTTAAATCCTTTTGAAAAGTCGATTCATCCTCATTCCATCCTACGGGTAGGATCCAACCTCCCAGTTTTAAATTGTTCCAAAAGCGTAACTTCTTTATTTCGTCTATAGTTTTTTCTTTCTCTAAGTTAGCCAACTCTTCAACGTTAATGTCTACCCCCTCAAAACCCGCTACCTTTGCTAGTTCACATGCCCTTTCTTGAGGAATTTGAAGATTTCGAATACCCTGGATGGCTAATGGATTTAAGTTTCGGAACATTTTAAAGTGTAAACACTCTCCATAGATCAACGATTATTTTATTCTTTTCAAACGATCTAGGCAAGCACTTTTTTAAGGTTTTCGTCTACGTACCTCTTATTTTTGACTGCCGATTCTCTTGGATTCATGCTACCTTCACCATCAGCCTCTACAATGATCCATCCATCGTATTTTATCTCTTTGAGAGCTTTAACATAATCTTTGAGGTCAACTTCTCCGTTTCCAAGATCTACGTATCGACGATCTTTTTCCCAAACGAACATATCATCGCGAGATTTTGCAATCATCCATCCCTTCCCGTGTACCCAATCCCGTTTATCTAGTACTTCAAACTCGGCTTTCGCGTCTTTCAAATGCACTAAACCGATTCTCTCTCCATAAGTTCGTATTACATCTGCAGCGCTGAAGCCAGCAAGATAATTCTGACCGGAATCTGGGCAAAGACAGACATATTCAGGGTCTGAATATTCCATAAATTTGTCAATTTGTTCTCTATTTTCGATAAGACCGTTCAGATGTGGGTGTACCACAGTTCTTACTCCGTTTTTAAGTGTTTCCTTACCGACTTTGTTAATGCAATCTGCAAAAATCCTTATCTTTTGATCGGTGACTGGATAATCAAAAGTAACGCCTTGATGCATAACATCTACTACAAATAAATTGCAATTGCAATAACTGATAAACTCTGAAAGTAATTTCGCCTCTTCTATCACGTACCTTTGGTTTTTATAGTCTTGTAGAGATTTTCCGTACCAATAAAGAGATACCCATTCCAACTTTTTCTCTTCCAAATCACTTAAAAACTCGTCGACTGTTCCATAAACCCCACGTATCTTTTCAAATATGCCAGTATGACCACTCATAAGAGATAACCCTTCAAAACCCGCATAGGAAATATCTTCTAACTTTTTCCTAAATGGATCTTTCCACCACTCAGTTGCACCAGCACCCCACCGTATCAAATTTATCCCTCTTTCTATTCTTTACCTTTATTTTAACTCACCTTAGTGTCGCATTTAAATATTTGTACCTTGGGACCCACCAGCGTATGCACGCCAATAACGAGGCCTCCTCGCTATCTTAATACACGTTATCTTCTAGTTTGATGCCTTGCAAGTCAAATACCACATCCCTATCGTACCTTTCCTTTAGTTCTCTAAATAAGGATTCCAAGGTGCTGGCCACATGAGGGGTTACCAAAATGCGTTCACGATTTAACATCGGGCGGTTCAGTGCCGTGGGTTTATCTTTTACTGTTCCAACCTAATAGCACGCGCTGACTGATTAGAAGGAAAGACAAAAACTTGGAAATTTGTAATTGATTGATGAAATAAAGAACATTGGCGTTCCATAATGAAAAGCAACTTTGTCACGATGGCTGCAGTTTCAGCGATAATTGACGACTTTTAAAATAAAAAAAAGGAAGTTTATTTATTCGGTGTCAAAGTTGACTTAGTTTTCGCCCGCGTGCGCCTTCGTACTACAACAAACCAAACGGCTACTACAATAACGATGAGGGCAACGATGCCAATGACTGCAATAGTTGTCACGTTAGATGTTGGAGAAGGTGTCGATGTAATTGGTGTAGTTACGGCTACCACATTCATCAAAGTGGGATACATATTATTACAGAAATAATCATTGGAGCCCGGAACTTGATTACTCGATGATGGCCAATTAGTCCAATATCTTAGACTATACATAGTAGGCGGGTACGGCACAGCAAGAACTGGAACAATCGGTAAGTCATTGATTAAGATTTGTTGTGCTTCAGATGCAAGACGTTCTTCCACAGGTAGTGCTGAGGGAGCACTCGGATTAAAGTATAGTGCAAGCTGATTTACTATGTCGTTTATCTGTGTGTTGTTGTAGAACATACCTTCTCCAGCTATTCCATTAAACATCAGTATCCATGAATAGGCGTTGATATCGTATTCTCCTAGGAACTCGTAATACGTATCTGTAAGTGACATAGATCTTTGCATGAAGTACATGTCATATCCTTTTCCACTTTGAAGGGTGGATATGACAGTAGTTTCTGGTAGAACTGAAGTAGTTACCGTTATACCTAGGGCAGCGCAGTAAGTTGCAATGAGGGACTGTTCAGCCATCCAGTCGGTATATCCGCTAACAGTATTGGAAGTGAGTGTTACTGGTTGTCCGTTTGGTGCAGTTAGTACTCCCTTGTTAAGCGTGAAACCCGCATCAGTTAAGATTTGTTTAGCTTCGGTAACATTATATGAGAAGGTTTGAGTTGCCAGAAGGGTATTGTTTCTAAGGTAAGACAGCGGACTACCTGATGGAATCAACGAGACATCGTATATTGGCTCTCCAGTATTGAATTCCGCTTTAGTGTTCAAAGTGGTACGGTCAATGGCGTAACCTATTGCCAATCTTATTGCATACGCGGCTGCGCTTCCAAATCTAGCGTTCATGTCGGGTATGTTGAATCCTATGCCATCGAGCAGACAGTAATTAGGCTGGAAATAGGGAGGAACAGTAAGATAGGTCGCTAAATGGTACTTTGATTCCAGCTGCGGTATTTGGGGAACCACCGGGCTAGACCAGTCTACGCTTCCTGTCTCTAGCCCAGATAAGGCAGCGCTATTTGAGTCTGATACAACGAACACAAAGTATTTTGGTGTAGGTAACTTGCCGAAGTATTGTGGTAGTGCACCCCACCATTGATCCCAGAGTGTCTTAATACATTCTGTGTTATCCGCGTACTCGTATTTGTATGGGCCTGTGCCTATAGGATTCAGCCACAAGAAGGTTCCTGCTGCGAGAGAGCCGTTTAGGTAAGCTGGCATAAAGATGTGCTCGGGCAACATTACGCTATACCCTACGGCCAGTTCCATATATAAATCTAAAAACTGGTCATTGGGGTTAGTTTGGTTGAAGTTAAAGAGTACTGTTGTAGCAGTAGGAGTTGTAATGGATACAAGACTGTCAGAAGTCCATGCTGAGTCAATGTATGCATACGTAGATCCCAAGATGTTGTTTTGAGGCAGAAAGCCGTATGTGAATTGCACGTCGCTAGAGTTGAATGGTACGCCATCTTGCCAATAGACATCTGTTTTCAAGTTAATTTCAATTGTATATTGGTTTACAATTACAGGAGCACCATTTGCGAGCCAAGGCTCAAGCGTATTATTTACAGTATTAAGTATGTACAATGGTTCTAGTATCCCAGCACCCCAAGCGCGGGTGTCACTTGAAGGTAAAAGCGGGTTAAATTCAGGGTTCGGAGGACTTGGAGCAGATTCCTCAGTTTCTACTATGGCTTCATTACGGGGGAATGTCTGTGCATTAACTGTAGTGAACTTTATAGTTGTCGCACCTAAACTTGACACAAGTAGAATTATAGCAAATATCATCACTAGTGCTTTCCTTTTGAAATTTTTGATTGTCATTTCCTTTTTCCTTCGATAACCGAGATACTAAGTATGTTGTATTTAAGCTTAATCTGTCCTCAACTTTCCTCAGAAAATTACCGCTAATCCGGTTGTTTTACGATTTAACCTCATTCAAGATATAGTTACACGCTTCCTCAAATAAATACACTATCATCTTTTCACCTTTCGGCAGAAAAAGCGAAGAATTAGAAATGTAAGACGCGACGAATAACGATATCAAAACCAGTAGATTAAAAAGTTGGGTAAATCTTGAACTGGCTGCTATGAACTGCAAAAGCACTCCTAAAGAAGAAGCAAAAAATGTTGTCATAGTCGGATATTTTAATGATGACCATTTTAAGCATGGATCTTCACTAGCTGTCTAGATGGATACTTCATAACCGAAAGTCTATAAGCACTATTCTTATGAAACCAAATTGTCATACAACGAGACTTTGAATCTTAAAGAACCTTTCCTTCTTAGCTTCATAGCAGTTTAAGACTTCAAAAGTGTAACCTCGAATTGAGTATAAGTCGTGTGAAATCCTCTTAGTTTACATTGATCTATTTATTTTTTCTAGCTTCTTTAAGGATACCATATAACACTTGCATGTCTCTTTTGCCTTCACTTCCCGATGTTCTTGGTTCGATGTCTTTCTCGATGCAGTTGAGAAAGTGAATGTGTTCTTGCTTGAACGATTCGCGGTACGAGGATGTGACGATGCTTTTTTCAAAGCCGCCGTTCTTCATTCTTGTTCTTGTAACAATTGTAGGTTCATTTTTGATCCAGGGATATGGAAATCTTACAGATATCGTCTCTTTGTTGCCGTACGCTACCAGTTCTTCATCAAACCAGGTTCTTTGGGTTCCTCCTACTTCAAAAGTGCATTTAGCCTTGCCATAATCCAGCATAGCTAGAATCTTGGTCGTATAAGAAGTCTCCATCTCTGACTCGGAGGGAACACCAGGAATAATCGAAGCAGCAAGAACTTCCTTTGGTTCACCAAAGGCCCCTCTTAGTACAGTCATATCGTGAGAGCCTAGACCTAAGAGACTAATCATCCAAGCGTTCATTTCTTCTTTAGAGTACTCCCCCAACTGTTGTGTCAACAGTTCTTCCATCCTCTTTTTGCTTTCTTCCCGTTTTTCAAGCGGTATTGGATGTCGTTTCGTCATTTCGTCAAGAACTGCAGAAATACTATCTCTCGATTTTGATCCATAAAAGTTGGGAAAATCGTGGGCTCTAATTAGAACCACATCATCTTGCACTTCTTTCATCATAGCAGCTCCAGCTTCATATCCAGGATCGTACCTCTTCATATAGGCTACCATGAGTTTCCGATCAGCTTTTTTAGCAGCTGCAATCATCTCATCAGCGGCTTTGATGCTTAAGGTCATAGGTTTTTCTACTAAAACATGGCAACCCGCTTCTGACGCGTCAATGCTGACTTGGTTGTGGTGTTCAGTTGAAGAACATACGACAACTGCGTCGAGGCTTTCTTTTCGCAGCATTTCTGCGTGATCCGTGTACGTTCTCGGAACAGAAAATGCCTTCCCAACGGTTTTCACTAAGCCCGGAATAGCATCGCATATAGCAGCTAGCTCGTACTTTTCGATCTCTTTAATGTAAGGGATATGCATAATCTGCGCTATCAAACCAGATCCAACAATGCCAACTCTAATCTTCAAATAATTATACACCTCTATGTTACAATAACTAAATTATATAATTAAAAAGTTTTTCGAATGAAAGAAAGTATATTGCAACAAAGTTTTTCCCGTCTATTCGAAGAACTTTTGTATCGGGGTGTACGGAATATCGAATCCAAAGTGCCTTGGGTTATAGATTTTAAGTCCTCTTTCTGTCCGCCAAATGTCTGCGCATTTTAGACCTATAACGGTGACTTCTCTTCCTGTTTGGAAATCTTGTTGGTAAAAGTTTGATAATCCCTGTCCTGTCTTCGAGTCAACTATGTTAATTGGGTCTGGACAAGTGACGTATGGTTCACTGTCGAGCCAAGAGATTTGATTTTCATTTTTGAACCAAATCTCAAATGTATGGTCGGCAAATTGGCCGACTCCATCAAGCCTAGTTTCTCCCCAAGCGAAAGCGTACTTATCTTCCCGAATAAATGACACAATTTTGCCTTCGAAGAGTTTATATCCGCCAGTTACGTGTAGTATGGCTTCTATAGTGTCTTTCCCTATTTCTCTGGCCTCTCTAACTGCTCTGCCAATTGCAATAGCCTTAGAGACTGTGCCATGGATAACTGATTCCTTCAAAATGCTTCCCTCTATTGACATTAGTCCGCTTGCCTCTCCTCCCGATATAGCGGCTACGAATCTGTTTATGTCTTCGAATCTTTGCCAGCTGAGAACCTTCTCGTAGATTAACATGTCTCCCCAAACGGTTGCTAATACGGCGGGAACTATTGTTACATTCATAACGTTTAATGATGTGAGAGAAAGCTCGGGTACTGCACGATATCCTGCGGTGTCGCAGTCAACTACAGGCTTGCCCTTGCGGGCTGCATTAAGAAGTTGACCCCAAATGTTTGGGCCTATCTCACTGGGACAATACGCAAATGGTTTTTCGCCAATTAGCTCAACAAGTTTCTTTTCAGTAGTGTTTTCCCATTCTCCATCTGGGATTTCAGACCAGCTATTCAGCAAGAACTTTTTTTCTTTTATCTGGTATTTAATGAATTTCAAAGGGTCGAATCCATTGATAAAGAGATCCGCATAGCTTGGGTAGGCCATGTATTTATTCTTCAGTTCTCTTTCTATACCTCCACCTGCGCCTATGCCATAAAATACGCATGAATCATTGGGAATGTCTTGTATGTTTACCAACTTGCACTCAAGTTTTTTCTCGAAGACGTGTGAAACTGTTGCATTGAACCGCTCAATTGACGGAGCTATTCCCCCTCCACCCGTTGCCAAAATTGATCCACCAATGACGGAATCCCACAAGTCCTGCTTAGTTAAAATTTTCATTATTACTTACCACTTCCTTGTTTGTCTCAAACTTGGCAAGAAATCTCTTTTTAAACGTTGCTAGTAAATTCTTCTCAGCGCGCGCGGGCTGAATTTCGGGTCAAGCGCTTGGACGATATATTGGGGAATGCGCAAAAAGTAGGATTCGAGGTGCCTGCATGGTGTTCAATTGTGTGGGTGGTCATAGTTTCAGTGTTCTCTTTGTTTCTTTTAGAGTGAGATTATGTCTTTTGTTAGCGTGCGCTGTATTTTTGGGCTCATTTAACGGTGAATCCCGTCAGTATGGTTCTGAGTTTGACGGCTTCTTCTGTGGCATTTCTCCACTCGATGGAGTCTCCCCATATCTCGTGTTTTTCTGTGGAGGTGCCTTCAGTTTTTATTTTTTCTTCGAGTTAAGTAAGTGCCATTTTGTATTTTTTGGAAGCGTTTTTCTATGCCTTCAAAGAGGGCTAGTTCTTTGAGCAGGTGGGAACGTAATTCTTTGGCGGTTTTTGTCTTCAATGATGATTGTTTTTTTCATGGCAACTTACATCTTACAAGACGACTCTTAATACAATTAATAAGAAAAAAGGAAATGGAGAATTAAAGAATACTTCAAGTCTTCATAAGTGCTTCAAAGAATTTTGCGCCTCTTTCAACGGCTTTATTGAGGCATTCCTCGCCGAATTCTTTAGTAGCTTCAGTTGCCTTACCTACACACCCAGATTTCGAAAGATCATCTATTGTCCTAACAGCTGCCATGTAAACCCGAAACTCCTCCTCCGACATTCCATCCTTCACAAATGGAGGCAACTCATCCACCGCTTTGCTCATGTTCACTAAGTCGGGGGCAACAGCCAACATCCATGCTGTCTC
>JBEKBM010000033.1:0-23631 GCA_050015395.1 Bathyarchaeia archaeon
TACTGCGACTTTTGCGATTAACACATTCACTATTACTGCTGTTGCTGGAGCTAATGGAACGATTAGCCCAAGCGGTTCGGTAAGCATCAACTATGGCGCCAATCAAAGCTTTACTGTAACGGCGAGTACTGGCTACCACATTGCTGATTTCATGGTGAATGGCACTTCAGTGTTGGGTAGCGCGGTTGATGGTAAGTACACTGTTTCTGATGTTACTGAAGATACGATGATCTCTGTGAGTTTTGCGGTTAACACTTACAGCGTCACTGTTAACGTGGGTACTAATGGTTCATCAAATCTTGCTTCTCAGACGGTTAATTGGAATTCTACGCTGGACTTTGTCTTTACGCCTGATGCAGGTTACCATGTTTCTAACGTCCTGGTAAACGGAACTTCTGTCGGCACTGCTAACTCTTTGAGTATAACGGTTACTGAGGATACTTCTGTCGGCGTGAGTTTCGCGATTGACACTTTCGCTATCACTGTTACTCAGGGTGCTAATGGCCTGATTACTGGTCCAAGCTCTGTTAACTATGGTGCTTATACGGCTTTCACGATTGTTCCGTCTACTGGCTACCACATCGTTGATGTCGTTGTGGATGGCGCTTCTAAGGGCGCGGTTAGTTCATACACGATAAGCAATGTTCAGGCAGCTCACATGATTACTGCGATCTTTGCGATTAACACGTACACTTTGACGGTGACTCAGAGCGCTAACGGCGTCATTGCTCCTGGAACAACCACTGTTAACTATGGCTCTAGTCAAAGCTTTACTATAACGGCGAATGCTGGCTATCATGTTGTTGATGTCGTTGTGGACAGCGTTTCTCAGGGTGCAGTTTCATCTCACACCTTCACCAATGTTCAGGCAGCTCACATGATTACTGCGACTTTTGCGATTAGCACGTTTATTATTTCTGCTTCTGCTGGTGCTAATGGAACGATTAGCCCAAGCGGTTCTGTAAGCATCAACTATGGCGCTAGCCAGACCCTTACCATTACGCCTAACGCGAATCACCATGTTGCAGATGTCTTGGTGGACGGCTCCTCGGTTGGGGCGGTAACCTCGTACACCTTCACTAATGTTGTGGCTGCTCACAGGATTACTGCGACTTTTGCGATTAACACATTCACTATTACTGCTGTTGCTGGAGCTAATGGAACGATTAGCCCAAGCGGTTCGGTAAGCATCAACTATGGCGCCAATCAAAGCTTTACTGTAACGGCGAGTGCTGGCTACCACATTGATGATGTAGTTGTGGATAGCGTTTCTCAGGGTGTAGTTTCATCTCACACTGTCACTAATGTTCAGGTAGATTTTACGAATCTTCAGGCATCTCACATGATTACTGCGTTCTTTGCGATTAACATTACATAACAACGACAATAATTGGAATAGTATCCAACACTACCATAGTTCCCATCACACTCGAAGGAAACATAACTGCCCAGCAAATGTTGGGTAATGTCACAATCACACCAAACCAACCCACCGCGTCAATCACAGTGTCCTTCACAAATAACAGGATCAAGCGGAACAGTGGGCTTTAGCAACATGACCCTTCCGAAAACTGCCCTACACTACGGCACAATCCCAGTCATATATAGGACGGCACGTTGGCTCCAGACCAAGGCTACGCACAAGACGCCAACAACTTCTACGTGTGGTTCACAACGCAATTCAGCACACACCAAGTGACAATACAGTTCGCAGTACCTCCAATGCCGTCAGCTATATCATTAGGACTTGTGCTTGCCATCGTCATAACCGTCGCCGCAATCATTTTAATCTTCATAGTGATAGCCATCAGACGTAGAAGACGAAAGCCTGAAACGCCACCAAAACCTGACAGCGCATTACCAAAGCCTGAAACGCCCATTTAGAAACGCCCGTTTTTGGGCTCATTTTCTTATTCTCATTTTTTTATTTTTATTATTCGAATTTTAAGTCGTAGCCTGTTTTCTTGCTGTAAGAAAGCAACCATGCTCATGAAAAGAACCCAGCGTCTTATTCAAAATTGTGGTTCCGTTTGAATGGTTCCAAATTGCATGTTAAAGAGGCAAACGGCTTGTTGAGTAAGCTGCATTGTTCTTTCTGGACAATTAGTCAACACTCTGAAAGTTGTATTTCTGTTGCACAATTTTCCAATGTGTAAGGGATTCGGTAAGGTTTATTAAGCATATATTGAGTGTTAATATTCAATACTGTTAGGTGTTGTAACAGTTGCCTAAAACAAAGGTTCATATCCTAAACCCGACTCAAATCAATAACCGAGATTCTTCTGCAAACAAAGAAGCAACACCAAAACTGAATACTAACCTCTTTTCTATCTCCAAAAAAATCTCAGGAGCTTGTTAGACATGGCTAAAGTCAAACCAAATGAACACATATTCGGATTACGACTAACTTTTCACAGCATAGGCATCAGCTGTCTAGCAGGAGCTGTCTTTCTACAAGTTCTAGTGTTTATGGATATCGCCTCTCAAGGCTTCTTCATGGGCGTAGAGAAAAACCCATTGATACTATACTCCGAATTAGCTATTACCTTCTTCTGCGTCATTTACCTCCTCCACCTATCTATCTCTAGAATCCTCTCACTTCTAAATTCAAGAACAAACTAAAGAAACCCACAACCCTTTTCTTTTCTCTTTCAACGCCATGACAGACTCACATCATAAAAAAATAAACTCCAGCAAACAATATATTAAGTTCATGGAGGCTGCTTCTCCAGCGCGTGAGCTATAATCATCGAGAGTTCCGATAATCAGGTTATGAAGTATTTGAAAAAAATTTGGTTTTCAAACTGAACATCTGGGCGAAATTTATTACCTTGCAGTAAAATGACCATTTCAATTGCAGAAGCTACTGGTTAATTCTTCTTGAGATATTTTTAGTTGATTAATTTTGAAAGATTATAAATTCGATGTATGTATTTAGCTCTCGTTTTTTATCTTAAGGGTATTTGTGTGTGCTCAGCCTACCTACCCGGTCTACTAGATGAGCCTAATATGCTTCAAATATGATTCAACATAGATGTGCATAGAACGAAGACCGCGCACTTTGCATGCAGAACGGTGCTTTTCAACATGGAAAAGTCAGTTTTTTAATGTAGAAAAAAAGCGCTAAAGAAGAAAAAACAAGAGCTAAATATACACAATTCGATTTTTATAAAAAGCCTAGCAGAATACCTGCCGCGTATTAATCGGAAAATCTTGCGGGGAACGGCAACGTTATGCCCTCGATAATGAAAAACACTTAGTTTAAGCCAATCCTCTTTGCTTCCCTGTTCAACTTTCATTTCTCGGATTAAACTGCATTCAGCCGCTGCTTCATTCGAGTAGTATTTTATTTGGATTTCTTCTCCAAACCGCTTATACACATGCACACTGGGGTTTAGGTCCTCAAACAAGTCTCCATGTGTAGTGGCAACAATCACAGCCTTTCCTTGTTGACGCGCAATTTTCTGCAAATTAAAAGCGATAATCTTCGCTGTATCCCTATCTAGGCATGCGGCGAACTCGTCCATCAGCCACCACTGCTTCCCACTCTCGATGAGCTTGGCAATTCTGTAACGGTACTTCTGTCCATCACTCAATTGATTGTATGTACGCAGAAAAAGGAAAGCATCATTCAATCCAACTCTGCTCAGTAATTCTAAACCTTCTTCTACTGTTGCGCCGACTGTTTCAATCAAGGGTTTTTCAGGATCCACGGTAACCTCGGATAAATCAACGCCTTTCAACAAAAACAGTAAACCCAGCATTGCCCCTCATATTTAAATCACCATGAAAATTTTAGGTCTGAACTGCACAGTAAGCCTAAAACACCTGTTATTGTGCAAATTATCATCTCAACGCCACCCGAGGCGGCTCCAATAATATAAAGTTATAAAACATTATTAGCGTAGTGACTGAGAGAACGCTCTCACTTATTCAGCCCAGAATTAGCTTGGAGAGAAATAGATTGATAGATAAAAAAACAATCGATTTGCTTAAGCTCAGGGCTTTTTTACTTAAGAAAGCGAGAAGTTGGCTTGATAATAATGGTTACCTTGAGGTTATTCTGTGGTTTAAAAAAGATAATTCGCACAGTGGAAAATGCCTATATTCTTTAACGGAAAAAGGCATGAGAACATTAGATATTTACAATGTTCCATCTGGAAAATGTTTAAACGCAACTGCAGAATCCAAGGGTTAATACAGCAAACTTGGGGTAAACACTAAAAATGAGTGACAATCTGGTAACAAAATTGGCGAATCCAGCACCGCTAGGACTTTTAGGCTTTGGCGTAACTACTGTTCTGCTTAACCTAGTTAACGCAGGCGCTTTTCCTCTGGACACAATGATTTTAGCTATGGGCATAGCTTACGGAGGATTAGCACAGGTTATTGTTGGAATAATGGAGTTCAGAAAAGGCAACACTTTCGGTACTGTAGCTTTCATGTCCTATGGCTTGTTCTGGTGGAGTCTCGTGATGCTTTTGGTTTTACCGAAGCTTTCGTTCCTCAGCGGATTCAGTGCTCCTTCTGCGACTTCAATGGCGGCATATTTCCTGATGTGGGGAATCTTTACCTTCGCAATGTTCTTTGGTACATTGAAGGCTAATCGCGCTTTGCAGTTCGTGTTCATGAGCTTAACTATACTATTCTTCATGTTAACAATAAGCGAGTTAACTAACAACCCAGTTCTCTTCGGAAACGTAACATTCAATACAATCACTGGCATCGAAGGCGTCATCTGCGGCTTAAGCGCAGTATATCTCGGAATAGCTGAAATCTTAAATGAAGCCAACCATAAAACAGTCTTGCCGATTTACCCTACAAGCTAAAAATAACTAAATTCTTTTTTTATTTTCTAAATAAAATGACTGAAAAACTTATATTCTTTAGAGTTTACCCTTCCCAACAATTTGGTTGAGCGAAATGTCAGAAGCTAGTTTACCCTTCGACGAGAAGTTTAGTCCAAGTATTGCAAAATTTTCTGATGGAGAAAAACGAAAACAAGAATGGAAGAAATCAATAAAGAATCCGCAGGAATATTGGGCGGAAAAAGCAAAAGCTATCGATTGGTTTAAGCCATTCAGCAAGGTCCTTGACGATTCGAACCCGCCGTTTTACAAGTGGTTCCCTGATGGAGAACTAAACATTTCCTACAACGCCTTGGACAGGCACATGAAAAGTAACCTTAAAAACAAGCTTGCCTACATTTGGGAAGGCGAAATGGGAGAAGTAAAAAATTACAGTTACTATCAACTTTATCGAGAAGTAAACAAACTTGCAAAAGCCTTAAAAGAATTCGGCATCAAAAAAGGCGACCGCGTCGCAGTTTTCCTTCCCGTTATTCCCGAGTTGCCAATAACTTTGCTTGCAACAGCAAGAATCGGTGGAGTCCACATAGTAGTCTTTTCAGGATTTAGTGCTGAAGCATTAGCCGACAGAGTAAATGACAGCGGAGCAAAAATCCTAGTAACAGCAGACGGTTCCTTCCGAAGAGGAAAATCAATCGCCATTAAAGACAACGCAGACCGTGGATTACCAAACATGCCTAATATTGAAAAAGTTATTGTTGTTAAACGGACTGGTCAACCTGTTCAGATGAAGGAAGGTAGAGACGTATGGTATAGTGATGCTCTTGCAAACGCAGGCGCAGACGCCTACGTGGAACCAGAAAGCATGAAATCTACCGACCCGCTATTCATACTTTACACTTCAGGAACTACAGGGAAACCGAAAGGTGTTCAGCACGGGATAGGCGGATACCTTGTTTGGGCTTATTGGACGCTTAAGTGGGCTTTTAACCCAACTGACGAGGATATTTTTTGGTGTGTTGCAGACATCGGCTGGATTACTGGACACACATACAACGTTTATGCACCATTAAGCCTAGGCGTTACCGCATTCCTTTTTGAGGGTACACCTGATTACCCCGCGCAAGACCGATGGTGGGAGATAATTGAAAGGCATGGCATAACCATCCTCTACGGTACGCCAACCGCGGTGAGAATGTTCATGAAATTCGGTGAACAATGGGTAACAAAACATGACCTAAGCACCCTACGCATTCTAGGCTCAGTAGGCGAACCAATAAACCCTGAAGCGTGGAAATGGTACTACCGCGTCGTTGGCAAAGAAAAACTCCCAATAATTGACACCTGGTGGCAAACGGAAACTGGCGGATTTATGATTTCCCCCGCCTCAGGAATAGAACTCACACCGTTAAAACCTGGCAGCGCAACGTTCCCGATGCCGGCAGTCAACGCTGACATCTACGATGAGAAGGGACAGCCAGTACAAGCAGGCAATAAAGGTTTTCTAGTAATCAAATCGCCATGGCCTGGAATGTTGCAGACAATTTGGAAAGACCCCAATCGATTCAAGCAAACTTACTTTGGCAGGTGGCCAGGAATATACTATTCTGGCGACTATGCTGTCCGAG
The DNA here is from genome assembly GCA_050015395.1 of Bathyarchaeia archaeon. Taxonomy (GTDB): domain Archaea; phylum Thermoproteota; class Bathyarchaeia; order Bathyarchaeales; family Bathycorpusculaceae; genus Bathycorpusculum. Next base: position 6,437 of record JBEKBM010000033.1, read on the forward strand.
ACCCTGAAGGCTACTTCTGGCTTCTTGGCAGAGCCGACGAAGTTCTCAAAGTTGCCGGACACCGCATAGGAACAGTAGAGCTTGAAAGTGCATTGGTTGCGCACCCAGCAGTTTCAGAAGCGGCAGTAATGGGCAAAGAGGACGCAGTGAAAGGCGAAGTTCCAGTAGCATTCGTTGTTCTGAGAAGCGGTTTCACGCCGTCAGAAGAGCTTCGTGCAGAACTCATTAAGCAGATTAGAACCGCAATAGGCCCAATAGCCACTCCAGACGCTGTTATTATAGTTAATAAGCTGCCCAAGACGCGAAGCGGCAAAATCATGCGCAGACTACTCAAAGCTGTACTGGTCGGAGCACCGCTTGGTGACACGTCAACACTTGAAGACGAAGGCTCAATTGAAGACATAAAAGCAACATACAACGAGCTGCGAAAACAGGTAACTAAATAAACAGTCCTTAATTATTTTAAGTTAGGGCTAACTTTAATGCGTCTAAAAAAGTGTTAAAAGTGGAATTTGTGGCTTTTCGTTTGCACTTCTGAATTGAATTCTTGTGCTAACTGCTCAAGAAGCGTTCGTTGCTGGAAAGTAAGTTTTTCTGGAACTGACATGCCTATGCGTACCAGTATGTCGCCTCTGCCATAAGCCCTGAAACGCGGCATACCTTTTCCCCTCAACGTTATAACTTCGCCTACCTGCGTTCCTGGATGAATCTTGACGGTTGTTGGTCCTTCAAGGGTGGGAACGGTTATTTCAGCGCCTAATGCTGCTTGTGGATAAGTGATTATGGCTACGTGCCATAGGTCGTCTCCTTCCCTTATGAATTGCTGGTGTTGCTTAACGTGAACGATGACATAGAGGTCGCCTGGTTCGCCATCGTTAGACGCCATTTCTCCTTCTCCTCTAAGCCTAAGCTGATAGCCTTCATCTATGCCCATTGGAACTTTAACGCTGATTTTACGGCGTTTCCTAACCCGTCCTGAACCACGACAAATACTGCATGGCGTTTCAATCAGTTTGCCTTTTCCTTTGCATGTTGGGCAAGCAGTCACTTGCACGTACATGGCGAAGCCGCTTTTGCGCATGTTTTGCACTTGTCCCGAACCGCCGCATCTTGGGCAAATTTTAGCGGAAGTGCCTGGGGCAGCGCCTGAACCGCCGCATACGTCGCATTTTTCGGTTCGTGGGATTTCGATTTCTTTTTCGGCTCCCTTTGCTGCATCTTCCAAGGTTATTTCAAGGTCATAAGCCAAGTCTTGGCCTACGTTGCTTCTTTCGCCTCCGAATCCCCCGCCGAAGAAAGTTCGGAAAATGTCGCCGAAGCCAGCATCTCTAAAAATGGAGTCAAAGTCGGCGCCTCTGAAAATGTCTTCTGATGTGTATCTTTGGTCAAAACCTGAATGGCCGAGGGTATCGTATTGTTGTCGTTTTTGGTCGTCGGAGAGAACAGCGTAGGCTTCAGAGATTTCTTTGAATCTTTCTTCTGCACCTGCTGACTTGTTTCGGTCTGGATGGAATTGCATTGCTAGTTTTCTGTAAGCGTCTTTAATTTGGTCTTTTGATGAGTTGCGTTGTACGCCTAGAACTTCGTAGTAGTCTCGTTTTTCAGCCATTAGATTTTACCGCTAAATCAGCATCTATTATTTTATTTGACTTTGTAATCTTCTGAATCAACCACTTTCTCTTCACCATATCCTTCAGGGCCTGGACCTTCAGGACCACCAGTTGGAGGCGGTTGCGGTCCTGCTCCTGCTTCTGGTCCTTGTCCTGGTTGTTGCTGTCCCTTCTGTTTTGCGTATTCTGCTGCTGCTTGCTGGTAAACAATTGTACCGACATCCTGCAGAACCTTTTGGAGCTCGTCAGATTTTGCTTTAACCTGCGCCATGTCGTTGCTTGCTAAGGCATTTTTCAGTTCTGTTACCGCTGCGTCAATTTTGCCTATTTGTTCCTGTGTAATTTTGCCTGTAAGATCTGTCTTTGTTCGTTCCGCCGTGTAAACTAGGCTGTCAGCGTTGTTGCGCAGTTCAGCTTCTTCCTTTTTCTTTTTGTCTTGCTCTGCAAATTGGTCGGCGTCTTTGATTAAACGCTCCTTTTCTTCTTTAGATAGCTTGGTGGATGCGGTAATCCGTATTTTTGATTCTTTTCCCGTGCCTAAGTCCTTAGCAGTTACGTTCATTATGCCGTTCGCGTCAATGTCGAATGTCACTTCTATCTGTGGGACCCCTCGTGGTGCAGGCGGCAAATCTACGAGGTTAAACATGCCAAGTGAAACGTTGTCCGCTGCCATTGCACGTTCGCCTTGGAGCACGTGGATGGTGACTGCTGTCTGGAAGTCTGCTGCTGTGGTGAAGATTTGGCTTCTCTTAGTTGGGATGGTCGTGTTCTTGTCCATTACTTTAGTGAATACACTGCCCATGGTTTCAACACCGAGCGACAATGGTGTAACGTCAAGTAAAAGTAGGTCTGTGACTTCGCCTGTTATAACTGCTGCTTGAATAGCTGCTCCTATGGCAACGCATTCCATGGGGTCAAGTCCACGTTCAGGTGGTTTGCCTAAGATTTGCTCAACAAACCTTTGAACAAGTGGCATTCTGGTCATTCCACCGATTAAAATGATTTTGTCGATTCCTTGCGGCGTCAGTTTTGCGTCTTCAAGAGCTTTCAGAAGGGTAGGTTGTGTTCTTTGAACGATTGGTTGCGCTAAGGATTCCAGTTTTGTTCTAGTTAATGTTAGGTGTAGGTGTTTTGGTCCTGAAGCGTCTGCTGTTAGAAATGGCAGGTCGATGTCGGTGCTCATTAGCGTTGAAAGCTCGATTTTGGCTTTTTCCGCTGCTTCTTTAAGCCTGGGCATTGCCATTCTGTCGCCTGAGATATCTATGCCTGTTTGGCGTTTGAACTCGCCTAGAATGTAGTCCATGACTGCTTTGTCAACGTCTGTTCCGCCTAGTTGGGTGTCGCCGCTGGTGCTGAGTACTTGGAAGACTCCTTTGCCGAAATCCATTAACGTGACGTCGTGTGTTCCGCCGCCGAAGCTGAAAACGAGGATTTTCATTTCTTGCTGCACCTTGTCTATGCCGTATGCGAGGCATGCAGCTGTGGGTTCGTTGATTATTCGCATAACTTGGAAGCCTGCGATTTCTCCAGCATCTTTGGTGGCTTGACGCTGGTTGTCATTAAAGTGTGCTGGAACAGTGATGACTGCTTTGCGCATAGTGCCGCCAAGGTAGATTTCTGCGTCTTTCTTTATTTTTTGAAGTATAAATGCTGAGATTTGCTGTGGACTGTACTCTTTGCCGTAAACGTTAACTTTGTAGTCGGTTCCCATTTTGCGTTTTATTTCAAAAATTGTTCCTTCAGGGTTGGTGGCTGCTTGGCGTTTTGCCGGTTCACCTACCAAGAGTTGTCCGTCTTTTGTGAAGGCTACCACTGATGGGAACATTTTTCCCGCCATTGTGGGGCCTTCTGCGCTTGGGATAACCGTGGCGTGTCCGCCTTCATATATGGCGGCTGCTGAATTGGTTGTTCCCAAGTCTATTCCTAATACTTTTTCACTTGTTTTTTGATTACTCATTTACTTTTTTTCCTCCATTTGATTACTTTGATTGTTTTTTGATGGTTTGACTGCTACTTTGACGATGGTGGGTCGAATCACTTTGCCCTTCATCATGTATCCTTTTCTTATTTCTTCAATTACGGTAGAGTCCGCTACATCGTCTCGCTCTACAGCGGCAATAGCGTTATGACGTGTGGGGTCAAAAACTTTGCCCTCTGGGCTTTCTATTGGAGTGACACCTTCTTGCTCAAGAACCTTTCTGAGCTTCTTTAAAGTCATTTCCACGCCTTCTAGCAAGGATTCGGGCGATGTTGAGATTTCTCCATTTTTGACAGCTAACTCCAGCTCGTCTACAACATCTAATAGTTGAATGACTAAGCGTTCAGTGCAGTAATTCTTGGTCTGCTCCGCTTCCCTATCAAACCGTTTCTTAAAGTTATCAAGGTCAGCCTGCAAATACCTAAGCCTAGTCAAATAGTCTTCTGAACGCTTCCTCTCGCAATCCAGAAGCTGCGCTAGGCATTCAACAGACTGCTCTTCCTGATCATCAACCATCTTACTCTATGCTCCTCTTGTTCAAAAGCAATCTAACAATCAAACAAAAAAATTTTTCTATCCTTAAAAGGCTTTACATCTAAAATGTACGATAGTTAAGAAAAAAAGCACTAAAAATTGTAAAAAATTTAGTGACTTTTCGACTAGTGTTTCAGCTGTTTCTTAACTTGTTCCTCAGCCGCTTTTACCGTTTCCTGCAGTTTGTCAGGTTTTGTTCCTCCGCCTTGAGCAAAATGGGGTCTTCCGCCGCCTCCGCCGCCAAAAATCGGCGCCACCTCTTTCACTATTTGGTTTGCGTTTACGCCTTTTTGCACCGCGTTTTCTCCAGCCATAACCATGAGTCTGCAGGTTTTTCCGTCAGAACCATAAAACAGCGTTACGGTTGCTTCGTTGCGCTTTATCATTTCAGTGGCGGTTTGTACCATGCGGTTAACGTCGATTACTTCGCCGAAGTCGCGTTTAACAATCGCTATTCCGTCCGCTTCAACGGTTGCTTCGCATGTTTTTGCCTGCCCAACTGTGCTCTCTTTTTCTGCTAATTCTTTTATTAGTCTGCGTTTCTCAACATTAGCCTCTTTCAGTTCTTTCACGATTTTCTCAGCTGTCTTATCCAATTTTTCCACAGGAGCCGTCAAAGCTTCTGAAACTTTCCACAGCAGCGTTTCCTGTTTCTGCACTGCTTTTAACGCTTCAAGCCCGACCGCGTAACCTAAACGTTCGACGCCGTCTTGAACGCGTTCAGTGTAAACGATTTTTACAAAGCCGACCTCGCCGGTGGTTCCCAGATGTGTTCCAGCGCACGCTTCCACGTCCCAGTCGCCAGTTTTCACCACTCGAATGTCTTTGCCGGGTACTGCACCGCCTTGGTAGAGTCTGAAGCCGTAACGTGCTTCCGCCTCGTTGCGCGGCAACCAAGTTGTCTCAACCTTCATGTTAGCTGCAATCGCCCCATTCGCCAACATCTCAATCTTATGAACCTCTTCAGAACTCAATCTTCTGTAATGTGAAATGTCAAGCCGTGAAGTTTCCAAGCCCTTCTGCGTACCAGACTGCCAAACATGCTCGCCCAAAACTCGTCTTGCAGCCCCATTGATCAAATGAGTAACCGTATGCGCCTTCATCAACGCGTAACGCCGTTCCCAGTCGAGAACGCCGTGAACAGTGCTGCCCTCCTTGAACGTTGGCGATTTGCCGAGTTTGTGCACTATTACTTTGCCAATCTTTTGGGTATCAACCACATCAAACTTTGAAGCGCCAACTGTTAGCCATCCGTGGTCTGCTGGTTGGCCGCCGCCTTCAGGGTAAAAGCATGTTCCATCCAACACCACGTATTTGCCGTTTATTATTTTGAGAACTTTAGCGTCGAACTCTTTCATGTACGTGTCAGCATAGTACAGTTGCTCTGTTGCTGGTAGCTGCTCTGCCTCTTTCTCGAGTGTTTTTTCTGCTTGGGTTTCTTCCTCTTCCGCGGGCTTGGTTGCTTGCATGTGACGTTTAGCGATTAGCGCGTAAAAGTTCTCCGGCAGCTCCACTTGCACGCCTTCTTTCTCAGCTGCCTGCTTTACGATTTCGGGTGGAAGCCCATGCGAATCATACAGTTCAGTGAGCGTGTCCATGGGTAGTTTGCCTGTGCCTTTCGCTTTCAACTCGTTAGCTATTCGCTTGACCATGCCTTCTCCGCGTTTGAGCGTGTCTTCGAACTTTTCCTCCTCAACTTTGAGCATTTCGATGATTTCATTTCGCATTTCTTTGATGTGTGGGAAGTCTTTCGACCAGCAATCAACCTGCATATCAACGATGTCGTAGAGTTTTGCTGGCTCCATGTTCAGCGTACGCAGTAAACGGTAGACTCTGCGGAACAACAGCCGTGCCAAGTATCCTTCTTGGATGTTGGATGGGACAACGCCTTCGGAAAGCATGAAGCTCAACGTTTTAGTGTGGTCAGTTACTGCCCAAGCGTTCTCTATGGGAATGAGCACTTTATCAAGCGTTTCCATGTCAATTCCAGATAACTCTGACACGCGTTTTCTAGTGACAAGCCGATTCGCGTTTTTGTCAACGCTAACCAGACCAGAATACTTCGCTACACGAGCCAGAAAATCGTTATCGACATTGGTTATTCCCGCCATGCTGAGAACTTTATCAAGCAAATTCCCGTAAATTGCTTGGAACAGGCTTGGGACTCCTTGGCTAATCCAAGTGAAACGGTCAATGCCATATCCAGTGTCCACCGTGCGAATAGGCAACTTCACGAATTCTTCGCCGACAACCTTGTACTGCATGAAAACCAAAGTGCCAACCTCTAATCCGCGAACGATGCATTCCACGTCTGGACCAGCGTTGCCGCCGCCAACCCACACATCCTCCTTGTAGATGACCTCCTCAGATTTTATGCCAAGCACCTCAGTGGCGAAGCGGTGGTGAAAACGCACTGTTTCATCCTTCCAGTACACTTCTTTGTCAGGATAGTTGAATGCGTGTGCTCCGCCCATCTCGAAAATGGTTAAGTGCCTGCCAAAAGTTGGTCCAGTATTAGAAATATCCGTCAGCCTGATGCATGGCTGAGAAATCACCAGCGGGTTTGCAGGTGGCGGCGAAATCCCCTCGGTCACGTAGGGCTGGAAGTCAATTATGCTTGCATGCGTTAAGTAAATGTCTTTTCGCCATCTGGCAACAACAGGATAAGGCTTAATCCGCGTGTGACCTTCCTTCTCGAAGAAAGAAAGAAACGCCTCTCTCATCTCGGAAAGGCTAAAACTTTTCTTAGTGGCTGGATTATTAATGAAAGTGTAGTATCCGCACTCGTCGGAGCTGGATTCGCCGCAAGTTTCCTGCTCAGGGTTCTGAGTCCAATAGTATTCACCGCATTTTGGACAATGCTTCCTAACGAAACCTTCCTGTTTAAAGAATGGAAGAGCATAATCTTCTGCCGTAAACTGTTTCAAACTTTTGGCACCCCGTTTGCTTGATTGTTTTCTTGGCTTTTAATGGGTTACGAGATTCATGCATTTAAATAATTTCGCTCAATTTTCAAACTAAGAAGAATGCCAACACTCAATCATTGGTTTTGGCTCATAGTACTGTTTTTCCAAGCCATAACGCCTTAATGGTTTAGTGAGATGTCTCTGTGACCTTGTCGAAGTCACGTATAAACCAGCGTTAAGCGTTCTAGGTAGGGCTGATTTTTTCTTGGTTAAGCCGCTATATTGCGCTCCGCATTTTTCACAGCGGAACCCTTGGTTTTTGCCCATGGACTTCAAGCGTTTACCGCAGCCTGGGCAGAGCGGATTCTCGAATACCGTTTTCAGCGCAAGGTTTAGGATGTTAATTTTTTCAAGGTTAATTGTTAACGGCTTGCTTGACGTTGGCTTATGCACTGCACCATAAACTTCAACGCTGTCGCCAACGATGAGTTCTCTTGCGATTTTCCGAAGGCTGCCAGTTGGTTCGTAAGCGGCGCAATCCACTTCCGCCAAATCATCCTTAATTGAAAAGATAACGTGGCGCAAGGGAACTATCCGCGGGTTCTGAGCAACAACGCCTTTAACGATAACTGAACTGTAAGGTTCAATTCTGCTTAATGCTTCAACAGGCTTTAGGTGGGCATCGGTGCCTTGGTTTGAACGGAAAATAACCCAGCGCTCAACAACTTCAAGCGGCTTAACCAGCCCGTAAGCTTTCTTCACTATTTCTGGCGATTCGCCTCTAATTCCGAAGAGAATTGGGTCTGGACCCCTCGGAGTAATGATTATCCTGTGCTTCTCTGAATCCACATTGTTAAAAGTGTAAGGCTGCAACTCCTTGTCCATTTCAAAAATTGATGCTTCATCAACTTTTCTTTTTGAGCCCAAATTTTCTGGTGTTCTGTAAGCTATTAGCTCGTAGGTGTGGTCGCAGTTGAGGGTTTCGCCAACGGCTGCCAACGCGCCAATGATGCCTCTGCAAGAGTTAAAGCCTAACGCTTCAGCCCCAAACTTCTTGATTAGCGCCATTGCTTCCTTGAGTTTTACAATGCTTGTCTCTGTTTTTTTCGCAAAAACCCCGAGATCCTCGGGGATTTCTTGTTCCTTCAAAAAAACTATTCCAGGATCAGTGCCTTTCTCTTTGATGGCTGAGTTTTCTTCCCATAAAGTTATAGCTGACTCTTTTATTTGCTCTTCAAACGTGGCATCGTACTTGAATCTTAGGCATAGGGCGCCGTTGCCTCTTGTTTTCCAGGGCACGTTAGGATTAAGCCTGATCAAGCCTGGATAATCAATGAATCCAACGTGGAACTTTTCAAGCTCTTCAATAAGTAATGCCGCAAGATAGGTTGTGCAACCTCCCTTCGTTGAGTCTGTATCGTCCAGCCCAATGTGCATTACCTGTTGCCTATTCAAAGCAGTTGCTCTCCAAGCTAAATTAGAGAATGAAGCCGCGAAGGTAAAAAATATTGTTAGTCAGAAGCGAAGGTTAGTCTATTAATTATTGAAGAACGGGGTTTTGTTCAAAAATTACTTGCTCTTGCAGTGTTGTCGGATGTTTTTCGCTTATTATCATGGTTAGTTTTGAGTTTATTTTGCCGATTTTCTCGATTCTTTTTGTTACGATGTATTTGAGTTTCTCCATGTTGTCTGCTTTTACGTTTGCGATTATATCATAGACTCCCCAGAGGTGATGCGCTTCTTCGACACCTTCAATTTTTTTTAGAGCTTTCAGTACTTGATTTTCGGCTCCTATTTCGGTATTTAAGAGGACATAAGCTGTTGGCATTTTTCTTAACAAACTCCTTTCATTTTGGGGGATGGGCGGTTGGATTCAGAGGTTTGGAGGATCTTTCTTGTTCAAGGGGAACGAAAAAAGGCTCAATGTGTGTCCAAGCTTCTTCATCCAACCTATAAAAAATTCTGTGCATCTGTTCACGGGGAGAGTTTCTATTATGATGTGGCTCCTCCCTGGCTTATCTTCGTGGATTTGCACGTTTACTTTCATTCTCTCACTGCTCCAGACGCACTGGAGTGCTAGATGAGTTGTACAAAATTTAAAATTATGTGACTAGCTTGATACAGTCACAACTTAACATTCATTTTGCGGAAGTTTGGAAGTTTTTGTTTGTTAAGCTTAATTTTAGCATAGTGGTTTCTGGCATGGACCTATAGTTCTTTTCCGTTTTGAAAGTCGGTTCCGCACCATGGGCATTTAAATTCTACTTTTATTAGTTATCGTTTTTACGTTTGTTTCTAGGTAATTTAAGGCTGTGTATGTATCATAAAATAACAATCGCGGTTCTTTGAGGCTATTGTGAACTACCACCCTACAAGTAGGGTGGCTTCTCCAATCTAAGAGCAGTTGGAGTTCGGGATAGTTCACGCATACCCCCGAACAAAGGCATGTAACCTAAGTTCCTCTCAAGCTTCAAACCGATATTGATAGCTCCGTTCAAATCAGCATTATACTCACCGTGACGACTACAAACGAAAAGACCCTGCGTCTTTCTGTTGCCTTCGAGACCGCAAACATGACAATCCCTGCTTGTGTACGCTTCACTCGTCGTTACTACGAGTACGCCCTTCAACGTTGCCTTATACGTTATCATCTGCGTCAAACGATAGAACGGCATGTTATCAACTATCCTTCGCATTCGCCGCCCCTTTTTCTGCGCCCTCTGCCGAATCCCCGTCAAGTCACCAAGCACAATTATGGCGTTTTCACGTTCAGCCTCATCCACAATGTCGCGACTAATCTTATGCAAAACAGCATCAACTTTACGATGCTCTGTGTCCTTGATTTTCCTAATAGTACCTAACGCTTTCTTCTCGCCAAGTCGTTTGCGAAGCCAAGCATAATGCCTACGAAGCCCACGAACCTTCCTGCCATAGAAATGCGGATGCGAGACCACCCCATTGGAGAGCAACACGGTTGTTGCAATGGTTCTCTCACCCAAATCCACAGCAAGAATCCTGCTGAAAGCCAAATTCGCCTCAACCTCAATTTTAATGGCTACGTTGAGATAGAATTTTCCTTTGCGACGATACAATTTCGACTCACAAACCTTGAATTGCTCTGGAAAAGGTCTATGCGGCTTGATTGCTACCCAAAGCTGCCTCGTATTCTTGTTTGGGATTTTAGCCCAGAACTCAGAAACACTGTTGCATACTCGTTTAATTTTAAGAAGGTCATTTCTGATGCTGAGCGGATACTCCTGATTAGGTTTAACTGTTTTGTAGAATCGCTGTGCCTGCTGTTTGTTCGCAGAGTACAATCCAGAGTCTTCTTTGGTTTGCAAGAAATGTTGCAGGTTGTCGTACTCCGTGTTGAGAAATTGTTGTTTCCGCTTCGTCAATGATGTTACTCCGCACTGTATCGTCAGAGAGGCTTCCATGTTTTCGAATCGATGTATTGGGTTTATTTAGTTTATGTGCAAAACAGAAGTGCCAGCTACAACATCAACTACCACCTCGTCTGGTGCCCCCAAAGTACAGGAAACCAATTCTGGAAAAGCAAACTGTGAAATCCAAGCTACTACGTTGGAACAACAGGACCGCCTAAGCAGACATCATACAACGACATAGAAGAACAAACTATACAAAAACACAATTCATCCTACCAACAAGTAGGGAGGTCTTCTTGCTGACTTCTCGATAAAAGAAAGGGAGTTTAAGTGATTTTATTTTTCTTCAACGACGATCATTGTTAGAGTTGACCGTACTTTGTCTAGTCGTCGAATGCGCCACGTTACTATTTCTTTTAATTTATCCATGGTGTCTGCTTTGACTCTTGCTACTATGTCGTAGACTCCGTAAACGGCTGATGCTTCTTCAACACCCTCGACTTTTTTGAGTTCTTTCAGCACGTCAGATTCCGAGCCTATCTCGGTATTTATTAAAACAAAGGCTGTTGGCATATCAATCCAATCCTATAATAACTGAGTAGTTAAGTGTGCATTAAAATGTTTCCTAGGAAGCACTCAAGTTACCGTTTGATTGTCATCTAAAATATATAGAAATTGGGAAAATTAACGTTCTACTTCTTTCGTATAATTTTTATACCTGCCCATTGCAAGGCTCCATAAGACACGAGGAGCCGGAACCATAGGCTCACAACCCTTGTCAGCAAAGTGACAGAAACACTCAGTGCCGCGGGGATTCCAAGTGCAGTAAATGAAATACTCATGATTAATTCAGGAAACCCGAAAAATATTACTCCCACCGTCTGAAGCGTCCCAGTTAAGGTGAATACAATGAGCACTTTATCAACGGGCACGGGGTAACCTAATGCAATAAAAGTCAAAAATATAACAGATACTTCGAAAATAAAGCTTATAACGGCATATATGATGGGTTTAACTAGCGCTTTGGGATTAGCCTTCAATTGTTCCATGCCTAAATGAAATTTACCCAACACCTCTTCTGCTTTAAGCATGAAATTTTGAGGGGCCCACCTTTTTCTGAAAAAAGATGCTATGCGTATGCCCCAGTTTAGCAAGGTTTTGGTTGCTTTTGGCTTAAGGCTTACGTAGTAAACGATCAGTAGGGATAAAATTGAGAGAGCTAAGACAAGGGCAATTAAAAAGGTAACGATGAAAGGCAAGGGATAACTAATAAGTACTAATCCTAAACCAAGACCTAAAGCAACAACAGTGATTGTTAGGGTAAAAATTTTTTGTCCAACGACAGAAGCGCCTATTTTTCCCGAAGCTTCATTTGAGTCCTTGGTTAAAAAATAAGTTTTAGATATTTCCGCAGACCATCCCAGTTGCGGAACTGTTGCGTCAAAAAATAATCCAACCCATGTTAACAACAAAGCCTTTCGTTTGCTGATTTTTACGGATAAACTATTTAGCAAGTTACGCCAAACGAGCGAAGAGAAAAATGCATACATAAAATATGATACAAAAGCAGTTGCATAATAAGCAAGATTTGTCCTTGAAAGTATGTCCACAACTTGTGCTGGATTGATGAAGAAGTAAAAATAAAGAATGAAGGCTATTAACCCTAATATTAAAACTGTAAGAATCACGTTTAGACGCAACGGTCTTTTAGCTGTGTTCATTTAGGTTTTCAAGCCTTTGATTAAACACTCAGCACCTAATCTATTAAGCGTACCCAACCTGTTAAGTCACATTTTTCACTTTATTTCTTAAGCATAATCGGAATCAGCAACCAAAGACGCTTAAGCTAAGAACTAAAAGAGCAAAAGGCTGATCAGTAGATCCGTAAGTGAGTTAAGCTTTGTGTGCTCTACTGCCTACCGGGTAGGTGTAGTTATATACGTTTTGACGGTACATTTTGACGGTGCAGTTGGGCTGGCGGTAACGTTTGAGTGGTTTCTTGGCTTGGATTGCTTGGGCTTCTGCGGGTGAACACTTTTAGGCGTCGTTGAAGGCTTTCAAGCAGCCTTAAGCTGGCTTGCAACTATGCTTAGCAAGTAAAAGCGTTATACCCAAGCAAGTGCCAGACACTTTCGGAACTACCGCTGATGACTTGTCTGGTAGGAAAGTTACATTTTAGTTATAGGCAAATTAATTTCCGCATTGTAGAGCAAAAATAAGAGAGTGATAGTTGCCGGCGTTATTCTTCCATCATTATCAGCGTTAACGTTGACCTGACTCTGCTTATGGTTCTTACTTTCCGCGTTACCGTTTCCCTAAGTTTTTCCATTGAATCAGCTGCTATTTTAGTAATAATATCATACACGCCATAAGAGTAGTATGCTTCTTCTACGCCTTCAATTTTTTTAATTTCCTCAAGAACTTCTTCTTCTGAGCCTGATTCAACGTTTATCAATACAAAGGCTTTAGGCATTTCTATCTCCACCCATATTTAGTGATCACTTAATTTAAAACATTTTTGCAACAAAAGACAATTTTCCAATCAAAATTTTTATTCTTTTATGTCTCATGTCAAACAAAGTAATGTTGATTCAGATAAAGTTGAGATTGGCCACTCTTTAATGTCTGAAGAACATGGTCCAAACGACCTTGTTAAGTATGCCCGTTTAGCTGAGGATCAGGCTTTACTTTTGCAACCTCTCAGACCATCCGAAGAAGCATGTGGAGGCTATTAAGAAATACTCGGATGCTGGTTTCAAAAAAGGGCTTCATGATGCTGGGTGCAATCAGGAAGGTGTCTTTAGGTTTTATATGGAGAAGGTTATTCCACAGCTAACGAGCTAAGCAGGTCAGCACAAAATTCAAGTTTTAAGGGCATAGTTTGTTTTTTATTCAGAAATAGTCTTAAAGTTGATTTGATGATAGTATTTTGCGTAGTTTGTATGCCGACGAATTTGCCGCCTGAAGCGTTGGATAAGTGGGAGGAGGTTGAAGCTGCCCATACTCCCAGAGAGAAGATGGAGAAGATGCAGGAGTTCCTTAGCTGTGTTCCTCAGCACAAGGGCACGTTGAAGCTGCGGGGTCAGATTAAGAAGAAGATTGCTATTATCCGCAAGGACTTGGATGATAGGAAGCGGAAGGGCACGGGGAAGGGTGGCGGAGGACCGAAGCTTTTTGTTGAAAAGGAAGGTTCAGCTCAGATAGCGTTGATCGGCATGACCAACGTGGGTAAGAGCTGCTTAATGAGCGCTACAACGAATTCAAAAGTGCTTGTTACGCCTACGCCTTTCAGTACACATGAGCCAGTGCCGGGTATAATGAGTTATTTGGATGTACAATTCCAGATTGTTGAAGCGCCAGCGGTAATGGAAGGCAGTGCGGATGGACGTGCAGGGGGTCATACTACGCTCGGTTTAGCGCGGAATGCCGATGGCGTGATTTTGATGGTTGATTTGTCTCGTGACCCGGTTGGGCAGTTAGAGCTGGTTTTGGGCGAGTTGGAGAAAAGCCGAGTACTTGTAAGTAAACCTAGTGGACGCGTGGACATTGACCGCCGCCATGCTGGTGCGGCTTTGCGTATTATCCTTGTCGGTAAGCTTTTGGATTGTTCAATGCAAGATGTTGAGGATTTGCTACGCAGTTACAAAATAACCGACGCCATAGTGCGAATCAGCGGTGATGCAAGGCTCGATGATGTGGAGGACGCTATTTTTGAGACCACGACATATAAGCCGGCGGTGGTTGTGGCGAATAAGTTGGATTTGAAGGGTGCAGCGGCGAATCTGCGTGATTTAAAGCAGTATGTGAATGGGAAGATGCCTGTTGTCGCCATGTCATGTGAGCTTAAAACTGGTATAGACGAGTTGGGGAAGGCGCTTTTTGATTCTTTAGGTGTTATTCGGATTTACACTAAGGAGCCCGGCATGAAGGTGCACAGTGACCATCCTTTTGCGCTTAGGCGCGGAGTCACGATTAATGATTTGGCGAAGAATATTCATAAGGAGTTTGTGTCGAATTTCTTGTTTGCGATGGTGTGGGCTAAGCGTTTGCCATTTAGTCCTAAGAAGGTTGGTTTAGGTTTCGTTTTGGATGATGGGGATATAGTAGAGATTCATACGAGAGTATAACATTACTGATGCACTGTTCATGCTAAGTTTGCTTGCGTTTAAGTTCCATTTTTTACTTTGGTGGTCAATGTTTACCTTTTTTTTGTTTACTCCGTAGTTGATCCAGTTTCCCAACAATGCTCAAAGTATTCTTAATATCATTTTTGGTAGCTGCCACCGCTGCAAAATGTGGCTTCTTCTCGATCGAATTTGCTAAAATTGGCGACGATAGAGCCTAAATATCATGCAAAACAGTCTCAAACCCAATTGAAAAACAATAAACTTAAATTATCAAACGTACAACCAATACCCTGAGGCTTTAAGGCCTTAAATAATTGAAAAGGAGAAAAAAAGAAAAAAATGTCTTTTATACAACTAGGACGCAATAAATCGAGAATCCAAACAATCGCAGCAATAGCACTAATGTTTTTCATGGCATCTTCGCTACTATTCGGCGCTAGCAACGTTAAAGCTCTAACCATAAGCACCAATCCAAGCTACTGTTTCGTCGCTGCTAATCCAAACCCCCTCGGTGCCAATCAAACAGCGCTTGTTGACTTTTGGATGGCTGATGTAACCACATTAACATTCGGTAACGCAGGTTTCTTCTACAGTGGTGTAACCGTAGTAATAACACAACCTGATGGAACCAACGTGACAAAAGGACCATACACGCTTAACTCGCTTGCAACAGGCTTCTTTGACTTCACCCCAACAACCACAGGCAACTACACATTCCAGATGATCTATCCAGGACAAACTTTCGCGGCAATAAATGTTGCCTATGCAGCATGCGTGAGCCCGGTATACACACTTGTCGTGCAATCCTCACCGATAGCTGCTTATCCGCAAACCCCCCTGCCAACCTCTTACTGGTCACGCCCAATCAACGCACAGAACTACTTGTGGAGTACAGTTTCTGGTAACTGGCTGATGTGCTCTTGGAACCTAACCGGCTCCGGAGAGTCTATTGCCCGAGCTTTCGACGACGGTTCAGCTTATGTCGGAGAAGGCGTGTCACCTAACAGTGCCCACATCCTATGGACTAAACCACTATCCGCTGGAGGTCTAGTGGGTGGAGAATACGGCAGTACACCATACTATACAGGAGCATCTTACGAGATGTACTTCCAACCACCAGTAATCGAGAACGGAATACTCTACTACAACACAATAATCGGTGGAGAACCTAGCACGGAAACTAACACCCCAAGCATCACCGCAGTAAGCCTGCAAACTGGACAGACCCTCTTCACTATTCAAGATGCAACCTTAACCTTCGGGCAAATCTACAACTACGTTTCACCTAACCAAAGTGGAGCTTTCGCTTACCTCTGGTCAGTATCAGGCAGCACCTGGAAAATGTACGATGCAACAACAGGCAGCTATATCTTGACACTCGTCGGCGTTCCCTCAGGAGCTGCCATGCCATCATCCGACGGCAGCATTCTCGTCTACTCTTTGACTGCTAACGCTAATGGCTATGCACTATCACTATGGAACTCAAGCCAAGCTCTAGCCATAGATTCAACACATAACCCAGCGGAATCGAACGACTACTGGACGTGGAGGCCATACTCATGGACAACTGGATTTGCCGACGGTATTGTAAATGCTACCGGAACAACTGTGGATTCCTCTGGGATTTTACAGAGCACTAACGGAACAATGTGGACAGTAGAAGAACCACAACCAATAGCAGGTGCAGTATTCACCCCAGCAAGCATATACGGTCCGGCGAGTTGGAGCCCCGGTCTAACCTTAACCCCTGTATTCAATCAAGGCGGTTGGTTTGACGGAAACGACATAGTTGCTGCAGCAATACCAGGAGGAATTATGAATGCTTTCTTTGGAGTGACATGGAACATAACCAGCACAACACCAGTATATATCGCAGGTTACAACATGGCAACAGGAGCCCAAGCTTTCAAGTCAACACTAACACCACCCAGTGGTCTGCCAAATGACTTCGGAGCCACCATCGAAGAAACATACGAATTCAACGGCATCTACTACGTCTTCGTAAAGCAAACTCTGCAGTGGGCAGCATGGGACATCCAAACAGGCGGTGCGCCAATATGGGTTAGCACTCCATACAATAATCCATGGGGCGCTTATGCTCAAAGCGGCGGTGAAATGGTTGCTTACGGTCTCTTCTATGCAGCAGGTTGGGATGGTATGATCCACGCCTACAACGTGACTACCGGCGTACAAGAATTTGAGTTCAGCTCTGCAATCGCTGGCTACAATACACCTTATGGTGTCTATCCATTCTACGGCGGTATAACAGTGACAGCTGACGGCAAAATCTTTGCTCAAACTGGACAGCACGGTAACGGTGTAACAACAATGTACCAAGGACAAGCACTATACGTTATCGACGCAACTACTGGAAAAAGCCTCTGGAACATGACGGGCTGGTTCAACAATGGCGCACTCGCTGACGGCGTATGGGTCGTACAGAACAACTACGACAACCAAATCTACGCTTTCGGCCAGGGTCCAAGCGCTACAACAGTCACGGCGTCAGCCGGAGTCGGAAACACTGTAACTATTCAGGGAACAGTTACTGACCAAAGTCCTGGAGCTATCGGCACCCCAGCAATCGCTGATCAATACATGAGTACATGGATGGCTTACCTTTACGAGCAGCAGGCACTTCCAAGCAACTTCCC
>JBEKBM010000034.1:0-20208 GCA_050015395.1 Bathyarchaeia archaeon
TTCAAGGAATACCTAAAGAGAGTGAATTTGAACCGAATAAAACGATTAATTTGATAAACCTAATTCAGTTACAGTATAACTTTTATACTGAGATTAAAAAATGGTCAAGGCTAAATCTCAAAAAAAAAAAGAAAAAGAGGGAACGCAAAAACGCGAAAAAGTTAATGCCGATATCGACAGCGGAGTGCTAGACCAAACTAGACTACGACCGCATTTTACTGGTTTAAGGAACACTTAGCGATGTTAATTTACATCGAGGTTTATTTGCTTTTCCGAGTGCTGAACACCCAGAACTATGAGCATTCAAAAATTATCATTCACAAGGGTCACAAACATCGGGAAAGGTCCTTGTTTACTTACGGGACGTAAGTACTTACGGGACGTAAGTTTGCTTTGCTGCCTATGGTAATTCAACAGCCTCAGTAAACTTCAGCTTTGCTCTCTGCTTTCTCGCTGTTGTAGTTAGATAGCAATCACATACGGTTATTTTATCAAATGCAAAACTAGTTATGGAAAGCTTATGTCAGACATTGTTACAGTGAAGAATCTTGTTGAAGTTTATTCTGACGGCACAAAAGCCGTTGATGACATTTCCTTCAGCGTGCAGGAAGGAGAATTCTTCGGTTTTCTAGGGCCAAACGGCGCAGGAAAAAGCACAACAATCAAGATTTTAACGACGCTCCTCAGAAAAACATCTGGCACCGTTACCGTCGCAGGATACGACGTTGAGAAGCAAGCAGCTGATATCCGCAAGATCATCTGTGTCCAAAGCCAAGAAACAACCGTCGACGGCGACCTAACCGGCAGGGAAAATATAACGCTTCAAGGCCATTTCCACCAGATGAAAGGAGATGAAATCAAAAAACGAGTTAACGAGCTTCTGGGTCTTGTGGGGCTTGAAGAAGCCGCCGACAGACGTGGCAGAAACTACTCCGGCGGCATGAAAAAACGCCTTGACCTCGCCACCGCCCTTGTCCACAAGCCCAAAATCCTGTTTCTAGACGAACCAACAACAGGTTTAGACCCACAATCACGCGCAGCCATTTGGAGTTATCTGGAAAAACTAAACAAAGAAGAAGGCATAACCATTTTCTTAACAACCCAGTATCTGGAAGAAGCCGACAAACTATGCAAAAGACTTTCAATAATCGATTCTGGAAAAATAGTTGCAAGCGGCTCACCCATCGAGCTAAAACGTCAAATTGGAGCAGACTCCATCAGAATCTCGCTTGAAAACTGCCAAAAAGACAGCCCTAACGCAAAAGAACTCATCAAAACCATGACAGGCGTCACCGAAATAATAGATTCAGAAGAATGCCTCACAGTTTACGCCAAAAACGCAGGTCTCCTAATAGCAGATATCGTGAGAGCACTAGACAGCAGCGACATTCGGATCGCGTCAGTAACGTTTTCCTCCCCATCACTGGATGACGTCTTCATGAAGCACACCGGCAGACGAATAAGAACCGAAGAACTCGTCAAGGCTCCAAGCGCCATGTACGGCGGAAGATTCGGTGGAAGGAGATAAACAAAAATGACTTTACTTTCTGATACACGCTACATATTCATAAGGTACCTAACGAAACTTGTTCGAACCCCTATCCTGCTTTTCTTTTCCCTCTTTCAACCCATTTTATTCCTCGTACTGTTCACACAGTTGCTATCGAGGCTTTCCAGTTTCCCAGGAATACTACCAGCCGGAGTAAGTTATCTAGAGTTTGCAGCCGCGGGAATTGTGATGCAAAACGCGTTTGGAAGCGCACTGCAGTCGGGAAACTCGATAGTGGCTGACATCGACTCGGGGTTTTTGCAGAAAATGCTCGTGACACCGTTGAGTCGTCCTGCGATTCTGCTGGGCAGGTTAAGCAGCGACGCCTTTAGGGTGGTTATCCAGACAGCTATAATTCTCGTGTTAGCATACGCTTTAGGTGCCCACGTCACCACTGGAGTCATCGGAATTTTGCTTATCTTCTTCACGCTTGCATTCTTTGGGCTTGCGTGGTCAGGAATTTCTTTAGCGTTAGGCATGAAGACGAGAAGTTCCGAGACGGTTTTCGCGATAGGCGGCGTCATCACTTTCCCGTTGCTGTTCTTGAGTCCGGCGTTGTTCCCAATTAGTTTCCTGCCCACATGGGTGAAAGATGTGTCAATGTTTAACCCTGTAAGCTACTGCGTTACCGCCACCCGAGCGCTGATGATTAACGGTTATATTTGGAGCACGATACTGCCTGCTTGGGGCGTAATCGGGCTAGTCGCCGTTGTGACGCTGAGCGCTACATTGTACCAGTTCAGAAAAGTCGTCAGCTAAAACTTAAAGCCGCTTAAGGGTAAACGTGAGCGTCCACATCAGCTGGCTTGGCTAACCGTTTAATTTTTACTTCAATCAATTCAGGAGCCACATCCAGCCCTTTTAGCGATTTCGAAAACCCAGCCATAATGTTACCGATAGTTTCCTGCACAAAATTGTTCAAAGGCAACTTGTTTCCGTCGATATACATTTCTGTTTCAAAGCTTTTTTTCATTATCCTATGTTTTTGTTCCAAAATCCTTCACCTAGCATAATTTGTTTTTAAAATTGATAAAGATTCTGGCACTATTTAACGCTGAAAAAGCCCACGCCCTCTATACTTTTATTGTTTTAGTATTGAACTATATACTTTATCGAAAAACTATGGAAAAAAGTTGTGTTTAAAGTAACAACTAATATACTTGAACAATTAATTAACGTTCCCTTTAAGCAAAATGCGCGCTTAAAATTGGGAGCAGCACCGTGCTTAGCAAACTGTGGAACACGCTCAACGCACTGTCCTCTAAAAAACCCTTAAAGTACTCCCTCTACCTCTCCGCAGTCATCATTTTCTTTGCAATAATTCTTATTCCACCCATCCTCGGCATCCTAATTAAACTCCCAACAATCCAAAATGTCACCAATCAGCCAGCTTTAATGAATACTGCTCTAGGCGCCATCTCAAACTCGTTCATTATAGGCTTAATTGTTGCCGCTTTAGACCTCCTCGCAGGAGTGCCGTTGGCATGGCTTATTACCCGTGGAAAATCAAGGTGGCTAAGCGTCCTTGACACATTGGCTGACTTACCCTTCGTTGTGCCAACAGCCGCCTTGGGTTATTCACTTTTGTTGTTTTGGAGTTTAGGCGGAGGAATATCTGCGTTTTTTGGCGGACCGCTTATTTCTCCCGGTTGGCTCCTTGTTATGCTCTTGCACTTTACCTTCTCATTCCCAGTGGTCGTCCGCATCATGGTGGGTGCAATGCTTGATTACAAGATGGAGTATGAGCATGCATCAAGAACCCTTGGAGCTCCACCCCTAACAGCTTCAAGAACCGTCACCTTCCCAATCATAAAACCATCATTGATTGCAGCGTTTTTGCTTGCGTTCGCCAGGTCGCTTTCTGAGACAGGAGCAACATTTATTGTGGCAGGAGCTGTTTTCATGAATGGACCTGTTTTCCTGCAAACTCTAAGCAACGAGTTTAAAAGCGGTAAAATCCCCCTAGCAACCTATGAAGGCGCAACAGTATTCGCCAGCATTATCTTAATTTCTGTTTCACTAGCCATTTTCGCGCTAATACGTATCCTTGGACAAAGAATAAAGTTGCCTTTCGGTCATGGCTTACCCGTTTTTGAAAAGAAACTCAGCTACAAAAAAGCTGCTTGGTCACGAAATAGTTTAGCACTATTCATTTTTATATTCATAGTTTTGGTTCCTTCGCTTTTCGTGGCGCTACCAGCATTCCAAGCAATCGCCACTGGAACCCCCCTAGTTCAGGCTTTCAGCGGTTCAGGTATATGGGCAAGCTTTTGGCAAAGCCTACTTCTATCTTACGGTTTAGCCGCTATAGTGACCGTTTTAGGAATTATCCTTGGAATACCGATGGCGATATTGATTGCACGCAAAACATTCGGTAAATGGCCTTCGGCAGTTCTTGATACACTGATTAACATTCCAATAATAGTGCCGTCCATAGCTTTAGGAGTTTCTTTGAAGTTTTTCTGGCAAAGCATCCCAGGAATGCCTGAATTTCTCTTATTAGTCTTTGCGCACTTGGCAATTACTTACCCGTACTTTGTCAGGTCAATGTCGGCGGCGATTGAGCGAATAAGCGTTGACATGGAGGAAGCTGCAAAAACCTTAGGCGCCAAACCCTTCACTGTTTTCAGGTCAATCGTGCTGCCGCTTACAAAGTACTCGATTCTTTCTGGCGCAATAATTGTTTTTACCAGAAGCGTAAGCGAAACAGGTGCAACTTTAGCTGTAACTACACATCTGCAGACGGCGCCTGTATTGATTGTTAACTGGGTCAACTCACTCAGAGGCGTCACAGCGCCAATCCCAGGAGTCACCGCGCTGACCGTTGGTTTAGCATGCGGCTTCCTGATACTGTTTAGCTTCGCAATACTGCTGGTTTTGAGACTTTTAACTCGAAAAGGAAAGGTTTAGAATGATAACTATTAAAAGCAATAAAGCTGTTTTCAAAGGGAGAGTTAACTTATGCCTGATGTCCGAATCGTAAACGTAACCAAAAAGTACGGAAAAATCTATGCGTTAGACAACGTTAGCTTAACTGTACACGACCAAGAATACTTCGCTCTGCTTGGACCAAGCGGATGTGGAAAAACAACGCTTCTGCGGCTTATAGCGGGACTTATTGAGCCTGACAGCGGCGAAATCTACATCGGCGATAAACGCGTTGATAAGGTTCCTCCTGAAGACAGAGACATCGGCTTTGTT
Source organism: Bathyarchaeia archaeon (assembly GCA_050015395.1). Lineage (GTDB taxonomy): Archaea > Thermoproteota > Bathyarchaeia > Bathyarchaeales > Bathycorpusculaceae > Bathycorpusculum. Next base: position 4,751 of record JBEKBM010000034.1, read on the forward strand.
TTCCAAACTTTCGCGTTGTTTCCACACATGACTGCTTGGGGCAACGTAGTTTATGGCCCAAAAGTTAAAAATTATGATGCTAAACAAGCTGACACGATTGGACATGAAGTTCTTGAACTGGTAAAACTTGATGAACGCTTAGACGCTTACCCCAGCGAACTAAGCGGCGGCATGATGCAAAGAATAGCCGTTGCCCGCGCGTTGGCTGCAGGCGCCAAAACCTTGCTTTTAGATGAACCCCTTGGCCAGTTGGATGCTAAAGTAAGAAACGAAATACGATATGAAATCAGAAGAATGGCAAAAGACCTCAAATTAACAGCTATACATGTTACCCATGACCAGGCAGAAGCAATGTCAATCTCAGACAGGATTGCGGTTATGAAGAAAGGAAAAATCGTGCAGGTTGGAACGCCACAGGAACTTTATATGGATCCAAACAACTTGTTTGTTGCACACTTTATTGGCGAATCCAACTTTTTAGAAGGCTACATCACCCAGACAAATGGATACTCTGAAGTAGAGTTACGGGAGGGATTACGAGTTAAAGCCATAAACCCAGGCATAAAGCAAGGCGAAAGAATAGTTTTAGCTATAAGACCTGAAACCTGCGGAATTAAAAAGGGACACATCACAACTGAAAACGGGTTACTTGGAAAAATTGAAAAGGTTACTTTTGAAGGAACTATTGTTCGTTATGAAATTAGGCTTGAAAACGGAGACCGCTTGGTAATAAACAGGCCTTCATTAGCAGAAAAATGGGTTGAAATTGGCGAAGAAGTCACAATAACTTATCCCCTTGAAAAGGCTCATCTCTTCACGTATCCTGAAGCGGGTTTAACTGAGGAAATTTCAGTCTAAATTTTACCGTCCTTATTATGCCTGTTTCCACTGATAAAGTTAATCGCAATTTTGACTTTTCAATACTTTTTTTCTTAAAATCGTCAAGAAAGAGCGTTCGGGTTACTATCGAAAAATCATGCTACTTTGCTAGAGGCTGAAAAGGATTGTTGAACATTGATTTGCGTGCTAATGTAAATTGTTGGTCGGGAGAGCAGGATTTGAACCTGCGACGGCTCGGTTTCTGTGGCCTGTGCAGGCTAGAATGAAGCCCACCAAGGGTAGACCTCTACAGCGTCTCCACCAGCTAAGCATGTTAGCCAGCTCGAGAGCTCTGCCAGGCTGAGCTACCTCCCGACAAAGTCCATAAGGATTAGAGTAAAGAATTTATGTGTTTTGGCATTTTCCGCCGTGTCGAGCCATACTAAACATTTTAATCTTTTAGTAAGAGTGTTTAGATAGAAAGGTGTGTTTAATTGGCGAAAACTATTGGCATAGTTACTTCTGGTGGAGATGCGCCAGGCATGAACGCCGCCATCCGAGCTGTAACGCGAATAGGCCACGCGAAGGGTTTTCAAGTTATAGGTTTCGAAAGAGGATGGGACGGACTATTAACTAACTCGTTTAGAAGATTGACTCCTCGAAGTGTCGGCGGCATTATCCAGTTAGGCGGCACCATACTTCACACTTTGCGATGCGTAGCGTTCGAGGAAGAGGGCAGTAGCGAAAAAGCAGCAGAAACATTATCCATAAATAACGTTGACAGTTTAGTCGTCATTGGAGGCGACGGCTCATTTAGAGGCGCCTTGGACCTAAGTAGAGAAAGCGACGCCTTAATGGTTGGGATACCTGCCACAATTGACAATGACGTTTTCGGGACGGATGAAACAATCGGCTTTGATACTGCAGTCAACACTGCGGTAGGCGCAATCGACAAAATAAGGGATACAGCGATTTCTCATGAAAGAATTTTCATTGTGGAGGTAATGGGTCGGAAAAGAGGATTCTTAGCGCTGGAAGTAGGAATATGCGTGGGTGCAGAAGTTATTTTGATTCCAGAGAACCCAATGAACATTGCTGACATTGTAAAGTTTATGGAGGAAAACGCTAAGAAAGGCAAACGGGCTGGAATAATAGTTGCGGCAGAAGGCTTCAGTGACACAAGTAAATTAGCTCAAGAAATGCAACAGCAAACGGAATCTGAAGTCAGGCTATCAATTCTCGGCTATGCTCAGCGCGGCGGAAGCCCCACAGCACGTAGCAGGTTACTGGCAAGTTTATTCGCGGAGAAAGCCGTTGAATTAATTTGCCAAGAACAGGGTAATATGGCGGTTGGATTACAGAACGGCGCAATTGTGGGCGTTGAGCTTGAGAAAGCCGCTAAAAACAGGAAGCCGATAAATTTAAGGTTGTTACAAGTAGCCGATATGCTTGCAACATAAACTTCTTATCGTTTTATTAACGCTATCGATTTTTTGGAGCTTTACAGTAGTGACTCGTAGATTTTGCTTGTTTGCTCAGCGACTTTTCGCCAAGTAAAATACTCCAGCACTCTTTGCCTCCCGTTTTCGCCCCAGTTTTTGGCTTTTTCAGGGTCACGCAGCGTCTCGTTTATTCCCCATGCTATGTCCGCGGGGTCTTCACCGTTAATGTGCATGCCGTTTTGGTCTGGACCGCTAGGTATCACTTGCTCTTTGAAGCCTACAACGCCTCTTGCGCCGACTACTACTGGTTTCTCCATGGCCATCGCCTCTAAACTTACAATTCCGAACGGCTCATAAATTGATGGAAAAACACACACGTCAGAGGCGGCGTAATGAAGAATCCGTTCTTTTTCAGTTACAAAGTCGAAGCGGTAAACAATTTTATCCTTAATGTTTAATCTTTCTGCTGTTTCAATAATGTCCGCTTGCTCGTCACCTTTGCCTAAAATAACCAGTTTAGTATTAGGGTACTCTTTGAGAACCATAGGCATCGCCTGCAAGAGGTTTCGTACACCTTTCACCCAAGTAAGCCTTCCAACGAAAAGCAGCATATTCCAACCGTCTGGGATGCCGTATTTTTTTCTGATGGTATCAACATCTTCTTTTTGTACTTTTTGCGGATCGTACGTTTCAGGGTCCACACCGTTCCAGACAACGCTGATTTTTGAGGGCGACCAGCCATGTTTTATGAGGTCTTCTTGCATAGCGTAGCTGACAGTTACTATGCGGTCGGAGTTTTGAGCCATTGCGCCCTCTAAATGGGACACTACTTCGGAGCCTTGCCCGCCGCTTCTGCCCCATTCTGTACTGTGCGTGTGAAAAACTACGGGTATCTTGGTTTCGTTCTTAATTACTAAGCCTGCAATACTGCTCAGCCAATCGTGAACGCAGACGACGTCAAAATTGTATTTCTCTTCTTTAATTAAGGCATTGATGAATTTGGTTGAGCTCAGGATGTTGTAGATGAAGATGTCGTTGAAGAGTTTGATGTTAGTACCCCATTTTTTTAGGTCATCCACCACAAAGAAGGGCCAGATGTTTGTTGCGTCAGCTATAAGTGGCCTGTGGACTTCTACTCCTCGCAGGATTTCTCTTGTTTTTAACCCGTTATTATTAAGAGTGAAGACTGAGACATCGTGTCCAATGTCAACGAATTCATGGGTGATGTTTTCAGCGTAAGTGCCTAAACCGCCTACAAGTTGAGGCGGATATTCATAAACGAAAAAGCCAATTCGCAAAACCGTCACCTAAGCTTGCCTTAACTATCGCTTGAATGGTATTTATACTTTAAAATAACCATGCAGGCTTTTGGAAACGGTTTATCTTTTAAGCTACTACCTCACGGGGTCAGGTGTCAATACGTTTTGTTGATACATTGCCTAAAGCGTTAAGGCTCTTAACCTTTACACTTTCTCTAATAACTGCATAATCTTCGCATAACTCTCCAAGCTGCACCGCCAGCCAGCAGAAACCATATCATTCACAGCCAGCTTAGCCTCCTCTTTCGAGAGGAGCCCTTCAAAAACAGCCCTCACCAAAACGTACGGCGTGCCCACATACTCGATTCCGTACACCTTCGCCGTCTTCCTAGCTACCTCATCATCAATAACCGCCAGCGCCTCACATTCTTTGGCGAGAGCCAAAACGTCAGCATCCGCAACATGAAGCCCACGTGTCTCAGACAACCGAGAAAGGAAAGCGGTATTTTTGGGTTTACAAACTTTGAAAACGCCATTATCAAACAATTTCTCCAATGCAATTGCATCTGGAACGCCCTTCAGTTTGCCTTTATCCACGACTTCTGTCTTAACCAACGGAGACGTTAATTTTTCTCCTTTTAAATTCTCAATAATTCCGCTTAATCCAGCTTTGGACAGATATATCAATGGAGTGGAATTGAACACTAACGGCTTCACTTACGCTTCGCCGCCGACGCTTCTCTAAACTCTTTCTCTACATCTTCAGGTTCATATCTGACCCATTCAATGTTGTGTTGTTTAACTAAATCAGCAAACTCCCAAAGTGAAAGCTTTGCAATTTCTGCTGCTTTAGCGAAAGTTGCTTCCCGTTTCTGCAAAAGGTCTAGGGCAGTTTGTTTTCTCCATTCCATGATGCCTTTTTCAAGAAGATTTCTGACCACCGTTGCTTTGTCTAGTTTTTCTTTTTTTATGATTTCAATAATTTCTTTCTCTAACTCAGCGGGAACTCTGACGGCTAATGGTTTAAGTGTCAACACGACCACCGTATACAATAGGTATCAAATGAATACATAAATCTTGTGCCGACCGTTGAACATTCCAGATTCAGAAAAAAAAGACGCAGGAAAAAATCCCAAGTAACGGGATTGAAAAATAACAAGGGTTATCCAACAAGTCTAAAATACTTTTTATCGGTCAATGAAGAAATAGGATAGTCAGGAGTGACAAAGTTTGAAGTCTGCGTTAATAATTTACTGGTCAAGCACAGGAAACACCGAAAAAGTAGCTCATGCCATTAGAGAAGGTTTGGAGGCGGCAGGGTTAAAGGTTGAATTGAAAAAGCCTCAAGACGCTGCAGGAACAGACTTTTTTGATTATGATTTGGTTTGTGTTGGTTCTCCATCAATTGAGTGGCAGCCTGCTAAACCAATGGCTGATTTCCTTAAGGGCAAACTGGCTTTTTACCGAAATCAAGGAAAAATTAAGCCGTGCGCCCCTAAAGTAAAAGGCAAAAACGCGCTGGTTTTCTGCACTTATTCTGGACCACACACAGGCATAAATGAGGCGACTCCAGCGGGAAAATGCATGAGACAATACTTTGAGCATTTCGGCTTCAACGTGGTCGGTGAATGGTACGTGCCGAGCGAGTTTCATGGAAGAGAAGATTTGAGCACTCAGGGTAGGCTCGGAGACATCAGGGGAAAGCCAACAGCCAAGGCTTTGGCGAAAATTAAAAAGAACGCGGAACAATTAGCGAATAGTCTGTAATTGGTGATTAATATGGCTACAACGGTTAATTTGCCCGATAAAATCTATGACGATTTGGCTAAGGTTGCTGAAGAATTAACTTTTATGGCGAAAAAGCCGATTTCACAATCAATGGCAATAAACCTTCTAATCGAAGTTTACCATGCACACCTCAATAATCGTTGCGCGCTTGACGCTTTCAGCCAGCAACTAGCCAGCTTAGATATCATGTTACCAGAAGAATTTGACAAGTACTGGGATGAACCAAGAGAGGTTAAACGTAAGAATAAAACGCAGAGGGTGCGAAAATCAACTATGGATTTGGCTGGTTCAGGCGCTAAATATGCTACGCCTAAAGAGATGAAGAGGGCGTTAGACGAACTTAGGAAAGAAGATGAATAATTAACGCTTGTCTGAACTTTAAAGCGATTATAACTGGCTAAAGAACGGCTAATGTTCTCTTCGTTATCTCTTCAGCCAGCTTATCCCTGTTAGCTAACGTTACTGTGAATGTTTCTGCGTCGTCTCTTTGTTTTGCCTCGTTTATCAGTGGGTCTCTAGCTTTTCCATGCACAACAGCTAACACCACTTTTCTGCTTTCTAATGCTTGCTTTACGGCTTGTGTGAACTTCTGTGAAAAAAGTTCCATGGGACCAATCTCATCAATAGCGATAACGTCGCATTTTTCTACTGCCTCTACGATGGCGGTTGCGCCTATGTTTTCTAGGTCTTCAAGGTTAACGTGGTACTTGCCGATTTGTGGACCCGTTCTCTGGTTGATGTGTGCTAGCCAGCCGTGTTTGTTGTCGGTTAAGTCTATGATTTCAAAGCCCACCCGCACGTTGCCTTCTCTTGCTTCACGGCTTATCATGCCGCCGACGTTGACACCCTCGGCTTTAAGTGCGTCCACTATCTTAATGAGCACCGTTGTTTTTCCTACGCCTGGGTTGCCAGTTAAAAGCAAAACTCGCTTCTGCAATGCTTTCGCTCCTTCTATTACCATAAGTCTAATATGGCGATAAAATTCTTTTCATAGCAACATGCACTGGAGCGACACTAATGGAAGAGTATAAGGCAGATTTCCCAAGCGAAATAATTAGGGAAGGCAAAGTGCAAGTTTTAGTGCCCAAACTCGAAGCTTACGGAGTGAACCCGTCGGATTACGCGCCCTCTAAAGCTCCAGTCTTCTACAATCCAGTCATGGAGTTTAACCGTGACTTAACGGTTTTAGCGTTCCAAGCCTACCAACGCATGGTTAACAGGGAAATCTCAATTTGCGACCCCTTAACCAGCCAAGGAATCCGCGGAGTCCGCTTCGCCGCTGAAATTAGCGGCGTAAAAAAAGTGTTAATCAGCGACATTAACGAGAGAGCATTCAAGCTTGCAAAGCACAACGTGCAAATCAACGGGCTCGAAAAAATGGTCTCTGTTAAGCATAAGGACGCGAACTGCGTTTTAAGCTGCAATGCCTCGCCTAAGAAAAGGTTTGACATTGTTGATGTTGACCCGTTTGGCACTCCAGCGCCATACTTAGACTCAGCTCTCCGAGCAATCCGCAACAACGGCTTATTAGCTTCAACAGCAACCGACCTGGCGCCGCTGTGTGGAGTGCACGTTAAAGCCTGCATTCGAAAGTACGGCGGCAGACCCTTACGGACGGAGTACTGCCATGAGCTTGCTGTTCGGCTTTTAGCGGGCTGCACCGCCACCTTAGCGGCGAAGCATGATATCGGAATCCAGGTCGTTTTCAGCCACAGCAGCGAGCATTACATTCGAGTTTACGCTAAAATTGCATATGGCGCAAAGAAAGCTGATGAAAGCGTAAAAAGCCTCGGGTACATTCTGCACTGTTTCAATTGTTTTCACCGAGAAACCACACACCAACCGTTCGGCAGCCTGCAATGCCCTGAATGCGGCTCAAAAATGGATTATGCGGGTCCATTGTGGCTGGGAAGCATCTTCGACCAGAGCTTCATTGAATTAATGATAAAAGAAAACAAAACTGTAGCTTTCAGAAACAGCGCTAGAATCACGAAACTTCTAGCTTTAACCAAATACGAAGCCCAAGCGCCCATAACATACTACGTTCTTGACAAGTTAAGCGGAAAACTTGGTCTCCCATCACCATCCACCCAAGCCTTCCTCAATGCGCTCCGCAAAAGCGGTTTCCAAGCTGTACAGACCCACTTTAATGCCAGAGGCATTAGAACCGATGCCCCTGTGATGGCAATGCATAAACTGCTCAAAGAAGCAAGCGTCAGTTAGACAACAATTTGTTTTAGACAACAAAAGTTTAAAGAGCAAAACCAGTCCTTAAAGTAACAAAGTGAATAGTCATGAACGATAAAATCACGATAATTGGCACGGGCATGATGGGTGGCGCCGTAATCAAAAGCCTGCTTAAAGGCGGCTACAAGGGCGAAATAACAGCGGTTGATATTCAACTTGAAAGGCTCAAGGAATTTGAAAATCTCGGCGTAAAAACGTCAACAGATAACAAAAAAGCCGCCGGCGACGCAGACATAGTTTTCATTATTGTTAAGCCAGGTGACGTTGAAAAGGTTCTCAAGGAAATCAGCAGGGAAATCAAGGATAAACTGTTGATTTCTGTAGCCGCTACGGTTCCTTTGAAGTTTCTGAAGAAGAATGCTCCTGACGCAAGGATAGTGCGTATTATGCCTAATCTTGGCGCGCTGGTGCAAGCAGCCTACACGGCTTACTGTTGCGAATCAAACGTTAATCAACAAGACAAAGAGAAAGTTAAAATTTTGTTGAACATGATGGGCATTTGCGATGAAATGGATGAGAAATATATGGATGCAATAACGGCTGTTAGCGGCAGTGGACCTGGTTACTTGTCGATTATCATTGAGGCTATGACTTATGCGGGATTAAAGGTTGGGTTACCGCGTAACATAGCGTTAACCTGTGCAGCCCAAACTGTTATGGGCGCAGGCAAACTTGTTATTGACTTGCATGAGGAACCATCAAAAATTAAGGATATGACGACAACTCCAGGCGGCACAACCATCGAAGCCATATACCAGATTGAACAAAGCCAAATTAGGCCAGCAATGATACGTGCAATCGAAGAAGCCACGAAGAAAAGCCAAGCCATAAGGGAAAAACTAAACTTAAACTAGCAGACCAGCCATGTTTGAAGCGGTTATTTTTGACTGGGACGGAACCCTAGCTGACACGCGGCAAGTAATCGTTATCTCATTTCAAAAAGCCCTAAGCGAAATAAACTGCAAAGTTAGCAACGAGTACATTGAACGCCGTATCGGAATTGGTGCAGCAGACACTTTCCGCGACTTGTTGCGGTCAGCTAAAATGCAGTTTGACGAAAAATTGATCCAGCACTTAGTTGAGCGCAAGAGTCAGCTTGAAATCGAGCTAACAAACCAAGTGGGATTGTTTTCGGGCGCCGAGGAACTTCTTGAAGCGTTACATGGCAAAGTGAAAATGGGTTTGGCATCAATGAATAACCGCTCAGTAGTCATCCACTTGCTCAAAGCAAAAGACCTGAAAAAATACTTTGACGCGGTTCTTACGGCTGAGTCAATTTCACATTCGAAACCAGACCCAGAAATTTTTCTAAAAACCGCTTCTAACCTGAAAACAAGCCCTGAAAAATGCGTAGTTATCGAGGATTCGATTTTCGGTGTCAAAGCCGCTAAATCAGCAAACATGGGCTGTATTGCGGTTCTAACAGGTGTTTATTCTAAGGTGGAACTTGAAAAGGAAAAGCCTGATTTGACCGTTAAAACGTTAAAAGATAAGCAAATCATTCCTTTTATTCTGCAGTAATATAACCTTGTGGTTCCTCTTTTCTGGAGCAAGATTTATACTTTTTATTCATTGTTTCTCGACCCGAATTCTTCAATCATTTGTCGTTTTAGAGCAGCGTGTAACTGGTGAAGTTGGCTATTCTCTATTTGTTCCTGATCGATAATTGTCGCATTAGACTTACTTAAGGCATCTTTTGTCAAGGTTTCTTCTGGGTTAAGACCCCAAGCACGCATGATTTCTTTGAGAGCGTCAATTTTGTTGACTCGTGTTTTCGGTCTTATGCATAGGCCAGAAGCTACGTATATCCCGCGTAAGAATTCAGTACCCTTCATTTGAATGTCATCGTAGGTGCTGACTGTGTGACCCATCATATATTCAATGTAATCATCCTGAACCTTCAATGCGGTTAATACAGTCTTGAAATATTTGCGGATACTATGAGCGCAGAGGTCATATCGTCTTCCTATTAATGAATCAGCAGAAATAAGCCCTGTCTTCAAATAGAGTTTATGAACGGCGTTGTAAATGGTAGCTGGCGATGATGGCAAAGGTTTTCGTATTTTAGCCGACCTTATCAAGGGCGATTCATCATTGATATTTTCTGGTGGAATTTTGGCTGTACCTTTCCTTCTCATTTGCAGGTAAAGCTTCAGGTATGTAACAGCTTCTTGTCCGAGAAATGTGTCGTAGTCATGGTATTTGCCCTTAGTTATTTCAGCTTCAACATGGATATGTAACGGTATCATGTTAGCTTCCAGGTCCTCTTTTACATGGCGATAAAGCAGTTTTGAAAGCGTTCCTTCTCTGAAGCCGCCGGTAGCAAGCGCCGATGTTATAACTTTTTCACGTAAATCAGCAACATCTAAAATTCTTATCAATTCTTCAGGCGTAGGTGAACGGATTTTATAGGCAGGTCGATTAGGCAAAGTAGAAGGCAAGTCAAGTCTCAGGCCGTTGCTGCGGAATAACGATTTTACACCTTTAATGAGGGCTTTTATTGCACCATTTGTTAAGTCATCAGCTTGAAGCTCACCAACATAGTCATCAAGTAATCTGTTATACTTTGCAACAGCTTTAGGATTAGGGTCTCCGTCCTGGTCTTTGCAGCTTTGAATCATTTGGTCAGGCTGAATATTAACCCAGTTACAAAAACGCCAGATGCCATAACCGTATAAGTAGAGAGTGCCTTTGCTTCCGCTTCTATACCGTAATAGATATTTAGCCAGTTCCGTCGTAGTCGCATTAGTTGAAATAAAAGGAATCAAAACCTGCATTTTTCCAGTACAACTGTCGATTATGTACTGCTGAAGCTGCCTTTCTGCCTTTGATTGCGGTGCCAAGAGCATAAATTTTCTTTCGCATTCTTGAGCTAAATGTCGAGTCGAGTTTACACTAGATTTCAGCATTGTTTTTTCCTTCCCTTTTGGTTGTTTTGGGCTGAGTTTTTCGCTCCTTTTGGCTTGGAGCGCGAACTCGAATCTTACCTTTGTTTTGTTGGCAATTTAAATACCATCTTGAATTTTTTTGTAATGGTAGCGCATGCATCTCTAGGATGCAACTTTTAAGAATAACAACGCCATTGACACCGCCAAGATTGCCTGGAATAGCCCTGTCATGCTCAATAAGCATCAGCTCGTCATTCTGCTTTGTCAGCCAGCCAATAGTCTCGCGCTCTACAGCCTCCGCTACAGGTTCAAAAATATTTTTGAATAAAACATGGTCCTTATACCTTACGTAAACAAGGATTAGGGGGCTAGCGCCAGCGGCGTTCTCAACCGACTTGCCTACACTTAAACTGGCTTCATGTCTGCCAAATATGCATGCCGCTTTAGAAGGTGCAAGATCAACCCTTCCCTCCCCAGCTGCTAAACCGCTTTTACTGCCTTTACCACGACCATCCAAGGAAGGCCCTGTAATGTAAATCTCAAGAAACCTCCTTTGCAGATTCATACTCATGATGCGACGATGCGAAGAATGGGTAGCCAATAGCGTTAGTATTACTATTCTGGTTTTTCCGGTCTGAGCGAGAGCATTCTGGGAGTCTGAAGTTGAGGCACATGACGCATTTCTGTTCTGCTCTGTCTATTGCTTTTAGCAGTTGGTTTCCTCCTCTTTGTTATGTGGAATTATGTTTTGCGTTTGTAGAAGTCTAATGAGCGAGATTAGCAGGGCTTCAATTGTTTTTTGGCTTTGAGCATGGGTCATGGAGCCTTGCTCTATTACTTCAAGTCTCTTCTTGATGTCTGGCAGTCCGAGAAAGCGTTGCATGTCCGGTACTGAGAGTTTGAGTTCCAACACTCCTTTTTCTGGGGTATCGTCACGAACTAGAACCGCGCCCCATTCCATCTGCAAGAGCAAGTCTTTAGGAAGAAATGTAGGGTCACCAGGTTTGACCCCGCCTTCCACAACGTTCACATTTAATGTAGCCTGATTAGTGATGAGCTGGGCAAGATCATTTTTCCAACCATAATTAGTCAGCTGATTAGATAGCCATTCCCGCCAACCACTTGAATGAGGCCAGAAAATCAGATGCCCATTAGGGTGTATTTGACAACTACAGGGATCACTTTGTTTAAGCGAACCTATCTGTTTCATCCCTGTGCGAGAATTAATGACAGGGGCTTTCAAAGTTGTCAATGCACTTGGCGTTACCCACCACTCATAAAAAAGCTTACCGTGAGCGAAAATACGACCACTTCGCCCTCGTATAAACTTACTTGGTTTTCTTGCTTGTGATAATACCTTCCACACATAACCGACGCTGGTTCCTATTTTCTGGGCTATCTCAGAAGCATCTGATTGAGGGTTGTTTGTCCGATATTTAATAATGAATGCTTTCTTGTTGCTTGGCTTACCTTCAGTCGTAGGTAAGTCCTTACCATTCGTGTTATCGGTCATTGTTCCTTTTCTCCTGGAAGAAACTGCTTCATGCTTGAAACGCGGTTTCCTCTCTATATTTGGATAGAAATTCTGTTAAGGCAACCCTGGCGACGTGGCTTATTGATTTGTATCGTTTAGATTTTATGAGGCGTTCAATGTCCTCAGAATCCTTTCTTGAAATTCGTAGGCCGATCATTCGCTCGTATTCAGGTATCAATCTTTAACACCTGTTAACTTGCGCGTTAACCTTATATATAACGGTAGTCATCGTTCTAAACTGTTAACACCGTTACTAATGGAGATGGTTTAAAAATGATAGTTGAAATGAAGTATTCTGAAGAAATAATTAAAAGGTTAGCAACAGCTAGTGTGCCGTTAAGCCCTTATGACCTAAAAAAGGAAACAAAGTTTCCGTATAGTGGAATACGAGAAACTATCAAGCAACTATGCAATGAGGGTTACGTTCGACTTACGAGTACTGAACAATCAAAAAAAGGCGGCGAAAGGACACTCTACACTTTAACCTTCAAAGGAGTCCTCAAATACCTTGCCGGGTTCAAGATTCTTCCTGATTCCTTCGCTGAACTAACACAAAAAGACATTAAGGAATTCTATGAAAAATTTGATAAAGAGCACAAATCAGGCATATTAAACGCGTTAGAAAGGCAAGGCGAAATTCTCAATTACGTCCCTTTCCAAGAGTGCCATTGGCTTTCGGAACGTATCCCTGGACTTACCGGGTCATTTGTAACTGGAGCCGATTTTCTGCTCAAGCAGCCGTTAAGCGGTGAATCTTTAATTGCTGATGCTGTCAGTAAGTATATCTCTGATCCTAACTACGAGCCTTATGCTGCAGTCGACGACGTGCTGTTCCTTCGTGATATTGAAAATTCAAGTTTGAGGGTTACGTTTGGAAAGTTCTTTCTTCGTACCATGGTTAGCAGGATAAAAGACGGAGCAGAGAATGAAAACGGAAAACTGCGACAATTTGCTGAGAGAATTCTTGATGAGAGCAGAATAGAAATAACCCAGTTGGAACATGCTGTAAGCTTGTTTAGCTTGCAGAAAAAAGGTTAAGGGTTCCTTGTTCTGATTGCTGTCTTTGGCCAACGTGCGAGCACAGAAAAACTACGCACATCCAGAGGCCTACAATGTACGAGGTAACCAGCGTATCAGCAATGCTTAACACGATTAACATGTTTACCATGCTCAGGAAAGAACCCTCTGCAAAATCAGTAATCCATCAATACTCGCGGAGGTTACCTCAGTTCTCTACTTTTTTATTCAAGGATGATTTTGCCTGTTTCTTCGATTCTCGCTACTTGCCAATTGTATTTGTTCTGCGCTACTGCTTTGCTTATTTGCTCTCTCAATAGGTTAAGTGATGTGCAATTGTATTCTCTGGTTAACAGGATTATGTCGCTGATTGCCTCTTTGCTTGTCATACCCTTGAACACTACGAGTCTATTGGGTGAAATATTGGTTTGACGTCAAACGGGTCAAGTTTTAGGGCTCTGAGGGATGGGCAGATTGCAGCGCGGAAGACTTTTTCAGCTTCTTTTCTTCCTTTTTCTACAGCTAATAATTTATTGTTTTAGCGGAAGCTGTTTACCACTTGTATCATAAGGATTAGAATGTAAATATAGGATTACTTTTTGGATTTCCAAGCCGCATCGGCGTAATCGGTCTACTCAGCGTGTTCAATCCTTGTTTTGATGGATCACCTTTTTGGACTATTCCAAACTTGAATCAGCTTGACCCCGTAACCCGGTTTCAATCCTTGTTTTGATGGATCACCTTTTTGGACTTGACGGAAGCAGAGGCAGAGTTTATCGGTGCTGAGTTTCAATCCTTGTTTTGATGGATCACCTTTTTGGACTTTACTATTTCAGTCGGAACCAATAAATCAAGCACGTTTCAATCCTTGTTTTGATGGATCACCTTTTTGGACTGCGCATATTGAGAACTATTGCCAAAGGTACACTTTTGTTTCAATCCTTGTTTTGATGGATCACCTTTTTGGACCTTCTCTCTGATAGTAGCAGCCCATTTGAATATTAGTTTCAATCCTTGTTTTGATGGATCACCTTTTTGGACATGCCTAGAAGAGTTACGATAGCACCGAGAATACCAAGTTTCAATCCTTGTTTTGATGGATCACCTTTTTGGACTCTATCATTGTTGTTCATTCTCATTTTTACCCATGTTTCAATCCTTGTTTTGATGGATCACCTTTTTGGACAAGAACAGGTCTAACCAGAATGTAGTGTAAGAAGTTTCAATCCTTGTTTTGATGGATCACCTTTTTGGACTACCTTGCTATATCTCTCTTATCTAAAAGGTGAATGTTTCAATCCTTGTTTTGATGGATCACCTTTTTGGACCATAGGAATCTTAGCGCTCATAGTCAAAGTTAAATACATGTTTCAATCCTTGTTTTGATGGATCACCTTTTTGGACTTGTTAGTGGATTTAATCAACTTGCAACTGGACTGTTTCAATCCTTGTTTTGATGGATCACCTTTTTGGACACCCTTATACTTCCATTCGGATGGGTATGTAGTACTGTTTCAATCCTTGTTTTGATGGATCACCTTTTTGGACTATGTATTCCGCAAAAATCACAGTTGTTTTTAATGTTTCAATCCTTGTTTTGATGGATCACCTTTTTGGACTCGCTCTTCAGTGGATGCAATAGCAGTTTGCCCGATGTTTCAATCCTTGTTTTGATGGATCACCTTTTTGGACACCAAGGCGTTTGCCGATAATATTCCCTAAGAAACGTTTCAATCCTTGTTTTGATGGATCACCTTTTTGGACAGGGTTCGGTTTAGGCATACTGTTTCACGGTTGGTGTTTCAATCCTTGTTTTGATGGATCACCTTTTTGGACCTTCTCTCTCTCTCTTTTGAGTACGACGTATATAGTTTCAATCCTTGTTTTGATGGATCACCTTTTTGGACGATTGTTACATACTCTCTTATTATTTTAGTAGGTTGTTTCAATCCTTGTTTTGATGGATCACCTTTTTGGACAAAGGAAACAGTCTTGATATTCTACATTCAATAGGGTTTCAATCCTTGTTTTGATGGATCACCTTTTTGGACAGTTTTTCCCTGTCCTCTATCGCCGTCTATAGCAACGTTTCAATCCTTGTTTTGATGGATCACCTTTTTGGACACTTACACCAGCAACACATACGGCAGCAAGGATTTTCCTGTTTCAATCCTTGTTTTGATGGATCACCTTTTTGGACCATGATTTAGAAATGGTTGCACGTTCTGACGCGTGTTTCAATCCTTGTTTTGATGGATCACCTTTTTGGACGAAAAGATTAACAGTCGAAGACGAAGTTGTCCCGTTGTTTCAATCCTTGTTTTGATGGATCACCTTTTTGGACTATGCCGTCATAGCTTTCCATGCTAAAGACGCATTTCCAACGAGTTTCAATCCTTGTTTTGATGGATCACCTTTTTGGACAGCCGGCAAATTGGGGTTTATTGTGTGTTCGAGGCAGGTT
>JBEKBM010000035.1:0-19875 GCA_050015395.1 Bathyarchaeia archaeon
TTCACCTTTTGTTAGAGATTCTCGAAAACTCCTTTGTAGAAGAAATAAGAGTAATCTTCATGCGCTTTCGCATCGTCGATTTCATCGGTCGGTATATCCTTTTTTATTATTTGTGTAATGCTATCTGATCGGTTGACATCAGCGGCTTTAGAGAGCGAAATGCCCAAGCTCACTCGCGAATAGACAAATCTGAGCTTCTCTCTGTCATACTTTGAATAGGTCAAAATGTCATTCGTTGAGTTATTCGCTTCTTTGGCGTCTCGCTTAAATTTTACATATTTTCCAGCAATGAGTCCAATTTTATACGCATATTCTTCATTTTTGTTCATAACTAATCCCTTTTTTCCATCATGAGTTAATAGCTTCAAACAAAACTGGGCAGTTTCGAAGAATTCCTGTTTCGTTTTTTTCTCCTTTTCAGCGCCCTTTATCCAATCCCCGAGATAATTTTCCCTTATTATAATTAAATAGTGTTGGAGCAAAACAGTTCGATCAAAAAAGGTGCCTGTCATGAAACACCTTATGGCCATAAGATAATCTGTCCATATAATGTCGTTTTTTCTTTTTATAATGAGGGATTCTAACGCCTTAGGGTGCCATAAAAAATTATCCTGAGCGCTGCTAAACATTTCCTTCATTTGGTCAAAAGTCAGGTTTTCATCAAGAAGCACTTCAAGCTTAGCTTGTGCTGCTTTAACGCATATAATCTTCATATTCGATGCTCGACTGACAGATACTCCCGGTTTACTGGTCAGAAGCTTGTAATTGCTGAGAAGTTGGTCGTATATGCCAGACCCCTTTTTTTTAAATTGAAACTCTGGAACAGTAATATCAAAAAAATACCAAGTCAAACCCGATATGTCAAATCTGCTATCTGTTGGCATATTAATCTTTGGGAAGGACTGATTACCTATGCCTAGATTCTGGTAGAAATCTTTGCCCGTTTTACAATTAAGGGTAAACGCTTGGTCGTCAAAGGAAACAAACTTTGCGTTTATAGTAGTCTTTGATGGATAATCTGTTGCAGAAGTCCCAAAAGAATCCTCGAACTCTTGAGTCAAAACGACATCTGCGCGCGCATCATCGCGGTGTTCAATTTTCAACTCATCCGATATAAGTGAATAAGGCAATACAACTATGCGGAATCGGATATTTCCCCAAAAGTCCTTGAGTTCTTCGCATATTTTTTTCTCTTGCCAGAAAGATGTAAAGGCGCCGCAAACTTTGAAAAAAAGCTCAGAAGTCAGTGCACCATCAGCATTTACAATCCCGGCTTCGCTATAAATTTCAAAGAGATTTTTATCTCGCACAAAGTAGTTTTTCCTATCTAATCTCAAGATCAAAGAATCTGCTTTAGTTGCTGATTCCTCTTTGTTATTTTCGCAGTCAAGTCGGTATTCATAGGACGGTTTGTTTGTTTCGCCTGTTTTCTTTTCCCCTTGCACAGAGATTTGCAATTTCCCTTTTCTGTAATTGCCATAAAATTCTACATACGGTTTCTTAGATGCAGCTCCAGTTGCCCTATTTGGGAGACCAACTGATTCGAGATGGTTTAAAGGCATAGCAAGAGTTTTTCGGAAAGAATCATTTTGATTTGGTTCATCCCCATAATCTTCCAAAGTTTTAGGGTCAAGCTGAAGAGTTATGACGCTGCCGACCTTAACGAATACTTTTTTTATCGGAACCGGTTTGATTGCTTCGGTTGTGGTCACTCGATTTTTTAGGAAAAGTTCGTAAGCAAGCATTTTAATTTCTCTTGTAACTAGACTTTGGTAGCGTATCTCTTACAAATAGTATTTAACATTTTCCAAGGGTTGAAAAATGTATTCTTTGATTTCTTGGAGTATGCTTGGCGAGTCTATGCTGAGTTGGATTTTGGCGTTTCTTTTGCCTTCGAAGTGTGCGGTTAGGGGTTCTCCGTTTATCTCCGCTTTCTCAAAGTCGTATAATGTACATTTTAGGGTCTTGCTGCTCCATGATGTTAAAGCGCGGGTCATGCTTCTCTTGTTGGATGATGAGGCGATGAGTAGTTAACCAGCCTACACCATTTGCCAATTTGAAGGATAAGATCGTCTTTTCTCCCGGAAAGCCATCAAATTTCATAATGCTAATTTTGTGCCCAAGTTCTATATTGATTTTTCTTTGTAATCAAGTCTTAGCCATGCGCGTAACGCCGGAACTTCCTCGACTTTGAATTTCTCTTGGTCGTTGTAGAGTGCCCTAATTTCTGAAGTGTTTTTCAAGAAAAGAAAAAATGAAAAAGTTCGGCTAATTTTCAAGTAGTCTTAGCTAGCTTTGTTTTTCTTCTGTTTAGAATTATAAGTCCTAGTGTCGCTATGACTGCAACCAAGACAGCGATTATAACTAATAAAATCATTTGACCTCCAAGCAGGTTTCCCATAGTGGTAGAGAGAGAAGCAGGAGTAGAGGTAGAACTAAACGTAGCAGTAGATGTAGGGCTAGAAGTAGATGCTTGAGGGTTTAAGCTCATAACTACTGCATGGGTGCTGTGATGATAATGTATGGTTATTAACCAAACATTGCCCTGTGAGAAGGTGGCGTAAGGAGTCGTCTGGCCATCTACCGTTGCTGTTAGTGTTGAAGCATCGGGCATGAGTGATTTTGGAATGCAAACTTGGGCATACCCTATTGTTCCTGAAGGCCCAGAGACAGTAAAGCTTAACGCATCTGTTGTTGAGTCAAAAGCTAAACTTGTAAGCGTTGAATTTGAAGTTATGGAGAAGATATTTTGATCTTGATTATCGAAAGGTGCTACTGCAAAGTTGACTGTCGTGCTTACACTTGAGTAGACACCGTCACTTGGCCACGTAGCTTCAACGACATAGGTACCTGAAACAGAAGGCATCCACACACAAGAGAAACTTCCGTGATCGTCTGTGGTCACGTAAGCTAAGTTTTGCCAAGTGGCTCCATCTGTGACACTGTAGGACAACAGTACTCCAGCGCCAGATAAGCCTACTTCGTTATATGCCAGTGAACCCTGAATTACAACGTTAAACCCAGAAAATGTTGTAGAACTTGTGCAATAAAACGATAAGGCCGGGGATGGCAGATTTGATGTAGGTGTTGGTTGTGGTGTAGGTGTTGGAGTCACTATTGGAGTTGGTTGTGGTGTTGGAGTACTTGATGATCCTGCAAAAAAGGCGTCAAGTTGATGATCCATAAGCATTGATACTGTTATGCCGGTTCCAGCTCCCTCGTAGGTTCCATCAAGATACCAACCACTAAATGTGAAACCTGGATTTGGGGACTCTGTAACGACTACTGAAGCACTGGAAGTATAATTCCAAATTCCTGTTCCTGGCGCTATTGTTCCGCCGTTGGCTGGATTTGCGGTAATTGTAAGTGCCACTACTTGTACACTAAATACTGCTTCTAAGTCGTAGTTTTGGGTCATTGTTATGAGAATGCTTGATAGTTGGCCTTCGTAAACTCCATTCAGATACCAACCATTAAATGAGTAGCCTAAATTCGTTTGTTCAGTAGCAACAATAGTTGCACCATAAGAGTATTGACCAGATCCAGGAGTAACAGTTCCTGCTCCTGAAAGATTAACGGTTACGGTCAAAGTGTCCCAAGAAGCAGGAGGATAAGGAGGAGGAGTTTGCGCTGACACGATTGATGTAAAACCTACACTGATCAAAAATGTTAGCATAAGTAAGCACGTAATTTTGCGAGCGCTAACTTTCATAATTTATCCTCTTTCTCTTTAGAAGAGTAATGAGTATAAAAGCTTTTACAAAACAAAAAGAAACCTATCGCGAAATGTATACTTGTAAAGACTATTTATGAATAAATGTTACATTTGCGCATAAGTTATAAGCAAACATTAAACACAATAGAGAATATTGAGCACACGCTAGGCGGCGCTAAGATGGTTGAGAAAACAAGCAAAAACCTCTTGTTACTAGCCATACTAGCTATTGCGTTTGCCTACAGATTCTCGCTTATGACAATGAATACTTTTCCGCCTGGAGCTGACATTGGATTATATGAAAGCGTAATAAAATCAATTACATCTGGAAAAACAAACTTCTTCTGGAATTATTACCAAATGGGCGGTGGCCTTTCAGTGACAAATCCCGGCTACAGCATTTTTGCAGCATTCGTAATAAGTATGACGGGATTACCGGACTATTTAGCGCAGGCATTGGTGGCTTCTTTCTTTTCTGCGTTTATAGTTTTGTGTGCTTTCTTGATTGTAAGACGAGTTTGGAGTGAATTAGCAGGCTTTATTGTTGCCGTTTTGGTTACTTTCTCTGCAAGCGATATTGTCATGTTAAATTGGGCTGGGTACCCAACTATAATAACGCTGATGTTAATTCCAATCGTATTTTATTTATTTCTCCATCCCTCAAAACTATCTTCTAAAAGTTATCTTGCAGTAACTTCCATTCTTATCAGTGCTATATTTTTAACCGAAATCTTCAGCGCATTTGTCTTCATTGCAATAACAATATTTGCACTCTTTATAGGCGCCCTTTTTTCAAAGAAGACGGGTCTATCAAAAAAACAGGCAATTTCTTGGTTGATGCCAATTGCCTTTGGCGCTTTACTGGTTTCGCCTTATCTAGTCAATATTGTTCCAGTATATTTCAGTTCAGAAGGCACCATAACTGGAACGGTTTCGGAAGTTAGTCAAGCGGTTCTTGAGACAAGCCTAATTCCCTTAGAAATTATCTGCTTATGCTTGATTCCAGTTTTCCTGTTCTTTGTATTTTCTAAATATCAAAATGGAAAATTCTTGTCCATGCCTACAATTCTATTTGCCTCATGGATTCTTGTTCCGGCACTGGCGACTCAAAGTTACTTGTTCGGCGTGTATTTGACTTATGAACTTTTTCTCTATTTTCTAGCTCTCCCAGTTATCATTTGCGTTGGCCTGGTAATTGCAAATTCACCCAATGCGCTTTCACGTGTAGCACCAATTCTGGGCAACTCCATTAAACTGAAAATCAAAGCAAAACCAGCCTTTAATCTTTCCACAAAAGCCTTAACTGTAGCCTTACTCTCAATCCTGATAGTTTTTACTTTATTCACGCCTCTTTTTGCTTTACCGAACGTTGGTGTTTCTCAAGCGGATTATTTCCAAGTTATGACTCCTTCAGAATATCAAGCGATACAATGGGTTAAGGCCTACACTCCTGTTGGCTCTGTCTGTGTCGCTGATGCAGAATTTGGTTGGTGGCTTTCAGGGTTCGCTCAAAGACCGACATTAAGCGCCGTTGATCCGCAGTATTTGATTTTGCAGCATGAGGTGGGACCAGCGAATGTGGCTACAAACCTTTTGACAGCAGATTATCTAATAGATAACGGCCTTATCCAAATTGAACAAGCGGGAGCATACGCAAACGGTAACACACATGAAATTTTAGCAATACTAAATAATACATCCATCCATCCTACAGTTTTCTCAATAAATGATACACAAATTAGCGTCTTATACACGGAAAATGGTGCACCACAACAACTTAGTCTAGCAGAATTTACAAATACTAACACATATGTTGAAAGTAACTTAGATAATGCATCCTTTATAATAACACGAGAAAACCCACTCCTCAACGTTACTGAAGAAATAACCCTTTTTAAAGGAGTTAGTTTCGCAGAAATTTCATTTATTCTTCAAAATAACACCGGCAATGTTAATTTTGATTGGCTACAGTTACCTTTCCAGTCTAGAGGCTTCCCCTTGCAGTATGCTAACAGTATTGCTATAGTCGATAACGTAATGCATGAGTTAAGTCAGATAGTGTTCCCTGAAGGAAAACTTGGCAGTGATGTTGTCATGCAAGAGAACCCCTCTTCCTATGAACTCATCTATAACCTTCAGGGGAATTCTACTTCTAAGATAAGCTTCTTTGTGGGGCTCTGCCAATTTAACCCTGATACTGAGACAAATCAAGCCAATTACTATAACAACCTTATAGAAAATAACACTGAAAACTACCTTGATACGATTTCAAACTTACCGCTTAATTGCTTTGATTACCAAACCGCAATAAGCGAATGGAACATATCATACATTGCCGTTACGGATTTTGATTCGCTCCCAAGGTTCTATGACGACCCAATGTTTGCCCTTGTTTTCAAGAATGACCAAGTTGCTATATTCAAAGTTATTAAATCTTAATTTTAGATAATTTCTGCCGCGCGTGCGCGTCTATAATTTTAAGAAAGAAAAAGACAAAGAAAAGTTAGCTAAATTCAGCCTTGGATATAGCTACGAAAATAACGCTAAGAATTGATAGAATAGTCATAGGTAATCCAAGAAACCAGAGTTGTGTTGCTATTAAGATTCCAACAGCCGTCATAAAGCTTAGTCCGAAGATTGAGAATGCTATATACTTTCGATTTCGAAGTAATGCAATTATTCCAGAGGACAAGCCAAAAGAGAATGCCAATAAACCGAAGATTCCGATTACTACATAGTCCAAATTAACGCCGTTGACGTATCCCCAGCCATAACCCGACTCTGTTAACGCTGCATAAATAGCAAGTATTCCGACTCCAATTGCTACACAAGAACTAAGGATTGCTAAAACACCAGCAGTTATTGGAAAAGCTGTTCGCTTCTTTTGCACTACTACTTTGATAGGTTTAGCACAGTAAGGACAAAACGTTGCATCTTCATTAGTCACTTCTCTCCCGCAATTTTGGCATTTCATTTTCAAATCACTGCTGGGCTATCTATTTGTTTTCAAATTTAAGCTTTAGGATTGAGAGCTTCTTCTTAGTTTTTTGTAATTATAATTATTCGGGATTTTTAAGTTAACTTACTAAACGCTAAGTCATGGACACCGTTAAACAGTTCAAAAATTCCCCAGAAATAAGGGAATACTTAGATGAATGTTACCGAAGAGGCATCATTCAATAAAAAAAGAAAAGCTTGAACCCCTGCTCTCAATAGCTATTCACTGTATTCTTTTTAGTAACTGAAGTTTGGCGTTTTTAGATTTTTAGTTGTCTGCAGATAGTTTCAGGCTTTGCTTGATGTTTGAACTTCTGGTAAATCCAGTCCACGAGCCTTCGGAAGCATTGATCCTTCACGTAGCGTCAACTGGACTCTAAGAGACAGCGTACAAGCAAAACTCAGAGTAATGGTGAGGCATATCCTCAAGAAATACGGGTATCCGCCCGATAAGCAAGAAAATGCCACGTTAACGGTGGATCAAGCGAAGCTGCTGTGCAAAGACTAGGCAGAGACACAAACCTAAACTGCATAATAGCACGTGCTCACATTTAACGGTTGGAGATTGGCACCTGTTGTTAAAGGAATAACCGCTGTCTATCTTAAGGGTATGTACTCAAATATGGCCTCGCACCAGCAGAAAAAAGGGAAAGTTTACCGTTTAAGCCGCAGGAACAAGATTTACTGGGTAGATTACCAACACTGCGGGAGCGTTATTCTGGCATAGGGCATCTATGAGAAAATCAAAGGCTTGATTTGGCTTCACTTTACATGAGCATAGAAACATGGGAAAGCGTCAAAATTAATTGTTAGCAATTGTCAACATAACGAGATGTTATCTTTGTTATAGTTTGACTGCAGTCACATAAGAATAAATCTGTTTCTGAACAAATATTTACTGGCGATTCCTTAATACTACATGCTGAGAAAACGGCCACATAGATTCGGCGAATGTAGTCTTGTTGGACAAATCAATGGAAAAACTTATTTCCAAGAATTCTTATATAGTATTCCACCAATAAAGATTTCGACTTCACAAGCTTGAATAAGCTATGCGTTGAACAACAAGATAAACGGACGAATTGAGATGAATCTTGGGAAGACCTTAAAAGGGAATGCCATATCACAAGTAAGTGAGAAACATGGTAAGTAATTCGATTTTTGACTATATCAACATTATGCGTTCTGACCTTAACAAAATGGAAAACAAGGGTGAAGTCGATTCTTCCTTCGTTGCAAAAATTGATACTTTGGACTCAGAACTTAACAAAATGAAATTGTACTGGATCAATCAAAAAGCAGTACCCATTAGTTCTGCCTTCATATTCTATTCTTCAATGCATAATGCTAGACTTATATTAAGCAAGATGAAAGAGCGATTCAAAATTGCTCATAAAGTTGGAGACAATCCTGGGATTGCTTGCGATTCTCTATTAATAATGCCCATTATCTCTGAAGTATACCAAAAGACTGCTGAAGCCGCTGAAGAAGGTCAAAAACTCAATCCATTTCTAGCGAATGAAGCACTTAAGTTGGTATCCACGCTGAGAACTACAGCTAAGCTAGTTGGCTTGCTTCCATCTTCTGATGAAGAAACAAAGAAAACTGATACAGACCAGTTGAAGAAAACCGCATTGGAGCTAGACAAAAAATTTGTCGCATCCAACCTCCTCAACGACATCTAAGGTCTTTCTGGATACCTGTGTACTGGTTTCAGCATCCGTTTACGGCTCTTACAAGGATTTAGGCATTGAATCACAACATCAGTTTTACTTGAAAACAGTTCCCCTTTTTGACATTATTAGACGGCATGTCGAAAAGCGAATAGGAATAATCACTTTCACAATCGAGACACAAGCACTTGGTGTCATTGCAAGCGCCGTCGCCAACCAACTTGAAGAAACAGCTGAAAAATTAACAGACCTAGAGCTAAAAGCCAAGATATTTGAGAGCCATGCTGTTTTCTTTGATCAATGCCTTGCTCACCTTCAGGAGAACCTTTCAGTTCTACAAAGAGAACCTGTTTCCCAAACAGAGGTAGAACGATATTATCCAGAAGTATCCATTATGTACAACAATCTTCGGGAAGTTGCGAAGAATCTTGACATAAACCACCTTATAAATGTAAATGTGACCCCAAGGTACCAGAAAACGATACGGTACGAAGTTTATAAACAGTACGAGAAACGCTATAAACAACTCCTCAAACTGAAGAATGAGCCCGTGGAAGAGTCTGACAAAAGAATTCTCTGCGAAGCAATAAGTCTCTTGAAAATTTATCAAAAAACAGACGCACACACAAAAATGTACCTATCATCCACAGACTACCATTTTTCACCAAGTGACTCCGGCGGAGAAATAGCTGAACAAATTTCAAAACAGTTTAATATAATGTGCGATTGGCCAGACAAAATCGCAAAACGTTTGAAGACTGAAGGTTATACCTAAGCCTTACGATGCATGTAGTAAACGCAAATAAATTAAGTGCTATCTGCTAATAGCGCTATTGCTCCGCAAGCGTAAGAAACCCGTAACCTTCAACAAGAGCTGCACCCGGCGCACTTAATACGCTCACGTACATGTCGCCGTTTATGTCACATTGATCATAGGTTTTTCCATCAGACATGCACATGGACCAAACGAAATTTTTGTACTCAGCTATTATGCTCGCGTATTTTGTCGCGTTTATCACTTTCATTGCGATCATGCTAAAGCACCACGTGTAATCGGGCTGGAACATACTGTAGGGAAACAGTTATGCGTTTGCGACTAAGGCTACTGCGTATTTCATTGTTTATTCTTGTGTTGCCTTGTCCTTTGCTGGCGTGTCCAAGCCGCATTATTTTCCAGTTTTGCATGTTTCCGCGTATGATCTGAGGGTTACTGGTCAAAATATAGAAAGGTATCTTGGTTTGTGAAGTGTAGAGTTCCGCGATGAAATTTAATAGGCGTTTTCCAACACCTATTCCCTGATAGTCTGGAAGAACAACTAATCTTGTTACTCGGTAGTATCTTGTTTTCATGTGGGTGTGGACGACTGCGATAAACGCTATCGGCTTGTCCTGATAGACTGCAGTGTAGCATCGTGCAGTTGAGGGCAGGGAGCCGTTTAGATAGTGATATTGCCGAAACATCTGCCACAGGGAAGCGCCGCACCGATAAACCTTGAGTTCAACGGGCGGCCTAATCCTTTTTTTCTGTCAAACTCCATAGTGTCTGTGCAGAACACCCAATCAGGCTCCAACCAATCAACAACATCATAATGGCAAGTTACGGCAATGAACTTCTTTTTAGATCGACGAACAGCCTTACTAATCGCATAAGCACTAACCTTAGCTATTTCCCTATCAACTACACTTGTAAACTCATCAAAAACAATCAACCCCTGATTAAGACAAAGCGCTCTTGCGATGTCAACCCGCATCTTTTCACCTTGGCTGAGGCAATCGTAGCTCTTGAGCCAGTCCGGAGGAGAAGCAAAACCAACACTCGAAAGTGCCCGGGTAACCTCACCGGTTTCAAGTTCTGTGGGAAAATCATCCAAGACGCATTTATGGGTGTACTCAAAGCCTCTAATGTAGGCGTCGGGAAATAGTTGTTTGGCTATGCTTGTTTTTCCTGATCCGCTTCGCCCCACGATTATTCCAACTTGCCAATCATCCGCTTCTATGGGTAGGGAACCTTTGAAGTGCTTTTCTAATTTGACGTCGGAAAGCGTGAAGCTGCCAACGACGCTTTGAGCTCTGAAGCTGTCTGATTGGTCCCATTGTTTTACAATGTCAAAATCCGTAGCTTGTAACCCTCCGATTTGAGCTTCTCAAAAATGCTTTTTTGGTTAGCCTCATCCTTGCACTCGACTATTATTTCATAGGTTGCAGGAATGCTAACAGAAAACTCACGCTCCAGTAGTTCTTGAGGTAATTTTTCTCCTACAGATGCAAGAAGCGCTTTCAAACAGTCTTTTTCACCCTGCTCGATTATGCGCATGTACTCGGCAGCGTCAAGCTCCTTGTTATGTTTCCCTTTGAGCTTGTTGAGAATTTGCCGAAGCATCCGCCTATCCACGTCACTGACTGGCAACCGAAGAACTGGAGCGTAAAACTCGTTATGCTGCTTACAGACTTCAGCACGCTGTTCACCATCAGCGTAGACGCCGTCTTTGTTGGTTATGAGTGGATATGCCCAACCATATTTCTGCAGGCTCCTCCAAATTTGCTCTTGCTGATTAACCGTAGTACGATTTGGGTTTTGTTGATCCGCCTGTAGAAGACGAATATCCTCCAACAGCGGCAAATATGCATCAGGAACTCTAATTGTTGTTTTCTTCTCCACAGTATATCTTCTCCTTTTCCTTCATGAAAGAAATAGCAAACAAAAGTTGACCCCCGCCATCAGCCACCAGCAAATCCTTATTCGTAACTATTGGAACAACGAAGCCCAAACGCTTAATGCTCTCTTTCAGTGCCTTGAACTGGCGTTTCCCTAACCTGTTAGGATTGCAACCATCAACCCGAAGCTGACCAACGTCAACAACCTCAGCAGGCGGAACCTTCAAATCAAGATCCATTAACTTCCCTGGCACTTGCATGGCACTTGCAGACAACAAAGTTTTTTCCATTTTAATCATCGTCAACTATTTTTTCCTTTTTCCTGATCACTGCAACACCAACTCCTGGAGGAGCTCTTGAGTAAACAAGGATGTTCACGCCGTTGCTGCACGCGTCCACTTGATCGTCATGTTCGCCTTCCGGGAAAACTTCAGCTTCATCCAGGAAATTGCTGATCCAGTCGCCTTCAACCAGGAAGACGTTTCCGCGTTCTGTAGCGGCGCTGAAGGGGTTCGCACGATTCTCCTTGCTCCCAGTACTGCGTTGACTGCGAAAAGCATAACCAGGTAACACTTCTCTACCGTAATGATCCGTCGTAATTTTGCCGCCGCTGCCGCCTTCCTCCTCCATCCAAACCTCAACATCTTTGCCGTCGAGTTCAGCTGTCCTCTTAATGCGGTCTTCCAAGTTCTTGGGCGATCCGCGGAAATGCTCCATGTGATAAATGTAGTATTGCCCTTGCCACATACCGATTAATACTCCAGCAACCCAGTCAGGATCCTTGCCTTTCTCAGGCTCAGTAGCCGCCAAATCCCAAACGCGAATCTTACGCAAATCCATAGGCGCCTTAGCTTTCGGGATAACTTTGAACCAGTCACGATGAAACATTGTTCCTACAGCAGCTTCCCAACTGCCTTCACGCAACTGTTTCCGTGTTGTCGGATCAAGCTTACTTAATGCTAACTCGTAGCTTCGCCTATCCAAGTACGGATTATCATCGAGCAGTGCTGGAATGAAAACGCGGCCGTACTTTTGGCCTTCAATAATAAAATACTGTTTAACCCACGTGTGCCCTCTCCCGCCGGGGTTAGTTGCTGACCTTATCTGAAGCGGAATGCAACAGTTTTCAAGGCGCCTGTTCCTGCTGATTAAGTACTGGTATTGCCACTGCTTAAACTGGGTAAGCTCATCCCAGCCAATATAATTATACGCGGCGCCTTGATGGTGGTAAACGTCTTCATCAATATCCATATAGCCGAGGCTTAAGGTTGCACCGCTTGGGAAAGTCCACTTGTAATCTTGCCCGTTCCATCTCGCTTCAGTGTTGCCTAGCCACTCATGAGTCCGAGCGATTAAGCCATCAGGCTTCTTATGGTCCTGCAGTGTCTTGCGGAAAATAATTGCGTTGTAACCGGGATAGTTAACCCATCGGAGCGCTCCCATTAAGATTGCGTCTGTTTTGCCGCCTCCAGCAGCTCCGCCATATAATGCTTCGTCACAGTCAAGCAGTATGAATTCTGCTTGTGGGCTTCTGCCATCATCTGTTATTGCTGGCTTGTGCGGGATCCACTTGTTCTGCAGTACTGTCTTGTTGAAGAGAGCTTGCTTTTTCACATGCGTTTTTTCCCATTCAAGATTCCATGCATCGCTCCATTCAATGTATGCTTGCCAATCTTCACGTTTTGCTTCTTCGTTTGCCTTCAGCCATTCATCATACGCTTTGTGCCATTCACGGTACCACTGCAGGAACTCTTCAGTTTCCTGCTTTTCCAGTCTTTGTTGTTCTTCAACGGGAAGCTTCCGCCGTTCGCCCATACACTCTTCATATTTCCGCAGCAGCTCGGTGATTTCCTCTGCCTTGGCTTTCCGTTCTTCGTCTTCTTTGTCGGTGCCGAGTTTCTGCTCCACTGCCTGCAGACGCGTCAAAACATTTTTTCCATTCATTATCTTCGTTTCTCCAAAACCTTCTTTTCCGCTAACTCTTCAACGTGCTCAAGCCGTGATAGAATGTCCCGAGACAGTACAATGTCACTATGAACCTCTAAACTGTCCAAAACAACTTTCAAAGCGCCTACCCGGGCATTATCATTATCCGCCTGTGAATAGAGGCTCCAAGCCGCCTTCTGCACTGCATTCAACTTTAACTCGATACTATCTGCAAAACCAGCAAACTTCTCTAAACCCAACAGGACAGGAACCCACTTCTCCCGCCGCCTCCAATCGCTCCATAAACACCACTCAGAAACCTTATATTTCGTAGCTAACTGCTCGATTACGGCTGAAGGATGAAAGCCCTTGTTAACGGCGTCTAGCATTTCAACGCGGCGTTTCAGCAGTTTAAGATTCAAAGGTATCCCCCTAAATTGGTCAAATCTGAACAATTTTGAGTAAACAAAAACTCTCCAAAATGTACGTAGTAAAACAAAAAAGAAAAAGGGGAAAAAATTGAAAAGTAGAAATCCCGCTTTGGGTTTTTATAACCTTGTGGTAGTCTGTTGACAATCACATAGCTTTAAGAATTTATAAAATTAAATATAAATCACTCTCAAACTGTGGGAAAGGAAATATTCTTGAATAATCTTATTTCAAACAAAAAAACTAAGCCTCCACTATTCCAAGTTCTACTGCTAGATAATGATACTAGCGAAGACGTTGAAGTTCAAGAGGCGAAACAGGTGGACTTTTTCCAAGTCAAAGAGCACCTGAAAAACGGCGGATCAGTCTTTATCACAAGTAAAGACTCACAAAAACTAGTTTACCCCAAAGCCAAAGCACAGCTAAACTATAGCAAATCAAGAAAAAATTATGGAGCCCTCTTCCGACAACACCTGAGAAGTTCATAAACGTGTGACGTGCATCCAGATGATTCCCTTTATCCCCTCTCTCTTTCGTACATTTTTTGGATGCACGCCACTCCCAGTTATCATTAATGTTTTTCACTTGCTTTTAGGTTAAGATGTCGCCTCTCAATTTTCAAGAAATTTAAGAATAAATTAACTCGGAAGGCTGGTAGGCCAGGTTCAGTAAAGATAAAGTTTTTTTGACATCGTCAGCGTCTGTTTCAATCTTGTTTTGATTAACAGGCTTGTTTTTGGTTGTTCTTATATGTCACGCACGTTCATTGTTACTCGTCACGCATGTTCATAGTTATACGTCACCACAGCCAAGTCCCCGTTTGCCCTGCATCTTTTCAGGTTAAGCTATTTTTTAAGACTATTTTTCGTAGCAAAAAGATACATAAAATATTGAAAGGATAAGCCCTTATTCTTTTTGCCTTAGAGCTTGTGGAATATAAGCACACCGTGGGTCTGAACCTAAAATGTCTCCCGTGTAAAACAACGCTGAAGAACGGCAGCCACCGCAAATCTCGCGGTACTCGCAAACGCCGCATTTGCCTTTTATGCTGTTTTTATCTTTAGCTTTGGTGAAGAACTGGGAATTTTGCATTTCAGCCCAGATTTCCTTAAGCGACTTATCCTTAATGTTCCCGAGCCTGTAAGCATCATTGTAACTGCAGGGTATGGCGTCGCCGTTTTCCGCGATACTCATGAATTTGCCGAAGAAGCATCTGCCTAAAAAGAAGTTGTTGTACCAGTTGTCAAAATCAGGCATCCCTCGCTGCCTTGCAACTCGCGCGTAAAAGGGAATGTACACGTTAATTCCAGGTTTACCCTTGTATTCTAAAGTCAAGTCGTAGAGTTTGTTGCAAACCCATTCATACTGCTGCGGTTTGAGGTCAGCTTTAAGGCTGTTTTTGTCTTTGCTGTAGGGAACAAAACCGTGAAAAACCACCCAGCGGGCATCATATTTGCGTGCTAAATCAAGCACGTGACGCATATCTTCCTCGTTAACGTTTGTCACAGAGTCGCCAGCGTTGGCAAACGTGTATACTAGGCAGTTTAACAGTTTTTCACGTGAAAACTTCTCTATCGCTGAAACCGCGGCTGCATAAGCACCTTTGCCGCGAATAGCATCATTTGTTTTCTCTGCGCCGTCGATGCTTACAGAAATTTTAACTTCGTTTTTGACAATGTTTTCAAAGGCTGTCTGGTCCATTAAGCGTCCATCAGTTATGATGCTTACGTTTAAACCAAGTTTTCTAGCGTAACTTATGACCTTGAAAAGGTCCTTTCTCAGAAACGGTTGTCCTCCGGTGATTCCGAAGAAGCTTGCGCCGAAATCGTTTACTTCATCAACAATTTTCATGGCGCCTGCAGTATCGACTTCATCTGCAACAGCGGGTTTGCCTGCAGAAGTACAATGTACACAATTGCTGTCGCATGCGAAAGTGCATCGCCAAGGGACAATGAACAATGGACCCTTACTCTTCAACCTTACTTTCTCCGTAGGATACGTGCTAATCCAAAGCGAATATGCTATTTAACACTTCACATTTTTTTATGATTTTTTTAAGTTTAATTAAATGATTAGAAATTAAGCAGGCTATATCCAACACTGCTTTGTTCCAAAAGAGTTATTACTTTTATTAAAGCTGATAATAATTGAGGAAGGAGAATGGATGAGGAGAAGCTAGTTGATACTAGCCAGCTTAATTGTGATCATGAAAATCAAAGATTGTATACGGACAGATGCTTTGATGTACTTAATGGTTTCGAGTTGACTTTTACTCGATGCATCAACTGCCATAAAATTGTCAGTTTAGAAGCAAAGAAATTTTCCAGTCAATAAATTCCTAGCTGTGTCTACTGGTTTTTGGCATAAAGATAGAGCGGTCCGTCTTTTAGCAGATCCAAAGCCCGTTGCGTTTGGGTAGTTGATAGCTTGCACGTTTTAGGGTCAGTTAGGAACGGGAGTTTCTCAGACGCGTTTTGTATAATGTGAAGATCTTCCCATGTTACTTTGACGTCATCGTAGGGGGTATGCTTGTCAACATTTTCAGTCCATGCGCCTGCATCAAGTTCGTCGCCTTCAGGCAACGCAGTGAAAGGCCCAACTAAACTTTTGTCATCAGTGTTGTAGAGAAAGATTACGGTACCTGCCTTAATTTCTTCCAAAGGCTTGGATTCTTTTTCTGCGCAAGTATAACGTTTCCTACTTAAGCACTGTTGCTGTGACACTTTATTGCAAAAAAGCACATATCCATCATACATTTTTAATAAAATCTACCTTCCATTAGTGAAGTCTCTCGGCGCTTATTTCCTTTTCTTTTTTATCAATTGAGCCTTTGTCAACTTCCGCTACTTCCAGCATCCCCCGCACAGCAGTTTCTGAAGGTTACATGTACCCCATTGGAGCAGTAGCTGCCGCCGCCATTATTGAGCATATTAGTAATAACTTTTCAGATTAGGAAAAACCAGTCCACAGAACCGCTAGAAGATTTTAATTGAATAATGCAATAGCAAACGAAGATTTAGAAAATTATTAAAGCTAGATTCGATTGCTAACTCGTATTAGGTGGAATACGCTTTCAAGGCTCTTTCAGTAGCAAAATTCGGCGGCAGCCTCTTAGACGTGGAAGGCAAAGGAATCCCTAAAATCATCAAGCAAATAAAAGAAATCAGCAAAAAAGACGGCTTTGGCCCAATCATTGTTTTTTCAGCGCCCATGGGCTGTACCGACGCGCTTATACGGATAGGTGAATCTTACGCGCAAGCATGCCCGCTTCCTCTTGAACCTGTTTTTGAAGTTTATGAAGGGCTAGCGAAGGCTCACGCTAAAGGAAAATGGCATAAACAAGCAGTAACTGAGTCGGCTAATTACAAGGCGTTAACGCAGGCTACTTTGGACTCAGTTAACAAACGCTTCAGCGGCAACATTAAAGCAAGAATCCTAACTTTAGCAGGAGAACTCGCCATGTCCACATTAGCAGATTACATTTTAAAAAGCAACGGTTTAGACTCTTGCTGTGTCTCGCTGGAAGATTGGCCCATTGTCACTGACGACAACTTTGAGGATGCGATTCCTAATTACGAGTTAAGCAAAAAAAGAATCCACACCTTAATCGAACCGCTGGAAGATGGAAAAATAGTTTCTTTAGCAGGCTTCTTAGGCGTTACAGCCGATGGCCTTGAAACCATATTGGGCAGAGGCGGTTCAGATTTAACGGCAGTTTTCACTTCCTGCCTCTTAAAAGACCTGTACGATACTGAAACATTATTGTACAAAGACGTACCAGTTCAAAGCGCTGACCCGAAAGTGGTGCATGGACAGAAGACTGAGCATGTTAAAGCGCTTACCTATAATGAAGCCCATAAAGCTTCAATGATGGGCATGAAAATAGTGCAGAGCCCAGCAATAGCCATGGCCAGACGCTTCACACAACCCTTAAAGGTGGTCCCGATTGATGAGCCTGAAATGTTCACAGTAATTGAGGCAGAAACAAGCGGCGGAGAAATAGTAAAATGCTTAACAGGCAAATCGGGCTGCGCAATCCTATCAATGAATGATGAGAAAAGCAGGTCGCTGGAAGATTCCTTGAGAATATGGGAAAAAAGAAATGACTTCATGGATTTAGGCGCCGAAACCATGGAGACAGGGGAGCGGATTCGCGATTTCCTCTTCTTAGACTCAGACTTCATAAAGAAAAACGAGGAAAAACTTAAGGGCTTTGACGAAAACATGAAAATAGAATACGGCTTAGGCGTAGTCACTCTCATCGGCGACAGAATGAAGGATTCTCCAGGCGTAGCATCATTGGCTATTAGCGCTATTTCAGGAATTAACATTAAACGCGGCATCTTTGCCCCTCACACATCACAAATAATAATAGTTGTCGAGGAAAAGAACGTTAACGCCACCGTTGCAGCCATCCACCTAAAGAAACAAGAAATGAACAAACAATCCCGTTAACAGCAAAGAATCCATAATTTTTTTCTATGTTATTACAAAATTAGTTCATGTCCAAAAATTTTTGAGGCTTAAACAGTTTTTCACCGCGTTAACGTTAACATCATTGTTAAAATAACAAAACACCCGTTTTACATGATGCCGCTTGATTTTTTCTGCCCAGTCTTTAAGCTCATAAGGTTTTCATTTCTAAAGCGCCTCAGAAAACACTCGGAAAACGCCCACAGCAAGCATTCTGCACCCAGAGTAAGGAGCCGGACTTACCCAAACAGGTTCAAGTCCCAATGAAAACCGAACTACGGTAAAGCGATTTTTCGTTATTTGGTTTTTGATTTTTCTGAATTAAGGTATTGGGTCACGTGAGATGATGGATTTGAAGGGGCCGCATTATGAACAGCAGTGGTCTGGGTTTTGCTTTTGCGATGCAGGACAAAGATTATCAGAAGGCTTCCTAATACGGCAATAATTACTGTTATCAGCACGTAGTTTAGTGATGTTCCTGTTGAATTGTTGCTGCCTGGGATCACTGGGTTTGTCACATACGAGAATGTCACATCAATCGAGTTGGACAGGTCGTTCTCGAAATTCAGCGTGTAGGTTCCGTTTTGCTGCGCGACGAAACCGAATGTCGTGGTTTTATCAATTATGCCTAAGTTAACAATTTCAGCGTAGTTGGGATCGCTCACCCAAAAGCGAACACTGCCAGTGGTAGAGATTGTGCCGTTAAATGTGGTTCCTTGAGGTAGCACATACTGTAATTGGTTTGATGATGCGGAAAGAGTGAAGGTTGGAACTGTAGTGGCAAACGCTGAAACAGCCATCAATGACGCTAACAGCAGAACTGCCGATGCGGTAGACATTAGTAATTTGGTTTTTTTCATTTTCCCAACCGACAGATGCTTTAGAGAAGTTAAGACAGAGCTTAATAAAAATCGCGTTGAAAAAGAGAAAAAATAACTTGGCTGAGCCATAAATATGAGTTGGACATTTTGAAAGTGGACCGGGCGGGATTTGAACCGTGTAGGGTTCAAACCACAAAGCTCATTTGTTAAAATTTGCCGAATAAGCTATTTTTTGTAAGTTATACTGAGATTTGGGAATATCTGACCCTATTTGATTTGGGTTCAAACCATTGTTCGCTTTCAAGCCAAGCTTTAGTTCAAGTGATCAGATCCACCGCGTAACAGTAAGGTTCGAGTCCAACGGAAACCTGCTGAGCAACCGCTTTTTATACTGCTAAATTCCCCCGTCTTTTTTTTCTAACTTTATAAAATGCTGACGAAATAACTTATTAACAAACATGCAATCACTACAGCTACCGCTAAGGCAATAATGCCCCTGCTTCGCATAAAACTTGAGCAAATGATCGTTAAATAAAAAATTACTGAAAAATCTCGCTAACACAAAGTTTGTTCAACAAAAATACAAGACTCATAAAAACAGTTGAAAAAAGGGGATTTGGACAATGGGTACTCAAGTAAGCTTTTGCTCGTAAAGTCATCTTACAGATGTCCACCGCTAACACCAGACCTCATTTTTGATGATTTGCAGCAGTTTTTCGGTTCCAGCATTTCTTACTCACTCCAAGTTACCCGCATTTTCCCTTTTTTCGGTCCTCTTAGCTGACCACTTTCCTGAATAGGTACAGGGTGGCGCCGAAAGTCACAATTGCAATCACTCCGATTACAGCGTAAGCAGAAGCAAACGTACTCCAAGTCAACCCTCCCTCGACTAAGCCCCTTGTTACGTTAGAAACATAACTCAATGGGTTGTAGTCAGAAACGGTTCGCGCCCAAAGAGGCATGATTGATGTGGGAAAGAGACCGCTGCTAATAAAGATAAGTGGTAAGGCTATAATATTGGACACTGCTGATAGAGTTTCTGCGTTCTTTGTCTTCAAGCCCAAGGCAAGTGAAAGCCCAAACCAAGCAAGTCCGAAGAAGGCAAAAGTCACGAAAATGAGTAAGAGTCCACCGACCCCGGTTGCGATTCTAAGACCCAGCAGCATTGCCACTCCAATTATTATGG
>JBEKBM010000036.1:0-17501 GCA_050015395.1 Bathyarchaeia archaeon
TGAAAAGCACCGTTCTGCATGCAAAGTGCGCGGTCTTCGCTCTATGCACATCTATGTTGAATCATATTTGAAGCATATTAGAAGCATCTAGTAGACCGGGTAGGTAGGCTGAGCACACACAAATACCTAAGACAAAAAACGAGAGCTAAATACATACTAAATTTAATAGGGCGACGCGGTTATTGGGATTCTGTTTGTGTATTAGCTATGCCGAGATTCAAGCAGATAGCGCAGATTCAACAGCTCATGAGTAGAAAAGAGCTTATTCGAAACATAGGCGTAATCGCCCATATTGACCATGGCAAAACCACACTTGCCGATTCCTTGTTGGCAGGGGCAGGTTTATTGTCGCCTGCAATGGCTGGTTCCGCGAGGGTGCTGGATTATCTTGAGGAAGAGCAGAAACGCAAGATTACCATTAAAACAGCTAACATCAGCCTGCTCTACAAAACCGCGAGCACTCCATACATAATCAACCTTGTTGACACTCCGGGGCACGTGGATTTCACAGGCAAAGTCACCAGAGCCTTGCGGGTTATTGATGGTGCGGTGGTGGTTGTGGATGCTGTGGAGGAGATTATGGCTCAGACTGAAATTGTCACGCGGCAAGCGCTTGCGGAACGGGTCAGGCCTGTGCTTTTCATTAACAAGGTTGATCGCTTAATTACTGAGTTGCAACTGAACGAGGAGCAAATCCAAAAGAAGCTTGACCACATAATCAGCAGTTTCAATGACCTCATAGAACTTTACGGTGAAGAGCCCTTGAAGAGTCAATGGAAAGTTGATGCTTCATTTGGCAATGTGGCTTTTGGAGCAGCTCTGCATGGTTGGGGCTTCACTTTAAATATGGCAAAGGAGAAGGGCGTAAAGTTTTCAGACATCATAGAAGCCTACATGAAAGGCGAAGATAAAAAGCTGGGGAAAACGTTGCCTGTTTACGAAGCGGTTTTTGAGATGGCAATCAAGAAGCTTCCAAATCCAAGGGAAGCGCAAACGTATAGGCTAGAGAAGATTTGGGACGGCCATGTCGACTCACCGATTGGACAGGCATTAGTTGAATGTAGCGATGATGGACCAACTGTTTTCTGCGTAGCCAACGTACATTCTGACTCGAACGGCGGCACAGTTGCCACAGGAAGATTGTTTTCGGGCAAAGTTCAGAAGGGTGATAGGTTGCATCTTGTGGATGCTTTAGCTGAAACAGTTGTTAACCAAGTCGCTATTGATATGGGCTCATTCAGAGAAGAAGTCAGCTGGGTTCCAGCGGGTAACTTAGCATCTTTAACTCTGACAGGTGAGGTTAAGGCTGGCGAAACCCTCGTTGACCTTGCGCATAAAGCCGGCATGGTTCCTTTTGAAGGCATAAGCTACGTTTCAGAACCCGTGGTAACCTTGGCAATTGAACCAAAAAAACCCAATGATATCCCAGTTTTGCTTGAGGGACTGAAGAAGCTTGCAAGTGAAGACCCAAATCTTAAAGTGGCGGCGGATAGGGAAACTGGCGAATACCTGCTAAGCGGGATGGGTGAATTGCATCTAGAAGTCGCTATTAACCAGCTAAAAAGTTCCTGCGGCTTAGAGGTTGGGGTTTCTTCGCCTAGAGTTGTTTACATGGAAAGCGTTGAGAAAAAAGGAATTGTTGCTTTGGCGAAGAGTCCAAATAAACTGAATAGTTTTTGGGTGCAGGTTGAGGCAGAGCAAGAGGAACAAGCAAAATCACGTGTGGCTGAAGCGTCAGGCGGTATTCTTTCAGTTGATGAGCATCGAAACGTGCTTTTAGATTGCAGCGGAAAAACTCAGCAAGTTCCTGAAGAGGTTTTGGAAGCTATTATTGCTGGGTTTGAGTTTGCTTGCAAAGCGGGACCGCTGTGTGGTGAACCAGTGCGGCATTTGAAAGTTAACTTGGTCGATTTCCAACTAAGCAACAGCGAAGAATTTAGTTCTGTTGAGGTTATGCGCGGAGTGGGTAAGGCAGTTTTCGGTTCTTTCTTGGCAGCTGACCCAGTTCTGCTAGAGCCTATTTACAAAATAATTATCACTGTTGCATTCGAATTAGCAGGCGAATCCTCAAGAATGCTAAACAGCAGGCGCGGAAAAGTCACTTTATTTGAACAGAAAGGGCTTCTAACAACTATCAGCGGCTTTATCCCAGTCGCTGAAACCTTCGGCTTCTCAAAGGAGCTTCGGTCTGCCACTTCGGGTAGGGCTTTTTGGCAAATGCTTTTTGATCATTGGGAAAAGATGCCTCAAAAATTAGCTTTGCAGGTTATAAGTGATTTACGCCAGCACAAAGGTCTGTCGCCAGAGGTGCCTAAGCCAGAAAAGTTCATGGAGCAGTAGCAGCGATGCGGCTGGATGTTGCGTTTGATTTGGATTTTTCGCTTTGTTGTGGACAGGTTTTTAGGTGGAAGAAAATCGGTGAATGGTGGTATGGCGTTGTTGGCGAGAGCGTGTTTAAGATTCGACAATGTGGCTCTGAATTGGAGTTTGATAATGTCAGCTACGAGTTTGTGCGATGTTATTTTGGTTTGAATGATGATTTAGAACAAATCAGCCGTTGCATTGGCAGGGACGATTACGTTAGGAAGGCTTTGCGCCGGTTTGAGGGGTTACGGATTGTTAGGCAGGAGCCTTGGGAGTGCCTCATCAGCTTTATCTGCGCAACCTACAAGAGCATAGCAGCAATAGAACTAATGCTAAGTAAGCTTTCCAAAAAGTTTGGCGAAAAGAAGACCTTTGACGGATTAGATTTTTACACCTTTCCAACCGTGGGTAAGCTGGCTTTTGCAAGCGAGAACGCTTTGCGCGAGTGTGGTTTGGGTTATAGGGCTAAGTATGTGCAGGCAGCAGCCAAAAAAATCTACGAAGAAAAAATTGAACTTGAAAGCTTGAAGACCCTGCCTTATCTCGAAGCTAGGAAAATGCTTATCGAGTTTCCAGGGGTTGGCTTAAAAGTGGCTGATTGCGTGCTGCTGTTTTCGCTTGAAAAACTGGAAGCTTTCCCAGTGGACGTTTGGATTAAACGAGTAATCCTAAACCATTATGCAAACCAGTTGCCAGAATCGTTGGTAAAGAAACTGTCCACCCATGACTCCTTAAGCAACAGTGAATACGAAAAGCTCAACGCTTTCGGCAGAAGCTACTTTGGAAAATACGCTGGTTACGCTCAAGAATACCTATACCACTTCGAAAGAACACAGCGTTGAACCGTTCAGTTTAGTAGCGAAAATGCGGAAAATGTTTAAATCTGGTATGAAACAGCAATATTAAAAGAGAATGGCATAGTGGACCCGTAGCTCAGTCCGGTTAGAGCGCCAGGCTCATAAGCCTCCATTTGAGGCGGAGAAACCTGTTGATCGCCGGTCCGAATCCGGCCGGGTCCACTGCAATTAAATACTCATATAGAGAGCTATTGTGCATGGATGAAGCTAACTCTGGTCAAACAAATCCCGTTTACCAGATGGCTAATTTTGTCAAAGAGCATCAATTGATAATCGGTTTGTTGCTGATATTCTTCGGTGTAGCTGACTTATGGTTTATTACGCCAAATATGTTATGCTGTTTTACTTAATTGGCATGTTGCTCGGCAGGTTTTCAGTTTTTATATGCCAGAGTGGATTTTTACTATTCCCGTTCTTCTAATTATTAGCTTGATTGGAACCTTAATGTTATGCGTTTACAGTATAAGGGACATACGACCGGAAAGAGTTGACAATAAAGAACACGCCGCAATACTAGTAACAGTACTCGGATTTACCTATCAAGTGATTGGGCGTGGCATCTATTTAATCAACCATATCCATGGCCGTGGCAGGCAGAAATCGCAACCTACGGGAATTTGCTTGTCTTCCCGCTTTTTATCGGTAGCCTCTTAGCGCTAATAATCGGAGCCGCCTCACTATTCATTCACAGCAAAATATATCATGAAAAACACCCTGTATAATCTCGCTTCTTGTGGTGTGCGAGCTTTTTTGTAGTTCGTGTTTTGGATTGCTTTTTTGGGTTGGGATTTGCGGGGTGGGTAGATCACGTTTTTTTTCCGTTCTTTCCCGTTGAATCCCGTTCTTTTCCGTGCTTTCCTGTTCCTTTTTGTTCATTTTTGACCTGTTGCTACCTTTTTTCCGGGACTGTTGGCCGCTTTAAATGCTTAAGAATACTGGTTGAAAGCGGAGTTTGCATGCAGTTAACTGAAAGGTTAGCTGTTTAAATTATCAATGGGCGAAGATTCCGAAATTGCGCTGGCAAAGCCGCTGAAATGGCCAAATTCCAAAAATTTTTGTACAAAAAACTTTGTAAGTAAAATATTTAGTGGAGATCTGTTTTTTTCTTTGCTTAATGCTCGTTAGGGAATGCCCTTAGTCTCTGCTACGAGTCATTGGGTTTAACTTTGACTATTGGAGCAACTTTCATTATGGGGTTGCCTTCAGCGTCATACTCAACGGAAAGACCGTAATGCGTCTGCATGCGTAATACTAACTCAACTGCATCAAGAACCTCTTTGTTACCCATCTATGTCACTCCAGTTCAGGATGTCTTGGGTTAAGTTTCCTGTAAAGCAGTAACCCTTCAATTAGGAAAAGAATCATTGCTACCCCAGTAATGCCTGTTAAGAAAAGAAAACTAACCTGAATCACAATATCTTTTATTAGATAGCTTAACAGTATAATTGCTATCTCGGCTGCGAAAGCGCCTAGAAAAAAGAAGGAGTAGAACATCAATCGTGGTACGAGGTTTCGGCCAACCCACACGTGCCCGTTGATGTTTGTCTTCTCCTTTAAGATGTAGTCGCCATAACTGTTTCTTTCGATTAAACCCATGTCCTCAAGTTTCTGCAAGTGCCTGTATGCGACGCTTGTGCTGCTTAGGTTTGCGCCTCTGGTGACGTCTCTTGTTCCCACTGGCTTTGCGTTGTGAACTATGTACGCGTAGACGGTTAATGTGTTGCCTTCGAGTTCGTCGTTAGCCAAGATGTGCAACAACCTGTGATTCTACGGTGTCTCAATTGGGAATGGTACGGTTCCCTGAGTATAGGTTCCATATACAAATCCGTTGCCTGCTTTTGTTAGCACTATGTGTTGCAGGACTTGGTTGCTTTCTAAAGTTGTTGTTGTGGCTGTAGTGCTGTTGCCCTCGTATGAGACCGAGCATATCCTGCTCACATCAATGTATAGGGTTTGAGCCGCTCTAAGTTCAGTGAAGGCTTGCGATGCACTATTTCCATTGTAGCTGACTATGTAGTCGCTTACAACTGCTGTGGTGTAGTTTTGAAGAGGTAGTATGCCAGGCGTATTGTCTGTATTGTATAAAACTGTGCCACCGCCGCAATCGCTGTTTCCACAAATGTTATTGCCATTGTAAGTGGTTCCATCTGCAAAGTAAAATGTGTTATCTCCAGATCCAGTGATAGCAAGATAACAGCCGCCTGGAATTCCGGTAACGTTTAGTTCTTCTCTGGATACTGCGACACTGTAAGTTATGTTTACAATTGGTCCTTGGTCAGAAGAGACTTGGAATTGGTAGAACTCTATTCGGGCATCTGCATTCTTAAGGTTGATGGCGGCAGGAGTCAAAGTGAAGTTTGCGATTGCTTGAATCATAGCGCCTTCCCTTGTCATTGTGCTGTTTCCGCCGCTTTGGTCGAGGTTGACGTAGGCGTAGGGGACATTGACGTTAAACCATGGCGTGAACGTCGTTTGAGCGTTTGCTTGAGTTTGAGCAGCCATAAAGTATTCTAATGGTACGATTGTTGCTATTCCAATTGCTATGGCGAGTATTCCGCATAGGATTAGTTTTTTCTCAATCATTGGTTTGTGCACCACTCTGTTAAGCGATAAAGCGCCTAATAATGCTCCCTCAAGAACAAAATTGTCCCAGACTGTTCTCAAAGAGAACACCCTGAGCAGTGAAAAAACGGTTTAAGTAGGGTTCAGTTTTTTAACTAATAAAGCGATGTTTCTGCCTAGCGTTTCGCATTCTGCAAGGTCTTTCTTCTTGGGAGCACCCGTGACGGCGACACCATAGTGTTTATCGTCTGCTCTGCCTTGAACAATCATCCCGTGAATAAGCATCGCCTGCACAATGGAGAGCAACGTGGTTTCGCCGCCTGAGGCTGTTCCGCCGCTGTTTGTGAAGGCGCCACCAACTTTCCCTGTTAAATTTTTATGAACTTTCACTGACTCGTCAATGAGCGTTTTAAGCTTGGCGGACATTTGCCCAAAATACGTTGGCGACCCCATAATTATCCCGTCCGCAGCAAGGAGGTCGCTGTTTTTTGTTTCCTCAGCCCTCTTAACTGTAACCTCTAAGTCGCCTGCCATTTCAGCGCCTTTTGCCACAGCTAAAGCCATCGTTTCAGTGTTACCAGACTTTGAATCGAAAACAACCAAAATTTTCGGCATAAATTTTCACTTAACTATTTCCCTGATTATATCATTAACCATCATTATCTTAGCGTTGTAGACATATTCTAAGTATTTTAGTCCTTGCTCTTGGTCCTCTTGGGTGAATGCTTCTACGCCGTCTTTGGCGATTATTATGTGGTATCCTCTGAAGAAAGCGTCAGCAGCCGTATGTCGCACGCACATGTGCGTGTGTAAGCCGCCAAGCACCACGGTTTTTACGCCTTCGCCCTTGTAGAGGCTCCGCAGAAGCGAGTCTAAGCCTGTCTCGAAAAAGCCGCTGTAAGTGCGCTTCTCCACAATGTAGTCTTTGCCTTCTTCAGGCTTAAGCTCAGGAATAACCTGTGCGCCAACTGTGCCTTTTATGGCGTGGTTGCCCCATTTCCGCGTCACCTCAACGTCTTGAGGGTAATGGGCGTCATTGCTGTAGATGACGGGCACGTCGTTTTTGCGTGCAGCCACAACAAGTCTCTGCAGCGGCGGAATAACTGTTTTGGCGCGTTTAACTTCTAAAGCTCCAGTGACGAAGTCGTTTAACATGTCAACGAGTATAATGGCGGGTTTATCCAAACATTCACTCTCAAACAAAAAAATAATCATGTCGCACTCTATTTAGTTTTCCTCAAGGTGCGTTTGCCAAAGCGTAGGGTCCAACTGTAAGCTTCTCAGCGCCATCATGCGTGACAAGAACTGTGTCTTCGATTCTGACTCCGCCGTAACCTGGCAGGTAAATTCCAGGCTCATCGGTAATCACGTTGCCAGCTGCTAACGTGTCTTTGCTGTCGGGGCTCAAGGTTGGTGCTTCATGAATTTCCAAGCCTACGCCGTGACCAAGGTTGTGAACGAAAAACTCTCCATAACCACCTGCTTCAATTGTCTGCCTAGCTGCGGCATCGACTTCTTTGGCTGGAATGTTGGGTTTTATGGTTTGGAAGGCTTTTTGATGCGCAAGTTTGACTGTTTCATAAATTTTTCTTTGTTTTTCGGAAGGTTTTCCAGCTGTGAAAGTTCGGGTCATGTCTGAGCGGTAGAAATTGTAGGTTGCGCCTAAATCCACAACTACCAAGTCGCCTTCACGGATTGTTCTGTCTGAGCAGGAGCCATGGGGGAAAGCTGAGGCGGCGCCTGAAGCAATTATGGTGTCAAAGCCTGTTCCGTCTGAACCTTTCTTGCGCATGGCATACTCGATTTCTGCTGCCGCTTGCTTCTCTTTTACTCCTGGTTTGATGGTGTCAAACGCTACTTGCATGCCTATACTTGCTAAATTGCAGGCTTCACGGATGCTCTGGATTTCTTGATGATCTTTGATTTTTCGCATCTCGTGGATTAAGTTGTTGGCTGGTTCGAGT
This sequence comes from Bathyarchaeia archaeon, assembly GCA_050015395.1. GTDB lineage: Archaea > Thermoproteota > Bathyarchaeia > Bathyarchaeales > Bathycorpusculaceae > Bathycorpusculum. Next base: position 7,748 of record JBEKBM010000036.1, read on the forward strand.
TTTTCTTCGCCGCCGAATGCTTTGGCAAGGGCACGCCAACTTTCAATTGGCAAAGTGTCCACGGCAAACTTGCTTGGCTTCTTGGAGGCTGTTTGGTTGGCGATTTTTTCCATTAGGTTTTCGCCTCGTTTTAGAAGTTCCACTGTTAACCCGTTGGTTTCTGCTTTTGCTTGCTCAAAATTGACCTCTGAAACGTAGAGTATGCTTTCGTCATGTTCGGGGATTAGTAGCGCGGTTGCTCCTGAGAAGCTTGTGAAGTAGATTAAGTTGAAGCTGTTAAAAATTAGGAAAAAATCAAACTTGCCTTCTTTGAATGCTGATTGCTTTATGGCGTTTATTCTGTTCAACGTTTTTTCGCCTGTCTGAGAGGGAAATGGTTTGGGTTGGTTTAAGTTTTCGCTTCTGCGTTCATGAAAAGAACTAGTTTGGAGATTGTTTGGATAGCTATTTATTGCGTTGTGTATCGAAAAACAAGTCGTTATTAAACGTGTTTTTTTAAATGAATAAGCCATTAAGTTAATATACTTTTCAATTGACTAACTACCCATATCAAATAATTGAGGGGGAAAAAAGCATGTTCTCTTATGCAGGAAAAATTTTACATGTTAACCTCACAACTGGAGAAATAAAAACAGAGCCATTGTCAGAAGAAATGGCTAAACAATACATCGGCGGAATAGGATTAGGTATCCGCTTGCTTATGGACAATTCAAAACCGGGCACAGATGCCTTTGACCCAGATAATCCATTGATTTACTGCACTGGTCCACTTAGCGGCACTATGGGTCCAACTGCTGGAAACGGTTACGCTGTTGTCTCCAAATCACCTGCCACTGGAGGAGTCGGCGAAGCTAAAGCACACGGTTTCTTTGGTCCAGACCTTAAACGTGCAGGATACGACGCAGTTATCATCACTGGCAAAGCACCAAAACTGTCCTACCTCTGGATTGACGATGACAAAGTTGAAATCCGAAACGCCGAGCACCTAAAGTACGCAACACCTAACGATACCGACCATAAAATCCGAGATGAACTCGGCGACTTTTACATCCGCGTTTCAGCCATCGGTGAATCTGGCGAAAAACTTTGCCGTTTTGCAGCAATCATAAATGACGAGTTCCGTGCCATTGGAAGAAGCGGCATGGGCGGAGTCATGGGCTCCAAAAACCTCAAGGCAGTTGCTGTCAGGGGAACACATGATGTTAACGTAGCAAACCTTGAAGGATTCAAAGAATTTATCAAAATGATTCATGAACGCATGAAGGGTCCATCAACCAAGAAATACAAAACCTTAGGCACACCCGAAAACGTTCTTGTACTCAACTCGCTTTCAGCTTTGGCAACGAGGAACTGGACTAACGCCACTTTTGAAGGCGCAGACAAAGTCAGTGGTGAATACTTAAACGAGCATTATGTTAAGAAAATTGTTGGTTGCGCAACCTGTGGCATGCGTTGCGACCACATTGCTGTTGTGCCAGAAGGACCATACAAAGGCTCAACTTCACGATTGGAGTTCGAGTGCCTCTGGAGCATGGGACCATTATGCGGTATTGACCGATTAGACGCCATAATCGAAGCTATGCGAATCGTTAATGAGTACGGCATGGACGGCATATCCATCGGCGTCGTCGTCGCATTTGCCATGGATCTTTATGAACACGGCATAATCACAAAAGAGCAAACTTACGGAATTGATCTTCGCTTCGGAAACGCTGAAGCGCTCATAGCCATAATTCACAAAATCGGCAAACGCGAAGGCTGGCTTGGCAATATACTCGCGGAAGGTGTAGCCAAAGCTGCAGAATTAATCGGCGGAGACGCATACAAGTATGCTTGCCACATTAAAGGCTTAGAACTCCCAGGCTATGACCTGAGAACGCTAAAGACTGCTGCACTTGGCTTTAGTGTCTCGTTCCGTGGTGCATGCCACCTCAGAAACGGAGCTTACTCACCCGACGTTAAAGGCAAAACAAACCGCTTCAAGATTGAGAAAGGAAGAGGCAAAATAATCGCGGACGAAGGCAACATGTACAACATCATCGACTCACTTATCGTTTGCAAGTTCAGCAGAGGCACATACTACGACGGTTGGAAGGACTTGGCAAACTATTACACATTAGCCACAGGACTACCTATGACTCCAGAAGAAATGACCAAAGACGGCGAACGCATAGAGAACCTTGCAAGGCTCTTCAACATCCGAGAAGGCAAAGGCACACGCAAATACGATGATGTACCATACAAGATAAAGAATTATCCAGTGCCAGATGAGGGACCAGCCAAAGGCGCCTGCGTCAACGATGAAGAAATGGGAATAGGCTTAGACGATTACTACTCTGTCAGAGGCTGGACTGCCGACGGAGTGCCCACAACTGAGAAGCTCAAAGCGCTAGGTCTAGGCGACTTAGCGTATATTGCTGAGAAAGCAACCAAGGGAGGCGCATAGAAATGGTGCGACCACAAGACAGAAAATTCGTAACAGCAGACCCGGAGAAATGCATCGGCTGCTGCTGCTGCGAGTACGCTTGCTCAATGGTTAACGAGAAAACCTTCAATCCGACTAAATCACGCATTCGCGCTATGCGCATGGGACCACTCGTGAACCTTGCTGTCACCTGCAGGCACTGCGAAGATCCAGCATGCGTAGCTGCGTGCCCAAGAGACGCGCTCTCACAAGAAGAGAACACTGGAATAATCCGCGTTGACGAGAACGCTTGCAACGGTTGCGGATGGTGCATCAGCGCATGTCAATTCGGCGCCATGAACATGCATCCAGAAAAGAAAGTCGTTTTCACATGCAACAGCTGCACAGACACCGAAACCAAAGAGCCTCAATGCGTCCAATGGTGCCCTGAAGAAGCCTTAACATACGTTACCGCAGAAACATTAGCGCAGAAATACAGGCAGAAAGCTGTCAGGAACCTGTTCCAAACAGCAGAAACCAACAAAGCAAAATAAACACTTACACTTTAGCGCGTTTTGAAGCGTTTTCTTTTTTATTTTTCTCTCTTATGTCACAAGTCGTTATGTTGTTTTCTGCGTTATCGTACCTTTAGTGTAAGGCACAAACTCCCTGATCTGCTCAATCGATGTTTTTCCAGTTTTCTCCCGTTGCTCTTTAGGCAGCTTGAGCATTAGTGATTTGAGAATTTGCTGCAAAAGCTCTTTGCCAGTCGAATCACCAGGCGCAAGGACAACGTAAGTTTTAGTTTTCGCTTTCACGGCATCTATAGGTCCGCCAACAAAGCAGGTTTCCTCATTAACAATTATGCCAACGGCGACCTTTAGCGGTACGCTTCGCATCCAGTTGCGTTTGCCAACGACTGCGAAGGCGCCGTGGGGAACGGATTCTCCTGAAGGACCGCTCTTGCTTAGCTGGTCTTGTTTAACCCAGTAAACGTCGACTGAGCCGGCGTTTTCACGCCAAGCACGCGAAAAAGACGCTGCGTACTCGCCGGCTTCATGAAGCGTTTGCTCACTTATGGTTTTGCCTTCAGCTTTAACAACAGTAAATGGTGCGCCTGAGATTTCGGCGTGAAAAACCGCATCCTCCTGTGCAGTATACTTCTTAATGAGCACTTCGTTACTGACTGTGTCTTTGCCTGCAACCACCAAAAACCCGTCTGAGGAAGTGAACCAGCGGAATTTTTCATACCACTCCTTATTCTCCCTCTCCACTTTACGTTTAGAGAGCGCTTCCATAATTTCCGCTGGCTTAAGACTTTTCAGCTCTTCCGCTTCGCGCAACTCACGCTCGATTTTAGCAAGCTTTTTCTTTGAATCCACCAATGCTGCAAATGCGCCAGCGGATTTCTGCTTCGCCCTTTTTCCGCTTTCATAATATTCATTAGCATTATCGAAAAGTGAATGTCGCAAGTTAATGCTAAACCGCAAGTTATCCACGCAGAGGTTAAGGGCAAGGTTGCGCCCATCAAACGATTCAAGGTAAACCTCAGGTATACTGCCGGTTTTTTTAGCCGCTAATGCCTCATTGATTAGCGTGTTCCAGTCTTTACCTGCCATGTTTGCATTCAGAAGCTTGTCTTGAAATGTTTGAAGTTCGTTGAAGTGAGCGTAAATGGTATCGCCAATTAATTTGTCCCGTTCTGCTTTTGCTTCATCTTCACGTATGGATTTTTCTTGTTCAGCAACCACTCGTTTTAGACGTTCTGCTTCCTGCTTTAACTTATCAACTTCAACGCTGGCAAGTGCATTTTCAGCCGTCGTCACCCGAAGGTAAAATTCGTCTAACGCTTGATTAAAACTACTGTAAACTTGAGTTTTGAACCCTTCATAACGCTTAAGTTTGAGTGGCACAACATCCAAGAAACCTCCATCTTCGTCGAGAATTATGCTTGGTTCGAAATTATTCGCTGAAACCTTTGAAAGCAAACTTTGAAGCACATCAAAAATCCCCTTAATCTCTGCATCCGTTAAGTTTTTGCATAGCTTAGCTTTGTCGACGCCAGCTCTAAGCAATACTTCTTCAGCGTAAACTCCACCGATTCCTAACAAACGGGCTGTTGCCCTGACAACCTCAACTTCACCCGCATTTTTCAATGCTTCCTCCAATTCAGGTAGGGAAACTTTGAAGGGGTTCTTGCCGCTTGGAGGAGGAAACACCAAGACTTCGTTGCGCAAGATGTTGCGGTCACGCATGCGCTTAAAGAATAAAGCCTGCAAAATCATGTTTTTCTCGTTTGTTAATATTACGTTGCCTTCGCCGAAAAGCTCTACAACAAGCTTAAGCAACCCTTCTTTAGTCTTAAAACTCACCGTTACGATTCTTTCAAACTCATACTGCTCAATGCCCACTACCCATGCTCCACGCAAATACTTTCTTAGTGACATGCAGAACGCTGGCGGAGCAGCTGGGCTTTCCTGCGCGTAAACGGTTGAGTGCAATCTTCGTCCTGCTTCCACGACTAATCGTATTGGTGGCAGGTTAATTTTGTGAAGCTTGAAAATCAGCGTTTTCTCGCCAAGTTGGTAGATGTTGTTTACTCTTGACTCAGCGATGAATCCCTTTAGTTCACTGATTGCCGCGGCAATATCAAAGCTTGTGAATTCTTTTTTGCGCATGCTTACACCATCACACGTGCTTGTTATACTGAAACTTGATTAAAATAACCTTTTCACTAAAAATTCGCAAGTGCCTAATTAATTGCATTTGGAAGGCAGAAACGATTAATATCTAGGCATGTTTTTTAAGTAAGAATAAAATATACTCTGCCAAGGATTAGATACGACATGACGCCTATAGTACAACTTTACTGGATAAGAGTCGTGTTAGGCATAATTGCCGGAGCATTAAGTGCAGTAGTAGCTTTTCTGATAGGTAACATGACTAATATCGACACTCTTGTTAACAGTTTCACAATAGCCCTAATAGTTTACTTAGCATCCTACTACGTTTTGAAAGCAGTATACAAAAACAAGATAGAGAAACAATCAAAAATATTAAGCACAGCAGTACTTATGTATTTCTTCGCTTGGTTACCCTTCTTTATCTTATTTTACACAATGATAAAAATTTACGGGTAAGCTTTAAAATAAATTTATTCGTCTTCACTTTTCTCGATGAAATTGGCAATCGTAGCTTGGCTCTTGTCGCTTCTTAGGGTTTCTATTTTTTCTTCTCCAGCTACTTTGTCATTACCATTTTGCGGGCTGGGGATTTCCATGCGTGTTAAGATGCGCATACAGTCTGCCCAAGCTGAGAAGTATCCGCGGTCAAAATCTCCATGCAAGCCGTTGCGCATGTGGTCGAGAAATTCTTTTCTGTAAGTATGCAAAGCCGCCGTATCGCTTAAATCAAGTTTTGAAAAGAACGCGTAGTCGTCAGTAGCACCATTTTTCCGTGAAAGATACATTCCATATAATGCTCGGAAGTATCCTCTGTTCCATTCTGTTTTCTGCATTTTTTGCTTGATTCGTTCCAACTCCCGTTCAGCTTCGGTGAATTGCCTGCTGACTATGAGCTGAAAGTACCGCGTAACTAAGACTTGTGGTACTGGCATGTTTTAGCGTCCACGACTTTTGCTTGCTTTCTCTGCTTTCTCTTCTTCAGAGATATCTTCTATTCCATTCTCGGTTACTTTAAGTATTTCCTCTCCTTCAGGCAAATACGGGCTTGAAACTAGCCTTGCAATTCGCGTGGGGCCATGGGGTGCTTTTCGTAGGTAGATTCGTGTGTTGCTTGTGTGGCCGACGATGTTTCCGCCGATTGGGTGGATTGCATCGCCGAAGAATTGGTCTGGTTTAGCCATTACTTGGTTGGTAACGACTGCTACCGTGTTGAATGCTCTGGCTAAAGCGATTAGTTTGTGCATGTGCTTGTTTAGTTTTTGTTGTCTTGAAGCTAACATTTCTCTTCCGAGATATTCACTTCTGAAATGTGCTGTTAACGAGTCGACTATGATTAGTTTGATGTTGTTCGCCTTGATTATTTCATCAGCGTTTTCAAGAAGGAACATTTGGTGGTCTGAAGTGTATGCTTCAGCGTAAATAATTTTTTTTGCCACTTTTTCGGGGTCTAAGCCTAAAAATTTAGACATTTGAACTATACGTTCAAGCCTGAAAGTGTTCTCTGTATCCACGTACAATGCGGCGCCGTTGAGTCCACCTCGTTCTGGAGGCAACTGAACGTTTACGCAAAGCTGATGGCATATTTGGCTTTTTCCACTGCCATACTCGCCGTAAAATTCTGTTATAGTTTGAGTTTCTAAGCCGCCATCTACTAATTTGTCTAAGGCTTTGCTGCCTGTGCTTAATCGTAAAACGCTTTGGCGCATTTTGAAAAGTTCATCTGCTCGGACGAAGGAAATTCCGATGGATGAGCGTGCCGCTTCTATGATTTGGAAAGCCTTTTTTTCGCTTACTCCAACCGGGTCTAGCTCTCGCGCTGTCGCCATGGCTAAAGATTCAACAGTGTGATAGCCGAGTTCTCGGAGTTTTTGCGCTGTGGCTGGACCAACGCCTGGAAGGTCTTCTATGAACTCGTATTTTTTCTTGTCTGGTTCTGTTGTTTCTGTTTCTGTATTTTCTGGCTCTTTTTGGTTTTCAACGTCTTCATCTTCAGTCATTATGTTCACACTTTGAAGATGTAATGCTTGGGCTATTTAAAACAACCTAAGAATAGGATTATTTGCCTAGTAGAGGGGTGAGTGAAAGTGAATCGTTTTTTGGTTGGTTATTGCTATAAATTTCGGTGAGTGAACTCTAGTGTTTAGAGCAATTATGGTGTTCCCTTTGTATAAAGCAGCCAATTAACACACGGTACTCTCTTTGGCTAACCCCGCATATATTAAACTAAAAAGAAATTTCTTAGAAAATTTTTTACTCAGAAAATGTCGACAAGACCCTTTTATCGGCGCAATCAGACAGTTAAAACAGTGGAAAAAGAAAATTACAACGAAACTCAGATGTTTTCCAACAACTCTCATGGGACCGCTTGCAAGCATCGACTGTTATGTTCACCGTCGCTTTACTGGTTTATTTCAAAAAGCTTAAAAAATTATTCTTTGCATTCTTTGAGGCCGCGGAGCTCCTCCATCGTTTTGTTCAAGATAGCTGTGTCCTTAATCGTTTTAATTGCAGAAACTGGCAAACAAACCACCACTTTGCCAAGATAAGGACTCTTGAACCCCAGCCTCTTCGTCGCTTCATCGGTTAGACCAACATAAAAATTCGTAATCTGCCAATTGTTCATGTCTAACTCGGCACTCTCTACTTCGCCCAGCAAAAATGCGTCCGAAGTAAAAGCTTTTTTCCAAAATAATCTGCTAATTTCAACCATACAAAAAACCTCAACCATTAAATTACAAGCAATCATATTTGTTTTTTGGTGACGGATGCCGGCAGAATCCTTTTTACCTTCAAAGAGCATTTCTATAATAGAAAATTATGACTGCTTCTCAAAAAGAAACCAAGAAGCTTACTCCTGAAGAGGAACGCGTAATAGTTCACAAAGGCACTGAGATGCCCTTTATCGGCAAATACTACGCTTTTTGGCAGAAAGGCACTTACGTTTGCAAACGCTGTGGAGCACCCCTTTACCGCTCAGAAAACAAGTTTGAAGCAGACTGCGGATGGCCAAGCTTTGACGAGGAAATTCCAGGCGCAGTTAAGCGACTGCCTGACCCCGATGGGGTGCGAACTGAAATTCAATGCGTCAACTGCAGCGCCCACTTAGGCCACGTCTTCACCGGCGAACACTTTACAGAAAAAGATACTCGGCACTGCGTAAACTCAATATCTATGGATTTCATCCCAGACAAGAAAGAGTGATTGTGCTTTTTGTGTTGATTTTTTGCCACAAATAGCAGGATAGGTCTATAGGTAGGCGGCTTTGGGGCAGGCTTTGTTTTGGGTTGCTTTTTTGATTTAGCGTTTGATTTGGGCTCAGGTTAGGGCTGAAAAAGCTACAGAAAGATAAGAAAAGATGGGAAACGGCTAGAACAGATGGAGTCTCATGAACTTGCGAGGCTGGAAACGGCTAAGTCCTAAATAGTTTTAGATTTAAATATTGAAGATTTGAAAGCTTACTATATGAGCAAAAAAGATTCCTCTAAACTTGCAGCCAAAGCCTCAAACCTTGTAGACCTGATTGATTACCAAGAAGGCTCAGTAATAAGCCGCACAATTATTGACAAGAAAACAGGAACCATAACACTGTTTGCGTTTGATGAAAACCAAGGTTTAAGCGAGCACACTGCACCCTGCGACGCAATGGTCTATGTGCTTGACGGCGAAGTGGACGTTACCATATCGGGCAAGCAAGTTTGGCTAAAGCAAGGTGAAATGACCATTATGCCTGCTAACCAGCCGCATGCTTTAACCGCAAAAACAAAGTTCAAAATGCTCCTAATAATGATAAAGTCTTAACGAAACTTCCTGCCCCACCTATCCCTGAAACAGTAATCGTCAAGCAGTTTTTTAGGCGGCACAGGCGGTTTCTCAGCGGGATAACCCATCGCAATCAGCGCCTCTGACTCAACGTCATCAGGGATTTTCAGCACTTTCCTAACGTTTTCTTTACAAAAACCCGGCGCACAAAACCAGCATGCGCCCAAACCCATCGCGTGAGCCGCCAACAGCATGTTTTCCAAGGCTGCCCCTAAACTTTGCATTGCCAAATCCCGCTCGCACTTTTGTCTCTTTTCATCAGAAAAGTTATCCATGCCATCCATTGTTAAGCAAGCAAGTATAAGCACGGGTGCGGTTGCGAATCTTTCAACCCGAAACTTAAACTTTTCTGGTTCAATGTTTAATCCGTCTTTAGCAATGTCCGCAGCCCAAGATTCAGCCATAGCCTCAGCCAATTCCCGCTTAACTAAAGCATCTGCTAAAATTATGAATCGCCATGGTTGAGCGTTATGCGCTGAAGGTGCCCAGCCAGCAGCAACCAAAGCCTCCTTAATCGTCTTTTTCGGAACAGGGCGCGCTAAATATTTTCTGACGCTTCGCCGCTCTTTAATCGCATCTGACACGTGTGACATGATAATGTGTATGTTTCTGTTGCTTTTTATCTCTTACAAACTTAAACCCTGTTCGGCTCCAAAATAACCTTCAACGATTGCCCCGCCTCAGCCACCAAGCGGAAGCCTTCCTGCGCCTCGCTTAAATGAAGCCTGTGCGTTATCATGTCCTTAACGTTGAACTGTTTTGTCGCTAAGACACGCAACGAATCCTCTAAATCCACAGGGGCTGCGCCGTAGCTGGTCCGCATGGTTATTTCGTTTCTCCAGAACTG
>JBEKBM010000037.1:0-17409 GCA_050015395.1 Bathyarchaeia archaeon
CAAGCTTTCTGAAGGCTCCCCTAATGTCAGGAGATAACCTCACACCATCACCAGACAACCTATTATGCCTGCACTAAGGATAAAAGGTGTAACGTTAGAAAGTTGACTTTACACTACCATTAACCATAAAAGGCAGAAAGTAGAATAATTGCATGAGGCTTTAAAAAAAATAATGACGTTTAGAGATCCAGTTTGCGGCATGGTTCTTAACGAGGATACTGCTAAATTTAAAATTACTTATGAGGGTGAAACGTACCATTTCTGCAGTCTCGTTTGCAAGAAACGATTCAAGAGGCATGCCACAAAATTCGTCAAATAATATTTTGCTTTAACTAAAAAAAGAAAGGGATTGGTTGTTTTTTAGGTTTATTTGAAGATTTTCCAGACAACAGCAGCTATGAGTCCGCCAATTATTGGAGCAACCCAGAAGACCCAAAGTTGACCCAACGCTGTACCGCCAACAATTAGTGCTGGTCCTAAGCTTCTTGCAGGGTTTACTGAAGTGCCATCTATTGGTATTGCCACAAGGTGAATAAGCACTAAGGTTAAGCCGATAGCTAATCCAGCGAATCCTTTAGGTACTCTTTCATGGGTTGAACCGTGAACGACAAGCACGAATAAGAATGTTAAAACTACTTCAGCAACGAACACAGACGCCAAAGAATAAGTGGAATACTGGTTTGCGCCTAAACCATTAGCAGCTAAACTATACGATGGGTTTCCTGTTGCTATCGCGTAAAGTATGCCCGCACCAATTATTGCTCCTACACACTGGAAAACAACATAGAATATTGTGTCTTTTACGCTTAGTCTTCCAGCAGCCAACATTGAAATTGAAATAGCAGGGTTTATGTGACAACCAGAAACGCTGCCTATCGCGTAAACCATAGCTAACACAGCAAGACCAAAACAAAAAGCAATTCCCACGTTTCCAATGGCTTTGCCTGCAATAACTGCGCCGCCGCAGCCCATCAGCACTAGCACCATAGTTCCAATCAGTTCAGCGATGTATTTTTTTGTAGGATTAATTTGAGGTGTTGCCGGTGAAGGGTTTGGTATTTCTGTTAATTTTTTTTCTACTTCGCCCATTCTTTGTTTCCCCATTTTTTCTGATTTAGCTCTCTGTTTTCTAAGTTAGCGCTTATAATTGTTTCCGTGAAGAAAAACAGATTAGCCTAAAGTTTCTCGCTTGTTGAAACATCCATCATCATAAGTCCCGAAACCATCTTGGGGTAAAAATCCGTGCTTTTTTCAGGCAAAAGTTCATGTTGCTGCGCTATCTCCGCAACGGTTCGGGCGCTTATCGGGTTAACCATAAACGCAATGCTGGCTTCTCCACAGTTAACTTTGTCCACCGCTGCCCGTGTCCACCGCACGTAGATGATGTTTTCATCCATGTTTAATTCGCCTGTTTTGAGGATATGCTTGAAAACGATGTCTCGAAGTATGACTACGTCGAAAATTTTTGTTTCTTTAGAAACGTTAGCGGTCACAAAATCATAAACGTTTTTGTCATGCTTCAAGGATAAACCGTAAGCTTTCGAGCCGTCATAAACGCAGAAAGCATGCTCATCAACATGGCTTTTCAAAAAATCCTCTATGGCTTCCACGGTTGCCTCAATTTCTGAAATGTCAAAGAAGCGTTTGAATCCTTGCAAAACTTCATCAGTTAGCTTAAATTCCTTAAGGAGCCTGTGCGTGGGCAAAACAACAAGTCCTTCCTCTTGAACTGGTACCATGTAGCTCATATGGAAATTAAACGCTGAATCCGATGTCCAACTTCCTTTACTGCGCATTTCGTCTCGGTAAGCCAATGCGCTCTCGTACCTGTGGTGTCCATCGGTTATCACCATGGTTTTGCCGCTTAGGTTTGCTTGCAGCTGTTTTATTTTTTGTGAGTCAGTAACTCTCCAGACGGTATGCTTAACTTGCAATGAGTCAGTAACTTGGATTATCGGTTTAGTCTTTGCCGCTTCCTGCAGGAAAGCGATGGTTTTTCGTTCTGGATCCGAATAAATTAGAAACACTGGTTCAAGGTCTTTTTGGACGGTGCGCAGCATGTTTAGCCGGTCAGCTTTTGGCGCTTTGTACGTGCCCTCATGGGGGAACACCATGTTTTCGCTGTACTCGTAAAGGCGCAGGGCAGCGATTAATCCTGTGCGCTCGTATTTTTTGCTGTCTAAGCTGAATTCTTGGCGTGAAGCGAAAACTGCAGTTTCATTTTCCTCAGCTAATATACCTTCTTTTAGCCACTGCTCAATCCGCTGCTGTGCCATTTGGTACTTGTTTTCTTCCATTGGCAGAATCAGTCGGCAATAATTGTAGGGTGATTTCTGGTAGTATTCTTTTTGCGTTTCTGCATCTATTTTATCGTATGGTTGAGTTATGAGGTTCTCTGGATTACCTGCTTTTTGCGTGTACCGTATGGCTTTGAAGGGTCTAATGTCAACCAAACGTTTCAGCTCACGGTGTTTTTTCCAGCGCTTCTATAACAGCTTTAGCTATTTGTACACTTGCCTTTAACTGCGCTTCATATGTTTGGGCACCCATGTGAGGTGTGGCAATCACGTTGTTTAGCGTTAAGAGTTTGCTGTTTTTTGGCGGTTCTTCCTCAAAAACGTCCAATGCAGCGCCTTTAACCTTTCCTGATACTAATGCTTCGTAGAGTGCATCTTGGTCTACGACTCCGCCGCGGGAGCAGTCAATTAGCATTACGCCGTCTTTCATCATGTTAAACTCTTTTGTGGAAATCATGTGTTTGGTGTGGAGCGTTAATGGTGTGTGGATTGTGATGAAGTCTGCTTGGGGCAGCATTTCAGCTAGGGGCACAAATCGGTCGTAGACGCATTCTTCAACGGGGAGTACTTTCATGCCCAGGGATATGGCTAAGCGTTCAACTGTTTTTCCAATGTAGCCGCAACCGATTACGCCCAGCGTTTTGCCGTTGACTTCTGTGCCAATTAATTTTTCTTTTTCCCATTTACCCTCACGCAAACTTACGGTTCCTTGTACGATTCCTCTTGCAAGCGCCAGCAAGTGACCTATTGTTAATTCTGCAACGCTCATGTATGAAACATGCGGAGTGTTCACCAAGGCGATGCCGAGGTTTTTGGCTTTTTCAAAGTCAATGTTGTCTAAGCCTTCACCTGCGCGTCCGATTACTTTGAGCTTTTTCGCATTATCTAAAAGTTCTCCTTTAACTTTGGTTGCTGACCTTACGATTAATACGTCATAGTCAGCTATTATTTTGGGAAGTTCAGTTTTCGGCGTGTCCCATGCCCGGGTTACTTGATAGCCTTTTTCTTCGAGAAGTTTTATGCCTTCTTCGAATATTCTGTCGCTTATTAGGATTTTGAATGTCACGTTAATCCCCAAATAGAATCAATTATGCTTATGACTTCTCTGATTCCTGACAGGTTCCATTCGCCCATGTGTCCGATGCGGAAGGTTTTCTCAGATAGTTTGCCGTAACCGTTAGATATCATGTAGCCTTTCTCGCCGAGCTTCTGGTTGAGTTCCTTAACGCTTTTGCCAAGAGTGTTTTTTATGCAGCTAACAGTTATCGATTCATAGCTTGGTTCAGAGAACATCTCAAAATGTTTTTTCGCCCACTGCTGTGTATACCGAGCCATTTCCAGGTGGCGCTGGTAAACTTTGTCGTATGTTTCTTCCAGTAAAAGGTCCATGCGCTTATTCAAAGCGTAGATTAAGGGTATGCATGGGGTGAAGGGAGTTTGGTGTTTTTTCTCAAACTCGAAGATTTCAACCATATCCGTGTATGTACCTCTGTTTGGTACTTGTCGTGCTCTTTCGATTGCGCGGTCGTTGACTAGTGCAACCGTTAATCCTGGTGGTAGAGCGAAGCATTTCTGGGTTGAAGCAAAAATGATGTCGCAGCCGATTTCTTTGGGTAAGGTTTTGTCTCCTGCCATTGAGGAAACCGCGTCAATTGCGTAGATTACGTTTGGATATTTTTTGCGTACGAGTTTGCCTATTTCACTTATTGGGTTTCTTACACCTGTAGAGGATTCATTGTGGCAAACCGTTAATGTGTCATATTCACCGCTGTCAAGTTTTTCAGCTATCATTTCTGGTTTGACAGCTTTGCCCCATTCAACCTCTAGAAAATCAGTGTTTTTGCCGCATGCACGTAGGGTTTTAGCGTATCGTTGGGAGAAAGCGCCGTTTACGCATGCTAACGCTTTTTGTTTAACTATGCTTCTACCGACTATGTCAAACCAAAGTGTTCCTGAGGAAGTGGTAACTGTAGGTTTGACATCTGCAGGTAACTCGAAGTACTTGCTTAGTTTAGCGGTTATTCCGCCGTATAGATCTGAGAATTCTTTCTCTCTGTGACTTATAAGTGGGTGAGTTTGCTCGTTGAGTATTTCTTGGCTGACTTCTGTGGGGCCAGGAATCAAGAGTTTCTTGTGCATGCTTAAATCCTTCCAGCAAGAAAGTTTAACATTTAAAATATAAGGGTTATGTGCGGTAAACAGTGTCTTTTTGCCTTCAATAGCTCTCAAACTCTAAAACGTGTTCAACTAGTCAAACTAGCAATTAACGATGCAAAACTTGTTTGTCAATTTGAAATATATCGAGATTAGCAAGCTGATTCATAAATACTTACACTAAATCAGTATTCAGAAGAGAAAGCGAGAAGGCGACCTCATGTTAAAGAAAGCGATAATTCCCAGTTTACTTCTAATCATCATGGGTGCAATAGACTGCTTAACCACTGTTATAGGCGTTCTATACTCTGGAGCTACCGAGTTAAACCCCTTCATGGCGGGCATAGTTAGCACAAACATTGGAGCCTTTTTAGTCGTCAAAATTGCAGCTACCCTATTCATTGCTTTTACATACATTTTAGCAAACAGAACTTTGATAAAAACCCCGAACAAAGGTAGCAAATCCTTCAAATATTCTTCCAAATTCTTAAAAGTTGCCTATGCCGGCATCATGGTATTTATGGTTATAGTAGTTGCAAATAACCTTTTAATCCTCTTGGCGTAAGCAGAAAGATAGGGCAAAAATTCGGCACTTTACTTCCCGGTCAACCCTATGATTTGCAATACAGATTAGTAAAACATAAATAAAATATTCAAGCGTATTACAGTTAGAATTCAGAGTTAAAAAATTAAGAAATGCTTAACTGTTGCAACCCTTAATACTATGTGGTTGGGAGAGGAAAATGAAATTTAGCCTATTCCGTAAACCCAAACAACAAGCAGAACCCGAAAATGCAGCCGTGCCTCCACAAGAACCCAAAGAAGAAACAACTGCTGTCTCCGAAGAACCGAAACAAGAAGCAACCGCGCCTCAGCAACCTGCGCCAGCACAAGAAACCGTGGTGCCCTCTCAAGAGCCAAAACGAGAAGCCGCTGAAACCCTGAACAAAACCTACCTTAAAGCCATGCCTCTCAAAGAACTTACCGACATTGATAACGTAAAGAATGAAGTCAAAAACGGAAATATTATCATTTTACGTGTTACGCCTCTTGCAAACAAAAGCATTGACGAAGTAAAGACTGCCGTAAACCAGCTCTACGAATTCACTGAATCCGTCGGCGGCGACATTGCACGCTTGGGGGAAGAGCGAGTGGTTATTTGTCCAAAAAATATCAGGATTTGGCGCGAAAAAACGCCTGGTTCTAATGAGCCTTTGCCTACAGCAGCCTAAAAGTTTCTAATATTGCTGGAACAACGGTGTTAATGCCTACTTTGTTGTCTAAGTAGTTAGCGAAGTTTATGGTTTTCTGTTTTTCTCCGTGGACAACAAATATTCGCTCTGGCTTAGGCGTAAGATGGGTCAAATAATTAACTAGTTGCCGCCTGTCTGAGTGACCTGAGAAACCTTCAATTGATTCGTTTTGCATTTTAACCTGTAGCGCTACCATTTTGCCGTCGTTATCCATCATGGTTACTTCCCCTACGCCTTTTTGGACTCTTCTGCCCATGGTGCCTTCAATTTGGTAACTGACAAAAATTATCGTGTCCCTCTCGTCGCCTGCCCAGTTCTTGAAGTATTCTATTACTGGTCCACCCTCAAGCATGCCTGAAGTCGCCAAAACAATGCATGGTTCTCCTTCAATGATGCTTTCTCTTACGCTTGGATGCTCCACGATGGTGAAGTAGTCGCTTTGGAATGGGTTGATTCCTTCGTGTAGGATGCTGTGGCGGACTTCTCTTCCTAAGTATTCTGGGTAGGCTGTGTGGATGGCTGTGGCTTCGCTGATCATGCCTTCGATGAAAACTGGTGCTTCCTTCATGAGGCCGCGTTTCATGTAGCCGTCGATGATGAGCATTATTTCTTGGGCTCTGCCGACTGCTGGTACTGGGATTAGGACTTTGCCTTTGCGTTCTAAAGTTTGATTTATGATGCGTGTCATAGCTTCTTCAGCTTCAACCCTGGAAGGCATAATATCATCTGCCCCACCATAAGTGCTCTCAGTAATCACAGTTTCAATGCGCGGAAACTCCGTTGCTGCAGCTTCCAACAGCATAGTCCTAGCAAACTTGTAGTCGCTTGTGTAAACAATATTATGTAAGCCTTCGCCAATGTGCAAGTGAACCATAGCACCGCCCAAAATGTGACCCGAATTATGAAGTGTCAAACGAATGTCTGGCGCAATGTCGGTGACAACACCATACCTAAGCGGAATCGTGTGCAAAACGCATTCACGTACATCTTTTTGGTCATAATGCGGTGTAACACCCTGTTTGCCGGCTACGTCCAAATAATCCAACTGAAGCATAGTCATCAAATTCGAAGTTGGTCCAGTACAATAAATCGGTCCATCATAACCATACTTGTATAGGAACGGCGCTAAACCGCAATGGTCAAGATGTGCATGGCTAATAACCACAGCATCCAACGAATCTATCTGGAATTCTGGACAATCAAACCTTGGAAACGCTTCAAAAGGCCGATTTGAACCAGGATTAATGCCGCAGTCTAAGAGTACACTACTTTCCCGAGTTTTAATTAGGAAGGCTGAACGACCAACTTCTTGTGCTCCACCGAGAACGGTCATGCGTACGTCGCCGACCTCATAACTTTTTGGTCTAAATATTCTCTCGCCTACGGTGCGGAGGATTCTTTCTCGCTCTTTGCTTTCAGAATGCAAGTAATGCCGCATGTGAGTAACAATCTTCGACTTAATCGGCGGGCTACGCAAGACATGTGGGCGCCACTTAGTTTTCTTTATGATTTCCTGCAGAACTGCCCCGTTTCTTCCAATTACCAAGCCAGGCTTTTTGGTTTCAATTATTATTTCGCCAAGGCTTGGGTCAAAGTTTATGTCTGTAATTTCAGCTTCAGGAGGGATTAGTTCTCGAGCGATTTTTTCTGCCTCAACCTCAGGTATTCTAACTGACGGGTCAGGGCGTATAACTATTCTTTTGCGAATTACACCGACGATTTCAGCCACTATGCTGCTTTGATCAACCAAAATCTCAGGTTTCTTAGTGTAAACCGCAAGCATGGGTCCTTCATATTCGATTCTGGTTACTTCTGCCTCTCTTGGAACCTTCTCCAAAATATATTGGCTAATTTCTATCTTTTCTCTGTCTTTTTCTTGAGTTCGCGCCACAGATTTTAACTTCCTGCTTTAAGAAGTACGCTTTTTTCGTCTTCTGATAATTCGCGGTAACCGTTTTTGTCGATCACAGTGATGTTGTAATTGTTGCCGCTTGCAACATCCCGTTTCATAGCTGCGTTGACAGCTTTAACAATTATGGGTAACAACTCAGCAATACTCATGCCTTCACGGTAATTATCCTCAAGTATACCATAAGCTATTGGTGAACCGGAACCTGTTGAAACCGACTTTTCCTCAGTTAAGCTTCCATACGGATCCAAATTGTAAACGTGTGGTCCAGTGTCATCTACGCCGCCTATTAGAACCTGCGTCGCTAAAGGCATGTAACGTGCAGAAAACAGCAAGTTAGCAACAAGCCTCGCTGCCGCGCTAACCGGCATCGGCCTGTTCATGTTTATCTTGTAGAGCTGCGCGTTAGCCGTAAGTATATCCACGACTTTTTGAGCGTCCGCCACAGTTCCAGCAATAGTCATGCCTAAATGATCATCGATTTTGTAAACCTTTTTCCCGAATTTATGAGCAACATAGAAACCCATCGTTACCCTTGTGTCTGAAGCTAAAATTACGCCATCTTTGCAGACGACACCTATCGTAGTTGTTCCTTTAAGGACTAATTGACTAGCTATATTATTTTGTGACATAGTTTTGTGCTCCCCTAAAACTCCGTTTCGCGGATTGACATCAACACTAGGAAGTAGCATCATGTAATCTTTCCGTGGGATTTATTAATATTGCGCTTCGAGGTTCTGTTAACTTGGTGGGAGATTTGGATAAAAGAGTTTTCGGTGTTAACTGTCGTTAGATAAACTGTTTATACGGTTCTGTGAAGTCTTCGTTTGGTTTGGGGTTCATGTGAAAAACCGTTTGGTGCTTTAAGTATGCAATCTTATTCAGGGTATATTTCAACGGCGTTCGCAATTAAGAAAATACTGTTTGGAATCTTGGCTGATGGTTGCAGTTTCAATTGCTTATTATACTGATTGAGAACAAATTTTAGTAGGTAGCAATTTATGGTATAGCTAAAAGTTCTTTTCGAACGTTGCTTTATCCATTGTGCAATTTCGTTTATATCTGTAATCTTGAAATCAGCGATTGCTTTTGTGAAAGCGACAGCTTCATCAGCATTTGCTCTCAGTTCATAACCATTCAATCTTAGGAAAAGTTTTGTAGTTTCAAATGCTGTTCTCTTGTTGGCATCCACAAAGGGATGAAAAGATATAAAAGAATACATTATAGCCCCAGCCTTCAGAAATAATTTTGGAAATGGTTTAAAGTCATAAACAAACGTCATTGCTCTTTCTAAGCACCCTTCAACCATGCCTTCACACATGTACCCAGAACAACCATACTGTTTAATGAAGATGTCGTGAACTTCTTTAATTGCTGATGCTGTGGGAGCAAGTATAACCATAGGAAGGCAACCATCGGAAAGTCAATATGGTTGCGTGATACTTAAAAAATTACTGTTTGGCTAGTTTCTCGAATAGTTCTTTGTTCTTGTTGATGTCTTTTTGGAGTAGTAAATGTAAAAGCCTCTTCTGGAAAAACAGAAATGCAGAGCGAATGCTTAGGGGTAATTTTAAAGCCATGTTCAACCACCAAGTACGTTTTACCATATTGTATGTCACCACTATTTATTCCTTATTCCAAAATCTACACTTTACTAGATACGATTTATGAAAGCAGACTATGAATAAGTAAACTACATTTTGGTATTTAGACAGATGTTGTTGTAGTTATACTACAACAATTTCATTCATCCAACTTTTGTCGTTTTGCTTGCGTTTTGGATTAGTGTTTTCCACTTGTTGTCTCCTTCAATGGTTATTCCGCAAGCTTCGCTTGGGGTTTTGCCGTCTAAGCCTTCATGCGGTCGGAAATTTTGTAAATATGCAGGTTTTAGTGAACGCGCAGGGGACAAACTTTCGACTTACGTTCGAACAGTGGAGCAGAATCAAGGCTCTTATAGGGAACTAGCCAGCCAGATGAGTAAGGTCTCTTTTCCCTTATTGTCGTGGGGAGAGCTTATTAGCCAACACTATGGAATAGTGTTTAACCTTTCAGTGGAGCGGTTAAGCTACGGCGAAATCATCAGGTAAAAATGGCAATGGTTCGAACGGGGCAAATTTGGGTTTTGAGGCGAAGTTGTGGATGGCTGCGGATAAGCTTAGAAACAATATGGATGCTGCTGAATACAAGCATGTCGTGTTGGGGCTTATTTTCCTCAAGTATATTTCTGACGCCTTCACCGAAGTCTACAACGAGCTGAAAAATGACCCCGAAAAGCTGGCTGATCCTGAAGACGTTGACGAGTACAAGGCGCGGAATGCGTTTTGGGTGCCTCCTGAAGCACGTTGGGATTACCTGCAAAAGAACGCTAAGCAGCCCACAATCGGCTCAATCGTGGACGACGCTATGGACGCAATCGAACGAGACAACGGTTCTCTGAAAGGCGTGTTACCGAAAATTTACGGTCGCGAAAGTCTCGATAAACAACGGCTAGGCGAATTAATCGACCTAGTCGGCACGATTGGCTTAGGCGATAGGGAAAGCCGAAGCAAAGACATCCTCGGCAGAGTCTACGAGTATTTCCTTGGACAGTTTGCTGATGCAGAGGGCAAAAAAGGCGGACAATTCTACACGCCTCGGAGCATTGTGCAGTTACTAGTAGCCATGATTGAGCCGTTCAAGGGCAGAGTCTTAGACCCCTGCTGTGGCAGCGGCGGCATGTTCATCCAAAGCGAAAAATTCGTTGAAACCCACCAGGGCAGGCTAGACAACATCAATGTTTACGGTCAAGAATCCAACCAGACTACCTGGCGACTCTGCAAAATGAACCTAGCCATACGCCACATCGAATCCAAATTCGTCATCTGGAACAACGAAGGCAGCTTCCAAAACGACGCCCACAAAGACCTAAAAGCCGACTACCTCCTCGCAAATCCCCCGTTTAATGACTCTGACTGGAAAGGCGAAATGCTCAGAGATGACATACGCTGGAAATACGGCGCCCCACCAGTAGGAAACGCCAACTTCGCATGGGTCCAACACTTCATACATCACTTAGCACCACGAGGAATCGCGGGCTTTGTCCTTGCCAACGGCTCCATGAGCTCCAACATATCAAACGAAGGTGAAATACGCAAAAACATAGTCGAAGCCGATTTAGTGGACTGCATGATAGCCTTACCCTCACAACTATTCTACAACACCATGATACCAGCCTGCTTATGGTTCATAGCCAGAGACAAACAAAACAACAAATTCAGAGACCGCAGAGGCGAAGTCTTATTCATAGACGCAAGAAAATTCGGCGTAATGGTGGACAGAAGACACCGAGAGCTAACTACAGAAGACATCAAGAAGGTTTCGGATACTTATCATGCTTGGCGAGGTGAGTTAATAGAAGGACAAAAAGTAGAGTATGAGGATATTGCTGGCTTCTGCAAAGCAGTAAAACTTAACGAAATTAGAAAACAAGATTATATGCTGACTCCAGGCAGGTATGTTGGCACAGAAGAGGAAGAGGAAGAAGGAGAAACGTTTGAGGAAAAAATGCAGAGACTCATAGATGAATTAGCCGAGCAAATGAAGGAAGAAGACAGACTTGATGAAGCAATAAAGAAGAATTTGGAAAGTATAGGTTATGGCCTCTAAAGAACAATCGCTACTCCAAGTTACTGTTGTTGGACAAATACCCAAAGATTGGAAAATTAGTCAGATAGAAGATGTTACGTTAAGAGTCTGCGTTGGCTTCGTAGGTTCTTGTTTCGAGGATTATTGCGACCGAGAGAATGGCGTTCCGATGATAAGAACGACAAATCTATCTGAAGATGGACTGATTTTTTCAGATTTAAAATATGTAACTAAGGAATTTCATTCAAAAAATAAGAAGTCACAATTAGCGAAGGGAGATATTGTAGTCGCTAGACACGGAGATAGTGGGAAGGCTTGTTACTATGATGCTGAATTTGAGTCGAATTGCTTGAATATCATCGTAATAAGACCAGACAAAACTAAATGTATTCCCAAATTTTTGTTGTATTCATTCAGGAGTCCTCAAGTAAGAAGGCAAATTGAAGCAAGCATTGTTGGCAGCGTTCAGGGTGTCCTAAATACCAAAATTGTTGCAAAGATTAAGCTTGCTCTTCCAAGAATTGAGGAGCAAAAAAGTATTGCAGATGTTCTTTCAAATTTGGATTCTAAAATTATTTTTAACCAAAAGATGAACAAGACTCTTGAGGCTGTTGGTCAGGCTGTTTTTAAGCGTTGGTTTGTAGATTTTGAGTTTCCAAACGAAGAAGGCAAGCCCTATAAATCATCAGGTGGAGAAATGCCTAACTCTGCTATGGGAGAAATACCAAAGGGGTGGGCGATTGGCGGATTAGATGATATTTGTGAGATAACCATGGGTCAATCGCCGCCGGGCGAGACCTATAATGAAACAGGAGCGGGCGTTCCTTTCTTCCAAGGAGTTCGAGATTTTGGTTTTCGTTTTCCAAGCAGACGCATTTACTGTACGGCACCGACACGATTTGCAGAAGTGGGGGATGTTCTTCTGAGTGTTAGAGCGCCAGTGGGTAGTCTAAATGTGGCTGAAGAGCGTTGTGCAATTGGACGTGGCGTTGCCGCACTCCATTTGAAAGGGAAGCACAACGGTTTTCTTTACTATTTGTTGCTCGCCACACGCTCAGGTTGGGAAAAGTACGAATCAGAAGGAACTGTTTTTGGATCAGCCACAAAACAAGACGTACATGACTTCAAAATAGTAATACCCGCAGAGAATTTGCGAGACCAATTCGGCGAGCTAATCGAACCTTTGGACAAGCGGATACTTCTTAATGAAAGGGAATCTCACAATTTAACCATGATTCGCGATTCTCTTCTTCCCCGATTGATGTCTGGAAAAACCAGAGTTCCAATTCCAAAAGAAAACGGAGAGGCGCAATAATGTCTAAAATTATTACCGAGTCAGAAGTTGAAGATGTTTGTCTTGGCATGCTGAAAGACCTCGGTTATGGCCTGTGTTATGGTCCTGACATTTCTGAGGGTGGCGGTGCTGAAGAGCGGAAGTATAGTGAAGTTGTGCTTGTTGGCAGGTTAAGAGATGCTCTTAAGCGAATTAACAAGTCTATTCCTGATGGCGCGATAGATGAGGCTGTTAAGAAGGTTCTGAGAACTGAGAGCCAAGATTTAGTCGTTAATAACCAGCTTTTCCACAGGTTAGTGGCAAATGGAGTTAACGTTCAGTACAAGAGACCCGACGGCAGCATCAAAGACGAGCCAGCCTGGCTTTTCGACTTTAACGATGTAACTAACAATGAGTTTTTGGCAGTAAACCAGTTCACAATAATTGAGGAGCGCAACAACCGTCGTCCCGACATTGTTTTGTTTGTTAACGGCTTGCCACTTGTCCTAATTGAACTTAAGAATCCTGCAGATGAGAACGCAACATTACTATCTGCCTTCAAGCAGTTTGGGACGTATCAGAAAGAGATTCCATCCGTCTTCAGGTTCAACGAAATATTAGTCATCAGCGATGGAACCTGCGCGAAAGCTGGAACTATGACTTCTAAAGAAGAACGCTTCTCCCCATGGAAAACCATCAACGGCAAAAAAACGCCAACTTCCACGCCCCAAATTGAAGTTCTCCTAAAGGGCATGCTAAAACCCGAAGTCCTACTCGACTTGGTCAGGCACTTTGTAGTTTACGAGGCTGAAAAAGACAAAGAAGGCAACATAAAAACCTCCAAAAAAATCGCCGCCTATCAACAATACAACGCAGTGCAGAAAGCTCTCGCCTCAACAGTCGCCGCCACAAAGAAAGACCACAAAGCGGGCATCGTCTGGCACACGCAAGGCTCAGGCAAAAGCCTAACAATGGTTTTCTACACGGGCAAAATGGTTTTGGAGCCGCAGCTTGAAAACCCGACAGTTGTTTTGTTAACCGATAGAAATGACTTAGATGACCAGCTCTTTGGAACCTTCGGCAGATGCCACGAACTGCTCAGGCAAAAACCAGAACAAGCCACAACCAGAGAACGACTCATGGAACTGCTTCAAGTTTCATCGGGCGGAATCATATTTACAACCATCCAAAAATTCTTCCCAGAAGGCAAAACCAAAGAATACCCGCTACTATCCGAAAGAAGCAACATCATAATAATCGCTGATGAAGCTCACAGGAGCCAGTACGGTTTTGGGCTTAAAGTTCCAAAGAATGCAGACAAAGACGCGCTCAAGTATGGATACGCGAAGTACCTTCGAGATGCATTGCCTAACGCCACTTTTATCGGCTTCACGGGAACGCCCATAGAAAGAGCCGACCGAAGCACACCCGCAGTCTTCGGCAAAGTCATAGACACCTACGACATAAACCAAGCCGTGGAAGACGGCTCAACCGTAAAAATCTTCTACGAAAGCCGACTAGCAAAACTGGAACTAAAACCTGAGGAACGACCGTACATTGACGAGGAATTTGAGGAAATTACGGAAGGCGAAGAAGTAGAGAGCAAAGAATACCTAAAAAGCAAATGGTCCAGACTCGAAAAAGTCGTCGGCAGCCCAGCACGAATCAAACGCATAGCCAAAGACATAATCGAACACTGGGACAACCGAGTTTCAGTTCTTGACGGCAAAGCAATGATAGTGTGCATGAGCCGCCGAATCTGCGTAGACCTGCATAACGAAATCATCAAACTCAAACCCGAATGGTACAACAAAGACGACGACAAGGGCACCCTAAAAGTTGTAATGACTGGATCAGCGGACGACGGGCCAGAATGGCAAGAACACATCCGAAACAAACAACGCAGACACGACCTTGGCGAACGCATGAAAGACCCATCCGATCCTATGAAGATTGCCATTGTGAGAGACATGTGGCTAACGGGGTTCGACGCGCCAAGCCTCCATACAATGTACCTCGACAAACCGATGAAAGGGTACACGCTTATGCAAGCTATTGCCCGTGTCAACCGCGTTTTCAAAGACAAAGAGGGCGGCTTAATAGTCGATTACATCGGTATAGCCAACGACCTGAGAAAAGCTCTTGCGGAGTACACGGAAACCGACAAGAAACTAACAGGCATCCCACAAGAACAAGCAGTAGCAATAATGCAGGAAAAATACGAAGTCATCTTAGCGTTCTTCCGAGGCTTCGACTACAAGAAATTCTTTGAAGTGGAACCCAGAGAAAGAATGACCATAATAATGCAAGCAATGGAACAAGTCCTAAAACAGGAAAAAGGCAAAGAACGCTACCTCAAAGAAACCAACGCCCTACTGCGGGCTTTCGCCCTTGCCGTGCCACATGAAGACGCCATGAAAATCAGAGACGACGTAGGATTCTTCCAAGCAGTCCGCGCAGCCATAGCCAAAAACACCGAAACCAAAGCCGAAATCGAAGCCCAAAACATAGACACCGCAATAAAGCAAATCATTTCCAAAGCCATCGTATCCGACCGCGTAATCGACGTGTTCGCAGCGGCAGGATTCAAAAAACCCAATGTAGCAATTTTAGACGAAGACTTCTTAGCTGAAGTAAAAGAAATGCCCCAAAAGAACCTTGCCTTTGAAATGCTCAAAAAACTCCTCAACGACGAAATCCGATTCAGACAGAAAAAGAACCTTGTCCAAGCCCGTTCATTTGAAGAACTCCTTGACAAGTCAATTAAGGCATACACTAACAAGAGCATCGAAGCCGCCCAAGTTATACAGCAACTTATTGACCTTGCTAGGAAAATGCGTGAAGAACAAAAACGAGGTACAGAGCTACATCTGACGGAAGATGAAGTTGCATTCTACGATGCACTTGCAGACCATGCAGGTGTGCGGGAAGTTATGGGCGACGAAACCCTCAAAACCATCGCTAGAGAGCTTGTGCAGACAGTCAGAAATAACGTGACCATTGACTGGACACTACGAGACAATGTTCAAGCAAAACTTAGAATAATGGTCAAACACATACTCAAAAAATACGGATACCCACCAGACAAACAACAAAAAGCCACCGACACCGTCCTAGACCAAGCAAAACTCCTCTGCAAAGACTGGGCAGAAACCCAAAACTAGCCTAATTCACGACAAAACCATGTACAAAAGCATCGTTCTGCATGCAAAAGTGCGCACCTCAATTCTATGTTGAAGTATGTTGATTCATGTTTGGCGCCTATTAGGATCATCTAGTAGACCGGGTAGGTAGGCTGTGAGAGAGAAACAGACCGGGGTAGGCGGTGAGAGAAGAATGGGGAGGTAGGTGGGTTTGATCGGGTTGTGAGTGAGAGTTTGCGAAGTGATTTCTATAAATCATTGTGCCTATATTGACGCTTTATATAGGCTTTTTAAGAATCCTGCACAATTAACGCTTAAATTAAGTCCTAAACCAAAAAATAAACCGAAAACAAGCCCTGAACCGCCTACCGTTAGACCTACCCTACTATTTGTGCCAAAAAAACAGCACAAAAAGCAGCTTGACCTAAAGGTATACCCTAATTTTTAAACAAGAAACCACCAAGTAAAAATTAAGCAAAAAGACACGCAGATAGCGCCCCAATAGCTCGGATGTTTAGGTTCTGATAAGCTAATATACCGTAAAATCCATGTCTAGCTTAAGGAAGCAAACGTTATGGATGTCTTTGAAGCTGTACAGGAAAGAAGGTCAATCCGCGCCTACAAGGACACTGCTGTGCCAAGAGAGAAGTTGGAGAAGATTTTGGAGGCTGGGAGACTTGCGCCTTCAGCTAAGAACATTGAGCCCTGGCATTTTATTGCAGTTACTGACGGCGAGAAAAGAAAAATCCTCTCAAAGGGCAGATACGCAAAATTCCTTGCTGAAGCACCACTTGTGATTGTTGCATGCGGCGACAAGAAAGCCTCGCCAGACTGGTACATCATCGACGTTGCGTTAGCAGTGGAGAACATGGTTTTAACCGCCACAAGCGAAGGCTTAAGCACCTGTTGCATTGGAAGCTTCGACGAGAAAGAGGTAAAGGAAACAGTGAAGGTTCCCAGTAACTTTGAGGTTCTTTTGCTTTTAGCGGTTGGCTACTCACGAGAGAAACTTGATTTATCAAGCAAGCTTTTGCATCTTGTGCGTTCAAGAAAAACCCTCAGCGAAGTTGCAAGCGAAGAAACGTTTGGAAAACGTTTAATGCCGCAAAAAGTCTCAGAACTTTAAAGCAGCATCTTTTGCTTTTCTCCAGAAACCAAAGTTCAAACATTAACGTCGATGAGCCTGACTTTGCGTTAAGTTGTGTAATAATCTTTTTTGCCCTTTTTCGCTAGAGGTTTAGCGGTCAGGTCTCGGGGGCTAATTTTTCAATTCGGCTCAGGGTCTCAAATATTACAAGCGACTGTTTACCAAACAACGACGCAGAAAAATGAAAATTACAAAACTATGACAATACGCCATGCACAGGACAAACAAGACTACGCACACTTCACACCGAAACTGTTCACGCAAATATCGCTCAAACACCATCAATGGACTCGACATCTCAGGCGATTGGTGGCCGCAGGCTGAGCTGGTCGACCGAAGTCTTCCAGCGTACACCCCGGCTCCATCAAACCCATCTTTTATGGGAGCCTTCGTCCCGGTTAAACGGGAATGGCTGCCTCTTTTCGGGAGAGGCTTCGAGCTTAGATGCTTTCAGCTCTTATCCACAACGGCGTGGCTGCCCGGCAACTGCCTTATCAGACAACCGGTTAACTAGAGGCCACAGCGTCCCGTTCCTCTCGTACTAGGGACCCTTTCCCCTCAGGCAGCCAACACTCCCAGCAGATAAAGTCCGACCTGTCTCACGAC
>JBEKBM010000038.1:0-17040 GCA_050015395.1 Bathyarchaeia archaeon
TGATTATTTTGTGTCCGTTGCCAATTATGGTTGCTCCGTCACCGGCGATTTTAGCGTTAATTTTATTGGACACCAAAACGTCCCCGCTTAAAGTGTAAGTTCCAGGGTTAAGGTAAACTGAGTTTCCCTTAGCGAACGCCGTATTAATAGCGGATGAAGCGCTCCCCGATACGCTTGTTGTGGAACCCGTTACCATGTTTTTTAATTGGTAATTGTTGCCGTTTTGAGAAACAACAAAATCGTAACTTACAGCACTGGAACCGGCAGGAGTGCTGGGTCGTTCAAAAATCATGTAAGTGTTAAATGCGGACAGCGCAAGCAAAGCTACAAGGAGAAGAACGATAACGCGTTTAGAGATAGTTATCTTTGAGTTTGCTTTCATCTTTGAGGGCTCATGCAATTTTGAAGTACATGTATGAATCATCGTTAATTAAATTTTATGATAATACGCTGCATATAAGCGAGACAATACAAAAAAAATTGTTGCATATAGACTACCATAAACGTATTAATTATCCATTCTCTAGTTCAATACGGTGCCCAAGTGGAATACCGTTCTTTTGGAAAACTCGACTGGAAAGTTTCAGCACTCGGATTCGGTACCATGCGTTTGCCAATCATCGGGGAAGACCAAGCAAAAGTCAACGAGTCTAAAACCATAAAACTAATCCGATACGCGATAGATCAAGGCGTTAACTACGTTGACTCAGCCTTCACCTACCACGATGGCAACAGCGAAGTAACCGTTGGCAAAGCGCTAGCAGGAAAATACCGCAAACAAGCAAAAATAGCAACGAAAATGCCCGTTTTCTCAGTGAAAAGCAAAGAAGACTTGGATAAGATTCTGAATTTGCAACTGAAACGATTAAACACAAACCATATTGATTTTTACCTGTTCCACAGTCTCAACAAGACGTTATGGAACAAGGTTTTGGAGTTAAACATGATTGAGTGGGCAGAGAAGCAGGTTGCTAAGGGAAGACTCGGCTACTTGGGTTTCAGCTTCCATGACGAATTGGAAGTTTTCAAGGAAATAGTCGACAGCTATGACAAATGGACGCTTAGCCAAATACAATACAACTACTTAGACGAAAAATATCAGGCTGGAAAAGCCGGTTTAAAATACGCAGCGTCAAAAGGCTTAGCTGTTGTGGTGATGGAGCCTCTATCAGGTGGCATGTTAGCTGTTAATCCGCCCGCAGAAATACAAAAGGAATGGAAAAAAGCAGACATTAGAAGGTCAGCGGCAGATTGGGCTTTGCAGTGGGTTTGGAATCAACCAGAAGTTTCAGTTGCCCTAAGCGGCATGAACGCAATGCAGCAAGTCATAGAAAACGTCGAAAGCGCAAACAAATCTGGCTCAAACACGCTAAACTCAACGGAAATCAAATTATTATCAAACGCACGAGAGCTGTACCTTAAATGCGGGTACATAGGCTGCACAAAATGCAGGTATTGCAGCCATTGCCCACAAAGCATTGATATTCCTGTAACCTTAGCCTTTCTAAACCAGTATTCAACAATGCGCAAAGGCCCAGCAACGCAGTCAACAATAAAAAAAGAATATGCCAAAGCTGTACCTTCAGCTAGAAGGGCAAGCAACTGTATCCATTGTGGGCAATGTGAAGCAATTTGCCCCCAGCATCTGCCAGTACGCAAACTACTCTCAGAGGCAACCGCCTGTTTAGAATAATTCAGGCAAAACAAGAATTTGTAGTTACATAGGGATGTAACAAGTGCTTATATAACGTTTTTAATTCATTAATTGGTAGAGGCTGTTTTGTTTTAAAAGCGCTTGTTTGTTAGATGTTTCCGTTAAAGAGGTTGATGATTCAAAAATTGAGTTTAATGCAAACTAGAACATAGCAGAACGTCAGTAGCTCTGAGCATTACTTGGGCCATAATTTCTATCCTTAAAACAATTTCAGCTTCTTCTTGAGGAGAATTGAATGATAATATTTGTTCATCAACCGGAATATATGCCGTGGCTTGGTTTCTTCGATAAACTTGCGAGATGTGATACTTTTGTTATCTATGATGATGCACAATTTCAACACGGCGGATTCCATAACAGAAACAAAATTAGAACCCTGAAAGGATGGGAATGGCTAACTGTACCCATTATCCATGGGCACCCACAAACTATTAAGGACGTAAAAATATCTGGAACCCAATGGAAAAACAAACATTTAAACGCAATAATTCATAATTACGAAAAGGCGCCTTATTTTAAAGAATATTTTCCCTTAATCAAAGAAGCCATAGATTCCGATCATGAACTACTGATAGGCTTAAACCTGCATCTAATAAGAAAATTCGCCGAAATCTTATCAATAAAAGCAAATATCGTTCGTTCATCCGAATTTCCTTATTGCGGGAAAGAGAAAAACGAAAAACTTGTGTCAATGTGTAAATTTATTGGAGCCGATACGTATCTGTCAGGTTCTGGCGGAAAAGCCTACATTAACGAAAAATTGTTTTCAAAAGCCAATATCCAGATTAAATGGCATAACTACGAGCATCCAATTTACGAACAAAGATATGAAATTTTTCAACCTAACATGTCAATTATAGACTTGCTCTTCAATACTGGTCCCCAAGCCAAAGAAACAATTCTACGAGGCGGCACTATAAACGCAAGCAACACTTTAGATAAGTCGGCGCTTCCTAAAACTTTCATTGTTGAACAAATAAAAAAAGCAGCAATCTAATTAGAATTTTACTATTTGGGCGTGAGGTATGCCTTCAATTTTTATCACGGCGTCGGGATGCACATAGCCTTCTGCTATGGCTTTTTCAACACAGCATTTGCCTACAAGGTTCACTATGGTTGAATTATCAATCATTCCCATGGCTTCTTCAACACTTGCTTTTCGGCCATTATAAAATTCGTCTTTAATATGAAAGACAATTTTGCCTTCACGAAGCGTCCTGCCGAGTAATTCACAGTCGCAAACAGCTAATAGCACGTTTCTGCCCGCTTGCTTGAGGTTTACGTAGGCTTCCAATTTTTAGCTCGCCTACAACTGTTTAATAGCTGATTTTGCACCGCAAGCGTTGCATACTAGAAAAGATAATCGTTTTTCCTTAACAATTCTGGTATCAGGACGCTTGCAAATGGGGCAAACTACGTAACTATCTAAATACCGCTGCAATAAGCGTTCAAAACTTTCGCGGCGAAATTTTCCTTGAAAGATCGCTCTTGAATCTTGAAAGGTCGCTGCGGTAGCCATTTCCCGAGTCAAGAACTTCAAAATATGCTGAGGATCACGATCCAATGCATCAGCCGCTTCCTTGAAATTAGAAATAATTGTTCGCATGCCAACTGTATTAACCATCAGTCTTGGCAGTTCCAAGCGCTCATGCTTTAAGGAAACTTCTGGCATCTGAGCGTACGCCTTCTTCAGTAGGTCATCATAATTAAACGACATAACTCTACCATCTCACCAAACCATTGTGCCACCCTATATTTAAAAATTATAATCTAAAGGCGGCTGTTTACCATGTCAAACTACATATTTTGTACAGAAAATCATTATAAATGCTTACGCACCAATGCTCATTAGCTTCAACAGTACTAGAGGCTAACGCACATGTCAGAGCAACAAAAACCCATTAAAATAGAAGACATAAATCAGCAAATTGAAAAACTAAGAGACCAAGCTAATACAGCAGACGCTCAAATCAAAAAGCATATCGAACAGAGAAACCAGTTGAACGACCAAGTAAAGAAAACCCACCAAGAAATTGACGAGTTGAAAACCGAGCGCGACAGTATAAATGAAAAAGTTAAGATGCTAAAACAGCAAAGAGACGACATCAGAGCTAAAACTACACCAATCACCGAGGAAATAAACGCCATAAAAGAAAAAATCTCTGAACTCAAAAAGAAAGTACCACGCGAGAGGCAGCAGGACTTGCAAGAAGAGCTTGAAGCCATTGAATGGAAGATTCAGACAACTTCTCTTGATTTGCAAGAGGAAAAAGGGCTAATTGAGAACGTCAAGCAGCTTGAAATTCTACTTAGCAGTTACAAAAAAATAGACCTTAAATACAAAAAAATCAAGGACTTACTAACCCAACGCCAAACCCTTGAAGCTCAAGCTGACATCTTTCATAAGGAATTAACTGATTTAGTCAAAAAAAGCCAAGAAATACATTCACAAATGATTGAAAAAGTAAACGCCGCGAAAATAACCAAAGCTCAAGCTGATAGCCTACATCAAGCTTACATTAAAACAAAGGAGGACATTCTTCTTTTTCAAGTGAAAATCGCGGAATTGACCGGGCAATTACGAGGTTTAAGAGCTTCCATGAGAGAAGAAGATAAAGTTAGGAGAATGGCGGCTCAGCAGGCTTTTAAAGAAAAAGAGCACGCTGATAAAGAAAAACAGCAGGCTATTAAAGATAAGCTTGGAGCTGAAGCGAGGGATAAGCTGCAGAAGGGCGAAAAATTAAGTTGGAATGAGTTTCAACTTGTCATGGGCGGCGACACTGAAGATGATGAGCAAGCGCAAGATTAAAGTTAAATGGCGGTATTAAGGGAATAGAGATGTAGATGGCTAAAAAGGAAACGCAAGAACAAACGCAAAAGCGTATCCTAATCCTATGCGTCGATAGAGATGGCGATATAGAAGTAAAGACAGGAATAAAAACGCCTCTTCTTGGAAGAACCGCAAACTTAGACGGCGCAGTTTCCTTAGCCTTAAAAGACCCTGAAGAACCAGATGCAAACGCCATGTTCGAAGCTGTCCGGCTTTATGACAGGTTACAAAACGAAAAGCAACCGCAGGAAATTTTTGAAGTCGCTACGATATCGGGTTCTGAGTTGGGCGGCGTTAGCGCTGACAGAAAATTGGTTGCTGAATTAAATAATTTACTCGATACTTTTAATGCAAACGAAGTGATTCTGGTTAGTGATGGTTATTCTGACGAGGCAATTTTACCTCTTATTGAATCCAGAGTGCCCGTGTCATCGGTCAGACGGATAGTAATAAAGCATAGTGAATCAATCGAAGAGACTGCTGCCCTCTTCACAAAATACATTCGATTATTAATAGATAATCCAAGGTACGCGCGAATGGCGTTAGGTTTGCCTGGATTACTAGTTTTTATTTTCGGTGTTCTTTGGGCTATCAACAATTATGTTTACCGAGGCGCCATTGACTTTTACGGAATTGCCATTGTAATTGTTCTAGGCGGTTTCTTACTTATCAAGGGCTTTGGCGTTGACAGGTCAGCTAAAGACTTCTATAAGTGGATAAAAGAATATTCTCCGCCGCCTATGCCGATGCAAATCTCAAATTACACGGTTTTAGCCGGAATCTTGTGCGTCGCCGTCAGCGTTTACCTCGGAATAGCAAACGTCAATATTAACGTGGTACCATACCCCACTGCCTTTGCTGGGTGGCTAGCTGTCACTCCCAAGATAGTTACTTTCTTTATTAAGGGTGTCGAAGACCTTCTGGTGGTGGGTATAATCATCGTTCTTTTCGGGCGAAGCGTACGTTTATACTTTGAAAGAGACTCAAGATTACTTCGGAATGTTGCTTTGATAGTTACAGTTGCATGGTTCCGTTGGATTCTTGAAGCAACAGCAAACGTAATTTACGACACATACCGCCCAGGAGGGCAACCAATAGTTGGTTTTAATAGCAATGATTTTTCGGTGTTCATTTTTACAATATTGGTAGGTATTCTAATTGGCATTGCTTCTGTGCTACTAATTTTAATTGTCAGTAGGTCAACTAAAGGCTTCTTCAAAAAACCCGATAAGAACCAAGTTTCAGAATAAAATTTTTGCCAGTATTTTAATCTGGAATTGGGGCAAGATTTAATTGAAACAGTCAAAGCTTTAATTATAATGTAAAGTTGAAAAGAAAAATCCCTTGAAGAATGTTTAACATGCGAGGTCACGTTTAGTGCTTAAAAAAATGCTTTCTGCCATTGGCGCATACAAACTGTATGAGAAATGGATATGGCTGCAGGTTAGAGACGGAGTAAAACCTGAGCATATCGCCATAATTTTAGACGGCAACAGGCGGTGGGCAAACGAGCAGGAAAAAGACCCTTGGCTGCTGCAGGATAAGTGGGGTCACAAGAATGGTGCTGATACAGTTGAGC
The DNA here is from genome assembly GCA_050015395.1 of Bathyarchaeia archaeon. Classification (GTDB taxonomy): domain Archaea; phylum Thermoproteota; class Bathyarchaeia; order Bathyarchaeales; family Bathycorpusculaceae; genus Bathycorpusculum. Next base: position 6,124 of record JBEKBM010000038.1, read on the forward strand.
TGCTTTTAGATTGGTGCCATATGCTTGATGTCAAATATGTAACACTCTATACTTTTTCAACAGAGAACTTTTCTAGGAAATCGGATGAAGTACAAAAGATTATGCAGATTGCTGAGGAAAGATTCCGCAAGCTGCTAAAAGATGAGCGTATACATCGAGATAAGGTTCATGTGAAAGTTATCGGCAGAGTTAACCTTCTGCCTAAAAGTTTACAGGAAAGCATTGAAGATGTGGAGAAAGCAACGGCAAGCTATGATAGATATTTCTGGAACTTTGCCTTCGCTTACGGGGGCAGAGCCGAAATCGTTGATGCTGCTAAGGCTATTGCTGAGAAAGTTAAAAGCGGCGAGTTAGAGTTAGCTGATGTGACCGAAAACACCTTTGAAAAGTACCTATACACTGCACATATGGATAAGCAGGATCCTGACATGATTATACGCACTTCAGGCGAAGAACGCTTAAGCGGATTCTTGCTTTGGCAAGCCGCCTACAGTGAACTTCTCTTCTTAGATGTTAACTGGCCCGATTTTCGACTTATCGACTTGTTAAGAGCCATTAGAACCTTCCAGGACCGAAAACGCCGCTTCGGCACATAAAAACTAAAAAAATAAAAAGCGAAAAAGGGATAGATTAGGCGCGTTTTTTGGCACTTACGATGCTTATGACGTCTCTGTCTTTGAGGATGGCGTCTTCGCCGATTCTTCTTTTGTCTCGAGCATCGATGGCGTAGATGAAGCTTTCTCCAAGTTCTGTGTGGATTAAGTAAGCGAACTGATGCGCGGTTGTTCCTTTTGGAATGAGGTAAGCGTCAGGCAAGACTCTGCCGTTATGGTCAGAGAGGTGCTCTAAATCTTCCACAGGATAAACGGTTATCATGTTGAGAAGTTTAAAGTAAGCCATGTTAATGGCGTCTTGGATGCCTGTTGAGCCTTTTTTTTGGAGCACTTTTTCACGTATAGCTTCCAAAGCCTTAATCTGGACTTGGGATAGTTTTTCCGGCTGTGTTATCTTAAAGTTGCAGTCGCCTGGCTTATAATCGATTAATTGTTTTTCAGCAGCACGCCTAAGTGCAAGTTCAGCTTCTGCCGAACATGGAATAACCATGTAATCAAGTTCCTTCATCCTCTCCAAATTCGCTTCGGCGGTTGGCAGGTCAATTTTGTTTGCCACTATCAGCATTGGCTTAGAAATTTGCCTTAGAACATCAACGAATTTTAAGAAGTCATCGTCACTCCAGCCGGTTGGTTTATCAGCGTTCAAGCCAGTTCGTTTTGTTGCTTCAAAAATGTGGCTGCGTTTTATGCCTAAGCCGCTAAGTCGTTCTTCAAGGGGACCAAAGATGCCTTTTTTGTCTGCTTCAGCTGTTCTCGCGATTTTTGTCCAGTCCTTTTTAAGTATGCTCGCCATCCACATGGTTATTTCGTGCTCAAGAAACTTGACGTCCTCAAGCGGGTCATGTTCCCCAGGTTTGCATACGCGCCCTTCGCAGTCTGTTCCGCCTGAAGCGTCAACTATGTGGATAAGCGCGTCTGCTCTACGTATTTCGTCTAGGAACTGGTTTCCTAAGCCGCGTCCTTCCCAAGCGCCTGGAACAATGCCTGCAATGTCGATTAATTCTACAGGAACAAGCCTTACGCCATCTAGGCATAATGAGTTTTTAGGGTTATCTTTCACTTTGAATTCTTCATGAACGCAAGGCGTGCGTACGTAGCCAACTCCCCTGTTAGGCTTAATTGTGGTGAAAGGATAATTGGCTATTTCTGCCGCTACCAAAGTTGCTGCGCTGAAAAACGTGGATTTTCCCGTGTTCGGTTTTCCAACGACCCCGAGTAATCGTGAATAAGACCTTTGCATATGTTACTTCACGCAGTACTGTTGCTATCTGTAGTGCTATATTATTTGTGCTTATAAACAATGAAAAAAGCTGTGATTTTTAGCTTGATGATAATCAAATCAAGTGCGGTTGTTTTTTCTTGAGCGTGCGACGTTGGAAAAGCCGCTCGTGCAACCAAAAGGCATGTTCTAAGCATCATTTCCGCTTCCTGAACTTTTGGCTATTCCTAAGCAGATAGATTGATAATCCGATTATTGCCGTTACGAGGCGGAGATAATGGCGTACTTAGTCCAGAGGTGACGGGCAATAAAGTATTATGTGCATGGTTAAAATCACCTGATGTATCTACTGTCTGTGCATATACAGAGTGGAAGCAGGCGACAAGAATTAGAAGACATGAAATGAGAATCGCCAATTCTAGAAGTCGAGATATCCGTTGCCTACCCCCAAATTTCTTTGTAGTTTTAATTTTGTTAGCTTGACACCTGAGCTTGTTCGCATTCGATCTCATGGTTCCTCAAGCCCCTCACTGCTTTAGGACTTGTTTGATAATGAATAACTCAATTTAAATAACCTTGTGCGCATGCTGAGGCGACCCTTTCGTTTGCGGTTAAATGCAAAAGAAAAGCGTAAAGGAACGCTAGCAATCAATCGCTTACTTGTGATACATTTTTAAGCCATAGTAATTTATTTTGTGTTAGGAGTGTTTAGTGTGAAAATTGTCGAAGGAATCCATCATGTGGAAGGAATAAACGCCAATGTCTACCTCGTTGAAGACGGAGATAAGTTGATTTTAATTGATACGGGTTTACCTCGAAACGACAAAAAAATAATAAATTATATTGAAGGTTTAGGTCGCAAGCCAACAGATGTCTCAACTATAGTGTTAACTCATTTTCACATAGACCATGTTGGAAGCGCCAAGAAGATGAAGGAATTAACAAATGCGAAGGTAGCGGTTCATGAACTTGATGCGGATTACGTTGCTGGAAAGAAAGCGCCGCCTAAACCCAAGAATTTAATGTTTAAGGCTCTTGGCTCAGTTTTTAAGGCTGCGCCAGTTGAGCCTGAGTTGCTGCTGAAAGACAATGATAAAGTCGGCAGGTTGATTGTTATTCATACTCCTGAGCATTCTGAAGGAAGCATTTCACTGTTAGATGCCGAAAGAAAAGTTATGTTTGCCGGGGACGCGATTAGGTTTATGGATGGCAAGATTACGGGTTCGCCTGAACAGTTCACGTTGGACATGGATAAAGCAAAGGATTCGATTAGGAGAATATCAACGTTTGATTTTGACATTTTGCTCAGCGGGCATGGCCAACCTTTAATGCCTGATGCCTCGCAAAAAGTGAAGGATTACGTTGTTACGTTGAAGTAGTTTTGGCTTCAGCTTTCTCTTTTAAACCATTTTCCTCTGAACAGCTGTATTTTTTGCCTCTTAATCTTAAACTGAAGCGTTCTCGGAGTTTTTGGACTGCAATAATGCTTGCAAAGTTTTATGGCATTTGCTGCATTCGAACATTGAGTTCCCGCATGAAGGACAAAACAATTCTTGCTTAAGCATACGCTCCAAAAGCGTCAACAATTCCGCTTTATTCTGCAAGTCACGTGGACTCTCTTGTTTTAGAACTGGTTGCTCAGCAACGTCTTTTTTCATTTGCGTGTTTCCGCTTGAGGCGATTTCTTGGTAAACTTTGGCGATGCTAGCCTTCCCTTCACGCAGCCTCTGCTTATCATCTTCACTTGCTTTCTCCAGTATTTTTTTTCCTCTTTCAAAGGTTCGGGTTGAAACGCCCGCTTTCTTGGCTACTAATTCAGTTGCTTTAGCTTTAAACTCGGGCTCAGCGTCATCTGGCACTAACCCTAACTGCTGGTTTCGCCCGTTTTTACCGCCCTTTGCCTGCCGTTTCTTTGCAAGTGCTTTCTCAATCTCAAGCAGCGGCACTGCTAACTCTACGAGCTGAAAATTGTTCAGGTGGCGACGCCTAAGGTTTACTTCGATAACGAATTTTTTTTCAAGCAGTTTATCTTCAAACTTGCGCACTTCAAAATCTGGTTCAATGCCAAGTTCGGTGCATGCGCGGTACCTGTGGTGTCCATCTAAAATTTCTAAGTCCTCGTTTACTATTATCGGGTAATGTTGGCCTTCCGCCTGCATGGATGCTTTGAGCTCGGCAAACTCTTCCTCAGACATTTTCGGCAGCAATTTTTGGTATTCAGGGTTTAAGCGTAAGCTCATGTCAGTCGCCTTAGTCTGAGTATCTACCTTTTGTTGGTATTATTATATAAGGTGAAGGGTTAAGTCCTAAAAGGGGCAGGCTAGTTTTTGGCTAGTGAAAATGGGTCTAAAAACTTTAAGGAGAGGGAGGGGAAGGGGGATACTTTTAGCTTGGCATTTTTGTCAGCAAAACGAGGGACAAGCGCTTCTATACGGCATTCTGCTTAAAGCTAAGCGCCTGAAATGTGGGCTCCATGATGCAACAACATATTCTTTTATTTTCTCCTGAGTTTGATACGTATGCGTATGAAAACCCGCGCAGTTCGTTTGGCGGATCATCAGTTAACCGAAAAATGCGACCCATTCTCTCTCCTCCTCTTCCTGAATAATTTTAGTTTGCCGCATTGGTTAAGATGACGATTCGCCAAACCAAACTTTTCCGTTATTAATTGGCGATGCCTGCAGATTATGTTTTTCTTAAACGGGATTTTTCTATTACCTTGCGTATTTCACTCTCTGCATCGGCGAATGAATACTTTAAGGCAACATTTCTTTTTCTGAGTTCATCCAGAAAACTCCAAAGCGAAACTCCAGCTATCTCGGAAGATTTCTCTAAGGATGTCTTCCCCTTCACGTAATTGTCAACTGCAATTTCCATCTTTACTTACAGCTCTTTAAGCCGAGAGAGTTAATACCGTTACCTGCATATTATTGTTCCGTAAGTGGTTGGCATGGTTGAAAACGAGGCAATCGTTGAGAGACTTTCCAAGGTTTTGGGTGTTCCACCGAAAGAACTAGTAAGAAAGGGATTAGAAGAGTTGCTTGAGGCGCAGTTGAGGGCTTGTTTTGCTGACATCGCTGAAATAAAGACGCGGTATGAGGTTAAAAGTGCTGCAGAACTGGAAAAGAAGATTGAGAAAGGAACTATTGATGAGCACCCAGCATGGGAAGACCTAATCGTCTTGGAAAACTTAGAGGAACGCGCCAAGAAGATTAAAAAAGAGTTAGTGGCTCTCAAACATGCCTAACGATTCAAATTTGGAAGCGCTGTTCAATCGGATTATTGACCTTATTTATGCCGTGTTTTCTGATATAGTTATTGACGTTCATCTTCGTTTTAGTCCCTCAGGCTCAATTGAAAGGCTTCGAGTTTTCTTGATTGATGACACTTTTATCGATGTTTGGCTGTCAGCATCTGGAAAGTATTCTTACCACTGGGAGCAGAGACATGTACGGGGAATTATACATCGTCATGATAACGTACCACATAGCAAATGGAAAAAGATCAAAACATTCCCTAAACACTTCCACGATAGAACAGCAGTTTTCTTGCAACCAACGAAGTCGTTACAAGAATCCCTTGACCAGAAAACTTTCCAAAAAATGGAATTGTTTGGTGTGGCTTCACGCTCAGAAGGATAATCAAAAAGAGAATAATTCTCAGCCGTAACAATCACTTGAAAAATTTCAGGCTGAAAAAATAGGAAAAACAAAAAAAGAAAAAGGGGAATGAAGGCGCGGGATACATATCCAGAATACGATAATTATATTAAATAGAATGCGCCTAAATTGTATCAAACTAATAAAGAATTAAAAAATCTCATCATTGCGGGAAACACTCGCTCTAATGTGATTTACATAATCAAATAAACTTACAAATAGGAAGTGCATATTTACGGGAACATCCCAAACATTTACGATAAAGTACGTTATATCCGCCAGATTTGAAATTGAAGGTGTAGTAGAAAAACCCGATGTGATAGGCGCAGTTTTCGGTCAAACAGAAGGACTTTTTGGACCTGAACTTGACTTAAGAGAACTACAGAAAACAGGCCGCATCGGAAGAATCGAAATCGACCTACACTCAAAAAATGACAAAACCACTGGATCAATAACTATTCCAACTAGTTTAGATAGGGTTTCAACAGCGCTGATTGCCGCAAGTATAGAAAGCATCAACCGTGTCGGTCCATGCTCAGCCAAAGTTAGCTTAGAAAAAATCGAAGACATTCGTGAAGCACGTAGAAAAATAATCATTGACCGAGCAAAAGAAATCCTGCATAAATGGACTATTGAGTCACTGCCAAGCATAGATGAAGTTTACAAAGAAATCTCTGATACAATGAAAATCGGCAAAGTCGAAAAGTACGGTCCAGAGGACTTGCCCGCTGGTCCAGGCTTAGAAAGCGCTAAAGAAATCATTGTCGTTGAAGGACGCGCTGACATAATCAATCTAATGCGCTGCGGAATTTTCAATACTGTTGCCCTTGAAGGCGCCAAAGTTCCTGAATCAATAAAGAAGCTATCTAAAGAGAAAACAGCAACTGCCTTGCTTGACGGCGACCGAGGCGGCGACCTAATACTAAAAGAGTTACAGCAAGTTACAAATGTCAAGTTTGTTGGTCGTGCTCCAAGAGGCAAAGAAATCGAGGAATGCAACTGCAAAGAAGTCGCTGAAGCCCTGGAAGCAAAGGTTCCAATCGCCGAGGCATCAGGTAAACCTCCTAAAAAGCCTGAGCCGCAGCACATCGCAGTTGAAGTTCCAGAGCCCATAAGCCACGCTGCAAAAGCGTTGCTGGGCACACTTGAAGCAGTTTTGCTGAATGACAAGTTCGAGTTGATTGAGCGTTTGCCAGTAAGCCAATTAGCAGAAAAGCTACAGCAAGTAAGCGGCGTTGACACAGTGGTTTTTGACGGCATCATCACGCAGAGAATCGTTGATATCGCAGGCGAGAAAAACATTAGACGCATAGTTGCTTCGCGAATTTCAGAAGCGGTAAAGCCAGCCCTAAACGTTGAATTGGTAACTTTCCAAGACGCAATCGCTCAAGCCTAAAGGTAATCAGTCAGGCTTCTGACTTCTTCACTTTCTTTCTTTTCACTTATTAGTTCTTTTTCCGTTACGCCGAAAAAGCCTAGTATTCTTGCTGCTGCAGGAACCACTTGATTGGTTACGTAGTAGTCAGCGTCTACTTCATCGTACTTGGCGAAAACGTAAGGTTTCACGCGGTTGTAAAATCGTCCTTTACCTGCCAGTATGACAAAGCCTACTTTGTCGCCGCCTGTTAGGCGCCAGCCCTTTTCTATTAGCATTTTTGCCGCTTCCACATGCGGAGCCTTAATAGCGTACTGTTCCGGCGGCTTTGTTAGTGTTTTCCAAATTATTAGGTCGCGGAACGGGACTTTCCTTTGCTTTAGCTCTTCTATCACGGTGCGCACGTAGTCAATTGCCTTCGCAGGCGACTGCTCTTTTAGAATTATTTCGAGAACGTGTTCTTGCACTTTTTTAGCTACTTCAGCCCAATCCCCTCGAATCACTTCTAACCCGACAATGTCTAAGGTGCCGTCAAGCCTCAGTCCTGCATACCGTTTTTTTGCTTCTGTGAAGAAAATGTGTTTGTAGACCTCGCCGACTTCTACTTCTAAGCCTAAATTCTCTTTAATCTCAGCTTTGAGCTCAACCAGTTTCTTTTCGTCGTTGGTTAAGAAGAGGCTGTCAGTGTCACCGTAAATAATCGTTAAGCCTTTGTCTTCAGCTAAACGGGTAGCGGTTAAAATGGTGTGTCTACCCCAAGCGGAAGCTGCTTCAGCTACTGGTTTAATGTACCATCTTGCGCCGACCCAGCCAGCGTACCCATAGGCAGCGTTTGTTATGACTTTTACCGCTTTTTGCCTTGCATCTAAAATGCTGTATTCAACCGTGCTGGGGCTTAAAGCCTTCATTTCTAAGCGTATTTTGTTTCTTACTTCTATTAGGTAGGTTAATGCTTCCTTGTAGAATCCGGGCGGTGCTTTGCGGAATCGGTGCTTTACTTCGGGCGCTTCGTAAACTCCGCTTGGCGGTTCAGGCTCATCGGGTGCAACGTAGGTGTCAGGCGACAGGTTGTATCGTATCATGATGTTGGGGTACATTGATTTGAAGTCTAAAACCGCAATGTTATCGTGCAATCCAGGTTTTGGTTTAAGCACTAACCCACCAGCGTAAGGCCGATACGGCTGCTCTACCCGTCTGGGAATGAGTTCACCGAGTTTGCGTGTCTGCTTAATAAGAAACCATTCGACCCTAAAGCCCACCGCTGCAGTCATAACATGGTCCAACGGTAAGCTAACTAGACTGGATAGCTGCATTGCGAAATCCAACAGCAACTTTGCCGAGCCTTGGATTTTGCGAGCATTGTTTAGGCTGAATTGTTTAAGCGCTTCTCTTTTCTGCTGGTTTTCCCAGTAATCGGCGAATTCAACATCCTCAATTTCAATGCCTGATGCGTTTTTCATTATGCCTAAGTAGTAAGCTAAGTTGGAAAGTGTCTTAACCTTCACTTCTGGAAAAACATCCATAAAATCGGCAAGGTCCACGTTAGCCATGCCCGTAAACGACACGTGACCGTAAATGCTGGTATGCGGCTCCTTTCTTCCCCGGTCAACATCAAACGTTCTTTCAAGCCTGTGGCTTCTCTTTATTAAGTAATCCCAATCTCGAGTGTTAGCGCCGAAGCTAACGATGATATCAGGGTCAAACTGGCAAACGTACGCAACAAACTGTTGAAGGATAGGCTTATCATTTTTGTCGTCGTCTGCAAGGAACTGCTTTTCTTCGCCGGTGCTTGCAACAGTGGATATTATTACTACAGGATTTCTGTCCGGTTTAGGTGAGCCTTCCCGACTATAACTAATCATTGAGAAACTAAGGATTCTAAGCGGAGGCTTATCTACGCTACCGAGTTGTTTTGGAATAGACCTTGCAGCATAAACCTTATCCGCCCTTACGCCTAATCTGTTTTCTTCTTCCTCAGCCTCCACTTCGTGCCATGCGCAGGGAGCCACGTTATTGTCGATTAGGTACCGCATTGAAATGCGAATATCATCTTCGAGGCATTCTTTGACCCCTTCGAGCCCTCGAAGCGCCTTTGCAAGCTTCCCTGTTTCGATTGCAACTTTACAGTAAACTTTTATTGCCTGCACAGGTTTGCCGAAGAACCTGCGCTCTACAACTTCCAAGTTCACTATTGATGACGGGTAAGCGCTCATGATTTCCTTTGCAGTTTTCGACGGGTCAAATCCTTCTTTGACCACAGCGTAAAAATAAGCAGTAAAGTTTCTGTCAATAACGAGCACTCGGTTTCCCTTTGAATCAATTCCCCAAAGCCACAAGTCAGCTGTACCATTTTCTATTTTGGGGTTAATGTCTAGGAGCCAAAAAGTAATTTTCACAGGCAATCGCCTATTGTAGCTTAAGGCAAATTCGCCTTTAAACCTTTAAACCAGTTTTTTCAAGGTTTTGCTATATATGGAAAAGCGGTTCTAAACGGCAACCTTAGAGGTTGTAGATATTGATAATTTTAAACTTTTTGCAATAGGGTTTTTTGCAATAGGATTGAAAAAAAAGTATGTTGTGTTGCTTATAAAAATGTGGCAAGCATGTACTTCTTACTTGAAGGTCCATTTACCGTTTAATTATTTGGGGGCAAACTCAAGATAAATTTTGTTCCTTTTCCTTCTTGGCTTTCAAAAGTTATGGTTCCGCCTAGTGCCTCAATTAGACGTTTAGTTACTGCTAATCCTAAGCCTTGTCCTTTCGATTTAGTAGTAAATAAAGGCGTGAAAAGTTTGGGTTTGATTTCTTCAGGTATGCCTTTACCAGTATCTGCTACTGTTATTATTACTTGGTTTTCTTTTTCCAACGCTGCTATTTCTACTTTTCCTCCATCAGGCATTGCTTGCAGAGCATTGTTAGTTAAATTCGTTAATACACGCCTGATCAAGGTTGGGTCAGTTTTTATTTTTGGAAAGCTTTTAGCGTCTATTTTTAGGTCTATTTTGTCTGGAATATTAATTGTTAAAAGAACACTAGTAATCAAATCAGACAAGTCAACTTCAGTAATCTCAGGTCTTAATGGTCTAGAGTAATCTTGTAAATCAGAAACTATTTTGCTAATATAATCGGTTTGTTCTTCAATTAAACCAAGACTTTCAAGTTTTTCCTTTTTATTTTTCTCAGCAGTCGCATTAGTAATGGTTTCTTTAACTATGAATATTTCATTAGTAATAGCCTGCAGTGGATTACGAATATCATGCCCAACCATGCCTGCGATTTGACCAATAGTTGCAAGGCGTTCTTTATCTTGAAGCTGCCTAGTTCGCTCTTCAACTAACTTCTCTAAATTCTTAGAGTATTCTTCAAGCTTAACTTGTGCATTTGTGAGCTGCTTAGTTTTTTCTTCAACTAAACCCTCAAGATTCTTAGAGTATTCTTCAAGCTTAGCTTGCATTTCTTTGTACTGGGTAATATCTTGCATACCACCAATAATGCGCACACGTTTTCCTGTCGTATCCTTTATAATTTTTGCTATGCCCCGAACAACAATATAGTTGCCTTTTTTATGGCGAATATGATACTCATTTACGATGTTATCCAAGTTTTTTTTTGTAGGGTAGAATTGTTCTATAGCTTTAGGAACATCTTCAGGTAAGATTTGGTTTATCCACCAATCAACACTATATTGTACCTCTTCAGGTAAGTATCCAAGAAGTCCTTCTAAGCCACGGACGATGAAAATTTTGTTGGTTTTAGGATCAATTTCATATATCATCATTCCAGAAGCTTCAATTGCATAGTTTAGTCGCTGATTGCTTTCAACTAGCCAATCTGCTACGTTTACTCTATCGGTAATATCACGCATTATAGACATTAAGCCAACTTTGTTGCCTGATTTGTCTTTAAGCACAGTAACAACAGATTCAATAACAGCCTTTTGGCCTTTGGGTCTAACGTGAACGTTAGTGCCTTGATAGAAGCCTTTCTCTTTTAAAGACAAAGCAGCTTCCTGTTCAGCGTCGGGCGTAAACCATAACTGTCGATATAGGG
>JBEKBM010000039.1:0-16971 GCA_050015395.1 Bathyarchaeia archaeon
GCTACTCAACGCAGTTGCTGCATTTCGATTAAACAGGGTAGAAAAAGCACGGTCCATAACCTTACTCGCAAGATGAGCAGAAACTAAACACAAAAATGCTAAATTAGCAACGCACTGGCGCGCTTCGCTTTCCACAATAATCGCATGGTCAGGTCAAGCATGGATCGCCACAGAACTAATGTTTCTCAAAGTCGCTTAAAGGAGCGCAGCAGCCGTCAAACACGCGCTGAAAGCCAAAATTGAAGTGAAATTCTGAAATAAGCAGAGTGCTGGCTTACGCAGTTAATTTATCGTGTTTTTCTGTTGTTTTTGCACTTCCTTTTAACTATAAGTTAACAATAGCCATACCCATGATTGATTTAGCTGAATCTTGTGATGCTTGCGGAAAGCCTATTGGAAGAAGCTTTAAGCACTCCAAAATGCCAGGTACTGGTTCCATAATTGAGAATGCAGTTAAGTCCGACTTTAATACTCAATAATTCACCAAAAATATATAACGATACTGTACGTAGCCTAATCACCATACAGATGAGAACAGGAAGGGAACGTTCTTTCTTGGTAAGCTATTGATTGCACCATTGAGGTAATAAAAATTGAGGAAAATTAGAGGAAAAAAATTCACCACTCTTTTCCTCCTTGTTTTGCTTTGTTTCTCAATGGTTGCTGGGCTGTTTAAGACTCCGTTAATTTCTATTCCTGAAGTTCATGCTGCCGGAGGTAATTCTTCGCTGATAGGGAGTCTGGAAACAATCGTTAACTCAGTCAATTACACCAGCGACATAGACGCTATTTATCAAGGCATGATTGTGGGAGAAACAACTTTGCAACAATTAATAAATGCTTACAATGCTTTGCCGACAGAGTCTTTTTCTGGTAGTGATTGTAACAGTTTGCAAATTGCGTCAGAGGTTTTGTATTGGACTCCTATCCTTGCAAAACTTGGGTACACAAATGAAACAACGATAGAATGGGCTTTAAACAGTCAAGCGATGATGAGCGACGGTTTGCCGTACTGCTATAACGATGGTTCTTCGAAGGCGTTCCTTGTTTACGACAGATACTTGATACTTGGCTATGGCTACGCAATTCAGTACAACTATGAATTGTCTAAATGGAATTTGACGCAGGCGTATGACAGCTTTAAAGCTGCCGTGACAGCCAGCACGTATCCAGCACTTCTGTGGATAGACCAAGATGGAGCTCCTTACACGATAAGCTATGGCCCAAGATATTATGATGAATGCGGAGAAACTATTAATGCATTCTTAGATTTCTACAATTTAGGCATAACTTCAGCACTCAATGATGCCGTAACTACCTGGCTTTGGACAAACAACAACCTTTGGAGTGGAACACATTACAACTATGCCTTAAATTGGAAGGGTTACGAATGTGAAGCTGGGGGATTCTTGCAAGTAGCATTACTTCTATGGCATGAAGACCCATCTCTTGCAGATGTTAACAATCCATTGGCTGATATTGAAAATAGGTTTCTTCAAGAACAATGGCTCAGTCCACAATGGACCCCTATGTTGGGGGGACCTTCAAGTTATGTAGTTGTCCATATGGCTTCAGGTAATCCGCAGCTTAGGCTTGAAAACACAGTGATGGCTTGGGCTGCAATACTTGGAAGCTATGGCGAGTTAAATAGCATCTACCAATCTGACGTACAAAGCATGTTGGCAGGAGCGTCTCCAGCATGGTTGGAGCTTCTGCAAAGCCCTCTATGTGGTTCTAATTTTCCATATTTCTCAGAGCATTCTGATTCTGGAACAAGCAACGATGCTACAGCTACAGGAGCCGATTTACTATTCATGCTTGGAATTGTTCCGCAAACCGCTGTTCTGGCTGTTCCTCTAGAAGAAAACTTGTACGAGTACATTTACAATATACTCGATCCTGACCTGTTCAACATAAACCTAACTACTAATGTCGTTACAGTATCTTTAGCTACAGCAGGAACTTTGAACTTTCAATTCAATCAGACAGTGACTGGCAGTTTCAGTACGTCTGGAATTTACACTGTGCAATTCTCGTCTAATTGGAACACTATATTGAGCATTACTTTCGTATCTACGCTGCCGTCAAACAGGCAGTACATGTACACAACACCTCCTTCATATTACATAACTTCTTCTGTTGATTCTAATTCAATTATCAGTCCTTCAGGTAATGTGATGGTAAATGCAAGCTTTGCGCAGACATTCACGTATTCAGCAAAAAGTGGCTACATCATAGCTTGTGTTCTTGTGGACGGTTTTCCTGTTCCAATAACAGGCAGCTACACTTTCAACAATGTCCAAGCAAACCATACAATTTCAGTGACAAGCGCGGTGAATCCTACTATTACTGCTTTTGCTGGAGCTAACGGCGTTATCAGTCCAAGCGGCTCTGTAAGCGTCGACTATGGCGATAGTCAAGATTTCTCTATAACGCCAGATAGCGACTATTACATTGCGAGCATAATGATTGATGGTGGCCCGGTGACGGTTATTTCGCCTTCTGGCCAAACGGTTAACTTCACCAATGTAGAGGCTTCCCACACGTTAACTGCGACTTTTTCAGTTGACACGTTCACTGTTACTGCTTCTGCTGGAGCTAATGGCGCTATCAGTCCGACTGGAAGTGTTTCTGTCAACTATGGCGGCAGTCAGACTTTCACTATTACTCCGAATGCTGGTTATCATATTACGAGTATAACTGCTAATGGTGCGCCGGTGACTGTTACTTCGCCTTCGGGTCAGACTTATCAATTTAGTGCGGTTTCAGCTGACAGTTCGTTGACCGCGACTTTCGCGATTAACACGTATACGATTACTGTTACTCAGACTGCTAACGGTGTTATTGCTCCTGGTACGAGCACTTTTAATTATGGTGCTACTTCGAGCTTCAGCATTACGCCTGCTACTGACTACTACATCGCGAGCATAACTGTTGATGGTTCTTCGGTGGCGGTTACTTCATCTTCGGGTCAAACGGTTAGCTTCACCGATGTTCAGGCAACTCACACGATTACTGCGAGCTTTGCGATTGACACTTTCAATATTATTGCTTCTGCTGCTAATGGCGCTATCAGCCCGATTGGAAGTGTTTCCGTCAATTATGGCGGCAGTCAAAGTTTCACTATAACGGCGAGTGCTGGCTACCATATTGCTGATGTCGTTGTGGACGGTGTTTCTCAGGGCGCGGTTTCATCTTACACCTTCACCAATGTCCAAGCTGATCACACGATCACTGCAAGCTTTGCGATTAACACCTTCAATATTACTGCTTCTGCTGGAGCTGGCGGTTCTATCAGCCCAAGTGAATCGATTAGCGTTAACTATGGTGACAATCAAACTTTCAAAATAACGGCGAATACTGGTTATTACATAGTTGATGTTACGGTGAATGGAAGTTCAGTTGGCGCTGTTAGCTCGTACACCTTCACCAATGTTCAGGCTGCATACACCATCTCGGCAACGTTTGCACTAACACCAACAATCTATGGAATAGCGGTTGCCGTAGCCATTGTGGCAATCGTTGCAGTTGTACTTGTATTAAGAAAAAGCAAGAAAAGCAAAAGCCAAGGCCCGCAATAAACTGGAAAACTGCAAAAGCAGCTAAATTCGCTTTCCGCAATACTCGCCTTTTTTCTTTTATCTATTTCGAGACTTTCGGATGCACACAAGGAAAAAACAATCTGTTCTTCCCTTTGACAGTTATTCATCAAGCATCTACGGGAATTTTTCCAGCGAGCACTTCTCAGGATTAAGTCAAAACAAACAACTTGTTTTGTTGGTTAACTTTAACAGTACCCGTCTGTTCATGCCTTTAGAGTCAATTCTATTATCTCGTTTAGGAGGCGAAAAGATGGCAAAATATCTGCAACTTCATTTGTACCAAGAGCCCGTAGAAGTACTTTATCATTAAGCTGAACCTTAGAGAAGCTTTAACTTTTTTTCTATGAGTACAAATATAATGTATACCAAGACCCCTAGAACCAATAAGATTAGACCTAGAAGTTTGGATATCTCAAATATCGAGTACACCCCAAAAGCAAGAAGGATCAGCCCTGCGATACCCATGATTCCAAGAAGGATTAGCACTTTTTCGCTAACAACTTTCTTTTGACTCGTTTGTTTAGTCATTTTTTAACTCTTCTCAACGCACACTTTTTGAATCAATGCGAATATAAACTAATAATGGTTTTGGGTTTGGAGTTAAATTTTTATTTTTTTTCTCTCTCACGCACCCGCATACACACACTACGTGCCCCCTTACCTGCCCGCGTATTGTCAACTAGTCACTTATACCCTCCCTCGGTCTCTGTCTCAGTCGCACACACCAAATAAAAAACACATATAAAATATAACTTACACACAACACATAATAGAATTCTTGGTGGCAAAAATGGTTGATTCAGATAATCCAGATATTGGGATGTTAGTGACATCTATAGGAGTGATTTTAGCTATAATAGGTTTTATTTTGTTTCTGATTTTTGCGGTTGTTAATCCATCTCTCCATTCAGGTGCGCCAATTCAAATTCAAAAAGTCTATGCTGGAGTTGGATTCATTATTTTCGGTCTTATTCTAATACCTATTGGAGCTTTTATTTCAAAACGATAGTTACAAAATTATGATTCTGGGATTCTATATTTCTCTTTCATTTCTAGATACATTTCAAAGCACATCTGGCTCTGCCTGTTCTGAAGGCTTCTGAGCTTGAGCAGCATTGAGGGTCATTTTACCATGAACGTTCTGCCAGTCGAGCCAAATTTTGATTTGGGGTAGATGTGGGACTAAATTTTGAAAAACTTTATTAGCTTAAAGGTTTCTTCATAGTTTTTTAACGTGTTGGGAATGAAGGCTAATTTGAAAAAGACCATAGGTATAGTAATTCTTACAGTCTTAACGTTAGCTGCGTTTAGTATGTTGTTGGGTCCAAGTGTGAGAGCGGACACTTCGGAAGTTAAGATTCTCAGTTACAGTTGGTACGTTGCTCCTGCGAACACTGTTCTGGCAATGTACGCTGATGATCTGGTTGCTGTCGGCGAGATAGAAAACGTGGGTTCAAACGTCATAGGGACCGCGGTTATTTCAGGAAACGCTTACAACTCTACGGATGGGTTTTTAGCTCAGAACGAAGCTCGAGCTTTTATAACTAATGGTCTGCTTCCTGGGCAGAAGGTTCCTTTCTACATAGATTTTCCCCCTCAGGATAGCGTTACTCAGGATCAAAGCTGGGTTCCGTCGGTTACCAATGTTACTGTTGAAGCAACTTACGTTACTGATACTAATGCGACTCAATATTCAGGTTTGACGTCAACTGGAGTTAGCGCTTCTAACGTTGATGGCATGTTCACTGTTGCAGGAACTGTTCAGAACACTGGCAGCGAGACGGCAAATAATGTTTTTGTTGACACTACGTTTTATAATTCTTCCGGGTCAGTTGTAGGTTTGAATTTAACGAGTTACTTTTCACTTGCGCCTGGTGGGTCTGAGCCGTTCACGGCAACGCCCGCGGATAATACAGTTCAGTTATCAAGTGAAATAACAAGTTATTCTTTACTGGTTCAGTATGAGACGGTAACGACTTCTGCGACATCTCCACCTGCGACATCTTCACCACCGCCTACTTCTCCATCTGCCTCAACGCAGCCTACACAATCTCCAGCTCCTATTTCTTCGGGAATGATATATGCCGTGGCAAGCGCGATAGGGGTAATTGTAGTTGTCCTTGCCGCTTTGCTGCTACTTAGAAAGCGCCACAAGAATGCTCAGTTTGAGCCACCGCCTCCACCACCTCCACCGCCTCCACCTTGAACGGTCGAATCCCAACTTATCACGACACCATAAACATTCAAAGTGTGTAAGTGCAGGTTGTCTCTGTTGACGGGTGAAGTATTAACTTGTCGCTTCATGCTTCTTAAACTCTGAGACAGCGCATTTGCTGGCATCATATGTTACCCGTGAATTACTGAATCGGACAAAAGTTATTATAACTGACCAACTCTGTATAGCGAATTATGTAATTAGCGGAGAGAACACTTTGTGATTTTGCTGATGACTACCCCTCCACCGAAGGTTCTCCTTGGGGACACTATTCTACGGTTGGTTGGTGCGACATGAAAAAGCAAGTGTTTATATCTGGCCCCATTCTGGGCATGGAAAACAATCAAGGCTACCGTGAAAAAATCACTGACATTCTTGTCAGGATGGGATTTGACGTCATTAATCCTTGGCTTCGTGAAAAAATCCTCTACAAGGGAAATGAGAAGTGCTGGTGGGGTAAGGTTCCGACATTCGACTTTATCCAGAGAGACTTAGACGATGCCGACAGATGCGACATAATGGTTGTTTATATGCCAATATTGTCGGCAGGAGCGTGCATGGAGCTATTTTACGCCAAGCGTAAAGGCAAGAAAATCATTTTGGTATCGGAAATGGAGTGCTTAAGCCCTTGGATTATAGCGCATTCCGACATGATTGTCAAAAGTCTCAATCAGCTTGAAGATGCAATGAAAAAAATTCAATAGGATACTACGCATCAATTCTTAATTTTATTTAGTTATGATGATTTAGAGGACAACTGATTTTGCGGAGGATGAGTGCTATATTGTTGGTTAGGCGCAGTCACACAGTCTTAATAATTATCTTGCATGCCTATTTACTTGTTTTGGAGAACATTTTTTGGTTGGAGGTGAATTGTTTGACAGAAGATCCTTGTAGAAGAGAACCGAAAATTACAGTACCAGAACCTGAAATGACTAAAGATAACAAGTTCAAGTGTCCTCTGGACCAAGCGATATACGATAACAAAAAGGATATGAGAAGCATTGTAAAGAAGAGCACGATGTGCTTTGAAAATTTGCAAAAATGTAAGCCAGAATCTTACGTCTAAGTTGTTGCTAGGCAAATTTAGAAGCGTGTGGTTGAGCAGATTGTTTTAGTGCTTAAGGTTATCTTATTGCTTCGTCTATCTTTGAGTCTCGTTTAGTTCTAGTGACTTCCTTGAAGAGCTCCAAACACTCTTCCTTAGTTGGCGCTTCGATACCTATGCTGCCATAAGCCCCTATGTCAATTCTATATTTTCTCCTCTCTCTATCTTCTCCTTGGCTCATGACTTCTCCCCCTCTCCTATTATCCTTATTCGGATAATAAATTATGATAACTAATAATGATACTATTTATAAGCTTAATGCCAGTTCACCGATAAAACCAATGATTTTCTTGGGATTAAAAACACTAAACCCCGCATTCCTCATGTACCTACCGATTTTCGGAATCAAACCAGTCGCGTCCGTCCCAAGCTTGCAGGTTAAAGCGTGCTCAAACAATCCTAACGCCTCCGTGCCAATAACATCCCTGTTTAGCCTTGTCCGTTCAAGCGTCGTTTCTATCTGGCTAAGTGATGCACCTAAAACTATTAGCCGGTCTAAAAGAGACTGCTGCCATAAACGCATTTTTTCGATTTGAACCATCGATAATTCCGCTTGCAACAACTTGTCTTCCTCACCGTTTAAGCAAGTTGCTTTGACGCTTAATGGTAAATTCGCGTGGAAGCCATAGACTTCCGAGATTTTCTTTAAATCAACTTTTTTGCCATCCGCAAGTTGGGCTTGTAAATATGCCAAGGGTATGGTTGCTTGGATTATCTTTGGCTCAAAAATGCCCACATCTACCTTTAATTCTTGTTTGTCAGTGTCAACTTTAGAAATGTATCCCTTTAAAACAGAAAACTTTTCTACGTTCTTTATGTTTATTGGGCAGGTGCCTATTTCCTTGTTGATATAGCTTGTAGCTATGACTTCGTCTTCTCCTGAAAGGGAAACTTGAACCCACCTGTTAACGGGATTGCCTAAAACTTTTACCTCTAAATCCAAGTTCTCAAACTCAGATTTCAACAAGTCATCTACCTGTTTTAGTTGCCCAGCATTCGAAGCTTTAACTAGCAATGTTAAGGTCGCCATTTTTAATCGCCCAGTAGACGGGTTATTTCTTCATGGAGCTTTCTAACTCTTTCTGCAGCATCCCTGTGCTCAACTTGAAGCCGCTCAATCTCCAAGTCAATCGGGACTCTTTTTGACTGGTCAATCAGCTTGTCAGCGTATGAAACAATTTTCTCCTCCAAAGTTACGGGTTCATAAATATCTTTTGGCCAACCAAACTGCTCGGCTTCTTGAGATGTGATTCCGCCTCCCACATGCCTCTTAATTATCCTAACCGCAGCTTCTGGTAAACCTTCTAATTCAGCCATCTTAGCACCGACAACCCCGTGGTCAACAGCGTGGCTTTTTGAACGTCCAATGTCATGCAAAAGAGCGCCTGCTTCAACGAGTTTTAAGTCAACTTTTATGCCTTTCTTTTCAAGTTTACTTGCTATTTCTAAAGCAAGTTTTGCGACCTCTTCACAGTGATTAATGACTTTAGGTAGACAATTGTATTTGCGTAGAAGCTCGATTGCTTGCTCCCTTGAAGGAAGCTCTTCACTCACCGAGTTCCTTCCTTAACAAATCAACTTTCTCAGATAGCTTACTTATCATTTTTCCGTTTGCAAAATGCACCAGTGGTTTGCTACAGGTGGAACAGTGGAAAACTAGTTCAACAGCCTCTTCAAAAGGCACCCGTTTGCATTCTGGGCTACCGCAATAATAGAAGTCATGGTTCTTTTCATATTCCAACCTAACATTTAACTTCTCAAGAACTCTGCGTTTTTGGCTTAAAATAAACCCTTCCAACTGGTCTGGTTGAAGTCTCCAGTGAAAAATAAACCATCCTGTTTTCGGATCCCTTGTCCTTCTGAGGCTTACAAGCGAATGATCGTAAAGTTTGTAGAGGATTTTGCGGACTGTATTTAGGCGGATGCCTGTTTTGTTCGCGATTTCGTCGTCCGTTATTTCTTCCACGCCTTTAAGGAAATCAATTAGTCTAACGGCTTCTTCGTCACCTAACGCCATAGCTACTTTGATTAAAGTTGCATCATCAATAGTCGATAACATAGTCTAATGTTCCTTTAATGCTTAATATTGAAACTTGCTGTAATAAAACTCTTCTTACTTTTTTAAGTAAAATTCTCCGTTAAGTTTTGGTTTTGTTTTGCGTTGGCTGTTTTTGGGTTTGGTTTTTTTCGGATATTTTTAAGTTGCGACTTTTGCGTGGTGGAAAGTTGCGACTTTCAGAGGGGCTTTTTGTGGCAAAATTTTTGCACAAATAGTAGGGTAGGTCTATAGGTCAGCAGTTTTTGGAGGGGATTGCTTTGGGTTGCTTTTTTGGTTTGGGGCTTGAATCATGTTTTTGGCTGCGACTTTTTCTTTGGGCGGGGCGGCGGCGCCTTCAAGGGGGCTGAGCCTGAATTTTAGCTCCCTATAAGTCTTCGATTGACTCGACTTCAAATGTTTGTCCGATAGCGTGATTTCAATTGTTAAGCCAGCCGTTGAAACTTAGTTATCTTCTTTTTTCTTAGGTATCCTTTGGTTCAAGAACCTTGGTGCTTTGAACCGGGTTAAACGTGAATGTAAACCTCTCCTGCGCACTTTGCCCTTCTTCAACGTGGGGCGTGGTTGTGGCTACTCTTACCTTTAGGTCTGTTAACTGTTGCGAAGAGGTGCCGCCGTGGTTTCTTTCGTTTTGGATAATAAAATCCTTATAAGACAAAAAGGACTATTCTAACGATTATGTGTGAGAAAATTCCTTTTCCAATTCTAATAAGAAAAGAGGGAAAATGGTTCGTTGCTTCCTGTCCCACTTTGGACATTGCTACGCAGGGAAAAACAGAAAAAGAAGTAAAAGAGAACATGGCTGAGCTCATAGACGAATACCTAAGTGACCCAGATACTGCAAAGCCTTCTTTGGATGATTTAATGTCTTTTTCTCTAACGAATATTCCGGTTAAGGTTCCTGAGAGTGTTTTGCATGGCAAAGCTCCGACCATTGCCTCAGCGAAAAGTAATTGAAATTCTAAGGTCTAATGGCTTCCAAGAAGTAAGATCCAGTAAGCACACTACGTTCAAGAAAAAGGTGGATCAGCGTATCTTAACAACATGGGTGCCACATCACAAAGAAGTCACTGTTTTTGTGATCCAATACATTATCAAACAAACGGAAAAGCCCCGCTCCGAATTTGAGTAAATCTTTTTCACGGGATTGGTCTACTCTTAGGATTCCCATGCCATAAAGCAGTCTATCTCATCGTTTCCAAGCCTTCTCCCGTGAGAAAGCCTTATCGCGTGCTTCTGGGTTACCAGTTTTGCAGGGCTCTCTTAGAGAACGAATTGCCAAATCGTCTTCTTTAGTCAGTGGAATCAGCTCGATAAAGTCTTCTCGGGCCACCAACTCCAGTTTACCTCCCTCTGAAAGACCATATTTCTCCCTGATTTCTTTCGGAATGACTATACGCCCTTGCTTGTCAATGGCAACTTCCAAATGGAAACACCACATGCCATTACCACTACTACCCATAAAATCCCTTCGCTTGACCAAACCTAAAATGTTCGTTGAAAAAGTGATTTCAGTCGTTAAGCAGAATTAGTGAAATCTCAAATCCACGATCGTCACTTTTCTAAAAGATGCTCAGTTCGAGGCATATAGGTGCAGGAAACAAGAGCTTATTAACTAAAAGTCTGATTTTATTAACATTTAACTTTTGAGCCTTTTGAGATTTTAGTCAAAGTCTTATTAATTAAGTGACATAACTGAATCAGCGACACCAATGAAAATCAACGGAAGGGGATTGTGGTGGCTACCAGAGCAAACATGCAAGAAAATCTCTGGACACTTTGTTTACAAAGACACCAATGAAGCCGAGCTTGTTTTAAGTGGAACCTTTGATGAGAAAGCAGAATTTCATGCAATAATTTTAGGAGAAATCGAAGGTTGCAAATTTACATTGGTGAATTGTGCTCGTACCTTGCTGGAAAAGGCTCGGTCGCAAGGAATTGAAACAATAACTATGAAGTTTAAGGTTGTTTTAATTTTTAAGGGCTATCACTACCTAAAAAAAGAGGACTTAAGATTTTCTAAAGTATCTGTTGGATATTCGCATTTAAGAAATTGGCTAGGAGCAGTAATTTCTGGAAATAAAAAATATGATCCTTACTTGAAACAATCAACCGAAAAATCCTTTACTGTAAATATTCTTAACGAATTTTCGATAGAAATAAACGGATTTCTTGAAAGGGGCACTAATTTTTACTATAACTATTATAATAAGCAAGCAAAGGTCATTTTTCGTATCAATAATTTGGATTTCATTAGCCTAATAAAAACGATAACTGTTTTTGGCAATTTTTTGGGTATTTGCATTGACGAAAAAATCAAGATTTACTCTATCCAAGCGCAGGAAGCTTATGGAATAGTAGATATAATTTACCCTCGCCTTCTTAAGCCAAATAGCAAAAATGAACATGAGTTTTCGATACCGTCTCCTATAGAATTCAACCTTTTTCTCAAGAATGCTAAATTATATTTAGATAATTGGTACAGTTTTACGAGAAATCATGAGCCAACTTACGAGCTTTTTTTCAGCGATGAGCAATCCTTCATTACCAGTCGATTTCTTAGCTATTGCCAAGCAATAGAGGCTTATCACTCCCGAAAGTATCAGAGCAACTATTTTCCAGACAGCCTTAGACAAATTCTTGATGAGTTTACAAATTTTAAAGAAACAATTAAGCTTATGTTTCCCAATCAAATTAGCTCGGCCATTCTAGAAAAATTCAGGTACATAAATAGAAAATCGTTGAGAATGGTTTTCAAAGACTTGTTAAAAGGGAATGATGCATTAAATCCTATTTTCATCAATGGCACCGACGCTTTTATCAACTTTTGCGTTAACACAAGAAATTACTATACACATTATGACCCATCGTCCACCCAGCCAGACATTGAAAAAGTTGTGCATTTGACGGACGATTGTCGTATAGTTTTGTTATGTGTGTTTCTAAAGGAACTTGGAATGGCTGAACAAAACATGAAATCAGCGGTTTACCGTTACTGCCGAAAAAGAGTACGTGGTATCTGGGTTCTCTAACAAGAACAAGCGGTAACTTTGTCCTCCCCCCCCTTATCTGTTGTGACTGTGCAATCGTATCTGATTTTTGTTTTTGACTTTAATGCGCTGTTCGTTTTGCTTGTTTCTTATAGTGAGTGTATGCCTCCTAAGTTGGGGGTCGAGGGTTCAAATCCCTCCCCGCCCGCCACGGGTAATCCCCGCCCCTTTTCAGCAGGTGTTTGCGCTATAAAATTTTAAAAAATATTTTGGCTAAGATTTTATACAATGTACACTGCGAGAGCTGGCCAAAAACAAATATGATTATTCTTCATTTTGTCCTTTTTTCATGAGTGCCGCGAGCGTCATAATAGTCTCCACCATTGTTGCATAGGCTTTATCAAGGATTTCACTTTGATTGCCATTAATACCGAGTACATTTAAGATAGCAAGGTCAATTGCTTTTCTAACAAAATTCTTGGTTTTTAGTTGCTCAATGATTGAAGGGAGAGGCATACTGGCATATTTATCAAAAACTGTGACTAATTGATCTTTTTGAGTCTCTGATAGAGTTACTGGATCAAGGACAAGAAACTCGTTAAGAATGTACTGGTCAATTCCCATGAAGGCGCCTTCAGTTTCTGCTCGCTTAGACAAAATCTGCGAGAGATTAATTGTAGAATTGAACCACAGTGCAAGAATTTTCGAATCGTCATTTTTTAGCCCTTGAATTGCCCAAAACATCTTGCATGGCGAAAAACTTAACTCACTATAAAACGCCATTGCCCGGGTATTTTGAGCAGAAAGGTTAAACCGCCTTGATATTACAAAGTTTGTTCTTCTGCTTTGCAAGTAATTGCGCCATTTTTTGACATAAGATGAAATATTATTACCTTTCTCAACTAAGCTCTTTAAGAAAAACGATTCATCACCGGAAAAACGGGAAATAATTGCCCAATCTATTTCTGGCGTGACATCAATTGACTGAAGTCCAGAAGGCCTCCTCAGAGCGGGAATTATGCTCTTTTTCGGAACCACTATTTCAACGTCTACTAACC
Source organism: Bathyarchaeia archaeon (assembly GCA_050015395.1). Taxonomy (GTDB): domain Archaea; phylum Thermoproteota; class Bathyarchaeia; order Bathyarchaeales; family Bathycorpusculaceae; genus Bathycorpusculum. The sequence goes on from JBEKBM010000039.1 coordinate 13,030, forward strand.
TATCCTTAACTAAGATGGAATTTTCGTTGATTTCTTTTAGAATCCATCTATCATCTTTTTTCAGTGCGTGCCGTTCCGAAGATAGAATAAATGCAGAAGAGACTGAAACTGGTTTACCCGTGCAATGCTCTATTCCTCGGCAAATCTTGCCTTTTTTAAGCGTGAGAACTTTTTTGAGAGTATTAAGTTTGCTGGGTGCTTGTTGTAAACAAATATCAAGCAATGAGTTCTCTTCTGCAGCAGTAATTGTGCCAAACCAGTTCTCTGTGTTTTTTCTAAGTTCAGCTTGACTCACGAATGTCGTTGATAAGTCCGAATCATTTAACAGCTGATTAGTTGATTTAGAAGAAATAACCTCATCTGCGAGAAAATCCGCGTCAGACGCGTCTACTGGTATCCTTTTCAGATTTACAAAAAGGCATTTTGAGGAGTCGTCCATTTTTTTCGTTTTCGTCGCGACCAGTAGCATCTCCCTAAAGCGTGCCGCCTCCGAAAAAGCTGATCTTTGTTCAGTTGTTACAATATACTCGATAAGGTAGTTTTCCGCCAAAAACTTCCTAATGCCTTCCAAGCTTTTTAGACGGAGAATTGTTGCTGGAAGGACAAACGCTAACTTACCTCCATCTTTTAGAAAAAGATCTGCCAAGAGAATGAAATATCCATGGAATCCCATTTGTCCAGTCAAAATATCTGAATATTGGCTAAATCTATCTGATAGTTTGCTTTTATATTCCTCTGGAAGTCTTTCTTGGCGCGTGAAAGGAGGATTCATTATGACAACATCAACTGCCTCTAAAGGAATAGCATCTCCTCCCACACCTTCGGAGGTCACGGCCCCTTTTTTAAGATAGGCACTTTCTTTGAACTGAGTGTGGGCGCTCTCATTGGCAAAAAAGTCTATTTTAGGATTGGCATATGCCTTACTTAGCTCCCGAGACAATGCAGGAATAATTTTTCCCGGGCGAACTGTCGGTTCTGTAGAGTCCCAAACTGCCAACCTAACTCTTTGAGTATCATAAAGAGGTGCTTGCAATGACAAGTGAACAGCTGCTAAATGTGCAGCAAATGGCATAATATCAATACCTGTAAGATCTTTTTCAATGAAGCGAATGTGATCCTGTGTAGTGAATTTTCCATGCTGCATTTCAAACAATTTCTTTTTTCTATGGTAGGAGGCAACAAGTAAAGTTCCTGATCCACAAGCGAAATCTGCAACCTTATTGTCTGGGCTAGTGATAGCAAGTTTCGCAAGAAAATCTGCAGCCTCATTGTTAGTATAGAATGCGGCCACCGCTTTTCTTATTTCAAAAGGAATTAAATCGTGAAATATTTTGCCGAGAAGTTCTTGCTGAATTTTCTCAGGTTTTAGAGCCATTATGATGTTAATGGTTTCCCTGACTGGATCCAAAGCTTCTTGCGGCAATCTGGTAGCAATCTTGAATCCGAAAGTCGGACGGTAATCAATGGTGAGAACTTTGTCAAAGTAAGCCTGCAAGTCACTTAGCGATTGTATTTTATCTTCATCTAACTCATCAAAATCTTTCGGCCTAGCTTTGGAAAGAAGATGATAAAACAGTATCTGATTAACAAGCAGGTAAGCGGCACCTTTCCTAAGCTCTTTTAATGGGTAGTTCTTCTCTTCGAATTGAAGGATATTTTCAAAGACTGATTTGCCTCCAAAGATTTCATCTATGCCCTGCTCGTTCACACCCACTAATGTTGCGGAAACATAATCCACCGCTTTTTGAATTATTGAGATGACCTGCGATGTTTTGGTTTCAATAACCGGTCTTTCCTGCAAAACATGGTCGGAAATCCACTTAGTGACTTCATTAAGGCTTCCACTGAAGAAATCTTCCTTACGATCATCGTTAAAAATTCCAATTCCTTGAAAACGAGCAGCTTTCGCTTGCCTAAGAAGAGCAGGTCTCGGCATGGAACGTTTAAGTCTGTTCGGAAACATGACAACAAATACGCCTTTTCCACCAAGCCGTTGATATCTGGCAGCTTGAACCAGACCTTTTGTTTCATTTCCTTCCCATTCAGCTTCGATAAAATAGTTTTGTTTTTCACCGATTGTCACATCAGGTTGCTTCCGACCAGACAATTGAGGATAGCTCATTTGTGTAAGTACTTTGATCTTTCTTCCTAACTCTTCGATAAACAAATCCAAGATTGTGCTCTCAGTGGCATGACCAGTCGTTTTAAACACACCAAATCCGAAGTCATCCAAAATCCTTTCCGATGGCATGATGACACATACTTATCAATAACTATATAATAGTTAGCAAGTTTTTGGAATACAAAATCTCTAAAGAATTTTTAAATAATATTAGTTCTCATATTGATTTCCAACGCCTAAAAAAAAGAAAGGTTATACGGGTGAAATCTCCCGCAAGGCATGGGTTCAAATCCCTCCCCGCCCGCCTCAGTTATTGATTTAGTCTTAATTTTGTCATTTTGTAGCTTTTCGATGTTTTTCGTCTTGTATGCTTCGTTATGATAGGCTGTGTCATCGCTGGTTATTGTTTGCGGTAATTCTTTATGGGCGCAGCTAAACTGGATGTAACGCCGTTGTGTTTTGGGACTGCAAGGCAGACTAGGCTGCTTAGCCTCCATTCGCCTAAAAACATTGGAATATCACTCGAAAATTAAAAAGAACAAATTAGGGATCCGTGTCGCTTTTTATTTTCTTTCCCCTCGCAGATGGCACAATCCTCATTTTCGCCCCGCCAAAATCTTTAGCTAACTCTTCACCTGCAAAAAAACGGTCCAAAAAAACGGCAAGCGCGGCGCATTCTGAATGCGGCTGGTTCCCGATGGATACGTTAAAATCTGAAACCTCGCTTGAGTAGAATTCGCCTGGAACTTTCTGGCTTCCTACAAGGACTAAAATATCCTTGTTTAAATTTTTAATTCTGTTTAGAGCGTCGCTTGTTTGGATGTTTTCGCCGTAAGCGGTTAAATGGACAACAACGCCGCCGTTAGCCCGCCAGTTGCTGACGGCTTTTTTCCATGAGGTGCCCATTTCAAACTGGAAGGTTCCTCCCCAACGCGCGGTTATCTTCCTTACTGTTTGCTCTATGCTGTGGTCTTCTACGTCTGAAAGTATGAAGCCTGAAGCGCACAGCGCCCGCGCAGTTAAAGCAACATGAGTAGTTAACCGCACGTCCCGCTGTGGTCTGTGTCCCCATCTTAAAACCACAATCTTGGGCAGGTCATTTGGTTTTTTGGTTGGCTGTGAATTTTCCATTTAACTCTTCCACTTTTCTTCTCACTTGCTCAGCTAATTCGGGGGTGGCCTCAAAGACCACTTGGATTGAATCATTGGTGAAATCTTCTTTTTTTACTTCTGTTTTTCCATGAAGCCAGGAAATAAATGGCATGGCGCTGTTGGTTAGCGGAACTGAAAACTGCGCTTGAACATATTTTTCAAGAATTCTCAGTATTTCCTCTCTCAGCAGATCAAGGTTTGTTCTGCACTTTGCTGACAAGAGAATCGGGGTCTTAATTTTATCTTTGAGGGCTTCGAGTTTTTGATTTATTTCAGCTTCGTTAATTAAGTCAATCTTGTTTAGAGCGGTTATAGTCGGTATCCCTGATGCTCCAAGACGGTCGATTGTTTCATTACAAACATTGAGTTTCTTTTCAATTTTTTCCATTGATTCGCTTAAGTCTAACATCAGTATTATTAGGTCTGAAAAAATGGTTTCTTCCAAAGTGGAATGAAATGCTTCAATCAAAGATAAAGGTAAACGGTCAATGAAGCCAACAGTGTCTGTTAAAAGAAACTTGCGGTTCGAAAACTCTATCACCCGCGTAGTGGTTGAAAGAGTAGTGAATAATGCTTTGTCAACTTGAACGGTTTCTTCTGTTAAAGCATTAAACAAGGAGCTTTTCCCAGACTTCGTATATCCAGCAAGCGAAATAGTCAAGAAGCCA
>JBEKBM010000040.1:0-12874 GCA_050015395.1 Bathyarchaeia archaeon
TAACCTTCGAAGCGTCAAGCGCAACACAGCCTGTGCTAACACAAACCGAGACGCTGGATTTACTCGGTTTTCTCTTGGACTTGATTTCTTCGCGAAGCTTTTCGAGGTCTTTAGGTGATCGTATACATTTAATGGTTCCCATGTTTATTCACCTGCTATGTGTATTTAGATAGAATTCTTTTTACGGCGAGCAGCTTTAAGTTTCCATAGTATTCGCCGTCAATAGTCATCATTGGGCCGAGAGCGCAACCGCCTAAACAGTAAACTGTTTCAAGACTGAATCTGCCGTCTGTGGTGACTTCACCCGTATCTATGCCGAGAATGCTCTGCAACTTCTCAAGGATTGTTGGCGCACCTCTCACTTTACAGGAAGTTCCCGTGCAAACCCTTATTAGATGTCTCCCTCGAGGACTGAGAGAGAAGGCTTTGTAAAAAGTTGCGACTTGGTATACTTGATTGATAGGTATTCCCAGCTGTGTGCTTACTTCTAATAGCATTTCCATCGGAAGCCAGCCGAAATTCTTTTGCAATCTCAAAAGGATTTGAATTAACATGCTTTTGTCGTATTGGTAGTCCTCTATTGTCTTATTCACTATTCCAGCAATACCACGTAATTTTACAGGTTGCTCTTTTAATGAGAATTTGCTTTTCAACTCCATATCCAACCCTTTTCGACGTAACATTTGAGCTTTTTCTTCAGGGATCCTAACCTTGTAACGGCATGTAGGGCAGGTGGCATAATGCTCGTTCTCGCCTTGGTAATCCCATTTATAGTCACAATGTTGACATATGAGCAATACCATTTTACTACCTACCTACCTAGGTAGGTAGGCATCTATAAGTGCTATAAGAGCTTTGCGATTTAGAGCGCTGCACGAGAAACGGCTGGGCACATTGACGAACGGATTTTTATTTCGGACGCGAACTTTGAAGTTTAAGTATTTGAGCAAGATGGCTGCTGATGAGCAACTGGACGAGTACGTTCTTAATGGGCAGTCATTGCTTGACTTGCCATCCGATAACAAGGCGTATGTTTCAGTGAAAGCTATAATGAAAAGCTTGGGCTACTTGTAGGCACAAGTGTTTTTACACAATTTTTCGGAAACCTTCCATATTTATAGCTTCTCCCTGACTTTTGCCTTTAAATCTGGAAAGGTTTAAAAAGATTGTAATGGAGTTTATAGCTAAACCTTTACAGAGGTTTCTTAATTTGACGACTAAAAACGTTAATATAAAAATTGATGAAATGAAGACCAATACTGGTTTCATTAAAAATCTTGAGTTATCTATAGGCAAAGTTACCACTGACAACTGGACTGAACCTATGGGTCCAACCCCCATGCCATCACTAACTGCCCTGAGAGACTGGGACATGAAACTCCTCACCAAGTACAAGCCCTTTTACATGCCTGATTGCGACCTCTGCTGTCTCTGCACTTATGGAAAATGTGATTTGACAGCTGGTAAACGTGGCGCTTGCGGCTTAGACATCGCTGCCCAATCATCTCGTATAGTGCTTTTGGCTTGTAGTATTGGAGCGGCAACTCACACAGGTCACGCCCGTCATGTTGTTGATCACTTGATCGAGAAATATGGTCGAAAGCATCCTATTGATGTAGGTGGCTTAAACGTTAAGGTCGAAGCTCCAGTCACAAGACTTGTCACTGGAATAAAACCTGAAACTCTTGGCGATCTAGAGGAAGTTTTGGAATACTGCGAAATGCAGATTACTCATTTACTCTCAGTTGCGCATACAGGCCAGGAAGGAAACAATTTGGACTTTGAATCAAAGGCTTTTCATGCTGGTAGAATTGACCAAGTAGGCATGGAAGTCGCGGATATAGCTCAAATCTCAACACTAAACTTCCCGAAAGCTGATCCTGAAGCACCACTCATCAAAATGGGTATTGGATCTGTCGACACATCAAAACCAGTCATCATGTGCATCGGTCACAACGTCGTGCCCTCAGTTGGAATTATCGATTACATGAAAGAAAGCAAGCTTGATGACAAAATGGAAGTCGTGGGATTATGTTGTACTGCCTTCGACAATACAAGATATTACAACCGAGCAAAAATCGTCGGTCCAATCTCATGGCAACTACGCTTTATACGTGGAGGATTCGCAGATGTAGTCGTCCTTGACGAGCAATGTGTCCGAACAGATGCTTTTGATGAAGCACGCAAAGTTCGCGCTCCGGTCATCGCCGCGTCAGAGAAGAACTGTATGGGCTTTAAGAACCGCACAAACGACCCGGCAGACGAAATCGTCGCTGACCTTGTAAGCGGCAAAGTACTTGGTGTACTCATTCTTGACCCTGAAAAAGTCGGCGAAGTAGCAGTCAAAGTTGCAAAGCAAATAGCGCCTATACGCAAGAAAATGAATAACCTGCCCACAATCGACGAAATAAAATCTCTTGCCAAAACATGCAGACAATGCAACCTTTGCCAGAGAAGTTGCCCGCAAGACCTCCAAATCCCAGCAGCACTCAAAGCTGCAGCTGAAGGCAATCTTGCACCACTAACCGACCTATATGAAGAATGCATTGGATGTGGACGCTGCGAAGAAGCATGCCCCGTCAAACTGCAAATACACAGCTTCATAGTCAAAGCCGGCGAAAAATTCATGTTAGAAGAATCTAACTTGTGCCGTGCAGGCAGAGGCGCTGTCCAAGATGTGGAAATACGCAATGTCGGCAGCCCAATCGTACTCGGAGAAATCCCCGGCATACTTGCAGTTGTAGGGTGCGCTAATTACCCGCACGGCGGCAAAGATGTCTATGACATATGCAGAGAATTTGCCAGCCGACGCTTCATCGTTGTCACATCAGGATGCTCGGCCATGTCCGCGGGAAGCTACAAAAACGAAGAAGGCAAAACATTATACGAGGAATTCTCAGGCGGATTTGAGGCTGGAGGAGTACTTAACGTCGGTTCATGTGTTGCAAATGCGCATATTGCAGGCGCCGCCATCAAAGTCGCTAACATCTTTGCAAAGAGGAACTTGCGAGGTAACTACGAGGAAATAGCTGATTATATCCATAACCGTGTAGGCGCAGTCGGCTTAGCTTGGGGTGCATACTCGCAGAAAGCGGCGTCAATTGCTTCTGGCTTCTGGAGTTTAGGCGTTCCAGTACTCGTCGGTCCACACGGCAGCAAATACCGGCGTATGCTCCTTGGTAGAGAGGACAAGCCTGAAGATTGGGAAGTTTACGATGCACGCACAGGCAACAAAGTAAACGTCGGACCGTCTCCCGAACACTTGTTTCAAACAGTTGAAACACCACAAGAAGCAATGGTTTCAATCGCAAAACTATGCATTAGACCAAACGACACTTGGAAAGGTCGCAGCATAAAACTAAGCCACTACGTTGACCTACACAAACGACACTACGGATGCATGCCGCTGGACTTACACTTGTTCGTGCGAACAATGGCTGATGTGCCAATGACAATGAAAGATGAATTTACCAAGATACTGGAAGCACACGATTGGAAGGAAACAGTAATTCCTGACCCGACATTGCTTCCAAGAATGATCCGTAAAATGAAGGAGTGATAAGACATGTCATGTGAACCTTGGCAATGTGCAGAAATAGCCGCAACAAAGAAAGCAAACCCCATACAGAAACCTGAGATAGTAGTAGCAATGATAAAGAAAGCATCACGTCCCATCCTCATTGTAGGTAGCAATGCTACTGAACGCTGGATGGAAGGCAAACAACTAATCGAGTACCTGATTGACTTCGCTAAAGCATCAAAAGTCCCAGTTGTAGCCACAGCCCACATGGTCGGCGAATTCATAAAACGCGGTTACCAACCAGCAGGCTTCATGTCCGCAATGGACATTGGTAACAGGCTTGTAGATCCAGAGTGGCAAGGAATCGACGGTAAAGGACACCCTGATTTAGTATTACTCATCGGGCTGCCATATTATATGGAGGCATTAATCTTGTCAGGTCTCAAGCACTTTGCTCCAGACCTCAAGACTATGACTCTGGACAACATGTATCATGCACACGCAAGCTGGTCTTTCCCAAACGCAACCCTTGAGGAATGGGCTGCAAATCTCAAAGTCATAACTTCAAAATTTGAAGGAGGACAATAAAAAAATGTCAATGTTTAAAGATATACCTGTTGATGTTGGCGTAATCTACGAAGGCGAACGCATTAGAAGAAACGACATGCAAGTAGAACTTGGTGGACCAAATGTTAAAGAAAAGTTTGAACTAGCAAAAGTAAAACCAATGGACGAAATAGAAGACGGCAAAATCACCATAATAGGCCCAGACATAAAAGACCTCAAAGAAGGCGGCGCATATCCACTCGGCATTCTCGTTGAAGCTGCAGGTGCAACTCTTGATCAAGGACTCGAAGGCGTCATCGAAAGACGCATTCACGGCTACCTAAACTACATTGAAGGCTTCATGCACCTAAACCAACGCTATGACATCTGGATACGCCTGGGCAAAAAATCATTCCAAAAAGGCTTAAACAGTTTTGAACCAATCGGAAAAGTACTCTACCGCCTATTCAAAAGTGAACTCCCCATAATCGAGAAAGTGCAAATAACCTTCATAACAGATCCAGCTAAATTGTCAGAACTCTACTCGAATGCAATGCAAGATTACGAATCACGCGACGCCAAAGCAAGAGGCCTCAAAGACGAAGACGTCGACAAATTTTACGGTTGCACCCTGTGCCAATCGTTTGCTCCAACCCATGTTTGCATCATCACCCCGCAAAGATATTCTAACTGCGGAGCCATCAGCTGGTTTGACGGAAAAGCCTCAGCAAACATTGATCCTAAAGGACCAGTATTCGCAATAGACAGAGGCCAATTATTGAATGCTGAAAAGGGCGAGTTTAGCGGCGTTAACGAAATGGCTAAAAAACACACTATGGGCGAAGTGAACCAAGTCTGGCTATACACAGCGTTCGATCACCCACACACTTCATGCGGATGCTTCGAGGCAGTAGCATTCTACATTCCAGAAGTAGACGGCTTTGGCGTAGTAAACAGAAGCTTCAAAGGCGTAACAGTAAACGGTTTACCATTCTCAACAATCGCTGACTCCACCGCTGGCGGACGACAAATAGACGGCTTCCACGGAATGTCAATTGAATACATGCGTAGCAAGAAGTTCCTATCTGCAGACGGTGGATGGAACCGCATAGTTTGGCTTCCAAAAGAAGTTAAAGAACGAGTAAAAGACTTCATACCCCAAGACATCGTTGACAAAATTGCCACTGAAGAAAACGCAACAAGCGTCGACGTATTGAAAGCATTCCTAAAGGACAAAAATCACCCAGTAGTCGCAAGATGGACAGCCGAAGAAGCACCAGCAGCAGAAGCAGAAGCCTTAGAGGTTAAAGAAGAAGCAGCAGGTACAATGATGCCGGTTGCCACAGCAGCGTCGTTGCCAATAATGGCTGGCGGATTCAAAATCATTCTCAAAGACGCAAAAATCTACGCTAAAACAGTCATAATCCAAGTTGTAAAGAGCGAAAAAACTGAGAAGCGGTGACCCAATTGCCTCAAGACAGCGCCAAGAAAAAAGACGATGAAGGATTAAAACTCAGCAGTGACCTATTGGAAGCGCTTGCAAAATTCCAGCAGATCGAGCTGCAAGATTTCGAAATGGACGTCAAGGAACTGGAAATAATCTTTGAGCCGGGAATGGCTGGGCAAATGATGCCCAAGATAAAGCTTCCAGGCTTAGCAGGCGGGAAACCCACTGCCATGTTGCAGGCAGCTTTTGTACCTCCAGTTGAAACCTATGCAAACAAGATCACTGAAGTAAGACTTGGGGCAACCAGAAGCGAAGGCGGAACACGCGGAAAATCACTCATAGTAGGCGGCGAGACTTCGCCTGCATTCTACAATTTTGAGCGACCAACCACTCACAAACCAGTAATCACTCTTGACGTTTTCGACATGGAAGTTCCACTAAGCAAAGCAGTCAAAATGCACGTCAAAGACGTTGTCGGTGACCCAGCGGCATGGGCAAAACTTGCAGTGGACAAGTTCGGTGCAGATATGGTTACAATTCACCTAATCAGCATTGATCCGCTACTCAAAGATGCTACACCAAAAGACGCGGTGAAAACAGTTGAAAAAGTTCTGCAAGCCGTTGACGTTCCGCTAGTTATCGGCGGTTGCGGTGACCCAGTTAAAGACGCAGACGTTTTCGAGGCAATCTGCGAGGCTTTCCCAGGCGAACGTTTCCTCATTAGCTCAATAACAAGGGATATGGATGTTGAGCGCTGTGCAAAGTACGTTAAAAAGAACGGGCATGCCGCGCTATCCTTCACTCCTATGGACTTGAATTTGGCACGGGAACTTAACAGGCGACTATACGACTTCTTGGGAAGAGAAGACATTGTCATGGACTTAACCACTGCCGCGTTAGGCTACGGCTTAGATTACGCATTCACTAACATGGAGCGTGCAAGGCTCGGTGGATTAATGGGTGACGTTGAATTAGCTCACCCAATGTCTTCAGGAACAACTAATGCTTGGGCGGCACGTGAGGCTTGGCTCAAAATGTCTGCTGAATGGGAACCACGCGAGCTCCGAGGTCCACTTTGGGAAGTAACAACAGCCTTAACACTTTTGCTTGCTGGTGTTGACTTATTCATGATGATGCACCCCGCTGCCGTAAAAACACTAAAAGACGTTACAAACTATCTAACAAGCGGCAAGAAAGCAGATGCTTCCAAATTTGCTGATTGGGTCAGCGTAAAGGCTTAAGGGAGTTTGAATGGGATGAGCGAAAAAAAGAAAGCTGGATTAAAAGAATTAAGCCCCATAGACGTTTACAAGCTTCTTCCAAAAATTAACTGTAAAGAATGCGGTCAAGACAACTGCATGGCTTTTGCCACAAAAATTGTCAACCGCGAAGTAAACATTGACCAGTGCCCACCGCTGTTAAAGAAAGAAAACGAGAAAGCCTACAACCAACTGAAAGAACTTCTGAAGCCAGCAGTCAAAGAAGTCACCGTGGGCGTAGGAGACAAAGCTATGAAACTAGGCGGCAAACTAGTCATGTACCGTCATGAATTCACCTATAATAACCCGACAGCCATCGCAATCGACGTAACCGACGAAATGACCGCGCAGGAAGTTGAAAGCCGAATAAAACGCATAGAAAACTATAGCTTCGAATACATCGGCTACACGCTAAAGCTGGACATGATTGCTGTCCGCTCAACATCAGGCGACGCTGAAAAATTTAAAGCCACCGTGAAAAAAGTCGTTGAAACAACCAAACTACCCATGATTCTGTGCGCATTAAACTCGAATGTTCTTGAAGCAGGATTAATTGCGGCGCCAAAAGCACGACCACTACTTTATGCGGCTAACAAAGAAAACTGGAAAGACATGGCGGAACTCGCCTTAATGTACAGTTGCCCACTGGTGGTTTCTGCACCAAACGACCTAAACACGCTGGTTTCGCTCGCTAAAACATTGATGGCTTATGGTGTAACTGACTTGGTTTTAGACCCAGGTACATTCGCGAATGAAGGATTACCAGATACTATTAACAACTTTACGATGCTACGCAGAGCAGCAGCTAAAGGCGGAGAAGAGCTTGCTGGCTTCCCATTGATGGGTGTTCCAATGGTTGCTTGGCTGGGCAAGGGCGAAACAGCTGAAGACCTCCTAAAATGGCGTGAAGCATACTTAGCCGCAATGCTCATTGTACGGTACGCTGACGTACTTATAATGCACGGCGCTGACGGATGGTCACTGCTGCCGATTACGGTGCTAAGACAAAACATTTACACTGACCCACGCAAACCAGTCGCGGTTGCTCCAGGACTCAAAGTGTTCGGGACTCCAGACGAAAACTCTCCAGTGTTCTTTACATCCAACTTTGCCTTAACATACTACACAGTCGCTTCAGACATAGAAAACAGCAAACTAAACGCGTATCTCATTGTTGTTGACACTGAGGGCTTAGCAATCGACAGCGGAGTCGCAGGACGAAAACTAACCGCTGAAGGCGTAGCCGACGCCATAAAAGCTTCAGGCGTAGAAAGCAAAGTTAAACACAGAACAATAATTATCCCTGGCAAAGCATCACGCATAAGCGGCGAAATCGAAGAACTCAGCGGCTGGAAAGTTCAAGTTGGACCACGCGACAGCAGCGAGATACCCAAGTATCTCATTGAGAAATGGCAACCCTAACAACTCTTTCTTTTCTTTTATCTTTTAATCTTTTTAAAGCCCTTTAATGTCTAATAGCTTGCTCGGATAATGTTAATTCTTTTGCCATAACCTCATAAAGCGGTTTTGCACTTTTTACTATGACCATTATAGAATACTGTTAAGAGTTTGGTTATCCCTTACATTCTCGGTAGTTGCCGCTAAGTTCATTTTCCGACAAATCTGATTTAATCGCCTTTCGTAAGTTCTGAGAAGGGTATGGACAAATGATATGACCAAGACCGCTTGTAATGAAAGGTTCATGTTTTAACGCGCTTTTTATTGGTGCACATAATAGGTAATTCTCACAAATGCCTGTTTCCTCGCCTGTTTTTTGTGAGAAGGAACCACAGGTATGTACGGTCATGACTTTTAGACAACTATCGACATTGTTATGCTTCTGGCAAAGGATGCTACTTTCTGTTTTTTCACCGCAAATAAGACATTTCATAAACCTTCAACCTTACCACCTATTATAATTTGGTTAAAAATTTAAGACTTGCCCTTGGCATAAATTTGCTTGCCAAACGGTTTTAAGTTTCACCGTTTGGATACTGTTAAGTCTTTTGTCATGACCCCGAAAAGCGGTTTTTAGCTTTTTACTACCTTAGCCTTTTGCTAGAACTATTACTTCGTTTAAAATTTTATATTGTAAACCCCGTATACTAATTAACCCATTGGAGGGCAGAACGATTGGTACGTTACGACAATACTAAGCAATTGATTCCAAAGTCTATACCCATTGATAAAATAGTCTTAAGCAAAAACAATGTAAGAAAAACCTTAGATGATTTCTTAGCAATAGATGAGCTTGCTAAGAGCATTAAAGAAAATGGGCTTTTACAACCAGTAGTTGTTTTCCATGATGAAGGGCAGGAAACATATGAACTAATTATTGGACAGCGGAGATATCAAGCTTGCAAGAGCATAGGCTTGAAAACAATTCCTGCAATCATTAGAAAGCCTATGAATAGTATAGATGCTATTGCATTATCGTTTATAGAGAATATACATAGAAAAGAATTGGGTTATAAAGACAAAACAGAAGTGGCTTTAGCTTTACTCAATGAACTTGGAACAATTCAATCAGTAGCCGACAAACTCAATGTATCGGATACTGCTGTTAGAAACTACCTAGGCTACAACGCGGTTCCTGACCCAATTAAAAAGATGGTTGAAGAGGGAAAACTTTCAAGAATTGTAGCGGTCAGGATAGCTAAAAATAACCCAGTTACCGAAAAGGCAGTTGCAATTGCTGAAAAAATAAAAGAAATACCGCAAAGAAAATTACGAAAACAAATTCTCCAAACAAATACAGCATACCCAGACTACAGCGTAGAACAGGTTGTCAAAGAAGCACCAGATATCAAGTTTAAACGAGTCACCATAGATTTAACAAGCGCTGCTGCTGAAGCTTTGAAAATGGCAAGCGTAAAATACGAAATGGAACCTGAAGAAATCGCATTAAACGCGCTCCTAGATTACTTAACAAATGAAGGATTTTACGGAAAGAAGTGAGCACAAAAATGGATGAAGAAAGTGCTCTAGCCGTTATTTATTCTAATACTAAAAGACATAAACGGTCACTAGATTTACTCACCATTGCGGAAAATTTTGCCTATCTGAAAAAGCTTTATGGAACTCAAGAAGCGGTTGCCCAAAAAACGGACCTTTCGAGAGAGATGGTTCGAGAATTTCTTCAAATACTGACCTTACCTGATTTTGTACAACAATTGATAAAGACTAGAAGAATTGACAGCATAGACGTAGCTTATAGACTGTCAAAAATTAGAGACATTAATACTCTTGAAAACTCAACATCCCAACTTCTAAACTTACCAGCACACGACATTCGAGATATTATACAAGCAACAAGGGAAAACATTGGATTATCAGTCGATAGCGCTAGGGAGATTATTCTAAAAACTAAACCGACTAACCTTCACTTATTCATTCTTGATTTTAGCGAAATGGATTACAAGAAATTGAATATTGTTGCTAAAAATAATCAGTGCTCCCCTGCTGAAATAATTAAAAAAATAACCGAAGACTGGCTAAAGAGCACAAAAGGAGAGAAGAAGTAAACGTGAGTGCATGCCAAACTATTCGGAAAAACATTAAGGATGTTGACAGCTTTATTGCTAGTTTTCGCCATGAAGAGCAAAGTGCTAGGGTTGAACTTCTCTTTTCTAAAGCGTTAAGTTACATGTTTCATTTGCCATTTTATACATTTCCAACCAATAATCCCTACGTACAACACAAGGTTGTTTGGTATGGCGAGAAAGAAATGTGTCCCATAGGCGCTCCAGCTAATTATCCTGATGCCATTGTTTACGCTAGGCATTTTGATGTTTTAATGGAAGTAACACGTAATACTGGAACAAGGCAATGGGACAGAGAGTATGCTCGTACAGTAAGGCATTTCCAAGATTACATAAAAAAGTGGAAGAAAGAAAGAGATTCGGTTTTCTTATTGTTAATTGTTAATGACATAAACAGGGATACTTTTACTTCGGTACAAGCAAAGAACAGGGAAGGCTATAACATACTGCCGATAACTTTTCAGAATTTTGAAAGGATACTTGAGGTTTGTGACCTTGCTGTTGGATTAAGGCATTTTGATTTGAGGATTTTATTTAGCAGACTAATAAGAAATCTAATTGATTCCCAAAGTTTGACAGCTTACAACAAGTGTGCAAAAAGGTCTGTTTTAGATTGGAGAGTTACTCTTTTAGACCGTTATCGGCTTGCATATGTCGCCGTTAAAGGCTACCAAGTATTTGTAACGGAGAACAGGCAACACTTAGGCGCTTCAGAGATTGCCACTGAAATCTATACAGAAAGAGACGTTAAAAACTATTTCAAAATATTAGGTAAAACGCCTCAAAAAGAGGATGTTATAGACGGCATGTTAACATTTGGTTTTGCAAGTGACGCAGGATTGCCACAAACGGATATGATTCTTTCTCTTGTAAGCCCTCTTGAAATACGAGAAAGAATTAAGGAAATCATGGAAACGATTGATTAGAAGATAGAATAATTAAATTAAACATTCGCTACTGCACAAACGTTTGACATGAACTTCTGGGATAGGCTCGTTTGCTTCAAGCTTCTCTTGTAAACCCCTTAAGGTAAACTTCATTAAGCGTTGTTTTGGAAAATGCTTAGAGTTCTCTTCTAACAGCATTGCTTTTATAAAAAGGTCTTTATGCTGTTCAAATAGCTCTGTCCACCTAGATAGAGAATTGAAAGGGCAGAAAAAGCAACCGCTTCTAACAGGCATTGAGAAGTCATAATCGCTTGCTAAAATTATGTCAACGCAATCTTGGCGTGAAAACTTTTTGTCTATTAAGGGAAAAGTATTAGTAACATATTCGACGCCACTTTCACGCTTTCTGTCTCTTTCTTCATAGGCTATACCTAAATATTGGTTGACATGGGCTTCTAAAGAACGATAATGAGAATAGATTGGCGTAATTTTAAAGTCTCTTGTAGACCAACGCCAAAGTTGTGAAGGTATCACCTTTCTGCTCATACACTTATCGTATAAGGTTTTCCCACTTTTCGACCTAACGATTGTTAGAAGTATCCCATATCTCGACAGGTAAGTATCAACGTTTTTTAGATGTGTGTAAGTTTCGGGTATCTCGCCACCTGTGTCTGCAAAAACGACTTCATCTAGCGGAAAACCATTATCAACTAAATAAATGAGCAAAGCGGTTGAATTTAAACCAGCACCAAAGCTGAGTACATACTTTTCATCGGTTGTTGTATTGCTGTTATTGTGTTTAGGTTCCAAGCAAGAGTTCTCCTGCAATTCTCCTGCATAAACCCTTTATTGTTCGTTCCCAATAAAAGTTTTGCGATTGCATTTTTACACTACAAGGAAAAGGTTGATGCCACTTGGGTAATAGAAGAAAATTATTTGCGATATTATAAAAAGGGATAGTAGCACTATAAAGGCGATTGGAAGACAATATACAAGCTTGCGCATTTCAATCCCTTTCAGCTCCTTAGGATAAAATTCTGGAGTTTGAGTATCCTTCGAGAGGTTGTTGGCCTGATTCTTGTAATATTCGATGTATTGACTGCTTCTTTGCTGAATTAGAAGCCACACAATGCTCAGAAAGACTCCTGCGCTTGATATCATAATTTTATAAAAAGTTAGTTGGGTTAAGTTGCTTACGGGGTTTTGACTATACGCTAAAGTCAAGAGGCTTAGTACAACCAAAAAGTAACTGTTGCGACTCCAATTGAGTGTTGCTTCGCTTTCCTGTCTACTCTTTATTAACTCTAAAGATTTCATGTTAGTTGAGTTTGCGCTGTCTTGCTGGTTTGACATGCTAAAACATATCAACTTCTTTTGCTTATTTGATTTTCGATAGATATGAGGCGCTTCCAAGTTTTATAATGACTTGCCAAAGAAAACAGGCGAGAGTTTGTACATAGAAAAAGCACTATTTCATGTTGAAAGTGCGGGCATTAATTCTATGTTGAACTATGTTGAATCATATTTGGAGTCGAGGGGTGTGCACAATTTTAAATCTAGAGAGCGCCTTCTTGTCATCATGGAAGCCTGTGAACTCGTCAGGCTAATCGTCAACAAAACAGTCATTCCAGCAGAACCCAAAAGACGCGGAAACCCAGGCTACGGACAACTCA
>JBEKBM010000041.1:0-11531 GCA_050015395.1 Bathyarchaeia archaeon
TTGACGCCCAGACTCCGCCTGGAACCCTCAAGCCCTACGCTCTTACCCGCACCCCCTTGAGCGCATAACGTCCAAACTTAGGTTGCTCTCTCCCGAGCCTAGCCGGGTTCGCCTGGTGAACAATGAAACAACTCCCCTACGGAAGCTGCCCATTGACCGCCAGCCCCAAAGGACGGATAGTCAATGTTTCGGAAATGAAGATCCAAGCGGCCTTCGGCGCCTCATCCGCAGATGTCAGCCCGTCGTATAGAGGGTTTACGGTACAATGGACCCCTACCCCACCGCCTAAGATCCACCGCCGAAAGTTAAAGGCGCACAACAAGTTTTAAAACCTTCTTAATGTTCAGCCAAGTTTTTCAGGTTCTACCGCATTTTTTGTCGATTACATGTTTTATTGCGCTTTCTTCTACATAAAAAAGCACCGTTCTGCATGGAAAAGTGCGCGCCTTAATTCTATGTTGAAGTATGTTGAATCATGTTTGGAGCCTAATAGGCTCATCTAGCAGACTGGAGGGTAGACTGTGAGAGAGCAAGCTTTGGCTTGACCTATGGGGATACCCTACTATTTGTGCAAAAAATCAACCACAAAAAGCAAACAAAAGCCAAGAACTAAACGTTTACAGGCATTTTTGTTGCTGCCTTAAGCCCAGACGCAGTCGCTTGCAACTCTTTAAGCATAGCATCGATGTTGCCCTGACGCTTTTGGATCAGGTTGATGAAGGCGCTTCCAACGATGACGCCATCTGCTCCTGCCCCAACAATGCGCGCTACATGCTCAGACTTCGAAACGCCAAACCCAACCGCCAACGGAATCCTCCCAGACGTGAAAGGCAAAACACGCTTGACCAGCTGAATAGTTGAACCCTCAATCGCTGACTGCGCACCTGTAACGCCGAAATGTGAAACAAGATACAGAAAACCTGAAGAACACTCAACAATCCTTGACAATCGCTCGTTAGAAGTTGAGGGTGCTGCAAGGAAAATCGAGTCTATGCCGAATTTGTTTGCTGCTTTCTTGTAGTCGCCTGCTTCCTCGACGGGTAAGTCTGGAACTATGACGCCATCAACCAGGCATTCTTTGGCTAACCTGAAAAATCTTTCCAGCCCCATCCTGAACACTGGATTATAGTAAGTCATTATTACAACTGGCACATCATGCCTTTGCCGTATTTCCTTAGCAACTTCCAGCACCTTAACAGGCGTTGTTCCAGCAGCTAAAGCGCGTACGCTTGCAGCTTGAATTGTGGGTCCATCAGCAATCGGATCAGAGAACGGCAATCCCAACTCCAGAATGTCTACGCCGCCTTTGATTAAGGCATCAGCAATTTTCGCTGTCAGTTCTGGTTTTGGGTCTCCAGCCATAATGTAGCCGATAAGCGCCCTGTTTCCATGCGCCTTTGCCTTTTGGAAGGCTTCGTTTATTGCGTTCATATTTTCGCCCTTATGTAGTCTGCTACAGTTTCCACGTCTTTGTCTCCCCGTCCCGACACTGTTACGACGATTGACTGGGTCTTCTTCATCTGCTTGGCTAACTTCATTGCGTAAGCTACTGCATGCGAGGACTCTAATGCAGGCAGGATTCCTTCCTCTCTGGACAAAGTGAGAAAAGCATCTACCGCTTCCTTGTCCGTAGCAGAAGTATACTGCGCTCTCTTAAGCGTCTTAAGGAGGGAATGCTCTGGTCCAACGCCAGGATAATCTAAGCCAGCGGACACGCTGCTTGTGTTCTGTATTTGTCCATTACTATCTTGAAGAACGTAGGTTAACATGCCGTGAAATACGCCTTCTGCTCCTGCGCCAAGTGATGCGGCATGTTTGCCTGTTTCTAAGCCTTGGCCAGCAGCTTCAACACCGTAAAGCTTCACCGCGTCATCATCTTCGAAGGGGTAGAAGGTGCCCATGGCGTTGCTTCCGCCGCCAACACAAGCAACCAGTGCGTCTGGCAGTCGACCTTCTTTTTTGTGGAATTGTTCTTTGAGTTCCTTGCCGATTACGCTTTGAAAATCTCTAACAATCATAGGGTACGGATGAGGACCCACCACCGAACCGATTAAGTAATATGTGCTCTCGATGTTTGTAACCCAATCCCTGAACGCCTCGTTTATCGAGTCCTTGAGGGTTTTTGAGCCAACTTCCACAGGATGGACTTGCGCGTTTAAAAGTTTCATCCTAAAAACGTTAAGCCGCTGCCGTTCACAGTCTTCCGTGCCCATGTAAACCTCAGCTTTTAAACCTAAAGCAGCGCAAGCTATTGCTGTGGCTACGCCGTGTTGACCTGCTCCTGTCTCAGCGATTACACGCGTCTTACCCATACGCTTAGCCAGAAGCGCTTGGCCGATTGTATTGTTTATTTTGTGTGCTCCACCGTGCGCTAAGTCTTCACGTTTAAGGTAAATCTTGGCGCCGCCCAGTTTACGGGTCAAGTTCTTAGCGTAATACAATGGTGTTGGTCTTCCAACGAATTCTGAAAGATAATAGTCAAGTTCTTTTTGGAAAGTCGGGTCTTTTCGGGCTTGCTCGTAGGCGTCTTCCAGCTCCTTAATCGCTGCCATCAGGACTTCTGGAACAAAACGACCGCCATATTTCCCATATTTTCCGTCAACTGGGTAATTGCTTACTTTCATTTTGCATTCACAAACTCCTTAACTTTTTCTTCAATGTTATCGGTTGACATTATGGCTGATCCGATAAGGAAAGCGCATGCGCCACTTTCACGGAGAAACCGTATGTCTGCTGGCGTGTTTATTCCGCTTTCACTTACGACCACTTTGCCTTTTGGATTAATTTCGGCAAGAATTTGTTTTGTCACGTTCAAATTCACCTTTAATGTTTCAAGGTTACGATTATTTATCCCAATCAAATCAGCGCCTGTTTTGATGGCTGAGCGAAACTCCGATTCGGTGTGGGTTTCAAGCAAAACCTCAAGACCGAACAGATGAGCCCCGTCTATCATTTCGTTAATGCTTTTTTCACAGTATCCTCTGTCAAAAAGCGCTTTAATTAGCAAAACGGCGTTAGCTCCTATCTTTGGTGCGGCTTCGATTTGTATTGGGCTTAAGATTATGTCTTTCATGAGGATGGGAAGTTTCACGGCTTCTCGCGCTTCAGCCAATGCTTCTAGAGAGCCATTGAAGTGTTTTGGCTCAGTTAACACGGATATTGCGGTTGCTCCGCCTTTTGCCATAGCCTTCGCAATCATGCTTGCTTTAACGTTTTTTCTGATTATCCCAGCTGATGGTGAAGCGGCTTTGATTTCGGTTATGACTGGGGTAGCTTTGCTTTCTAAAATTGCCTTCCTTAAACTAATGCGAACCCTTTCTGTCGGCTTTAACGTTTCATAGTATCCGCTATCAATTGTTTCTTTAGCATCACGCGCCAGCACATCAAGGAAATCACTCATACTTCGCTTTCAACTCCTCAAGTTTTGACAGGCTGCCGCCTGAAGCTTTCACTAAAGCCTTAAGCTTGGCGTAGGCAGCTCCGCTTTCGATTGATTTGCGAGCTATTTCCATGCCGCCTTCGAAGTCTTCTGCTTCCCCGCCAACAATGATTCCTGCCGCACTGTTGACAAGCACAAACTCCGCTTTGGGGTCATCTAAGGTGCAGTTGCCGCTGAGAATTTTGAATAAAGTTTCAGCGCTTTCCTCAAGCGTTTCCACTTTCAAATCGGCGATGCTTGCCTTTTCTATTCCGAAATCGCTTGGAGAAGCCTCTCGTTCTGTTACTTTGCCTTTCTTTAACCATGCAATAGCCGTCTTTCCAACCGTTGACACTTCATCTAAGCCATCTAATCCATGAACAACCATCGCTTCCTCGCAACCCAGCCGCTTCAACGCATAAGCCAATGGGGCAGTCAGTTTGGGGTCATATACGCCGAGCAGTTGGGCGTTAGCGCATGCTGGATTAGTTAGCGGTCCGAGGAGGTTGAATACTGTGCGAATGCCAATTTCCCGTCTTGGCTCAGCAGCATACTTCATAGCGGGATTGAAAGCTGGAGCAAACATGAAGCCTATCCCAACGTTTTCTATTATGCCTTCAACTGCTTCGGGCTCCAAGTACAGGTTAAGACCGAGCTTTTCCAGCACGTCGGCGCTGCCGCTTTTGCTGGTTACAGCCCTGTTTCCATGCTTAGCAACCGCAACGCCAGCTCCTGCAATGACGAAGGCTGCTGCTGTGCTCACGTTGAAGGTTTTTATTTTGTCTCCGCCTGTCCCGCAGGTATCCACTAGGCGGCTATGCACACGGGGATGTATTTGGCTGCTCTGCTCACGCATAACAGAGGCAAAGGCGATGAGTTCCTCAACAGCTTCACCCTTCATTCGCAAGGCTGTTAGAAAAGCAGCAGTTTGTGAGCTTGTCGCTTTCCCCGACATGACTTCTCGCATTATCGCTCCTGACTCGTCGCTTGTTAAGCTGTAGCCTTCGATGAGTTTCTGTATGCCTTCCCTAATCACAGCCGTCGCCCGCCATCCAAAAAGTTTTTAATTATAACTTTCCCATCCTCGCAGAGA
This sequence comes from Bathyarchaeia archaeon, assembly GCA_050015395.1. Lineage (GTDB taxonomy): Archaea > Thermoproteota > Bathyarchaeia > Bathyarchaeales > Bathycorpusculaceae > Bathycorpusculum. The sequence goes on from JBEKBM010000041.1 coordinate 4,512, forward strand.
ATCGATTCGGGATGAAATTGCACGCCGTCAATCGGGTACTTAACATGCCGAACACCCATGATTTCACCGTCGTCAACGCATTCTGCGGTAATTTCTAAGCATGAAGGAATAGAGCATCGCTCGCCAGCAAGTGAGTGATATCTCGTTGCCGTGAATGGGTTGCGTACACCCTTGAAGATACCTTTTTGGTCATGTTTTATGGTGCAGGTTTTGCCGTGCATTAGCCTTTTTGCGTGGATGATTTTTCCGCCATAGACGCTGATTATTCCTTGGTGACCTAAGCAGACGCCTAAAGTTGGAATTGTACGACTCATAGTTTGCAGAATTTCTGTGCAAACGCCAAAATACCTAACATCCTCAGGCGTGCCTGGACCTGGCGAAATCACAATTCTGTCAGGTTTAAGCTTGGTTAACTGTTCTAGGGTAACTTTGTTGTTTCTGTAAACGATGGTTTCTGCGCCCTGTTCGCCTATGTACTGGACAAGGTTGTAAACGAACGAATCGTAATTATCGATTACTACTACCTTCATGCTTTTGCGCCTCCAGCCCGCTCAAGCGCCTGCATCAGCGCTTTTGCCTTGTCGTCTGTTTCGAACCATTCTCTTTCTGGAACTGAATCAGCTACGATTCCGGCGCCAGCTTGAATGTACGCTTTGTTCTTGTCGGCGAAGAGGGTGCGGATGGTTATGGCAAAGTCGGCATTGCCATTGTATGAAAAGTAGCCTACTGCACCAGCGTAAGGTCCACGCCTTGCTGGTTCAAGTTCGTCAATGATTTCCATGGCTCGCACTTTTGGTGCTCCAGAAACCGTGCCAGCTGGAAAAACAGCCCGCAACGCGTCATAGCTTTGAAGGTTTTCTTTAAGTTCACCTACCACTTGCGAAACAATATGTTGTACGTGGCTGTACCGATGGACTTTCATGAATTCAGGCACATGAACGCTACCGTACTTGGAGATTCTGCCAATATCATTACGTGCTAAATCGACAAGCATCACGTGTTCAGCACGTTCTTTTGGGTCGGCAAGCAATTCGCAGGCTAACTTGCGGTTTTCACCAGGGTCTTCAGCAACTGGTCTTGTTCCTGCAATCGGGAAGGTTTCCACGGTTCTGTTTTCAACTCGGACGAGCATTTCGGGGCTGGAACCAACGATTTGCCGATCGCCTGACTTGTAAAAGTACATGTAGGGTGAAGGATTAATGGTGCGAAGAGACTGATAAAACGGAATCAGGTCACCTTTTATTTGGAATTGGTAGCGTTTGGACAGGACAACTTGGAAAATGTCTCCTGCAGTCACGTATTCTTTTGCTTTTTCTACCGCTTTTTCATAGTTTTCTTTTTTAGTGCTTACTTTAGGTTGAGTGTAAGATAATTCTTCAGAAGTGATGGGTTGCTTGAGTAGGTTTTCAACTTCGGGTAGACGGTTCTCGCTTCGGTAATAGTAGAATGCTTGTCGCTGTATATGGTTGAAGATGAATCCGTCGTCAAATATGCCCATTTCCAATTCAGGAAAATTCAGGTCAAATCGGGACTTTTCTGGCAGTTTTTCCCAGTAACGTACCGCATCATAAGAGATGTAGCCGACTGCTCCGCCAATGAATCTGAATTCGCTGTTTGAGACTGCATCGTCTTTGAGGAGTTTTTCTATGAGTTGCAGTGGGTCGCTTGTTTTCTGTGTGGTTGTTTCGCCGGTTCTTTCGTTTTTGATTTGGGCTTTTTTGTTTTTTGTTTGGAGGGTTATTTTTGGGTCGAATCCGATGAATGAGTATTGTGCGAGTTTTTTTGGTCCTTCGATTGATTCGAGAAGGTAGGTTGTTTTGTATTGTTTTTGGAGTTTTGAGAATATTTCGAGGGGTTGTTGAGTGATCTGGATTTTTTTGATTTTTAGGGGGTTAGCTGGTTTGGTTTCGGTTGTTGTCTGTGTGCCAAAGGTGATTCCCCATTTTGTTCATGCTTCCTTATGGTTCAAAAATATACGCCAATGTATTATTTAAGGCTTACCAGTACAAAAATGTACTCTAAGGCTTGAGCACAACACTCATCCAATCCAGATAAGCCTTCGACGCATCAACAATCGGAAGCGCAAGAACCTCCGGAACCTCATAACTATGCAAGCTCTTCACACGCTCAGCAACTTGCGAAAACAAGTCCATGCGTGATTTCATAACGATTAAGCACTCCTCAGCCTTCTCAATTTTGCCAGACCAATGAAAAAGTGACGTGACTGGACTAACGATGTTTCCGCAAGCAATCAAACGCTCATTCAAAAGCAATTGCATTATTTTTTCTGCTTCCTGCTTATCTTTCGCAGTAACTAATATGATAATGTAATTGTGGTTCAATAGCTCTCACTAAAAGAAATGTTTAGTTTTGAGGAATAAATAAACTTGCACTTTACTTGAATTTTGCCCTTTCTGCCGAACGTCAAAATCACCGCTAGTTTAGGGAGAAATTTCCCACAGTCATATTATCGCCGTCGGAATCCCAATTGTCTGTAAATCAATGAACAACTGCCAAATAAAAAAGGTAAAATTAGAATAATCTTTGCTCCATTGATACAGTGACGTATAACCATGAACTTGAGTGACTAGTAACAATGAAGATGCGTGACGTAAAAGAACAGCCAAAACAAGCTTTATTCAACAAAATAACCTTGAAACAGACGCTGAAGGATTAGAAAAAATAGTTTCGCAAGCGTGCCCTGCCTTAATTAGCTAAACGATGGGTTTAGTAGTTTTGCCCATGGAACATAGCAGGTTATTATCGAAGAAGTTGCTTGATTATAGCGAATGGTTAAGACATTTAAATTTCCGTTTAAACAATAATAGAAGGTGAGGGAAGCCATTTGAAAGAGGAGCAATTTAAAGTTTTAAAAACTATGAGTGAAGCTACAAGCCGCATGGACCTGAACATGTTTGCTAAAAAGGTGAATTTAAACCCAAACCAAACTATACAGCAAATTCAAGAACTAGCAAAAGAGGGCTTTCTGCAAAGAATCGGAAATGGATATGGCATAACTGAAAAAGGAAAAGCAGCAATCAAAGCGTTCACGCCTGTTCCAGAAGAAATGGGGTTTCACTTTTACTATGGTATCAATCAGCCCGCAGACTTAACCTCGAAGACACTTGAAGAGTTTTACAAGGCTATAAAACAGGTCAGCGCAGGTTCGCTTGAATTTCACCTCTACAGGGGCGACTTTGAAAACTGGCTAAAAGAAGCCTGCAAAGAGCCAGAGCTTGCAGATAAAATTGGAGGCATTAAGGTCGCTGGCCTAAAGGGTGAAGACCTTAGGGCAGAACTCTTGAAAGTGCTTGACGCAAAATACTGCATCCAAGAACTGATGTAAACTTCTACAGCTTCTTCTCGTTTAACTTAATCCACCAATCAGGGACTCTGGCTTTTTCCGCGTTGTCCCAAGAGTCAAAGGGCTTAATATCCAAGATTGGCGTGCCGTCGAAAGCGTCCAGACCGCGAACAGTCAAAGTGTTGCCTTCAACCTTTAACAACTCAACTAGTGTTAGTCCGATGGGGTTTGGGCGAATGTTAGTTCTGGTAGCGAAAACTCCAAGCAAAGGCATGTCCATTCTGCCTCTTGGATGAATCTTCAATGTCATTCGTTGCTTGTTGGAAATTTGGTTGAGCCAAAAAAGCACAAACAAGTGTGAAAAGCCATCAACACCATCTAAGGCTCCAACCAACTCGTCACGAACGATAATCTGTGAGATTCTGGATTTATCTTTAACCTCGTTGCCAACAGCTTCGGTTTTGACGCGGCCTATGGGGTTCAAAAAGATTTTGTCTTGAAAAGTCATCGGTTAAATACGCCTTAACTTTTGAGTGAGCCGTAAAACTATATAAGCATTCTACTGAAATCGCGAATAAACCTGCTAATAGAAATCACAAGCTAAAAATTGAAACTTACCTTTAACTTCTAAATTTAGCCGCACGATTCGCAATTAACGTAGCCATAGCACCAGCAGCAACTCCAGCGTCAATGTTAACAACTGCCAACCCCAGTGAACATGACTGAAGCATAGCCATCAGCGTGCTTACTCCTTTTTCGCCAAAACCGTAACTATTAGAAGTTGGAACCGCAATCACCGGAACATTAACCATACCAGCAACCACCGAAGCCAAAGCCCCTTCCCTGCCAGCAACCACAATAATAACGTCAACATCCTTCACGATTAAGTCTTTTAGGGGCTGAAGAACCCTATGAATCCCAGCCACACCCAAATCATACGATGCATAAACTTGGCAACCCATTTCTTCAGCAATCACCTTTGCCTCTTCAGCCACTGGAATGTCAGAGGTGCCTGCGGTTAAAAGTCCAATCTTTCCACCAGTGTTTTTAATGGCAATGTTTTTCTTTTTAATGATGACTATTCTTGCTTTTTCATTAACCTGGAAAGTTGCATCGTCAGGCAGCGCCTGGTTGAGGGCTTGAACTTGTTCTTGACTGCATCTGCTCACTATTACTCTACCATTTTCACTAAGCATTCGAAGGGTTATTTCAACTAGGTCTTTTGCTGTTTTGTTCTCAGCTAAAATTATTTCAGGAATACCTTTTCTGTGTTCCCTGTTAGCGTCAATTTTTGCTATGCCTTCAACTTCAGCAATAGCTAGCAGGCGCAACAGTTTTTCTGCTTCCTCAACTGTTAACTCGTTTTTAGCGGTTTTTTCAAGAATCTCTTTCAATGTGGACATGATTTCGATCACTTGCTCAAGAACCACAAGCAATATATCGTTTTTGCTTTTTTAATATATGCAAGCGGTCGGAACAGGATGCCTGAATTTTCTAGAATAGTTATGATTGATTGTCAAGTCGCTGGAGTTTCTGGAGACATGATTCTGGGCGCTTTACTGGATCTTGGAGCAGATGTAAACAAGGTTACTTCAGCCATAAAAAGTCTGGAGAACGCCGATTACGGTTACAAGAATGTGGTGGTTGATATCAAACAGGTTATGCGTAAAGAGTTCAGAGCCACCAAAGTTGACGTCACAGCTGAAGGAAAATCCAGAAAAGACGGGAAACAATTAATCGAAATAGTTGAAAAAACAGCAGAAAACCTCAAGCTTTCAGCAAAAGCAAAGCAGTATGCCTCAAACGTCATCCACACGTTGGTTGATGCAGAAGCGAAACTTCATGGGCATCATTTGGCTGATGCGCATTTGCATGAGGTTGGGTTGGTTGATACTGCCGCGGAAATTATTGGTTCTGCGGTTGCCATGGAAGACCTTGGCTTCTTTAACGCTAAAATCGTTGCAACGCCAGTCTCCGTTGGCGGAGGATTATTCCAGTTTTCACATGGCACAGTGTCAAGTCCATCTCCGGCGGCGCTAGCTATTTTTCAATCAAAGAGTTTTCCGATTAAAGGTGGACCTGTCGAGTCGGAACTAGCTACGCCCACGGGAGCAGCAATAATAGTTAATTTAGCAGACGAAGTAAGCAGGTTTTACCCTGAGATGGCTCCATTGAAGGTTGGTTATGGCGCAGGCGGAAAAGAGTTTTCTGAAATACCTAACGTTCTTCGAATAACAATGGGTAAACCTTTAGAAAAATGCTTGATGAAGGATCAGATTGCCGTATTGGAAACCAACGTTGATGACGTGTCAGGGGAAATTGTGGGGCATACTGTTGATCGGCTTCTTGCGGAAGGCGCAAAAGACGTAAGCATCATACCCATGTACACTAAAAAGAATAGACCTGGGCAAATTATCAAGGTAATCGCTGACCAAAAAGATGCCCAACACCTCTCAAATGTACTGATTAATGAAACAGGCACGTTGGGAGTCAGAGTTTACTTCTGTGAAAGACACATTGTTACCCGTGAAGTTTATTCAGTCGATTTGCTGATTGGCGGCGTTAAAGAACCAATAAAAGTAAAGGTTTCAAAAAACAGCAATGGAGAAATCATCCGCATAAAACCCGAATATGACGATCTTAAAAGGTTGGCGGAAAAAACTAATAAGCCTCTTAGAGAACTTTCGGAGCTTGTAATCTCGAAGGCAAAAGAAATTTTTATCCAACCGACGTGATTTGCATGGAAGACCCAAATCGTAAACTTGAAGAACTCAAAGATTTCATCAAGGAAAAAGGAAAGGACGGCGTGGTAATCGCTTTTTCTGGAGGCGTGGACAGCTCAACATTAGCGGCTGTAAGCCATGAGGTTCTAGGCGAGAAGGCTGTGGCTGTTATAGCTCAATCTCCAACATACACGTCTGAAGAATTAAGGGACGCTAAAAAAACAGCCAAGGACATAGGCATCAAACTGTACGTGATTGAAACTGACGAGTTATCCAATGAGAATTTTAGCAAAAACCCTGAAAACCGCTGCTACTACTGCAAAAAAGAATTACTCAAATCCCTAATCGACTTCGCGCATGAACTCGGGTTCAAAGCGGTTTTTGAAGGCACAAACTTCACCGATTTAAACGATCACAGACCAGGATTCAAAGCAATTCAGGAAGTAAAAAGCGTGTATAGTCCATGGATGATTAACAAGTTTAGTAAAGATGAGATTCGCCAAGTAGCCAAAACAATGGGGCTTAGCGTTTATGACAAGCCTGCTTTAGCGTGCTTGGCTTCAAGGATACCGTTTAACGAGAGAATTACGGCTGAGAAGCTGAGTAGAATCGATAGGGCAGAGCAAGCCGTAAAGGCGATAACGGGGGTTAAGCAGATCCGAGTTAGAGACCATAACGGGTTAGCAAGAATAGAAGTTGGAAAAACTGAAAGAGAACTCTTTTGCAGCGTCGAAGTTTTGGATAGGGTAGCTGAGGATTTGAAAAAATTAGGATTCAAGTATGTGACAATTGATTTAGAAGGCTACCGATCAGGAAGCATGCTAAAAACACTGGACACATCAGTATAAAAAAACTGTTTGTATTTAGCTGCGTCGTTTTCAGCTCCATTTATTTGCTTCGAGAGAGGCAAAACGAATAAGGGTGCGGGACAATTGAACAGTGGAAAGAAGAGTGCAGGAGGGGCAATCAAAATTAAAAACAAAACAAAAAACA
>JBEKBM010000042.1:0-7110 GCA_050015395.1 Bathyarchaeia archaeon
ACGTACTGCGCCTCCAGGTCCTCGATGAGTTTGGGCAGAAACGGCGAGTCAAAACGGTTCCCCGGTGTAACGATGGCTTTGAGTGGTAGGCCGAGTTGGTTGACAACGGCGTGGAGTTTGAAGCCTTTGAAGCGTCCTCTGCAGGTGAAGCCGCCTTTGGCTTCCATGTCGTAGAGGTCTATTAGCGGCGTGGAGTCAGCGATCAGATGAGTTGTGGGCACTAGCACCTGAACTATGTCGGCGGTCTTCTTAAAAGTCTCTTCTAGAACTGTTAGGTAGCGTCTCCACCATCTTCCAATGGTGGTTCTGTCGGGTATTTGGTGTAATCCAAGCTCTTTAGCGTCTGATGGGTGTTTTTTGAGGTGCCAGATTATGCGTGTATCATTTTGTAGTCCTTTGAGTCTGGCGTAGACGAGAACTCTTATGGCTCTGAGGCGTCCGTAACCTGGGTTTCCGCGTCTTTTGGGCTCTTTTGGAACGACTGTTTTGTTGACGATAAGCCTGACGAGTTCACAGGCTTCCATGATGACAAGAAGACGCTAACTAGATTTAAAATTATGCACACCTCTCGGCTCCAAATATGATTCAACATAGTTCAACATAGACTCAACGACGCTGCTTTTCATTGCTTTTCAACGTTTTTGCATGTTGAAGAAGCTTAGTTTTCAATAAAAAAGGAAAAAGAATGCAGGAAAAATTAGGCTTTGTCAAACCACTTCTCAAACCATTCCTCAAATGATGAAAGGCATTCTTTGCGCCAAGCCGCTTCCCCAGAGTCTTCCTTCAAACAACTAGCAAACTCCAAACGGTGAGTAATTTCTGCCTTTGCCTCACCTTATAGTAAAACTACACTTTTTGCAGTTTATTCTATCATTTTAACCATGTAAATTAGCTTAAACTTTATGATGATTAGCATACATACAATATGTAAACCCCTTGTGTTTAGGGCTATATCGTGAACCTGTGAACCTGATTAATTAATTGTTGGGTCTTGTGCAGTAGTTGCTCAAAAAAGGTAATAAGCGATTAATGGGTATTACACTTGACCAAGAATGAGAGAACCAGAAGAAATAAAAAAAGACTTGGAAACCATTCGTGCTAAAATGAAGAAACGGTCTCCTAATTCAGGAAGAGCATCGGCACAAAAAAAGTTTGATGAATTATCAAAGAAAGACATCGAGTTAGAAAAAGAACTCGTTGAATCTTTAGAACAAAAATATAAAATGAAAAAGACCTCGGTATACCTTTAGAACAAAAAAATAAAATGAAACGATAGGTATGCCAAAAACGGCTCAAAAAATAGGTTAAAAAAAGAGAAGTTAGACAAAACGCCTAATGTTCTCGGCTGTCTCTTTCGGGTCCGGTGGGATGTGCTTAATACGTTAAGCAAATCCTCTATTAAGAAAGTAGCCAGCTAACCAAAAATGCTTATCTTCTAATATTTTCTAAATCAATCACCCATTAACATAACCAGTAAAGCGCGTCTATTGTACCTGTATTTTGCAGTTATCGTCTACGAGAAGACAAGGGCTTTCTTCGCCTATATGATGCCGTGGTTGGTGAGGACTGTTATAATAGACTTACGAAGTTTTGCTTCTGCTATTTGTTGTTGCAGGTAAGTTCTAGCTTGCTCCAACACTTTGGCTTTTTGAGAATCAGAAAGGTTAAGCCAGTTAATTGTTTGTGTTTCCATTTGCCCTTTCCTGTGGTTGAGAAATACTATTTCTTAATAAATCCGTTATTTCAGTAACAGTCACATATCCAAATTGGATATATTCTTAACGAGGCTGCGCTCATTTAACTAACATTTTTATTTTCTCAGGGCGTTCAAGAAATTCAGCAAAAACGTAGAGGTCGCAGAAAGAGAAAAAGGAAGTGAACCGAGGGGGATTTGGTGCGGTCGCCGAGATTTGAACCCGGGTCGTCAGCGTGGCAGGCTGATGCCCTAGACCAAACTAGACGACCACTATACTATTAGAACGAACGTATAGGTTGGAATTTAGCGCAAGCATTCAAAAGCTAACGTTTCTCATTATCTCTAAGTAATTTCTCAAAATATGGCTTTATGGTTGGAATATCTGCGTTGACTGTACTCCAAACTCTTTTCAAATCAACCCCAAAGTATGCATGAATAACCTTGTCTCGCATTCCAGCCATGTCTTTCCAGGGAATTTCGGGGTAACGAGTCTTTATTGGAGAAGGAATATTCTTTGTTGCTTCTCCGATAATTTCTAAAGCTCTGATAACTGCATAGATGGTCTTTCTATCTTTAACAAAGGCATCATAATTCATGTCCTTTACGAAAGTTAAAGCATCATCCATTGCCTTGAGTATATCTTCAACGTAATCCAAGAATTCATCTTTCATATGTTTACAACTTCTTGCAAAACGCGTTTGCCTATCCTTGGCTTAAGAGTATTTTTTTCCACCAAATCAACCTTGGCTCCCAAAATCTCACTCAAGTAGTTCTCCAACCTGATGAAGTCTAAAAGGGTTAGGTTTGAAGGCTCCTCAAATTCTACTAATAAGTCAATATCACTTTGTTTTTTCTGCTCTCCTCTCACGTAGGAGCCAAAGATACCTATCTCCTTAACGCTGTATTTTTGGCACAACTCTTGCTTTTGTTTAGTTAGAGTATTCTTTATTTCCTCAAGGCTTTTCATGGTTGTTCCTAACCGTATAAGCTGCTGTTTAAAAGTTAAGGTTTATCCTTAAAAGACTTTAAGGTTAATTTTGGTGCGGTCGCCGAGATTTGAACCCGGGTCGTCAGCGTGGCAGGCTGATGTCCTAGACCAAACTAGACTACGACCGCACATACATGGTTTCTTATTGGACTACGACCTCTGGCTTAATTTACACCTTGATGTCGTGTCGCCGCTGTTTTAGACTCTGGAGCTATTTATGTGCTTTTTGGTTTCGCTAATCGTCCGCAGACAACGAGAGGACTCTAGTTCAATAGAGCGCTGGCAAGATTTTGCCGTCTTCTTCTAATAAGGGAAGCACTTTGTTTAGTTCTCTAAAGAATTTGAGAACCGTTGTTCCGCGAGTTGTATTTGCGTAAACTACCCTGCCTTTTCCAATTACTCTCTCTTCAATTAGTCCTTGTTTAATTAGAAAATCCAAGTATTCCTTTAGAACCTTGCAGTTGACGTTTGCCTTGTACATAATATGTGTTAGCTTCAGCGGTCCTCTTTGCGCTAAAACCTTCAGAATATCAATGTACATTTCTAGTTTGGAACGTCTCATACTTAACCCATCTTACAGGTAAAGCTGAAAAAGTATTAACGATTTGTGCGTAGTGAAAAACATACCCATTTGAAGCAATTGTTAGGCATACACTCAGTTAAGAAAAAGCTCGTTTGTCAAATCACCAATTGCTGAATGGTGAATTTTCAATTGAAACTCTATTCCAGCTTTCCACCACACATAGGACATTACCGATGGGATAATTGATAATGTCCCTGAAATATCCTCTAAGAAAGCGGATTCAATTGGGCTCTAAGGTTTCGCGTTTTTTTAATTAACGCGATCTTCCTCTTTTGCTGTTTATTATTTGTCTTTGTTCGAAAAATGACTCCGTGAGTGTTTTGGTAAAACTTGTTTGCTTTATTTCTCAAGATATTTTCAACCCTTTAATTTACTGATTGGTGACCTGCTTATTTGAGTATACCTATAGGTTTCTTCAGTTTCTTCATGAAGCAACAATGATTAAGAGCTAAAAAATGATAGGTGTCACTTTTTCTCTTTGCTTTGTTTCTTGATTATTTACTCAAACGTTCTGCCACACATCGGACATTTAAGCGGAAGTTTGTTTTGCAGATAGATTTGTTCAAGCATGCATGTGAAGCAGAAGTAGATGTTGCATTTTAGACAATGTGCTCCACCACCTACAGGCGTTCTTCCGCAAGCATCGCAAGGTCTGGATAAATCGAGCATGAAGAAGCTTGTGGCTAAAACGCTTTAAAAGGCAAGTGCTGAAACGACACATCAGCGCAGGGGAGAGCACACTGAAAGAAAAAATGGATTCTGTGGGTGAAATCTCCAGCAGGGCGTGGTTTCAAATCCTTCCCCGCCCGCTTTTGACAATTACGCCTTAATTCTGGCTTATTTTCGCTTTTCTAACTGGAATTATTACTATGGCAAATCGATTGATGTAACATCCAGAAGCCACAAATCCTAAAATAATTGCGCACATTCTAATGGGACAGGAGGATTTTTGAAATGAACAAAATCACGACCAAAGATGGCACGCAGATTTATTTCAAGGACTGGGGCAGCGGGCAACCTGTAGTTTTCAGCCACGGCTGGCCTCTCAACTCAGACGCCTTTGAAGATCAGATGTTCTATTTAGCCTCCCGAGACTACCGTTGCATTGCACACGACCGTCGAGGCCACGGACGCTCCAGCCAACCCTGGAACGGGAACGACATGAACACATACGCCGATGACCTTTCGGAACTTATCGAAGCACTCGACCTAAAGAATGCGCTCCTTGTGGGTCACTCAACTGGTAGCGGCGAAGTTACACGGTACATCGGTCGCTATGGAACAAAACGCGTAGCCAAGGCGGTCCTAATCGGCGCCGTCCCACCGCTGATGCTAAAAACGCCCGCCAATCCAGGCGGCTTGCCGATCGAGACGTTCGACCAGATTCGCGCAAATGTCATCGCCGACCGCTCGCAGTTCTTTAAGGACCTCAGTATACCATTCTATGGCTACAACAGACCGGGTGCAAAGATCTCGGAAGGCGTACGTGAATCATTCTGGCTCCAAGGAATGATGGCTGGATTTCCCGCCGCATACTTTTGCATCAAGGCATTCTCCGAAACGGACTTCACTGATGACCTCAAGAAAATCGATGTGCCAACTCTGATCCTACAGGGCGACGACGATCAAATCGTACCAATCGCCGACTCGGCCATGCTCTCATCCAAGATCGTCAAGAACGCAATACTCAAAGTCTACAAGGGCGCACCGCACGGAATGTGTACAACGCACAAGGACCAAGCCAACGAGGACCTTCTCGCTTTCTTCAAGGCCAAGCTATAATCTATCCCCTTGCACAACTTAACCTGCCAGACATGCTGTTCTATTCAATTCATCACGAAAAGTACTCCACTCACGCGGAACTCAAGATGCTCGGATAATTTTAGAGGGCAGCCAAGAGCGCGCTAGAAACGAATAGTTCTCGATAGACCCTATACGCCGTACGCTGTGAGGGCTGTCCGTCGAGCTTGCAGACGAGGTTGATAAAATCTTGGAAAAGAAGCTTTTAGGTTATCGAAGCAGGGCTGAGTTTGTGGCTGAAGCTGTAAGGGACAAGCTCATTCAGATTAAGAAATAATCTTGCCTAAGCTTTTGCGCCTTTTGGGAACTTTGATTCATCTCTGCAACACACTGCATAACGGTTAATTTCCTTCTTTCGGTTATGTCACCATAAATTTGGCAGAACAGCCTGGGGTGTTACCATATTTTTTTCAGAAATAAATATAAAGGACGGAAACGCAAGTTAAATTAGGAATCTTTTTGATATTCTCTTTACAAGTCGCTCTTCCGCCAGCAGGTTCGTTCTGGTGGCTCGCAATAGTCTTTCTCATAATTGCCTTGATAATAGTGATAATCATCGGTTTCCTCTTTGCATTCCCCATCGCGGCCTTAGCAGCCATAATAACCTATTTCCTAACAGGCGGTAGCATACATTCCCTAACAGACAGTAGCTTACTGTACGCAGGCATAGTATTTCTAGTTGTCGCGCTAATATCAGCAGCGATAGGAAATCTCGCGGGCTATGGACACAGACACCACGACGTAGTAGTCGTCCACGAAGAACACCACGATGACCGCCACCACGACGATGATGATTAACATCATTAACGCTGTCAATAGCATGCGTGCTCCTTAATTAGCGCAAAAAGGTTTTGATTCACGGTTCCACTGTTTTGCGGACATAAGCTAACTTACAACTGCAATCTCGTCGTCCGACAAATAACGCAGGATTTTACGTCAGAATGTGGCTGTGCGCTCACAGTCACACACATTTAACCCTGCCAATTGACCCCTTATAAAGTAGCTCAAATCATGGCGTAGAAAGGAGGGATAGATAAGTATGAGTGCGAAAGCGAAAAGTAAAGAGCTTTTGGATAAAGATGTGTTTGTGATAGATGAGAAAATCGGCAAAGTCAAAGAAATAGAAATAGATCTGGATGAGTGGAAAATAACACGTCTTGAAATCGAATTGGAAAAGGACATAGCTGAGTCTGTGCTTGGCGCAAAGAAAGGTGGAGTACGAAATATGTTGAACGTTTCAGCCCTAGAGAAAGGGACTTTACGCAGGACAGACAAGGGACTGCTCTTACAAGTATCAAAAGATCAACTTCACATGTACCTAAGACCAGTAGACGCGACTTAGTTGGGCGTTCCCTTCCAACATTCTCACCGAATCATCAATCTATTTTTTCCATATTTAAGACTAAATAATTCGAATTATTCGCATGTACAAACTGACAGCTTGAGCTTAATTTGGGCTTATGCTCGACTCAATTAGCTTGGAGAGCCTGCTTAACCAAATAAATGAAGACTCCAAACGGAAATTTTTACTGTAATAGTTGTTATTTCTTGAGCTATAGGCGAATTTTGCATGAGGTAAGAAAAATTGCTTGAAGAAGCGCGCTGCCTTGTCCCTTTATTACGTATTGAAGTAGGTTGGTGAAACTGCTTTGTCTCTTCTTCCGATGTTCTCTGCTGCCTCTCTGTTCAGAACTAAGCACAATGCGCTGAAGAGGACGTACGAGGTGACGTTTTTCAAGCCTCTGACTTTGTTCGTGGCTAGGCTATACTGTGTCTTTAGGAAGCTGTAGACTGCTTCTATGTGTGGTCTTTTGTGATATTCTCTTTTCTGGTCTTCTGGTCCGTAGGTTCGAAACTTCCGATCCACTCTGAGAAGGCCTTTGACGTCTCATTTCTGGTTTGCTCGATATGGAATCACTGCTTCTTCAACTGCGTTTCTGGAGTTTGTTGTCTTTCTTGTTTTGTACTAAGTACTATGCCTACGGTTGCGAATCAACCTTAGATAATATCGTTTTCTTTGATTACATTAATAATTGGAAGTTC